>NZ_SLXT01000001.1 GCF_004341395.1 Heliophilum fasciatum
TTCTTCCCTGGAGACAAGGGTTTACAATCCGAAGACCTTCTTCCCCCACGCGGCATTGCTCCGTCAGGCTTTCGCCCATTGCGGAAGATTCCCCACTGCTGCCTCCCGTAGGAGTCTGGGCCGTGTCTCAGTCCCAGTGTGGCCGTTCGCCCTCTCAGGCCGGCTACCGATCGTCGCCTTGGTAGGCTCTTACCCCACCAACGAGCTAATCGGACGCAGACTCATCTCGATGCGGCTCAAAGCCTTTGATCCGTAAGGATGTTATGCGGTATTAGCAGCCCTTTCGGGCTGTTATTCCCCACACCGAGGTAGATGATCCACGCGTTACTCACCCGTCCGCCACTAAGCACTTCCATCGAAACTTCCGTGCTCCGTTCGACTTGCATGTGTTAGGCATGCCGCCAGCGTTCGTCCTGAGCCAGGATCAAACTCTCCATAAAATATGAAGTGTTCGAGTCAAGCTCGTTTACTTACTAACTGGAATTCATAAATTAAAAGGTTATCACGCTTTTTCCAACTGTTTGATTTTCAAGGACCAAGCTTGTCGATGCTTGTTAAAATTCATCTAACCATTGTTAAAATTTATTTAACCATCTCGCATCGGCAAGGAGTATGATAGCACAACGGCTTCTTATTCGTCAACCCCTTTTTTCAACAATTTAAGATTTCTTTTTCCCTCACTGCGACCCTGGTTGCTGAACAATCCCGCCCGGCGGAATTGTCACTGCACCCTGCAGATAGACATTGGGAACATCACCGTTAATGATGGTTGTTGCGACTGGCACTTGCGTAATCACCGGCAGTTCGGAAGAGACCAATGGCAAGGCTACGCGCATACGAGCTTCGATATCCAAGTTAACAACATACTTAGTTTGATTGATACCGGCATCCTCAAAGGTCTCACGAGCACTCACTTTTACATAACCAATCGGCAGCATCGTAACGGGAATGGCCGGGCCACTGTGCGCCAAAAGGCGCGTTCCGGTTACATGCCCTAAGGGAATCGTCAATTCCGTCAACGGCAATTGGTTCAATGTTTTCTGAATTTCCAGTGTTGTCTCGGCGGCCATCTGTTGGATGCGCAACGTATCCGGTTGTACAAGTACGATGCGTCCTTCCTGATCGGTTTTATAAAAAACAAGCTCTTTGCTGCCGCCAGCAGCGCCAATGTGACGGCGAATCGCTTCATGAATCGCTTCTGTCGCCATGCTTTGTACTTTATCTTCGGCCAGAACGAGTACTGTGGCTTTTAAACTTTTTTCCGCTAAAAATAGCGCCCCAACGATAATCATTAGGCCAACCAGTGCTATAATCAAACAACCGGTAGGTTTGCGGAAAAATTGTGATGAGCCAGGCATTCCGCGATAGCGTATTGACAATTCTGGCCACCCCCCTGCTTCGCCATCTTATGCGAACATGGATAAGGAGGTGCTCACTGCTTGATGGAACTTCAAGATTTTGCCGTACGAACGTTTTTGGCCTTACTCTTGGGCGCCATTATCGGTATTGAACGCCAATGGCACCATCGTTTGGCCGGACTTCAGACCAATGCCCTTGTGGCTGTAGGTTCTGCCTTATTTGTTTTACTTGGCCTCATGACCATACAAGATGAAAGCCCCTTGCGCATGGCCGCCCAGGTTGTCTCGGGGATTGGCTTTATCGGCGCCGGTGTGATCATGCGCGAGGGGATGAACGTACGCGGCTTAAACACAGCAGCCACACTTTGGTGTTCTTCAGCGGTTGGTTGCCTCGCCGGAACCGGCTTACTCGGTGAAGCTTTTATCGCCACAATGACCATTGTCGGTTCTAACGTTTTCTTATATAAAATCGCACGGCACATCAATCGCCAGCCAAAGAATCAAATCGATCATGACGAGCAATAGATGTGCCGTTACTAGGGTTACCCCTTGGGGTATCAGAGTTACTGCTGCTGGGGATTGATGATCCGCAAGAACTTACGTTTGCCCACTTTGATAATCGTGCCATCGGTCAAAGGGATTTCCGCTTCCACTTCTCGGACGGTTTCCTGATTGACCTTTACAGCGCCTTGGGTAATCATGCGGCGTCCTTCCCCGTTGGAAGCAACCATGCCGCCTTCGACCATGATCTTGATGATCCAAGCCGATCCGACCTGCGCCAGCTCTGCCGGAACATGATATTCAGGGATATCATCAGGAAGGTCTTTCTTCTGAAAGATGTTAATAAATTCAGCTTGTGCTTGTTCAGCCGCTTCTGCGCCATGATAATAGGCGACAATTTCTCGGCCCAGACGCATTTTCACATCCCGTGGATGCAATTGCCCGCTGGCCAGTCCCGCTTCAATCGCTTGAATCTCTTCGGTCGGTACCGCTGTGACCAGTTCAAAGTAACGGGTCATCAACGCATCGCTGATCGACATCGTTTTTCCGAACATCTCCCGTGGGCTCTCACTGATACCGATGTAATTCCCCAGGCTCTTGCTCATTTTTTGCACACCGTCGAGCCCTTCCAAAATCGGCATCATTAAGGCCACTTGCGGTTCTTGGCCATACTCTTTTTGCAACACCCGTCCTACAAGCAGGTTGAACTTTTGGTCGGTACCACCCAGTTCCACATCGGCACGAAGGGCCACCGAGTCGTAACCTTGCATTAAAGGATAAAAAAGTTCATGAATACCAATCGGCAGGTTTTCGCGAAGACGTTTGGAAAAGTCTTCCCGCTCCAGCATGCGCGCTACCGTATATTTACCGGCAAGCTGCAAAATATCGGCAAAGTTGAGCGGTTGCAGCCAAGTAGAGTTAAAGACCACTTCCGTTTTTGTCGGGTCAAGGATTTTAAAGATCTGCTCTTTATAGGTTTCGGCATTGCGCAGCACTTCTTCTTCGGTCAGTTGTTTGCGCGTTTCTGATTTCCCGGTAGGATCGCCGATCCGCCCGGTAAAATCACCAATCAGTAAGACCACTTGATGTCCCAGGTCTTGGAACTGACGCATTTTATGCAATACTACGGTGTGACCAAGGTGAATATCCGGGGCCGTGGGATCGAGGCCTAACTTTATCCGCAATGGTCGCTTCTGCAACAATGCTTTCTCAATTTTTTGTGTGAGTTCTGCTTCCGGTACAATCTCCGCCACGCCACGGCGAAGTTGGGCGATCTGGCGCGCTACTTCCGCTTGGATTTCTGCCGGTACTTGCTGATCTGCCATCACGGTTGTTCCCCTTCCTGATTCCATCATCATTCCATCATCTTGCTTCGATCTTGAATGGTCAGCGCCTACCGCTGCTTTATTTTTGTTCCTGTTGGAAAAACTGTTACAGGGGTCTGGCTATTATGCCAAGATATTCTATCACGCTTCTTCCCTGCTTTCAACAAAACCGGGGAAGGCGATTCCCTTTCTCCCCCAGCGGAAAACAATATGTTATAATTAAGTTTGTTTTCGCATCACCAATTACGGATGATGCGCCTATATTACCTGGGGATATGCCGATTCTTATACATATAGGAGGATGAATGATTTGGGACCACCTCGTCGACGATTGAACTATAAGCGCCTATCCATGCTGTTGATCACCATCACCCTGGTGATTACGCTGGGAGTCGGTTCCGGCCTGGTCTTTGCCTGGGCTACGGAAGCACCGTCTTTTGACCCCAATGAACTGGACGTGCAAACTACCAGTGTTCTTTATGACATGAATCAAGAAGAGTTTGCTCGTCTTCACGCCGGTGAGAATCGCACATTAGTTCAATTAAAGGATATTCCCCTGGTCTTGCGTCAAGCCTTCTTGGCCACGGAAGACAGCAATTTCTACGAACATCATGGTGTTGATTTTATTGCGCTGGCCCGGGCTGCGGTGGCCAATGTCACCGGCGGATTCGGTGCCCAAGGTGCTTCCACGATCACCCAACAACTGGTGAAAAATGCTTATCTCACACCGGAAAAAACCCTCAAGCGAAAAGTACAAGAGATGGTTTTATCTTTTCAATTGGAGCGGAAATTCTCCAAAGATGAAATCTTTCAAATGTATCTGAACCGAATCTTCTTTGGTGAAGGTGCTTACGGTGCACAAGCGGCCTCCCAAACCTTTTTCGGCAAAAATGTCGGCGATCTCACCTTAAGCGAAGCAGCGCTGCTCGCCGGCTTGCCCAATGCACCTTCGCGCTGGTCGCCCTACCGTAATCCCGATCTGGCGGAACAGCGCCGTCAGTTGGTCCTTTCCCGGATGGTGCAGCGTGGTTATATCACACCGGCCGAAGGTGAGGCTGCGAAAAAAGCACCGCCCCGCTTGCTCGATCGTCCGAAACGGACCGTTGCCGGCAACGATCTCAGATACCCCTACTTTGTCGATGCGGTGATTGAAGAGTGCATCGATAAATACGGTATCAGCGAGGATCTGCTTTACAAGGGTGGCCTGAAAATCTACACCACCGTCGATCCCCGAGCGCAAAAAGCGGCCGAGGCAGCTTTAGCCGATAAGGCCAACTATCCTCCTGCGAAGGATAATGTACCTGTGCAAGCGGCCATCGCTGTTATCGATAACAACACCGGCGAAGCCCGTGCGATTGTGGGCGGCCGTGAATATTATGCCCGTCGTGGTTTTAACCGCGCCACCGCCTTAAAACGTCAGCCCGGATCTGTCTTTAAACCAATTGCCGTCTACGGCCCGGCGCTGGAAATGGGCAAAACGCCGGCTACCGTCTTGGATGATGTGCCGGTCAAGTACGGCAGTTACGAGCCCGGCAACTATGACGGCTCCTATCGCGGCCTGATCACCATGCGTGAAGCGACGCAGTTTTCCGTAAACGTCTATGCCGTCAAAATGCTCAATGAAATCGGTGTGCAAAAAGGTTTTAATTTCGCCAAAGATCTGGGGATCAATCACCTTGATGAGAAAAACGATATGGTCCTCGGCTTAGCACTGGGCGGCATGTCGCAAGGCACGAACCCCCTCGATATGGCCGGCGCCTATAGCGCTTTTGCCAATCAAGGCGTCTGGAACCGCCCCCACCTGGTGACCAAAATTGTTGACAGTAAGAATACGCCTGTCGTCGATGCCAAGCCGAATCAGAAAAAGGTCATGAAGGAAACCACAGCCTATCTGATGACCAATATGTTGGAAACAGTCGTGAAGGCCGGTACGGGGACCAAGGCACAACTGGATCGACCGGTCGCCGGTAAAACCGGAACAACCGAGCTATCTCAGGATATTCCGCAATTTAAAGGGGTCACCGGCAACAAAGATGCTTGGTTTGCCGGCTATACACCAGAGTTAACCGGCGTCGTCTGGATGGGCTACGATGACACCGATCGTAATCATTACCTCTATAAAACCTATGGTGGTTCTTATCCCGCGCAGATCTGGCGCTCAGTGATGAGTAAAGCGCTGCAAGGCGTACCAATCAAACCGTTTGCTCGCCCTGGTGGCATCACCGAAGTAGCTGTCGATATCAAGTCGGGATTGCTGCCCAGCGCACTGACGCCACCGCAGTTCATCCGGACCGAACTAATGGCAGAAAACACAGTACCGCAAGAAACGAGCAATGTTTGGGTGGCTGCCGATCTTTGTGCCGACACGAAACAACCGCATACACCGGGCGACGGGTGCTCCCAAGTGGTCAGCGGCGTTTTCTTGAGTCGTCCTACGCCCTACACAGGAACCCAAGTGCCGCTCGATGCCGAATTGGAAACACCGATTCCTAAGACGGCTGCCGAAGCAGCACCGCCGCCGGAAGAAGTCACGGGCACGACCAATCCGGCAACACCAACAGCGCCGACATTGCCAGCCACCCCGTCAGCACCAACGTTCCTGCCAGGATCTCAGGAAAGTGGGCAGAAAAATACCGACAGCAAGACGACGCCTCAAGCGCCCGCCCCAGCTGCCGGTAAAGCCCCAAGTACACCTTCGGTTCCTAAAACGCCTTCCGTTACGCCTACATCACCAACAGCGACTACACCGTCACCAACAGTGAACCGATAATCTAACGATTGCCCGGCAGATTTACTGCCGGGCTAATTTTTTATCTCCACGACCGTCACACCCAGTCCCCCTTCGCTGGCATCGCCATTGCGAAAATGTTTGACATAGGCATGCTTTTGCAGGTAGTTACGGATGGCGGTGCGCAGCACCCCGGTTCCTTTCCCATGAATTAAGTAGACCGGAGAAATGCCCGCCAGGTAGGCATCGTCCAAATACTTGGCCACCAGTTCCAACCCTTCATCCACGGTGGTGCCGCGAAAATCAAGCTCTCGCGACATATCGCGAGCTTTATTGCTGGCCATCGCTGCATATTCCGTCTGGCCCGTTCGTTTTTTATCTTCTTTGGCCGCCTGAAGCTCTTGTAAGCGAACGGTCAATTTGAGAATACCGGCTTGAATCTGCAGTTCGCCCTGAGCATTGGGCAGCGTTTGCACCGTACCTTTTTGGTTGAGGCGCGGCACAAAGACCGTTTGCCCGATGCGCACACTGGATAATCCTGCTTCCGGCACGGTGCTTTGCAGTCGTTCACCGCCAATTTCACTTTGACGCCGGCGCAAGCGGTTGCGCTCGTTTTCCGCTTTGGCCAGCACATCACGGGAAGGCGCTTGGGCCAAGGCTTCTTTGAGGGAGCGGACAATCGTTTCGGCTTCTTCTTTCGCCGCCCGCACCAGCGAATAGGCTTCTTCCCGCGCCTTCGCCAGTAAGGCGCTTTCTTTTTCGCGCAACGCTTTTTCCCGGGCTTCCAAGGTCCTCCGGAGCTGCTCGGCTTCTTCATGGAGCCGCTCGGCACTTTCCCGTTCTTGCTCGGCTTGCGCTTGGGTGGTGTCGAGTTGTTCGATCATCGTCGCAATATCGCGATCTTCCTGACTTTGGAGCGCACGGGCCCGTTCAATGATCGGGCGCCCCAGACCAAGCCGTTGAGCAATTTCAAAGGCATTCGATCGCCCGGGGCGGCCGATCAGCAAGCGGTACGTGGGCGATAACGTTTCCACATCGAACTCGACGCTAGCATTTTCCACGCGCTCATGGGCATAGGCAAAGGCTTTTAATTCGCTGTAGTGGGTTGTGGCGATCGTCTTAGCACCACGTTGCTGCAAATACTCCATGATCGCTTGAGCCAGCCCTGCGCCTTCCACCGGATCGGTGCCGGCTCCCAGTTCATCAAGCAAGACCAGGCTCGACGGCGCAACTTCCTGTAATATCGTTACGATATTCGTCATATGGGAAGAGAAGGTACTTAACGATTGTTCGATCGATTGTTCATCACCGATATCGACAAAGACACGCTCAAAGATGGCCATCTCCGTGCCATGCTCCGCCGGCACATGCAAACCGGCCTGCGCCATCAGGGTTAAAAGGCCGACCGTTTTTAAGGTCACCGTTTTGCCGCCGGTGTTGGGACCGGTGATCACCATGGTGTCAAAATCGCCGCCCAGTTCCACCGTGATCGGCACGACTTTACCTTTGATCAACGGGTGGCGTCCTAAGCGAATATACATGCGCCCCTGACGGTTAATGGCCGGTTCGCCGCCGTCGTACGCTGCCGACAATTTGCCTTTCGCAAAGATAAAGTCAAGGCGGCTCAGCACATCGAGCGAGACCAGAATGTCATCGCCCTGTTGGGCCACTTGCGCCGATAATTGTTGTAAGATCCGCATCACTTCGGTGCGCTCCGCCGCTTCATGGCGCTTCCATTCGTTGTTCAGCTCGACGACGGCCATAGGCTCAATAAAAACGGTCGCACCGGAGGCCGATTGATCATGAATGATGCCGGGAATGTGCTGGCGGTACTCGGAGCGCACCGGCACCACGTACCGATCACCACGCTGCGTGACCAGGGCATCTTGCAAGTACTTTTGCGTGTCGCTGTTGCGCACGATGGCATCCAGTTTTTCACGAACGCGGCTTTGAATCGTGCGCATCAAACGACGCAGGCGATAGAGTTCCGGCGACGCATCGTCAAGCACTTCACCATCGGGGCCGATGCATTGCTCCACCGCTTTCTCAATCTCCCGATACACACCTAAACTCTCGGCCAGCGCCGCCAGCAGTCCTTCTTTCTCACCGTCACCAAGCAAAAAAGTACGCAGTTGGCGCGATGTACGCAATGTGGACGCGATTTGCAGCAACGCCGTCGGTTCCACGATACCGCCGATCGCCGCTTGCCGGACTGATGACCGAATGTCAAAAATGCCGCTTAAGGGCACATTGGGTTGGAGACGCAGGATTTCTTTGGCTTCCGTCGTTTCGGCCAGGCCTTCCTGGACTTGCCATAATCGTGTCGACGGGCGCAATTGTTCTGCCCGTTCTCGGCCCATCGCCGATACACAACGATCGGCAAGTTGTCCCAGGATTTTATCAAATTCAAGCTTCGCCAAGGTTCGTTCGTTCAAGCGTTTCTCTCCTTATTCTACGCCCCGGTACAGGTGGCCTTTGGTCGTACCGGCAGGATAAAGCTGTTGCAGTTGCGCCAACGCCGTCGATGTTCGTTCGGCCACGTTGCCCGGTTGGTGTGCCTGATCGATGATTTGTCGGTAGAGTTGCACGATCGTCTGCACCTTCGCCGGCGGTTCCGTACGCATCTCCATACGCCAGCGACCAATGGCCAGCGGTAGAAGATCGGCCCAAGATTCCAACAACGCCAAGGTCTTGGGGTTAAAGATATGCATCCGGCAAAAACCATCCATGTGCAACGGAAAAAGAAAATTCATGCGATCGCGCAAAAACAAGGGCGGCAATTGTTTACACGGTGCAGCGCAAGGCTTTTCTCCTCGCTGGCCGAGCAAGGCACCAGGCAGACAATACTCGGTAACCATCATCGGCATGGCTCCATGAACGATCAATTCGGCGGCCTCGATGGCGCGATTATCGTGCTGCGACAAGCAGCGCCCCATCACCGTCAATTGGCTTAAGGTCAATTCCGGGCTCACCGTGTAGGCTTGAGCTCCCCGCTCCAGCCAGTAGTGAACTGCTTGCGCATTAAAGCTCCATAGAGGATAGTCGGCGCGCCACTTCACCGGATGTTGTTGGAGCAATTCCAGATAGCCAAGATTCGGCACGACAAAATCGCTCGCACCGGCATGGACCCAACGTTCAATCAGTTGAGTAACCGACTCCTTTTGTTCCGGCCGATAAAGCCGCGGTAAGGCCACCACCGGTTGCACCTGTTGCCGGTGACACAGGGCAACGATCTCCGAGCAGTCATCGACGGGAAGATGGCGAAAGCCATCGGTGCCGATATAAATTTCATCGGCTCCGGCCCGGGTGGCAGCACGCACCGCTTCGAGTCCTTCGACAGCGACCGTGAGCAGCGGCAGTTGGGGAGCCGATTTTTTGGGCGCCATCTCCTTGCGCCCTTGTGGCGCCCCTTGACAAGCGCGGCGATAGTCGCGCCATTGCAGTTGCTCCAACCGTTGCTGCCACGTGGCTTCGTCGACTTCAATGCGCTGAAAGCGCTGTTGTCGCTCCTGGCTGAGCGCTTGGATCGCTTCACGACGCGCTTCATTGAGCAAGCGTACCGGTACCATGGCTTTGCCATCGCTTTGTAAGCTAAGACTTGCTAAGACAAAAGGCGTATTACCGAGCCGCCCCAGTTGCTCTTTTAGCGTCGCTTCGGTCAAGGGATGGCGCTGCGCCACTTGGGCCGGTTCGGTCGTCAACGCCGTGCCCTGATGGCCGGCTTCATCCCAAAAGGTAACTTCCACCGGTTGACCGACAAAAGCTCGCACGGTGGCCCTTAGGGCGGTGCGCCGCGGCGCCTCGGACGGACGAAGATAGGATGCCTGCGCCTCCGCCACCAACAAGTGATCTTGGGTTTTAAAAATGCGATCGCCCGGATGGAGCGTTGCTGCCCAGGGAATCAGCACTTCTTGCCCGGCTTGGGCCGATGGTACGGTTTTGCCTTGAACGGTCATCGTTTCTACCGTGGTCACTGTGCGGCCGCCGCGGGTCACCCACGCTTCCAGTTCATCGCCGGTATGCAACGGTTCTTCCAACAAAAGCAGCGCTTGACGACGACCGGCATCATAGCGCCGGATGCGCCCCAAAAAAAGCCCCCGGTGATTCGGGCGCTTGAGGCTCATCAATTCCTTACCCGGCGGCCCATAAAGGTACCCCGACGAGAAATCGCGATTAAAAATCTGTCGTAAGGCTCGTTCTTCGTCAACCGTCGGCGCAAAAGGCGCTTCTTGCTCGCCCCGGACTGTCTGCAGCGCCCGATCGAGAGCTTGCCGGTATTGCCGCACGGCGGTAGCTACATATTCAGGCCGCTTCATGCGCCCCTCAATTTTGAGCGACTTTACACCGGCCCGCAGGAGTTCCGGCAGCGATTCAATCATTTTAATATCGCGAGGACTTAATAGATAGGCTCCGGTCTGGCGGGCGTCCAGATATTCATGCCCTGCGGCATCGACAAGGCTGTAATTCAAGCGGCACGGCTGGGCGCAACGACCGCGATTGCCGCTGCGTCCGCCAATCAAACTGGACATGAGGCATTGGCCGGAATAACAGATGCACAAGGCCCCATGCACAAAAACCTCGATTTCTACACCGGGCAAGCGGGCAATCTGCTCCATCGCCTCCAGCGATAATTCCCGCGCCAAGACCACCCGCTGCACACCTTCCTGGGCCAGTCTGCGGGCACCTTCCACGTTACTAACGGTCATTTGTGTACTGGCGTGGATTACCATTTCAGGCAGCACTTGACGCAGAACGCGCAGCACGCCTATATCTTGCACGATCACTGCATCAACGCCAATGCGGGCCAAATCACGGCCATAGGCCGGCAGCGCGCTGATTTCTTCATCCGTCAGCAAGGTATTAACCGTCACATAGACGGCTACATCTCGTCCATGGGCATACTCCACAGCCTGCGCTAATTCATCAAGATCAAAATTCGCGGCATATTGCCGTGCACCAAATTGCTTGCCGCTCAAGTACACGGCATCAGCACCGTTTTCCACCGCCGCCCGCAAGGCCACCGGCGAACCAACCGGTGCTAATAGTTCCACATCAAAATTGGCTCTTTTTTTCTTTTCATTCATCTGCTTCTGTCGCCTCAAATTCGCCGTTTTTCTTCATTATAGCAAAGGCCTGACCCCACGCCAAACAAGCTTTGGGGATAAAAAGCTTTGCGCAATACCCCTGCCAGGTACCAAAACGGTTGGGTTTTTGCTACAATTTGTTTACACCATAAAAATAATACTTGTGCTATGATAACAATCGTGCAATGGAACGTAAACAGTTATTACTTTGTATTCTTCACCAGATGAAGGCCTGCCTTGCAAAGGTTTAGCCTTTAGCAGGTTTGACCTTTTATTATAAATTTTTATGTGATTCAACTTTACAGTGAAGGAGGTTCCCCAATGGATGCTGTTTTACTGTCACGTATCCAATTCGCGGTCACAGCCGGATTTCACTACATCTTTCCCCCATTGACCATTGGTCTGGCCTGGCTGATTTTCATCATGCAAACGAACTACATGCGCACCGGCCAAGCGAAAGACGGGTACTTGGCCCGCTTCTGGATTAAAATTTTTTCGCTTTCCTTTGCAGTGGGTGTCGCTACGGGGATCGTCATGGAGTTTCAGTTCGGTACCAACTGGTCCGAATACTCCCGTTATGTCGGTGATATCTTTGGCGCACCGCTGGCTGCCGAAGGCATTTTAGCGTTTTTCCTGGAGTCTGCCTTTGTCGGCGTGTTGATCTGGGGAGAAGGCCGCGTTTCACCCCGTTTGTACTGGGCCTCCACGTTGCTGGTTGCTGTTGGTGCTACCTTATCGGCCTTTTGGATCATCGTGGCCAACTCTTGGCAGCAAACACCGGCAGGCTTCGAAATCATCAACGGTCGCGCTGAGTTAACTGATTTTATGGCCGCCGTCTTTAACCCGTCGACGATCCCTCGCTATTTGCACGCCATCGACGGTGCCTTGGTCACCGGTGCCTTCTTTGTCGCCGGTATCAGTGCCCTGTTTTTGATCCGCCGGCGCCATGTGGAACTTTTTCAAAAATCGATGCGCATCGCTCTCACCGTCGCCTTTTGTGCTTCCCTGGCCCAATTAGCGATTGGCCACTCCCATGCCGTCCAAGTCGCGGAGACCCAACCGGAAAAATTGGCTGCTTTCGAAGGCTTATTTGAAACGCAAAGCCATGCTCCGCTTTTGCTCTTCGGTATTCCTGATCCAGAAACGGGAACCGTCAACAATGAGATTGCCATACCGGGCGGTCTCAGTATTCTTGTCGGCAACCGTACCGATACGGTCGTTCAAGGACTTAATGATTTTCCCCGGGAAGAATGGCCGCCGGTCCTGCCTACCTTTTTCTCCTTTCACATCATGGTCGCCTTGGGCACTTTGTTTATCATCTTGCCGGCGCTCGGCCTTTGGTTGCTGCAACGCAAACGGTTGATGCATAGCACCTGGTTCCTAAAATTATTAACCCTGACCATTCCTTTGCCTTTTGTCGCTAACGAGCTTGGCTGGATGGCTGCGGAAATCGGCCGCCAACCCTGGATCGTCTATCGCCAGTTGCTGACGATTCACGGTGCTTCCTTTACCGTTCCGCCCTGGCAGATTCTGGCTTCGATCATTCTCTTTGTCGTTGTTTATCTCTTCCTTTTTGCGGTCTGGTTTTACCTCGTCAACCGCAAAATCAATGCCGGTATTGACATGGTCACGCCGCTGACCGTGAAGACAAGTCTGATCGGGAACGGTCCTGCCAAGACGAATCCCAAGGGGGTGGCACAATGACAATGGAAATATTACAAATTACCTGGTTTTTGCTTGTTGCTGTGTTGATCGTCGGGTATGCGCTGTTGGATGGCTTTGACTTAGGCGTTGGCTGCTGGCACCTTTTTACCAACGATGATCAGGAACGGGAAACGATGATCGCCTCCATCGGTCCCTACTGGGACAGCAACCAAGTTTGGTTACTGACCGGCGGCGGTGCGATTTTTGCTGCTTTTCCGATGGTCTATGCCACCGTGTTCAGCGGATTTTACTTGGCTTTGATCCTCTTACTCCTAGGTTTGATTTTCCGGGCTGTTTCCATCGAGTTTCAGCACCAAGTCGATAGCCCACGCTGGCGCCATGCTTGGGATCTGGGCTTCAGTTTCGGCAGCATTTTGCCGTCCTTTCTCTTTGGTGTGGCCATGGGTAACATCCTTCGCGGTGTCCCCGTTGATGCTGCCGGCAACTATGCCGGCGACTTTCTCGGCTTGCTCAACCCCTATTCGCTGGTGATGGGTCTCCTCAGTTTAGCCATGTTTTCCATGCATGGCGCCGCTTTTTTGATCGCTCAGACCGACGGAGAATTAGTCAAAAAAGCGCGACTCTGGGCTCGTTCAGCATGGTTGAATCTGGCCATCGCCTTCGTCGTGGCCACCGTCTGGTCTTTTCTGGCCACGCCACGACTCTTTGCCAACTTCCAACAGATGCCCGTGCTGTACCTGTTCCCGGTTGCGGCGATCGCCGGTTTGGCTTATTTCCCGGTGACCCTCCGTGGCTCATCGCGCTTGACACCTTTGATGACATCGGGCATCACGATTGTTGGCTTGTTAGGCATCGTGGCTGCCGGACTTTTTCCCTACCTGGTTCCTTCTTCACTGGACTTGAGTTACAGTTTAACCGCCTTTAACGCCTCCTCTTCGGAGCGAACGTTGACGGTGATGTCCTTGCTGGCGTTGATTGGCTTGCCGATCGTTCTCGCCTACACTTTCTATATCTATCGCGCCTTCGCCAAAGCGCCCAAGTATCAACATCATAGCTAACCGGATCATCGATCACCGGATCATAAAAGCCTGCCTTCATTTTGAAGGCAGGCTTTTTGGCTAATGTGGCAACGATACGCACAATTGCGTGAGTTGGTCTTGGGTAAAGGTAAACTCATAGACCCAAGCATAACCGGAGTGCGGCAAGAAAAAAGAATGATATTCCCAGCGCGTCTGCTCGTTTTCAGCGGTTTCCATCTTGTAGGGGGTACCGTAAGCTTGGCGAACATCAGCCATCGTCGCGCCCAGCTGGATTTGCCGGGGAGTTTTTCCTTGCGGCAGCAATCGACGCTGACATTCTGTCGGATCATCGGGCAGTCGCTCAAAGTTCGGATCGTCATCAAGCGAAAGTACATCTTTTTCCTGCAAAAGCGGCCGATCAGTGATCCACACCGTTGGTTCGCCGTTGAATTCCGGCAAATAGTACACATATTTGCCTAAGGACTCATGAATCAGCCGCAACGGTACGTAGGTTACACCCTCAATGGTTCTTGCCGGCGCTTCAACGGCTACCGGGTTACCATTATGTTTGGCTTCCGCTGCACCGATCTGGATCTGGATGACTTGCCGTCCCTGCTGAATTTGCATTTGTCCATGTTCTTGATCCCAGGTGACATGATACTGAAACCGTTCGCTCAAATCAGCTAACGGTATGAGCAAGCGCTGATTCGTTACGTAGATAGGGCCACTTGTATGGATATACTGGCCGTATCCCTCGCCGCCGCCGGCGATCACTCGAACAAGCGGGGCCGGTGTTGCCGCATCAACGGCTTCGGACCGTTCCAGTCCCCACGGCATCATGATCACCAGCAGCGCCAGCACGATGTGCTTTTTCACTCCCCTGCGCCCCCCCACACGACATTTACGTCTCGTATAAGGACTATGCGCCAGGACGGTTGATTATGAGGGCTAGCTTGCTGATTGGGCCGCCTAGCCGTTGCGGCGCACGCGGATCAAACCGGCACAAGGCACAACGTCGATACCGCGCTCTTCCAGGGAATCCAGGAGCAAATTGATGCCCAGTGAATCACTGGCCATATGGCCGGCAATCACAACATTGATAAAGTGTTTTTCTGCTTCCTTACGATGCTTTTCGTTCATATGCATACCGATAATCGTGCCAATTCCCGCTTGCGCCAGCTTGGCGTAGGCATCTTCCGAACCGGATGTACCGCCGGTCATATCGACCATCACTTTACCGCAGCGCGCTTCTTTGCGCCCGACAAACAAGGTGGGGCCGGCGTCGTTTTTAGCGGCCTCTTGATACTCAGGAATCGTTTTTAAGAGCTTAAGAATATCACCGGCTGTTTCCGGGCGGCTTTCGGCAATGCGGTTTTCCAGGAAGTTCTGGACTTGATTGTCGGCCGGTGTGTGTACACACATCATGGCGAAGCCCAACAGTTTGGCCGCATCCACGGCCCGGTTGTGATTGAGCGGCGCTAAGCCCCGTTTGACTTCACTGATCCGTGAGGCCAAGAGCCCTTCGGCGACGTTGATCGGCACACCAAGCTTCGCTAACATATCTTCTTGCAAATGCATGACGTCATGGAGAGCGGCCAGCGATTTACCTTCGGGATGGTGAGCAATGATCAGATCGATAGATGTGCCTTTTTCACAGAGACGATCGGCTAAAAGCACTTCGCCCACTTCAATATCCACACCGACGAGCACCCGTTTGATTTCCTTGGCCGGATCACCGCAGAGGATGCGCGAATCGGCATAGGGGTTGGTCAGCATCTCCGGATCAAGTTCTTTTTTTTCTTCTTCCGTCAGTTGCTCTTGCTGCTGACGGCGTTTGGCCAGATAGGCTTCGACTTCGGCACGGCCCCGAGGATCAGCGTCGATCCCCTGATTGATCATCAGATCAAAAAGTTCTTGCATATTCATGGCAGTTCGCTCCTCTTCTGTCTTTAACACTCTATTACGCTCTCTAACACTCTCTAAGGTCTGGGTGATTACCCTTTGGACCGGTCAAGAAAGGCTTGCAGCTCTTTCAATGGCCGGGTGTTTAATACGTCCTCCGCCTCAAGCCCTGCGCGACGGGCCTGCGTAACACCATAGCGAATATCGCCCAGGCGGGAGCGGTCATGGGCATCGGTATTGATCACGATCGGAATGCCTAATTCGCGGGCCATCCGCGCATGAGCCGGTGCCAGATCGAGCCGATCCGGTGTGGAGTTGATCTCCAGCGCCGTGCCGGTCTTGGCGGCCAGTTCCAGCATCCATTCCACATCGACATCAAAGGGCTCACGATGACCGATCAATCGTCCCGTTGGGTGGGCGAGAATATCGACATGGGGATTTTTTAAGGCCGTTTCGATCCGCTGGTGAATCTTGCTGCGCTCTTGCCGTAAATGGGTATGGACCGACGCAATGACTAGATCCATCCCTTCCAACAGTTCATCGGGATAATCAAGCCGGGCATCCGGCAAGATATCCATTTCGATGCCAGCCAGCACGGTCATCGTTTTATCGCGCCCGCTGTACTGGCGGATCAGTCGCCGCTGCTCTTGCAGTTTCGCTTCCGAAAGACCCCGGGCTACCGATAAGGCCCGCGAATGGTCGGTGATGGCCATGTACTCATAGCCTTGCTCCCGGCCGGCTTGAATCATTTCTTCCAGCGTAGATACGCCGTCACTCCACCCCGTATGCATGTGCAGGTCGCCCCGTAAATCACCGGCTTCGATCAGGGCAGGCAGTTGTCCGGCGAGGGCTTGCGCCACTTCCTGGCCGTTGGCGCGCAGTTCCGGCGGAATCCACGGTAGACCCAGCGATTGATAGAAGGCTTCTTCGTTTTCCTGGGCGCTCAGATAGTGGGACCAAGAATTAGCGGGAGTCACGCTCTTCCGGCTTTGCAACTGCTGCCAGTGAGCGGCCGGTCCCGTCGTTTCTACCCAGCGGCGCGCAAAATCAGCTTCATCCACCGCTTCGATCCATAAAGGCAAACCAAAGACGTTGGCCACGCAAATGCTTTGGGGACCTTCGGCGAGTACCTTTTCCACCGAAGGATGGCGGCGCAGCAATTGCAGCACAGCGCTGACCGGATTGGCCACGATGAGAATCTGTACGTCCGTAAGCAGTTCCTGACCGCGACGAAGAGGTCCTGTGATTTCAGCGCGTTGTACTTCGGCAAGTTGGCGCAAAAAACGGCACATATCTTCAGCGATTGGTTTGACAATCCCAATCCCATATTTATCATGATGGCGGCGTAAAAATTCAATCCCGCGCAACACCGCTGCTTCGGTTTTCGGCCCCATCCCGGGCAAGCGGCGTAATTTACGGGCTCGCGCCGCTTCTTCCAATTCTTCCAACGTCGTAAAACCGTGGCGAAAAAAAAGCTGTACCGTAGCCACACCGATACCGGGCAGTTTTCCCACTTCCATGAGGCCCGGTGGTACTTGCTGGCGCAGTTTGCGTTGCCGCCGGCTAACACCGTCATGAACGATTTGATCAATTTCTTGAGCTACAGCCGGCCCGATGCCGGGAATTTTTTCGAGTTGGCCCCGTGCTTGTAACAAGGTTGCCGGGCTTTCCAGCCCTTCAACGACGCGGGCCGCTTTGCGCCATGACCAAGGCTTTTCTCCCTGAATCTCCAGGAGATCAGCAATCTCACTCAGTGCCCAGGCAATTTCCTGGTTATGCATTGTACCACTCCTCTGTACGGATAGGTTTCCCCAAAGCCGCACGGAAAAAATACCTGCAGCGCCTGGCGCTTTTTTGACTTACCTTTTTACTTGGCCCCACTGGTATCATCAAGCAGCTTCACGAGGTCATCATAGTCCTCCTGTAGCTTCAGCAGATCATCGGCAAGATGAAAGGCGGCCATGACGGCGATCTTCGCGACGGATACATTTTTCGATTTTTGGCCAATCTCCTGCATCCGCTGATCGACGATCGCGGCCAGCCGTTCCATATGTTCCGGGCTAGCTGGTCCCCGTAATTTGTATGTATCTCCAAAGATCTGAACAGTCGCTTTGAAGATTTCTGGTTCAGCCACGGGACGTGCCCCCTCAAAAAAGGATATAATATACTTTTTCTTTTCGCTACATTCGTTACAAAAACCTTCTTCTCGACAAAAATCGAGCTTTCCAATAAAAATCGCGATCGTCAACATGGCGATCGCGATTTTTGTGGTCAAGGGGCACGGAAACCCTTAGCGGAAGCGGGCACCCACTTGGGCCGTTAAAGCGGCTTTGATCGCTTCATGGGCTTGGTTGACTTCGTCATCCGTTAAAGTTCGATCACTTGCCTGATAACGCAGCGTGTAGGCCAAGGACCGATAGCCGGCAGGAATTTGTGCGCCTTGATAAAGGTCAAATAAGCGCCAGCGATCGACGAGAGTACCGCCGGTAGCGGCGATCACGGCTTCCACCTGGCTCGCCGGCACCGTTTCAGGCAACAGCATGGCCATATCGCGGTCCGTCGACGGAAAACGCGGCAGTGCCTTGTACTCGCCAAAAGCACGCGCCAGCATGGTGAGCAGTTGTACATCCAACTCCATCGCCACCGGTCGTCCCGGCAAATCATAGGCTTCCGTCACATCCGGATGAACCTCACCGATCCAGCCCAATTCCATCGTTGCTCCGTCCTGTTCAACCGTCAGCAGCGCCGCCCGTCCCGGATGGAGATAGGGCAACGCACCGGTGGCTTGCCAAGTAACGCCGTTGATCTTCAAGCAGGCCAGTAACTTCTCGATGACAGCTTTGAGATCATAAAAATCATAAGGACCGGGCTTTTGACGCCACCCGGCAGCAGGTTGACCCATCAGCAGGGCGGCCAGCTTTTTGCGCTCTTCCGGCAATTCTTTCAGCGGTTCCGGCGAGGCGGGATGAGCAAAAACGCTGCCCAGTTCAAAAATGCCGATATCGGTCGTGCGGCGACTGCTGTTACGAGCGGCTACTTCGAGCAGGTTCGGCAAGATGATGCTGCGCATAATGCCCTGCTCTTCACTGAGGGGGTTCGTTACGGCAACAACTTGGCGGAGCCGGTGATTTTCCGGTAACCCAAGCCGGTCCAGATGACGCGGGTTGATAAACGAAAAGGTAATCACTTCGCGCAGGCCCGAAGCGACCATGACTTCGCCCAGGCGCTCTTGCACAAGTTGCGGCCACGTGCGTTGGCCGACCGTGGTGGCCCCTTGCGGTAAGGTGGTGGGAATATTGTCATAGCCATAGAGGCGGGCCACTTCTTCCGCCAGATCGTGCTCGCCGGTAATATCGGGGCGATAGGTCGGCACTTCGACTACGCCTTGGGCATTCCCTTCTGGATCCGACCAGGTAACAGTCATGCCCAGACGTTGCCAGTAGTGGGCCATCGTCGCACCGTCTACGTTCGTTCCTAAAAGGCCATTGATGCGCTCGACAGAAAAAGCAACTGAAGCCGCTTTGCTCGGACGCTCATAGACATCGACATAGCCGGGAACCACGTCGGCTACACCCAGTTCCTCAACGAGTTGTGCCGTGCGGTCCAGGGCAAAAAGGATGGTATCGACATTGACACCTTTTTCAAATCGTTGCGACGCTTCCGAGCGCAGGCCCACCTGGCGGGCCGTACGGCGAATGCTGGCCGGGTTGAAATGGGCCGCTTCCAGCAATACCACTTTGGTGTTATCGGTCACTTCCGTAGCCAGACCGCCCATGACGCCGGCCAGGGCAATCGCTTTTTCCGGATCAGCGATCACCAGGTTGCCAGCATTCAACGTCCGTTCTTGCCCATCGAGGGTGGTCAACACTTCCCCGTCCTGAGCACGGCGAACGATGATCTCGCCTTGGGCAATGGTATGATAATCGAAAGCATGCAAGGGATGACCCAGTTCGAGCATCACATAGTTGGTGATGTCCACCATATTGTTGATCGGCCGCATACCGGCGCTTTGCAGTCGCTGCTGCATCCAGACCGGTGACGGTCCCAAACGCAAGTTGGTAAAGAGCCGCGCCGCATAGCGTCCGCAGAGGTCTCCATCGTTGATGGTGATGCGCACCCGATCCTGCGTGCAGCAGAGATCATCCTTGTTCCCAGTGCAGCCATCGCCGCCGTTGCAGCATTGATCGTCGGCACCGGCATATTGTTTGGGCAATTGCAAGGGGGCTTCAGTGATCGCCGCCACTTCACGGGCCACATTGAGCACGGCCAGGCAATCGGAACGGTTCGGCGTTAACTCCAGTTCCAGCACAGGAACATCTAAGCCTAAGGCCGCCGCTACGGGCTTACCGATCACCGCTGCATCACTGAGAATCAAAATCCCATCGCGGTCGGCCGGTGCGATCGTTTTTTCATCGAGGCCCAGTTCCTGGGCCGAGCAAAGCATGCCGGCCGAAGGAATGCCCCGAAAATCGACAGGCGTAATCGTCAACCCGTTCGGCAGACAAGCACCGGGCAGGGCCACCGGTACTTTATGGCCTTGCCGCACATTCTGGGCGCCGGTGACGATGGTCGTTTCCCCATTACCTGTTTCAATTTGACAAACCCAAAGTTTATCGGCAGCGGGATGCTTTTCGATTCGTTGTACCAGACCGACGACCACATGATCGAGTCCCCGATCCCGGCAGATCACATTCTCCACAGCGATGCCCGAACGAGTCAGTTTTTCCGCCAGATCGGTTGCCGTCATCTCATGGGCAACGTATTCTCCCAGCCAGTCCATTGATATCCGCATTCTTTTTCACCCTTCTGTTGGATTCCGTTCTTGATTAGAACTGTGCTAAAAAGCGCATGTCATTATCGTAGAGAAGCCGCATGTCATCGATGCCGTATTTGAGCATGGCGATCCGTTCGACACCCATGCCAAAGGCAAAGCCCGTCAACTCACGGGAATCATAGCCGCCATATTCCAGCACGCGGGGGTGAACCATCCCCGATCCGAGGATCTCCAACCAGCCCGAACCTTTGCACACACGGCATCCGCTGCCGCTGCAGATCACGCAGGAAATATCCACTTCGGCGCTTGGTTCCGTAAAGGGGAAAAAGGAAGGACGCAGGCGAATTTCACGATCAGCGCCAAACATCTGCTGGACAAACGCCAGCAAAGTGCCGCGCAGATCGCCGAAGGTAATGCCTTTATCGACGACGAGCCCTTCAACCTGATGAAACATGGGCGAATGGGTCGCATCGTCATCACGACGGAACACTCGTCCGGGGCAAATGATCTTGACCGGCAGCGTCGGCTTCAGACGCTCCATCGTCCGAATCTGCACTGGCGACGTATGGGTGCGCAGCAAGATTTCCGGTGTGATATAGAAGGAATCTTGCATATCCCGGGCCGGATGATCTTTCGGCAAATTGAGCGCTTCAAAGTTATAGTAATCCGATTCGATCTCAGGACCTTCTGCGATTTGATAACCCATACCGAGGAAGATCGCTTTGATCTCGTCGATCACTTGGGTAAGGGGATGCTTGCTGCCCAGCATGGTCACCGCACCGGGTAAGGTGACATCGATCGATTCCGATTGCAGCCGTCGTTCTTTTTCCCGCTGCTTGATCCCTTGCGTTTTCGCTTCTAACAGTTCCTCCAAGTTGGCCCGCACTTCATTGGCGATAGCGCCGATGATCGGACGTTCCGCTGCCGACAAACCACCCATACCGCGTAAAACCGCAGTCAGCTCTCCTTTTTTACCTAAATAACGGACGCGCCATTCTTGTACTTGCTCCAGGTTGTCCAGGCCTTGCAATTCTCCGGCGGCTTGTTGCCGGATCGCTTCCAGTTGTTCGCGCATTCTGTGCCCCTCACTTTTATCTTGCATCCTTGTACTCATACAAAAAAACCCTCCATCCCTGAAGGGGACGGAAGGTTCTTTCCGCGGTACCACCCCGTTAGACTGCCAGCAAAGTCAGTCCTCTCGGTCGACGAACGTCGCTCCCCGCTAACGGTGGGAATCCGTCTTTGCTTACACACCGCCACCTGCGGCTTCAGCATACTGCTCCCGGGTGAACTTCCCTTGACTTGTCGCAACGAGGCTTCCAGTCTACGGCCTCATCTCCCTGACCGCCAGGCTCAAGGTACTTTTCCCGTTCATCACATTTGTCCATCTCGGCCTTACTGCATGATCAACTTACGATACAAGAGATAAGCAGTAATGGAGCCTGTTGTCTCAAAGATACGCCAGAATAAGTCCGCCGAAAACATCCAGCATCACTACCTTCCTGCGTTCCAAGACCTAATGGGCAAATTATAGCACACCCTGTCAGGGTAAGCAACCGAGGCAATGATTAGGTACGGCGTTGTTTGGCCGCTTCAAAAAGCAACAAGGCCGAAGCAATGGCCGCATTCAAGGACTCTACTGGTGCGCAGAGGGGAATCCGCACGATCTCGCTGGCGCCTTCCAGCCAGAGTGGTTCCGGTCCCCGCGCTTCACTGCCGACGACAAGAGCCATTTTCGGCACCGTCCAGTCCGCCTGGTCATAACGCCGCTCGCCGTGAGCGTCCGCGACAAAGACCGCCATGCCTTGATCAGCAAGCACCTGGCGCAACTCATCCGATGACGGTGCGCTGGCCAGGGGTAAGCGAAACACCGAGCCCATGGCCGCCCGGATCACTTTCGGATTAAAGGGATCAACCGTACCGGCCGTCAACAGTACTGCCTGTACACCGGCTGCTTCGGCCGTGCGCAGCATCGTGCCCAAGTTGCCGGGATCTTGTACGCCGTCGATGATCAGCAGCAGTGCTGCCGCTTTTTCTCCGGCTTTTTGACAAACCTCTTGCCATTGATAGCGGGGCAAATCGGCGATCATTACAATCCCTTGACACTGTTCCGTTTCACTGATCGCCTGCAGAACCCGGTCCGTCACCAGTACCATGTCCACACCGCCGGTGCGGAGCTGCCGGTAGAGCTGTTGTCCCCGTTCGCTGTTCAGCAAGCGTTCGCTGTAAAAGCCTTCATGCAAGGGGATTCCCGAAGCAAGGGCTTCTTCCACCAGGCGTACACCTTCCAACAAAAACTGTCCCGCCAAGACACGTCCTTTTTTGCGGTTCAGATCCTTGGCGCGCTGGACGCGAATGTTTTGTACCGACGTGATCACCGTGGCCGGTTCCTCTCGATAGGTAGGCATAAGTAACCTCCTCAATAGAAAAAAGGCATGACACCGCTTCTGCCGGGTCATGCCTGATGTACTTAGGAATTTTTCGCTTTTGCCGCTTCTACGAGGCGGTTGAATGCCGGCAGGTCATTGACCGCCAGGTCAGCCAGCATCTTACGGTTGACCACGATGCCCGCTTGTTTCAGGCCGTTGATCAAGCAGCTGTAAGAAATGCCGCTCATCCGAGCTGCAGCGTTGATCCGAGTGATCCAAAGACGACGGAAATCGCCTTTGCGCTTTTTACGGTGAGCATAGGCATAGGTCAGCGCTTTCATCACCGTTTGGTTTGCTGAACGGAACAGTTTGGAGCGGGCGTTGCGGTAACCGCGAGCCAGTTTCAGAATTTTCTTATGCCGTTTACGGGACATGACGCCCGTTTTTACACGTGCCATACGAAGACCTCCTGTAACGCATCATGCGCAATAATCAATGGGAAACTGAATTCTAGAGATAAGGCAGCAGCAGATTGAGTTTCGGCGTATCGGCCTTATCGATAACGCATGTGCCACGGAGTTGGCGTTTCCGCTTTGCCGATTTTTTCTCCAGGATGTGACGGGCATAGCCGTTTTTGCCTTTGAACTTGCCGGTTGCCGTCTTCTTGAAGCGTTTCGCGGCTCCGCGGTGGGTCTTCATCTTGGGCATATTGTCTCTCTCCTCATCGTTGAGTTATCGATCGAAAAGCCTTACTTGGCGTCGTTCTGTAACGCTTCGATCGGCTGAGCACCGGCAGCAGGTGCGCTCGGAGTCGCGGTTGGAGCGACTGCCTCCTGATCGGCCTTGGCAGGGGTTGCTTTGGCCTCCCGCGGCTTTTCGGGCTTGGCCTCACGAGCCGACTCGGATTTCGGTGTCAAAATCATGATCATGTTGCGGCCTTCGACTTTGGCGTCTCGCTCAACATTAGCCAGTGGTTTACATACTTCAGCTAAGCGTACACAAAGTTGTCGACCCAATTCGGGATGGGTAATTTCCCGTCCCCGGAACATAATCGTTACCTTGACTTTGTCCCCGTCTTCCAAAAAGCGAATCGCATTGCGCGCTTTGGTCTCAAAGTCATGGTCCTCAATGTTGGGACGCAGTTTGACTTCTTTAATCGAGACAATTTTTTGCTTTTTACGCGCTTCCCGCTCACGCTTACTTTGCTCAAACTTGAATTTGCCGTAATCCATGATCCGACAAACGGGCGGTTTGGCTGTTGGCGCGACCTCGACCAGATCAAGGTTTTTTTCTTGGGCAATACGCAAGGCTTCCCGAATGTTCTGGATACCTAGCTGATCACCCTCGGGACCCACCAACCGTACTTCACGGACGCGGATCTCCTCATTAATGCGCAGATCCTTGCTGATAAATGCTCACCCCCTGAATTCTTACCGAGACAAACAAAAAAGCGGGTGTTTCCACCCGCGCTCCACACAAAACCACAGCATTGCCCTGCCGGCTATGACCAGGTCAGAGCAAGCGAACAAAAGCGGCTTTAACGGATTAACCCAACGAACTGTATGCTGCTGGGTGAGAAGCGGATGGCTTCTGCTTGTTTGTCATCACTTGGATACTGTAGCATAAACCACCTTGCCTGTCAAGCCGCTAAAATCACGGCAAAAGCAAAAAGCACCGATCGCTCGGTGCCTTTTCTTTTGCCGTTTACTTGCCCCTTTCCCCCTGATCGGTAATCTTGATCTCCCTTCCTGCTTCCCAGGCCGCGATCAACGGATCCATGATCACACTCCAGGTAAACGCCAAAAAGGCGACGCCAAAAGCAAACTCGCCCCAGCGAATCAAGCTATCCACGCCTTGCGACCAGGGCCAGACAAAAAGCCCGCACCAAAAACCCTGGCAAAAAGGACAGCGCAGCAATTTACGCAGCAAATAATGCTGCTGATCGAGCCAAAGGCGCACCGGCCGGAAGAGGATAAAGTCAAAAAAGAAAAAACGCAGCGATAGCGCAAAGAGGTACTCCATCATTTTTGTTCGTACTCCAAAAACAACCGAGCTAATTTGCGAAACTCGGCATCGGTCAACTGGACGGTGCCGCCATGTTGATCATCGATGCGCAACTGGGAAGCCACGCTTTGCCCTTGTTGATCAATGAAAGCACGCAGTTCGGCTTTGGTATGCTCCGTCCGGCCGCCGTAATCATCGGTCAACATGACACGGTCATCGTCGCTGTCTACCCAGACCGTGGGACAGTTACTGGAACAACATAAATTGATCAATGGCATAAAGTTCACTCCTTACTTTATTTTTGGTTTTCCTGCCGGTTCTCTTCGATACGATCACGCAGCAGAATCCCTTAGCAAGGTATGCAACCTTTCCTTGTTTGGCTTCTCTATTGGCAAATCATTCCACAAACAAACAGTTCCCCCTACTGCATTTTGGATCCATTCATTGGCAATTCCTCCTCCGGCGAGGAACCGCTGCTTGTCCATCGGCATAGGTAATAACGTAACCTGGAAATAAAATCCAACATGGAGGTCAATGCTAATGAGTTCTACCCAAAAAAGCACCCGTGAGTTTTGGTTTGACGGGCGTACCCTTCCCCTGGACGATCACGCAACCTGGAGTTTAGTCCACAACTCCCCCATCGATCGCATTGTCCTCACGACGGCCCAACGCCAGGAAATGCATTTACCCCGGAAGACTGTTCCCATCACCGCCATCACCGCCATCGATGATCTGGAAGTGATTCCTGAAGGTGAGATCGTTTTGTCCGCCGAGCCGTCCCTTCTTGACATGGCTGCCCAACGGGGCTATCGCACTTGCTTATCTTTGTTTGTGCAAGGTGGGCAAGGAGAACTGGCTGATGCCTGGCAAAACGCCGCCCGCTACGATTATGCCATCGTTGATTTCGATTTGCCCACCAACATTCCCTTGGAATTGATCATCGCCCGCTTGCAAGAACGCAAAACGGTCCTGCTCAAAAAAGAAACTACCGTCATGGGCGTGGAAATCGCGTACGGCGTCATGGAAAAAGGCAGCGACGGTGTTCTGTTCGCCAGCACCGATTTGCAGGAAATCAGCCAAGCCGGTCAGTACCTCGCCACGGTGCGCCAGGAATCCATCGAACTGGTTCCCCTGTGCGTAGAAGCCGTTCGCCATATCGGTATGGGCCTGCGGGCTTGTGTCGATACGACCGGCATCATGACGACCGATGAAGGAATGCTGATTGGTTCCACATCGAACGGTGGGATCTTTGTTTGCTCGGAAACCCACTACCTTCCTTATATGAATCTTCGCCCCTTCCGGGTCAATGCCGGTGCCGTTCATTCCTATGTATGGATGCCCGGCGATGCTGCCGAATACCTGACGGACCTCAAAGCCGGCAGCCAAGTGCTTTGTGTGAATACCCAAGGCCAAGTGCGTACGCTCACAGTTGGCCGCGTCAAGATTGAAGTCCGTCCCTTACTGTTAATCCAAGGCACAGCGCGCAACAGCGCCGGCATCGACATCCCGATCAACGTTATCGTCCAAGATGATTGGCACATCCGCATCATGGGTGCCGACGGCAAACCCTTAAATGCCACTACGATTCAGCCGGGTACCGAATTGCTCAGCTATATCAGCATCCCCGGTCGTCACGTCGGTATCAAAGTCGATGAAACCATTTTAGAACGCTAGAAAGGTTGAGAGGTGATTGCATTGAGCGGCAAACTCATCCGGCTCAACCGGCTTATTAAACCCCATCGTCCGCTGTTATCCGTTCCGATGGATCATGGCCTCACCATTGGGCCTGTTTCGGGATTAACCGATATGGGCCGCATCGTCAGTCAAGTGGCCGCCGGCGGCGCCGATGCAGTAATCATCCATAAAGGATTAGCACGCCAGATCAGCCAACACCTGCCGGAAACGTGCCACCTAATTGTGCATCTCTCGGCTTCGACGCAACTCGCTCCCGATTCGACGCACAAAGAACTGATCGCTTCCGTCGAGGAGGCTGTGCGTCTGGGTGCAACGGCTGTTTCCGTCCATGTCAATCTGGGCAGTGCTTCCGAGAGTCAGATGCTCAAAGACATGGGCTTCGTCGCCGAGCAATGTGATCGCTGGGGAATTCCCCTGCTGGCCATGATGTATGTGCGCGACGGCAAAAAAGAAAATGAATACAATCCGACGAAAATTGCCCACGCCGCCCGTGTGGCTGAAGAAATTGGTGCTGATATTATCAAGATCAATTATACCGGTGATCCCGACAGCTTCCGCATGATCACCAAAGCTGTGCAGCCGCCGGTCGTCATCGCCGGTGGCCCCAAGATTGACTCCAACGAACGCCTGCTGTCCATGATCCAAGATGCGATGCAAGCCGGAGCGCGCGGAGTCGCCATCGGCCGCAATATTTTCCAAGATCCCGCACCGCAGCAATTGACCGCCCATATTCGTTCGATTCTGGATCAGCCGGGACGGTTTCTCCATTAAGAAGGAGGCTTCTCATGAGCAAACCCAAAAAACGCCGCCCAGGGTATTCACCGGCGCAGTCTTCGCCGGCACGCAGTTGGTCGGCCGTTCGCCCTTCCAAGCCGACTTTACCTGCAGTAACGCCTGCAACTCCTCCTGCCACCGCGCCAGCAGTTCCGCCACCGGCCATTCCTACCAACAGCTCTTCCGCGCCGGTATCAAAAGTTCGCAAAAAACGTAAAAAAGGCTCCGCCGCGCCTGTCACTTATCCCGTTCCGGTACCGCTTGCCAAACCAACAGTTATACCCGTTCCCGCACCTGTGCCCAAACCGGTAACCGTACCTGGTGCCCCTTCCTACTTCACACCGGTATTCCCGGCAGTGTCCCCTCCGGCCAGAAAACGCAAACACAAAACAGTTCCACCGCCCGCTGCACCGCCGGCAGCGCCGGCATCCCCACCTCAGCCTACACCGGCTTACCGCCCGGTTGTTCCTCCCTACACTCCTCCGGCCCCGGCTGCCCCGACTGCCCCGGCTGCCCCGACTGCCCCGGCTACCCCGGCTGCCCCGGCTGCTCCGGCTACCCCGGCTGCCCCGGCTGCCCCGGCTACCCCGGCTGCCCCGGCTACTCCGGCTGCCCCGGCTGCCCCGGCTACTCCGGCTACTCCGGTTGCCGCACTGATCCCTAAAGCCGACCTGGATGCGGCCATCCAATGGCATAACGCCGGCGCTGACGGCAATAAAGAAGCGGTCATCAAAGCCTATGAGCTGCTCGAAAAATTGCGTAAAATCAACAATCAAGATCCTCTGGTCAACGCCTATTACGGCAGTACGCGATGCTTACTTGGCCGTGATGCCGACAATCCCACGCGACGTTTTTCGCACGTCATGGTCGGCCTCAAAATCCTCGATCAACTCCTGCAAAACGATCCCGATTTCATCGATGCCCGGCTCTTGCGCAGCCAAGTTAGTTTCCAAATACCGGAGGAATTTTTCCATCGCACCCGCACAGCCATTACCGATTTCCAATACCTGCTTCAGCACGCTTCCGCATACCCCGACAAACTCAGCGCCGATTTTATCGAAAAAGTCAAAACCGATTTAGCCGCTGCCCAACAACGGATTCGCTAATTAAAGGAGGCGGCCATGAAATCCAAGAAAAAACTACGGCCTTCGCCCCGCTCCTACTCATTTATTCGCCCGTCACAGCAAGAAACGCCTTGGGGTTTCGAACCCCCGGTGATTACACCAGCGCCTGCCGGTGCCGTCACCGCCTCCCCCGCTGCTGCACCATCCCGCTCTGGCACCAAGGCCAAAACCCCCAATACCAAACAGGCCATCGAATGGCACGGTCTCGCCCTCCGGGGCGACCGTGCCGCACTCCAAGCAGCCCTTGCTTTTTTTCAACAGCGTCACAAACGGTCTCCCTTGCTTACGGCCTATTACGCGGATTGCCTTTCCTTAGCCAGTCGCCATGGTACCGATTACAATTCCATGTTTAAAGACGGTCACCAAGCCATTGCCCTTTTTGATCAGGCCGTCAACGCCGCGCCCGATAATGTGGAAATCCGTCTTCTGCGGGCCCGGCAAAGCCTGCGCCTGCCGGAAGGATTTTTTCGCCGCACCGCCACCGCGATCGGTGATTTAGAATATCTGATCGCACGTTACGAAGAAAATCCCCAACTCTTTTCACAAGAACAATACTGGCAGTTACTCTACGACCTCGGTAACGCCTACCGCATCTTGGAAATGGATGAAGAGTGCCAGAGCACCTGGGCCAAACTGCTCGAGCTTAACCCTCCCGCTTCCTATGCCGAACAAATCGAGCGCCAACGCCCTCGTTCTGACGAAAGCTTAGTCCAGACGATCGATGCCATGAACAACAGCAACGCTTTGATCACTGAAGGCATTCGCCTCCATGATCTTGCCGCTGAAGGTGCCGCCTACGCCGCCGCTCCTGCTCACAAAGCATTGCAAAAAGCCTACGAATTGGCACCGAATCAGCCGCTCCTGCTTGGCTACCTCGGCAGCGCCACAGCACTGCTTGCCCGCTATGCCCTGGAACCGTCCACCCAATTCGGCAACACCATCCAAGGCATGCGTATGCTCAAAGAAGCCATCGAAAAGGAACCCAGCAATATGACCCTACGCTGGCTACGGGGCCGTCTGACGGCCCATCTGCCGGAAACCTTTTTCCCGATGGCCCAAAAAACGATTGAAGACTTCCAACTGCTGCTCAAATCCTATAAACGAGGCGCCTCGGGCCTCTCCCCTGACCAATACAGCTATGTGTTAACAACGCTCCTCCGCGCTTATGAGCAAGCCGGCGACAGCCACAATGCCACCCGCATCCGGCAGTTGATCGCCCGTGCCCAAGGGAGGAATCGCTCATGAATTTGCCATTCTCCAAACGCATCAGCCAGGCGCGCACTCCTGCCTGGCTGATGCACCACCTTAGCGGGCCCGATATTGACAACATGACACCAGAGGCCCTGGAAAGTTATCAAAAAGCAGCCCTCACCGAAGTCATTCAACAAGCTTACGAACACTCTCCTTATTACAAGCAAAAATTCGATGAGCGGGAAGTTCATCCCAAGGACATTCAAGAACTCGCCGATGTTGCCAAACTGCCCTTTACCACCAAAAGCGAAATGCGCACCGATCCCTGGCTGCTGCTGGCCTGTGATCGCCAGGATATCGCCATCATCCATGTCTCCACCGGCACGACCGGCGGCAACCCCATTTATGTCATGCAAACCTGGCGCGACTACTACCTCCATGACCTGGCACCCGGTTACGCTACGTTAGTACCGGTAGAAACGGGGGACCGCTGCCTAAACGCCCTTCCCTATGAAATGAGTTCCGCCGGCCTAGCCTTTCATAAAACCTTGATGAACAGTTGTGAAGCGACAGTCATCCCTGCCGGCAAGGGCGGAGCCTACTCCTCACCGGAAAAAACAGTACGTTTAATGAAAGATCTCGCACCGACGGTCGCCGTCACCAGTCCCTCCTATGCCATCAACCTGGCTGAGACAGCCGCTGCCGCATCCTTTGACATCCGTGATTTAGGCCTCAAACAAATGTGGCTCACCGGCGAAGGCTGCTCATCAGCTTTTCGCCAACGTGTCGAACAACTTTGGGGCACGAAAGCCAACTTTTACTACGGCTCCTTAGAAGGCGGCGTCATCGGTATCGAATGCGCCGATCACGACGGCTATCATATCGCTGCGGGCCACTCCCTCGTCGAGATCATTGATCCCGGCACCGGTGAAGTGCTGGCCCCCGGTGAAATCGGCGAAATTACAGTGACCTGTCTTCTCCGTTATGACACGCCGCTGATTCGCTATCGCACGGAAGATCTCGGCTATCTCGATAATACGCCTTGTTCTTGCGGTGTCGCCTTGCCGCGACTGCAATTGCGGGGACGTAAAAATGATCAGATCCACATTGACGGCACCGACTTTTCACCTTTTTATCTGGAAGAATTTTTAATGCGCATCGCCGAGATCGGCAACTGGTATCAATTTGTCACTCGCCAAGCGCAACCTGACAACTTGCTGATCCGCACCGAATTAGCGTCCGGCGTCACACCGAGCGACCGGCTGGCCGACAAAATCGCCAGCCGCATGGAGTACGCCGCCGGACTGCCCTGCACCATTGAGTTTGTTTCCTCCATGCCCCGCCCCGGCGGAAAAACCGTCCGTGTAATCCACGAATAGGAGGATGCCATGATCATCGACGCACACGCTCATATCTCCGATACAGACTACGGCAGTGCTGCCCTGTATCAAGAGCAAATGGACATCGCCGGCATCAGCGGCGCTGTATTCGTCCCCGGCGGCATGATGGATGTCCGGCGCATGACCGACTATGTGACGGGCAAACGGGGTCCGGAAAATATCATCCCCGACAACGCTACCGTCGCCTCGGCCGTAGCTGCGAACCCGGCCATGTTGCGTGGTTTTGCTTGTGTGGACCCTCATGAGCCGGAAGCAGCGGAAGAATTGGCCCGTCTTTTTGCCGAAGGTTTTCGCGGCTTGAAGTTATCGCCCATGAGCCACCAGTTTTCCTTTGGCAGCAACGCCGTCGCCGAACTTGTGCAAGTCTGCTGGCAGTATCGCTGCCCTGTCTACAGCCACGTCGTCTACAGTCCCGGCGCTTCCACGGCCCGCTTTGCCCAACTGGCCCGTGAAAACCCGCAAGTTTCCTTTATTCTGGGCCACATGGGCTTTGGCCCCGCAGATCGGGAAGCCGTCGAAGCCGCCAACGAACTCCCCAATCTCTACTTGGAAACTTCCACAGGCAACTTGATTCACTTGCAAAATGCCCTGGACCAACTTGGCCCTGGCAAGCTGATCTTCGGCTCGGAATTTCCCCTATCCAACCCGCTGGTCGAACTGGCGAAGATCCACATGCTCCGTATCGCCGGCAGTGGTATCGATCAGATCCTTGGTGACAACATCCGTTCCTTATTGCAATGGTCCTAGGGAGGAGGCAGGAGCCATGACCTCCGTCAACCAACCGCAACTGACCGCACTCAATCAAGCCATCGCCCGGGCACGGCAAGCTCCCTTTTATCATGATCGCTTGCCCGCAGAAGAACTGACTGATCTGCATCAACTGAAAACACTGCCTCTCGTGACCAAAGACGATCTGCGCCAACAGTCCCCCTGGGGACTGCTGGCGACGGATCGCCGGCAACTGCGCCAGTATCATGAATCCTTCGGTACGACCGGCACACCGGTCTCCACTTGGCTGACAAGCGCCGATCTGGCCGATAACGCCTGGCAGGTCAACCAATGCGGCATCGATTTTCGCCCCGGCGACCGTGTGCTCATCCGCTATCCCTATGCCCTCTCCTTGATCGCCCACATGATCCACCGCGCAGCCCAGCAAAAAGGCGCTACCGTCATTGCCGCCAGTTCTCGCAATACGATCACTCCCTTTGCCCGGGTGATCCAGTTGATGCAAAAACTCGACATCACCGTACTGGCTGCGTTGCCGATGCAAGCGATTCTCCTGGCGGAAACAGCAGCCATGCTCGGTAAAGATAGCCGCAGCGATTTTCCGGCCTTACGGGCCATTGAAGTCGGCGGTGAATTACTGACACCGCGCAAACGCCGCTGGATCGAAGATCTCTGGCAAGTTCCCGTCATTGAACTGTACGGAATGACCGAAGCCGGTACTTGCCTGGCCGACTGCGGCAACGGTCGATTGCATCTGATCGAGGATCATTTCATCATCGAATTGCTCGACGACAACTGGCAAACGGAAGTGCCCGATGGACAAATTGGTAACTTGGTGATCACCACGATCACCGAAAAAGCAACGCCGTTGATTCGCTTTCGCACCGACGATCGCGCCCGCAAAATTCTCAGCCCCTGTGCTTGTGGCCGGGGAGCAGCTTATGAACTGCGCGGCCGCCGCCACGATCTGATCACCATTGCCGGCCAAGAACTCGACCTCTGGGATCTTGATGAACTGGTCGGCACCTTGCCGGGCCATCATCTTTGGGTCGCCGGACCCAGCGGCCCGCCGTCGAAGGGTTTGTCAGGAAACATCCTCCATCTCGTCATTGAAGAAACAGTTGATCCCTTGCCGCCCGATTGGACGGCTCAGTTGCAAGCCCGTGTACCCTTTCCCCTGCAGTTAACTGCTGTTCCCTACGGCACCTTATATAACCGGCAAAACTTGCTCTCTACAGCCGAAGTAGGCAAACCACGTTATCTTTTTACAGCCGAAGAGATGGATGAGCAGGCCTACCGCTCCTGTACCCGCTTATAGCAACTGGTCGCTCATCGTGAACTGATATCCCATCGGGCCCGTTCCTTTATTGATGAAGGAGCGGGCTTTTGGTGCGTTCTAGCGAGCTTTTGCTGTTCCTGCCGGATCCGGTCAAAGGATGGACAACCGCAACCATCTAAACTTTTTTTGGTAATAATTAACAATTTCTTCTTTGCCGAATACCTTGATATTGGGTACTCGATCAATCAATAAGGAGGCTGACTGAATGGAAAAATCCACAGTAGACCAGGCGGTCCAAAATCTGCGCAGTCGCATCGCGGCTGCAGGTAAAAATGCCGGGAATAAAGGGGCGGCGATCCAACAAGCCGTGACCGACATGCTGCAAGGGATGGGTATTCCCGTAACGCCAACGCAAGTTGCCCAACGTGCTGCCGGGGTCATCCAAAAAACCAAAAGCTACGCTCATTACACCCCGGTGGCCAGAAAAAAATCCGGCAAAGGCTAACGCTCCTTACGTCAACATCAACGTCAACAACACCGCCAAAGCAAAAAGCTCGCCCCTTCATTAATGAAGGAGCGAGCTTTTTCAATGGCTTTAGCTATGGGCTTTTTCCGCCACTTCTTGCACCAGTTTGTCCACAAAAGCATCGAGAGCCATGGCACCTTGATCGCCGGCGCCAAACTTCCGCACCGCTACGGCGCGGTTTTCCGCTTCTTTGTCGCCAACGATCAACAGGTACGGGATCTTCTGCACACCGCCCTCGCGGATCTTATAGTTGACTTTTTCGTTGCGGTCATCCAGTTCGACCCGCAATCCCTTGGCTGCCAAAGCGTCGCGGACCTCAACGGCATAATCACGGTGACGATCGGTAATCGGCAGCACCCGCGCTTGCACCGGTGCCAGCCAGGCCGGGAAAGCACCGGCGAAGTGCTCCGTCAAAATGCCAATAAAGCGTTCAATCGAACCAAAGACAACGCGGTGGATCATGACGGGACGATGCTTTTGCCCGTCTTCACCGACATAGGTCAAATCAAACTTCTCCGGCAGTTGGAAATCGAGCTGAATCGTACCGCACTGCCATGTCCGGCCCAAGCAGTCTTTTAAATGGAAATCAATTTTCGGCCCGTAGAAAGCGCCGTCGCCAGGGTTAAGCTTATAGGCAACACCTTTAGCTTGCAGGGCTGCTTCCAGCGCTTCCGTCGCTTTTTCCCAAGCTTCATCGCTGCCCATGGAGTTTTCCGGGCGCGTCGACAGTTCTACGTGATAAGAGAAACCAAAGGTCGAATAGAAGTGATCAACCAGATCAATGACGCCGATGATCTCCTCTTTAATCTGCGATGGCAGCATAAAGATATGCGAGTCATCTTGCGTAAAGCAGCGCACACGCATCAAACCGTGCAACGCACCGGAAAGCTCATGACGGTGTACCAAACCCAATTCAGCCAAGCGCAAAGGCAATTCACGATAGGAATGGATATCCTGCCGGTACACAAGCATACTGCCGGGGCAGTTCATCGGCTTAATGGCATATTCCGCTTCATCGATCTGCGTGGTGTACATATTTTCCTTGTAGTGAAACCAGTGACCGGAACGCTCCCAGAGCGATTGATTCAAGATAACCGGCGTACGAATCTCTTGATAGCCCGCTTTTTCATGGGCTTGACGCCAGAATTTCTCCAATTCATTGCGCAGAATCATGCCTTTGGGCAGGAAGAAAGGGAATCCAGGTCCTTCTTCCAAAAGTGTGTACAAGCCCAGTTCTTGGCCCAGCTTGCGATGGTCACGCCGCTTAGCTTCTTCGATGCGATGGAGATGCTCGTCCAACAGCGTTTTCTTCGGGAACGACGTACCATAGATGCGCTGGAGCATCTTGTTTTTCTCACTGCCCCGCCAGTACGCGCCGGCCAGGCTCATCAGCTTGAGCGCTTTCATGGCGCCGGTGGAAGGTAAGTGGGGACCGGCGCAAAGATCGATAAAATCCCCTTGCGAATACATCGAAATCACGGCATCTTCCGGCAAATCCCGGACCAGTTCCACTTTATAGTTCTCGCCTTTTTCCGTAAAAAAGCGGATCGCTTCTTCCCGGCTTACTTCCCGCCGTTCGATGGGCAGATCGGCTTGAACGATGGCGGCCATTTCTTTTTCAATGGCGGCCAAGTCTTCCGGCGTAAATACATGGTCCGAGTCAAAATCATAATAAAAACCGTCTTGAATGGCTGGCCCGATCCCTAACTGTGTGCCCGGGAACAAGCGCTGTACCGCTTGCGCCAGCAAGTGCGACGACGAGTGGCGGTACACTTCCCGGCCTTCAGGATCATCAAAGGTATAGATCTCGACAGCAGCGTCAACGTCAATCGGTGTATTTAGTCCCACGACACGGCCATTGATGCTGCCGGCCAGGGCATTTTGCGCCAGTTTGCGACTTAAGGCAATGGCGACTTCGGCGACGGTCGTTCCTAGCGGAAATTCCCGAACAGCGCCATCTTTTAAGGTTACTTGAATGTTGCTCACAATGTCCACTCCTACATCCGAAAAATCAAACCTCCCGCTTGACAAGTCAGCGGGAGGCACATGATTTGCCTCTGATTCTGATTGTAGACGCCCCCGATTCGCTTGTCAACTGATGGCACAATGACCAGGTCTATGTTCTAACGCTCTCCTTGCTGCACCGATGCACGACAACGGTCGCATCCGGTACAGTAATGCAGGCGCTCCCCAAATACGGCCTGTAAGGTCGTGATCGCTTCATTGGTCCGGTAACCATCAATAAAATGGACGATCACTTCCTGCGGCGCTAACGTCACCAGCGTACTGATCAACACATCTTCATTACCGACGTGCTCGTCGATGCGCATTGATGTCGCTGTCCATTCTTCCCCCAGCAACGAAGCCCCCTGTCGGTCAAGCAATTCGAAGTGGCCCGTTCCGTCAAGATACACATGGGCTTGGGGAATACGGTAATCTTGCCCTTCCAAAAAAAATTGTAATAACCCGACGAAATCACGATATTCTTTTTCCATCGCCAGATCATCGACGGCCATCAACACCGCATCAGTGATGGCCATGCGGTATTCCTGCATGCGAAATCGCAAAAAACCGTCTACATCCACCTGGTGTTGCTCTTGTAAGATCGCACCAATCATCTCGATCATCTGCTGACGGTAGCCCATCCGGTAAAAAAGATAATTTTTAGATGTTTTCTCACCTTGTTCTAAGGCTTGGCAGGCCCGGGCAACGGCCTCATCCTCCTCATCCCCCTCAAAGAATCCCCGGTATTGTGCTAATTCCTCGACAATCAACAATCGTTGCCATTCCGTCATGATCCAGTCGACGAGCAAACGTGTAAGAAATTGTCGTAAAATCATCACAATTTCTTCGGCTGGTTCGCACCCTTCCCCGTCATCCAACAAGCAAATCAGTTGCTGCCCCAATGATGTCGCCTTGATCTGTACCGCCAAGTGCCAATGTTCGCCTGGCAACGGCGCCATCTCCCGCTGCAACTGCTGCCCCAAATTTCGCAAATCGCGGCTCGCTCCTACCGAAAAAACGGCTTTCAAGGAGGTCACCCCTTTCCCAACGATGTAAGTAGTATATGAGCCCCATTACAGGCGTATACAGTTTCCCCTCCTCGGTATAGCTTTGCACTGGCAGAGAAAAAATAAACCATCAAGAAAGGGGACAAACATCATGGGGACAGGCTTATATCGTTGGGGCATGATCATCGTTTCCGTAGGGATGTTGCTGGCCATGACAGCATGCTCCACAGGGCAAAAATCATCAGATGCGCAAAAAAGTCAGGAAACTCAAAAAGCCGACTATCAAGACAAAAAAGCGATGATGATCGACATCATTCAGACCGATGAATACCAACAGCGTCTCGCCCGCCTGATCCGCAATCCGGAATTTCAAAAGATGGTCGCCACCCAAGATCCCCAATTTGAAAAAATCATGCAAGAAATTCTTCGTGATGAAAAGTTCCAGCAAAATCTCGCCCTGGCCATGAAAGAAAAAGAAGTGCAAAAAGCGATTAAAGATGTCATGAAAGACGCCCTGGATGATCCGGAAATCAAAAAGAAACTGCAGTCCGCCAAAAGCAGCAGCGGTGGTAGCAGCAGTGGCGGCAGCAGCGGTGGTGGCGGTAGCAGCAGCGGCGGCAGCAGCGGTGGTGGCAGCGGCGGTGGCGGTAGCAGCAGTGGCGGTAGCAGCGGTGGTGGTGGCGGGAGCGGCGGCAGTGATTAAGATTTCAAACACCGAGAGAAAATTGTCAGGAAATATTTCTACCGTTGTCCCGTTGTGCTATGATCAGCTTGTATTTTCCTTAGTTTTCAATGATAAAGGAGGATTCCGTCCATGATCGAACGTCCTGAAGCTGCTACCTTTGCCGGATCTCCCATGACCCTGATTGGTCCCATCGTTCAAGTCGGCGAAACAGCGCCCCCTTTTACGGTCATCGCCAATGATCTCTCCATCAAAACACTGGCCGACTATGCCGGCAAGGTACGCTTGATCAGTGTAGTTCCTTCCTTAGACACACCCGTATGCGATATGCAAACTCGTCGTTTTAATCAAGAAGCTGCTGCCTTAGGATCGGACATTGTGATTTTAACCATCAGTTGCGATCTCCCTTTCGCGCAAGCTCGCTGGTGTGGTTCCGCCGGCGTTGATCGAGTGATCACACTTTCCGATCATAAACATGAGGAGTTCGGTCGTGCTTTTGGCGCATTGATCAAAGAATTACGGCTTTTGTCGCGGGCCATCTTCGTCATTGACCGCAATGATCGGGTGACCTATACCGAGTATGTACCGGAAATCACCTCTGAGCCGGACTATGACCAAGCATTAGCGGCTGCCAAGGCGGCACTGGATCAATAAGCATTCCATGAAAAAGAACCTTGCCCAGTATAACGCTGGACAAGGTTCTTTTTGAACAAGCAAGCGATTGTTTCGAAGCAAGCCTGTTTCCATTCCGACATTGACTCCGTTAAGCCAGTAAAGAATTGCGTGCTTCATGAAGCAATGCCTCGATTTGCGCAAACACACGTTCCAATTCCGTATCGGCAATCACCAGCGATTCCTGTTCAACTAACTCCGGTTCATGGAACTCATCCCATTCAATTTCCGGATAACGGTAGATGAGATTGACTTTGCCGGCAATGCGATAATTGAATTTAAAGTAAATTGATAAGGTTTCCGAAACACCGTATTTGGGCTCCCAGTCCGAATCAACTTGTAAGGTCAATAAATCACTGACGACAACTTTCAATAAGGTGACAGAACCTACATCCAGCACGCCAGGATTGACGATGACCCGCTCATTACGAAACCGCGCTACTTGCTGCAAACGCTGGACCAAGGGATTTTGCACTTTTTCGACGAAAAATTGATGCAATTTGCGGTTCAAACTAGCTTCTTCTTGCTCGGCAACCCGCAATCCTTGATTGCTGCCGTTGATCAAAGCAAATTGATGACGCAATAAGGGAAGTACCAGAGAAAAGCAAACATTACACATACGGACTGGTTCATTGGCATCTTGTACCAACCCCGTAGCAAGTGAAAGTACTTGCACTTCTTCATGGAGCAATACAGGTGTATGGCAACAAGCACAGCGTGCCAAACGATGACCGTGAAAGCGTTGTGGATCCATGCCATTACGCCCTAATAAAAAGCTGAGCTCTAAAATTGTCATGGACGTGAAATAATTGGCTGGATCGTGCTTCGTGGCATCCTTTCCTTGTTGCCGAAGCAAATCGACAAGATGAAATACATAAGCACGGGCGTTGTCCGTTTTGAGATCACGGGAAACGGCACGTCGCATGGCCATCATTTTTTCATCAGTATTGTTCGTCTCTTGCGCCAATAGCCGCAGATTTTCAGCAATGTGCGGCGGTACATCAAGACCGTATTTGTACATCATCGAATGTTGCAAAACAGCCCAAAAATGTTGTCCTACGGTGCGCACTTGAATTTCCGCAAAACGCGTGATCGCTTGGTCCGGCGTATGGACCGTATATTCGATGATCAGGTGATGACTGCGATAGCCGCTTAACTTCGGAGTTCGGACAAAGTCCTTTTCATTGACCACACGCATATCGGTACGCTGGCGAATGATACCAACGACAAGATCAACATCATCCAGATGCTGGACGATCACACGCAGACCGGCTATGTCTTTGATCCGGTTCACGATATCATCATTAAGACGCCAGCCATAACGCCGCGCTTTCTCAATCAGACTGTTGGACTTTTTCGTGCGGCTTTCCACAAACAGAATGACCGGACGACCGTACTTTGCTTCCAGTGGTGCTTTCAGTGCTTCAAGCTTTACGCGAACTTCCGTTTCCAACTGTTTATACATTGTTAATATGCTGTCGAGCTGTGTACAAGTAAGTTCCACAAAGTCACCTCCCTCTTGCCTTTTTGTCCAAGTACAACTAAAATAGAAAAGTTAATTTCCTGTTAATCTATTTCGGCATGCTTCCACCCGATTCCTGCTGTATTTCACGTTTATTTTAAACGGGAAAGACGCTCCTTCGAGCGTCTTCTTTGTTTCCCTTCACTTTTTCGAGGACAAACCCTATTTTGTATATGCCGGGTTGCGGTTCCAGAGCTTTTGGAACCAATTGCGTACACCGCGCTGATTCTGTTCAACGAGCATGCGCTGCCGCCATTTCATAATCATTTCAGTGGAACGATCGACCGATCGCTTCACGCCGTCGACACTGACTTTGACATCATCCATTTGCTTAGCGATTTTTTCTGCCCCCTTTTCCTGGGAACTGGCAATTTGTTTGAGTGATTCGTTGAAATCAAGCATTACCTTTTTGACTTCGTTTACCGTGGCTTGATTATCTACGGCCAATTTGTGGACGAAAGTCTGCCGCATCTCCGTATCGGACTGTCCGGCAGCCACCTGCTCTAAGGTGTCGCATACCTGACTTAAAATCTTTTCGGAAGCCGACTGCCAACCGCTCATACCGGCATGAACGTCATCGAGTTCTTCGCTGATGTTATGGCGAAGCCGTTCCAGCGATGAACGAACTTCTCCGGTAACCGTGTTTTGCACGGTAGCCATTCTGCCTTCCACTTTACTTAAGTGTTGATGAACACCTTTCTTCAACCCAAGGACATCTGATTGAACCTCAACGATCTGCTCAAGCAGTTGTTCCATTTTTTCTTCCCATGCCGGCATGGTGCTCACCAATTTGCTTAAGTTCTCCCTTATTAACCGATTCTCTTCGTCGATATCTTCCCGTACGTTCGGGTTCAGCGCTTGCGTCACAGCGGCTCCGGACAACTCCGGCACAGTGTCCCCAGGTACAACGGTTTCCTTACGAGAACCTTTCTGTTGGGCAGTGCTCTCCGTCTTGCTGCTTGCAGTTTCAGTTCCGGCCGACTCATGATTGGTGTTATGAAAGGGACTTTGCGCCAAAGGAATGAGGCGCAACTCACCGGGAGTTGTCGTCTCTTCTTTATCAGGCGCACCTTGGTGGAACTTGTCCACCGCCTCTAACCCAAGAATAGGAGAGGTAATTCCACGGCGTCGACCAAACTCGCGCAATGCTTCAACCGAAACCATATACATAAAACCACCTGCAATTTTTTGCTGTCGTGCGACCAATTCTCCACGATGAATTGCTTCGCGGATTGTATACCGTTGCAATCCTGTCGCTTTGGCAGCTTGTACCACCGTCATATCACCTTGCAAATTCATCATGTCTCCCCCCTCTCTTACTATACATTCGCTAAGACAATGGTTTTTCCTTCCATCATCATGATTTATTTCCATTTTTTTCTTTGCTTTTTTCTTAAAACCCTCCCGGCGAAGATTTTGTTGGCACATATTAACAGCTGCCTTGGCATTATGTTATAATAAGCAATCATCAGTAGATGCTTGCCCGATCACATTCACGAAGGGAGAACCTCTCATGGTTTACGCCTTGCCGCCGTTGCAGTTGGCCCCGCTTCAAGGTTTCCAAGCTTTACTCAGCGGATTGTTACTGGGTATCACCTTGGCCATGCCCTTAGGGCCTACAGGGATGGAAGTATTGCATAATTCCATGCGTCACGGTTTCTGGGTTGGCCTGGCTGTGGGCACAGGCGCAATTATTGCTGATGCCTGCTATCTCCTTTTTGTGCAATTTGGCCTTGTTCCTTATCTTCAATTGCCCTGGGTGCACTTGCTCTTCGGGTTGGCCAGCGCTGCCGTACTCATCATTCTGGGGATCTCATTGCTTCGTTCACCGGGACATGCATCGTCATTATCCGAAAGCGAGTTCTTACCCGATGTCAGTAAAGATGAAGTGAATCCGCTGTTCTCGCAACTGCCCGGCGGGCTGCGCATCGGCTCAACGACCAAACGAGCCGTCTTAAACGGCCTGCTGCTTACCGGCCTGAATCCGTTGACCTTAACCCTTTGGGTCGGTGTGGGCACAACGGCCATCGCCAGTTGGAATTCAGCTTCTCCCTACTTAGGAATGCTTTTTATCTTAGGAATCCTTTTTGGACAAGAACTTTGGTTTGCGACAATTTCCCGCTTGGCTCGGACGCGTTTTTTTCGCTGGCAACGACGCTGGCTCCCCTATATTCAAAAAGCTTGCGGAATCGCGATGCTGGTCGTCGCTGCTTGGACGCTTTGGACGTTATTTATTTAATCCCTAACGATACCGGATGCCCGATGCTCATCAAACCTGTTGAATTGGAATCAAAGCTACACCTACTGCCACCTTCGGTGTTCGGGACTTGCACCCTAGAGACAGCGCCCATGCCGGGCGCACATAAAAAAGACGATTCTCTTTCGACTTTAGATTGAGAATCGTCTTTTTTGTTTAGCATGTCAATGTAAGGTTAATTGGAGTTTACGTGTAGGCCCTTGGACTTCTTTGGCGAGATGGGCCGCCCGTACAGTTGCGTTGAAATCAATCGTTTACATGGGTATACTGTAACTGTTGTCCAAATGCTAATAGAAGAAAGGATTCAGACACGATGAAACGAAAAGCAATCGCTTCACTGATGGCGGCCATGCTCACCGGTTCGATCCTGACCGGCTGCGGCTCGTCTACCCCCAATACGCCGGCACCGGAGGCTCCGGCTCCGGCCCCTGCCGCCCCGAAGAACACCCCCGCACCGAATACGGCTTCCCCCAATGATACGGCCTCGCGCAACAACAAATATACGTCCGCACCGGCCATGACGATCGATCCCGCCAAAAGCTATACGGCTTATGTGCAAACCAATAAAGGCAACTTTACCATCAAGCTCTTGGCCGCCGAAGCGCCTACGACCGTCAATAACTTTGTCTTCCTGGCCCGCGACGGCTTTTTCAACGGCATTCGCTTTCATCGCATCATGAAAAATTTCATGATTCAAACGGGTGACCCCTTAGGCAACGGCACCGGTGGCCCCGGTTACACATTTAAAGATGAATTGCCGCCCAAAATCGCTTATGCGCCCGGCGTCGTCGCCATGGCCAATCGCGGCCCGAACACGAATGGCAGCCAGTTCTTTATCTGCAACGGCGACAATGCCCGAAACCTGAATAAAACGCCCAATTATACCGTCTTTGGCCAAGTCACCGAAGGTATGGATACAGTATTAAAGATCTCCGATACACCGGTACAAGCCGGACCGACCGGTGAATCCAGTAAACCAACAGAAAATGTAATCATCGAAAATATCACCATTGAAGAAAAATAACCTGGACTAGGGCCGGGTCTTCAGATAACGTACGACCGATGTAACCACAGCGACACCGGAGCCAATCGTGATCACACCGATTGCGCCTTGAAAGATCGAGCGAAAACCGTCGCCTAAGTCACCGACGGCTACGGCCAGCAAGGCATGGTAAAACCACAGGCCCGGTAGCAAGGGAACAAAACCACTGATCACAAAGGCCGTCACTGGTAACCGCAACCAGCGCGCCAGCCACTCACTGGCGGCCGCCGCTGTCATAGCCCCTAAAAAAAGGGCCAGGGCAACCGGTGCACCGTTGGAGATCGCTGAAAAGTGAACGGTACGGGCCAGTAAGGCCGCACAACCGGCAGCAGCAATCGAAGACGGCGGCCCTTGCTGATGCAAGTTAAAGAGTGCCCCGGCAAAGAATGCCAGCGCCACATCGAGCGCACCGTTACCGGTGCCTGCACCTGTCCATTCCGGCAACGTATGTAGGTACCCGGTCAAGGCCAGTACGGCGCCCACACCGCCAAAAAGTGCACCTGAGAGCGCCACGGACTCTAAGGCGCGGGTTGCACCGGCGATCAAATCGCCAGCAACAATGTCACGAATCGAATTGGTTAAGTTGGCACCGGGCAGAGCTACCAGCACTACCCCGGTGATCACCGGCGCCGCATGATAAGGCATCAACGATTGACCGGCAATCGCCAGGGCAGCACTTACGGAGCCGATGACCAGTTCACGAAAGAAAGGGACTTGCGCAACGACCGGCAACTGACCGATCACACCAAAGACAAGGACCCCTACAACAAAAGCGGCCAAAAGGTCCAGCCCGTTGCCGCCATTGAGCAAAGAAAGCAGCGCCGTACTTGATGCCACCGCGCCGATATTGGCAGCCAGCACATACTGCCGCGGCTGTTCTTCCAAACGCCGGAGTTTTTCTATCGCTTCCTGTACCGTAATATCACCGGCAGCAAACTGCCGTGAAAGCTGATTGATCCCAGCGATATGCTTGACATTAAAGGCGCGCCGAGTAATCCGCCGTACCACAGTCCATGATTTGCCATTTTCATCGTAGTAACTGAAAATCATACCGGTCGGCGTACAGTAGGCGTTAATGTCTTTTAACCCCACCGCCTGCCCCATGCGCAGGATCGTCTCTTCCACCCGATAGATTTCCGCGCCTGCCGACAGGAGCAACTGTCCTGCCTTAACCACAAGATCAACGGAAGATACCACTACTTTCACCTATCCTTCTCCTTGGGGGCCGTCACTGGCTTTATTCTAACAAGGAACTCAATATTGTGCCAACGCCAAGATCAAGGACCTGTTTTCCGCCAGGAAAAGCAGGTCCTTTTAATGTACCGGCAATAAAAGAACGCCAATGCAAGATTACTTAGGATAGCGCACTGTCGGCAATTTTTCACCGATATGGCCGATGATCGCCCCTTGACGCTCAGGATCGTCAGCAAAAAAGATGCGCCATTTTCCCGGCGTCAACCGTACATGCCAGGAAAAAAGCCGCCATTCGCCGTCCGGATCAAGAAAAGTATGCTCCTGCTCATAGCGCTGCAACGTTTCCGCAGTTTCCGGTGTCACTTTACTGCCAATCAAGGTCAGCGGCAAGGCCGATGCGGTATCCCTTTCCGCAGCGTTTTGAAAAGCCTGGTTCAGCGCATCGAGCCGCTTATAGATGGGTTGCAGCACTGCCGGATCACAAGCAGCCAATTGGTCTTGCACGCGGGGACAAAAGCGCAACGCCGGAAACAAGGCTTTGCGCCGCTGCCACAGTTCTTCGCCGGATGTAATTAAGGGCTTGCGTTCTTTCTCCATCCATTGCCGATGCTCCTGCAAATGGGCAAGCGAAGTAGCATGAGGAACCAGGACCTCTTCTTCTTCCAACTCCTCATCGTCGCGCAGCGCCATCATCTTCAAAAGCACTTCGTGCATATGCCAGCGTTCATGAGCAGGCAGGCTCACCGCTAACCCGCCAAACAGGTAGGCCGCCCCCAGGGCCAGCGCTTCCTGCCCGTCGAAGTTGAATTCCACACATCCCTGATCATGGTCAAGAGCCTGTAGAAAAGTACCTTTGCCGATGAGCGCTTTAAACAACTGCTTTTTTTCCTTCTCCACGTGAGCATCATTAAGCCACCGCACCAAGGAATAGCCCGGCATAATCTCCAGCGCAAACAAGCTTTCCCGTGTGCGCAATACCCGCTCAGCCCCTTGAGCGATCGCAGCCCGGCAAACATCAAGCATCTGATCCATGACTTCTCGGCCTGCAAGTTCAACAGGCTCTTCAGGCCCTTCAGCCACACCCATATAAGTCGCCGACAGATCATTGAAAAACAGTTCCATGGGGGCCTCCTTCACTGGGCAAGTCCAGCAAGGCATCTAAACTTTTTTCCCACTGGTCAAAAAAACCGTCGGGCCAGACATCGAGGCGTCCTTGACGATCGATGCGCGGCGAGAGCACCTGATGGGTCATCTGATGCTTCTCAAAATAGTGAATCGCCGTTTGTTCCGGTGCCAACACCCGCCGGCGAACGGCCAAACGAATGCCGTTTAAAACATGATCACTGTGGGTTTCCACGATCACCTGGACACCGCAAGCCGCTGCCATCGCCAGCAGTTGCCCCATTTGAAACTGTCCGGACGGATGGAGGTGCGCTTCCGGGTTCTCTAAGAGCAGCAAACCGTCAGGGCCGGTGATCAACAGCACTAACAGCACAGGCAACGTATAACTGAGGCCAAAGCCGACATTGCAGGCACGAAAAGGCTGAGTCAGATCGCCACCTTCGGCAAAACGATAGCGCAAACTCACCAGATCCAGTTCTTGGTGCTCACTGACATTGATCCGAGCACCGGCGCTGACCATGGCCAACCACGCGTTGAGTTGATCGATCAATTGCAGGGAAACCGCTGCAGGATGGGCTAATTTTTGATTGACAATCGGTTCCTCACCAAAGGCGGCCAGGTAATGGGCCGCATATTCGCCTTGCGTACCAATCTGACGATGTTTGCGCACTTGCGTATTCGAGATATCAAAGGAAGTGCGCGGCCCCATCCGCTCGGCCATCAGATAATGACAGTGATCGCCAAAAAGGCTTTGCCGATAGATCCGCAAATCATCATTGACCGTTTGTACCGGCAGCACATCACCGTCCGGCTCATAACCAAAACGCCAACGTGCTTGGTGGCCTTCTTCCGTCTCCAGATTCATACCAATCTCTTCGATGGTGGCCCACTGATAAAGCACGTCCTGGCCCGCTCCAAGTGCCACCAAGTCCCCGTTCAAAAGCAATCCTTGAACTTCCAGCATCTTTTTCATCGCCGACTGGCGCAAGAGCAGCAGCGATTGAATCACCGATGATTTGCCCATGCCATTGCGGCCGCAAAGCAACGTCAACGGAGCCAGCTTCCAAGTTTGATCGGCAAAACATTTGAAATGCAGTAGACGCAGTGAGGTTAACATGCCAACACCTCCCCAATCAGCAGCAAAATTGCTTACGGTCCTGCTTATTCTTCCCCAACGCCCGCGCTCAATGTATAAAAAAAAGCACCCTGTTACAGGATGCTTACAAAAAATGCATTAATCGCTTTAACCCCCATCGGGGAGGATTAAAGGAATCGAAAACCAAAAAGTAGACCCTTGTCCTTCTTGACTGTTCATACCGATTTCGCCACCCATCAGTTCAACTAAGCACCGTGAGATGGCCAGGCCTAACCCTGTGCCGCCATAACGGCGGGTCATCGAACTATCGACTTGGCTGAATGGTTGAAATAATTTGTGCTTAACGTCAGCGGCCACCCCAATCCCGGTATCACGGATGGAAAAAAGCAGGATGCCCTTTTGCGGAGATTGCACCGTGACGACGATAGTGCCTTTTTCCGTAAATTTGATGGCATTGCCAATCAGATTGATCAAGACTTGATGCAAGCGCACGGGATCACCGTAGATCATCCGAATCGCTTCCAACTGATTATCGATGACAAAATCGATGCCTTTACGGCACGCCTCTTCATTCAACGGTTGGCAACAAGAGGCGAGCCGTTCAGACAGATCGAATTTCACACATTCTAAGTTCAGCCTACCGGCATCCAGCTCTGAAAAGTCCAGAATTTGATTGATGATTTGGAGCAGATCATAAGCGGACTTCAGCAAGGTATCGGACCAATCCTTTTGTTCTTGTTCCAGCGCTGTCATCATGATCAATTCCGCCATGCCAATGATGCCGTTCATCGGCGTGCGCAACTCATGGCTCATTGTCGCCAAAAACTCGCTTTTCGCCCGGCTGGCCGCATTCGCTAATTGCATCGCCCGCTGCAGTTCGGCATTACGCAGTGAAAGCTCATTGTTTTTTTCTTTAAGTTCCCATTCCCGTTGCTGCAAAAGCTCCATCGCTTCGGCCATCTCATGGTTTTGCTGCTTTAATTCATCCAGCGCCGACCGCGGTTTTTCCATCCGCAAACTGGTTTGCCAGCTTAAAATCATATCGGCGGTAATCCCCCTGGCCGTGGGCGCGATGCGCTTGGCCAAGGTAATGCTCTGTCGATTATATCCATTTTGCTTTACTTGGTAGATATCAACAAGTCGCTCATACCGCACCGGATTGGTATCTCTAAAAGAACCATCACCCATATAGGTCATGGCTTGAAAGCTAATCACGGCCTCCAGGTACTGCTGTCTCCCCTGTTCCGTGATTGAAAAGACGATATCACCGTTACTGGCAGTCATCGCCAAGCGGACAATATCGGAAATCGCACTAATCCATCGTGTTCGATCATTTTCCGAAAAGCCAACTCTCTCGCCCAGCATGCGCGCATACTGGCGTATCGTTACAATATCTTGTTCATTGTTCAGCTCCATTTGAAGGATTAGCATCGCGCACACCTCCTAGTTCTGCTGAACAATCACGACGGTGACATCATCGGTATGCCGGCAATAATCACGATAAAGAACTGCGGCCTGCGTTGAACAAGCGTGACGCTGCAACCCGGGATACCCATTCCAATCCCAAGGATAACGCATCCCGTCGGAAGCCATCACGAGCCGTGCCCCCTCCGTCCAAGGATAGGTATTCTCCGCCCATTTACGGACATTGAGGCCGACGATACCCTCGTGAGAAAGGCACCCCCACTCTTTCTCGGCGCTCACCACCCTGCCGATAATGTTACCAACTCCACAATAAGTAACGATTGCTCGCTCCAGATCAATGGATGCTACCGCCACTGCCGCGCCGCGGGAATTACGCAGTGCTTCATGCATGGCTTGCACCGTCGCCAGCGGCGATGCCTCCGGCATCGTTGCTGCAACAGCTAACGCTTGCTGCGCGGCCTCCGCCGCCATTGCCCCATGACCGAGGCCGTCGACGACACTCACGGTGATTCCCCGGTAATCCTGATGAAGCAACCACCCATCACCGCATTCCGTTTCTCCAGGCTTCGGTAAATGCACAACACCGTAATCGAACTTGTCCTGGTCGAGCCGTTCTTGTTGTCGATGCAAAACTTTTGCTTGAATGATGGTTCCTTTTTGCGACTGTGAGTAAATATCCATCACCTGTGACAGTCGATGAATCGCCCCAAGTCCCGTTCCTGGACTGCCTGCCGTGGAAAAACCATCCTGTACTGCTTGTTCAACACAAGCAATACCTGGCCCTTTGTCAATACCCAACAATTCGATCTCCTGCTGTCCCCCATTGATAACAGGGCGCATTAAAATCTCCCCTCCTGAACGGGTATGCTTCAGAAGGTTCGTAGCCATCTCCGTTACGACAATGGAAGCTCCTTCGATCTCCAAAGCAGAATAGTCCATCAAACGGGCTAACTCACTAATGGCCCGCCGCACTTCACCAATCTGACTTGCATCGTCAAGCAGATATTTCCTTTGCCGGAGGTTCACATTCACCATTCCTCACCTCGATCCCGCCGGTCATTTATATCCGCATGGCAATGATCACCCGTGTGCCTTGCCCTGGTGCCGACACAATCTCAAAATGATCAACTAAGCGCTTCGTTCCCGGCAAACCTATACCCATACCGGAGCCAGTGGTATAGCCGTCTTGCAATGCCTGTTCAATATCAGCAATACCAGGCCCCTGATCTTCAAAAATGATCTGGAATTCACGCCGCGGACCATCGATGGCCGAAAAAAATACGGTCCCTGTGCCTGCATAGACCAGGATATTCCGGGCCAGTTCGCTCGCCGCCGTCTGCATTTTGACCGTTTTTAAGGTGCTAAGTGCATACGTTGCCGCCCATTGACGCACCTTCTGGCGCACCCTGACAAGATCTTCTTCCACTGCAACCGGTACGATATCAATCACCTTCATGGGCCTCATCGTCCGACTCAGCCTCAATTTTTCCCCATGCCCGCAAGCGTTCTATGGCCTTTTCCACGTTCAAGGCTGTATGAACACCACCCAGGGGCAATCCTAACTCCACAATGGTGATCGCTACCGCCGGCTGCATACCAACAACGAAGGTATGGGCATCCATCACCGCTGTCATGGCCGCAATCGTGCCTAACATCCGCCCGATAAAGGAATCCACCATATCCAGTCCGGAAATATCGAGAATAACACCTTTGGCTTCCGTCGTTCGCACCATGTTGGTAATATCTTTTTGCAAGTCCATGACCAGTTGGTCATGCATGTCCAGTTGAATCGTGACCAGCAAAAGATCACCGATTTTCAGAATCGGAATCCGTTCCACTGCCCTCCCTCCTAGCGCTTGGCGTTATGTACAACCGTCAATTGACGCATATCAAAGGCCCATTTCAAGGCGCCAGCCAGTGTCGCTTTGGTTTTGATCTGCGAAAGATCGACACCAAGATGGACAATCGTCTGAGCGATTTCCGGGCGAATGCCGCTGATGATGCACTCTGCTCCCATCAACCGCGCGGCAGCCATCGTCTTTAAGATGTGCTGAGCTACCAGCGTATCGACCAAGGGAACACCGGAGATATCGAGGATCGCGATGTCCGAATTCGACGACACGATTTCCTGCAACAACGTTTCAGTGATCACTTGTGAACGGGAACTGTCTAACGTACCAATCAACGGAAGTACTAAAATTCCATCCCAGACCCGAATCACCGGTGTCGATAAATCAAGCATCTCTTGCTGCTGCCGGAGAATGATCTCTTCCCGGGTTTTCACATAGGCACTGGTGGCGATCAGGGCCATCTCATCTAATGCATGAGTGATGGTCACAACTTCCGCAACAAAGCACCCAATATCGTCCGGCTGTTCTTGACGCAGTATTTCGATCAGCACGGTTTTTAAGGCAAACACGTAAGTAACTGTTTCCATCACCGAAAAACCGGTGCGCGTACGCTGAGCCGTAATTTCGGCCACCAAGTCAGCCACAGCTTGCCATTCAGGTTTGCGTACCGAAGCAAAGCCCACTTGCCCTGCCGCATCTATCATTGCCTCAAAGAGATCATTAGATTGCCGGTAAAGTTCTCGTTCCCCAATTCGTTCATACATACCACGGTAACCGTTTTTTTGTTGGCTTTCGAGCCACATGCGCAAGATGTCGTCCCGCCGATTGCTAAAGATCCCGATGACCTTTTCCGCCCATTCGGACATCGTTATTGCCTCCTTTTCGAATCATTGAAGCCTCTTTTTATTGTGATAACATGATCATTCGCGCTTTTTGGCAACTATCCTGCTGAAATTTAAAAAAAGCATAATAAGTACAAAAAAAGCACCCCGCTAACGGGATGCTTTTTTTTCATCAAATAAGGTGGTGCGAGTGGCCGGACTCGAACCGGCACAGCCTTACGACCGGCAGATTTTAAGTCTGCTATGTCTACCTATTCCATCACACTCGCATGATTTTGCCAGTGAAGACACCAGCGAAGAGGATTATAACACAAGCAGCCATCAAGGTCAATCGCTGATAGGCTGATAAGAAAAGCCGCTCCGGTGAGCGACTTGCTTACATTGTTATGGAGGCGGCACCCAGATTCGAACTGGGGAATAGAGGTTTTGCAGACCTCTGCCTTACCACTTGGCTATGCCGCCGATATTCACGTTGCACGAGGCAACGGAGTAAGCTATGGAGCGGGAAACGAGATTCGAACTCGCGACCCTCGCCTTGGCAAGGCGATGCTCTACCGCTGAGCTATTCCCGCATAGATGGTGCCTCGGGGCGGAATCGAACCACCGACACGAGGATTTTCAGTCCTCTGCTCTACCGACTGAGCTACCGAGGCAAGATGGCGGAGCAGACGGGATTCGAACCCGCGATCTCCAGCGTGACAGGCTGGCATGTTAGGCCTCTACACCACTGCTCCCTACCGACGAGGGAAATTATATCGCATCCCTCGCCGCATGTCAATCACTTTTTTAATCTTTTTTCGTCAATGCTTCAACAAAGCGTGGCAGTTGAAAAGCTGCTTTATGCAATGCCGGTGTATAGTAGCGCGTTTCAATGTCCGGGGCTTTCGACAAGTCAGCCTGCTCCGGATCATAGACTTTCGAACCCATGGTAAACGTCCAGAGCCCCGACGGATAGGTCGGGATCGAAGCCGTGTACAGCTTAGTCACCGGGAAGACGCTTTGGATGTCCTGAAAGACACGACGAATCAAGTCAGCGTTAACAAAAGGTGATTCCGTCTGAGCCACCATGATTCCATCGGGTTTTAATGCGCGGTAAACGTCTTTGTAGAACTCCAGCGCAAAAAGACCTTCCGCCGGGCCGATCGGTTCGGTCGAGTCGACCATGATCACATCGTATTCGCCGGCGTTTTCTTGGATATGTTTCACGCCGTCAGCCACAAGAACTTCCACTTTCGGATGACCAAACAGTGCTGAAGCGATCTCGGGCAGATACTCTTTCGACGTTTCAATGACTCGTCCGTCGATTTCGCACAGCACGGCTTTTTCCACCGAAGGATGCTTGACGGCTTCACGAATGGCACCGCCGTCACCGCCACCGATGATCATCACTTTTTTGGGATTGGGATGGGTATTCAGCGCCACATGGCTGATCATTTCATGATAGACAAACTCATCGTTGATCGTCGTCATAACCATGTTATCTAAGACCAGCATACGACCCCATTGTTCCGTATCGATGATCGCCAATTCTTGAAAAGGCGTCGTTTCTGTATGCAGCGTCTTGGTGAACTTGCAGCTATAGCCAAGATTGGGCGTTTGTTTTTCCGTATACCAAAATCCGGACACGGGCTGATCCCTCTTTCCCCTCGATTAATACCAGAGCGGTGCAGCCGCAAAAGCGCAACCGATTTTTTCGACAACATGATCGACCGCATTGACTTTGACTTCTTTGAGCGCTTTGCCGCGTACTTCAAAGGCCTCTTCAACCATGCGGGTAATCGTCGCTTCCGCTTCTTCCTTGGTGCATTTGCCGGTGTACTCCATGATCACACCAAAACTGTCAGCATCAACACCGATACCAACGGCAATAGCCGCAGCGATCCGCTCGCCGGGGATTTCAGAAACAATCGAACCATAAGCGGTCGGTACCAGCGACCCGGGGGGAATTTGCATTCCTGGCGTAAATTCTGCTTCCGGCGGCAGGATGCTGCTCACCCGCAGCAAGTTGACATTACCGATGCCTGCTTTAAGTAACGCGTTGTCAAAGGCAGTCAGTTTGCTTTTGCCTTCCGCCTCAGCGGCGGTAACAAAATATTTCTTGGGCACGGGCAGCATAGGACATTCCTCCACAATCTATAATCGGTTTGCTTCGTAAACCTCGTATATTATAACAGACCTAGGTTAAAAATAAACAACAAAATTCGAGTGATTTCGGTTAAGAGCGCATAAAAAAGAGAAGGCTTGCGCCTTCTCCTCAGCTACTTAACCACTTCGTTGTAGGAAAGACCACGAGTATGCACCGTATGGCTCCACTCCCGGCGGTTGCGATGCAAGAAACCAAGAAATACGATCGGCACCCAGCTATAGATGAAGATCGGATAGAGCAGTACATACTTGTAAGAACGACGATCGACTTTGTCCAACATCAACGCGATCAGCGGCTGTGCTAACTGAATGTACGACAAGATCTTCCATACATTCAAATCATTCATTACATTAAAAACCAAGGTATAGTTCGAATGAAAAGGTTCGATATAAGACATGACCATAAAAAACGTCACGAAAATGACGAGCAGCGGTTGAAAAAGATGCATCGCTCCGTCAAGCATACGGAAATCACCGGTGGTGATCCCTTTCCACACCAGCTTGGGGAAATAACGAAGGAAGATGTCTACGTGACCTTGAGCCCATCGTTTGCGCTGGTTCCAGGACTGCATAAAGGTCAGGGGTTTTTCGTCGTAAATGACCGCTTCGTGCGCCCAGACCGTTTTAATCCCGTTCATCAAGGCTTTCATGGAGAACTCCAAGTCCTCGGTCAAGGACGTGGCACCCCAGCCATATTCACGCAGTAGCTTTGTTGTAATACACATGCCAGTACCGCCGAGAATATTGGACAACCCAATATTATAGCGGGCTAACTGCAACAGGCGATTGCAATGCCAAAAAGCGATGGAGAAGGTAGCCGTAACCCAGTTGTCAAAAGGATTCTTGGAATCAAGGTAACACTGGACAATTTGATGACCTTCCATGAGCTTGTTGTTCATTTCCGTAAGAAAGTTGGCTTTTACCAGGTTGTCAGCGTCAAAGATGACAACCGCATCGAATTGGCGCTCCATGCGAAAGATTTTTTCAAACATCCACTCGAGCGCATACCCTTTGCCCCGTTGCTGGCGGTTGAATCGCTCATAGACTTCCGCCCCCGCTTCCCGGGCGATCGCTGCTGTTTGATCGGTACAGTTATCAGCGATAATAAAGATTTCATACAGTTCGCGGGGATAGTCCATTTGCTTGAGATTCTCGACCAACGGACCGATGACCGCTTGCTCATTGTGAGCTGCCACAACCAAGGCAAACTGTTTGCTTGGCGGGGCCACTACCTTTTCTTTCTTTTTCCAGAGGCCGAAGAAGGAAAGAAACAAGTAGTAAAAGGTACAGAAAATGATGAGAAACTGCAGCGGTACCATAATTGGGTCATACGTTTGGGCAAATAGGTGGTCCCACAAATCCAAGGTTTTTAACTCTCCTTTCCCTGCCCGTCCAAATAAGCTGGAAGGTTCAGGCGCCCAGTGCATCCGGTTATATTGTACCTAAATCTACCTCAGTACGTCAATGACTACCATTTGTCGAATTACAATTCATTCTACCTGCACTTGCGCTTGCCCCTTTAGTTGGCGTCGACTCACATACAGTTGCCCCTGCGTATCGATGCTTGCAAAAAAAACATCGGACTGCTTCGTGATCCCCTGCCGGAGCAACTCTTGGCGTAACCACGCCTCATCAAAACCGATCATCTGTAGGACCCGGTGATTCACTACGCCATCCATGATCAAGGGTGAAACCAAGCCTTCATAAGCCGTTGGGATGTTTAAATCCTCCGGTGTGGCCGGACGCTTTTGTGATTTAAGCAACACCGATAATTTCCCTGATGTTTCCAGTAAAGCAACTTCCACATCGGCAATATTAAACACATCTTTTTCCCGTAACTGAGCCAACAGATCGTTCAGGTTGTAGCGCGTCCGCCGCATCTCATCATCGAGCAATTGACCGTCCCGGATGATCAATGTGGGCGAACCATCAAGAAAACGGCGCATCGGCATCCAGCGCATGGCAAAGTACGAAAAGGCCAATTCCGCGAAAGCCAAAATGGCGATCGGTAATAAGCCGTGATGCAAGGGCCTTGAAATATCCTCCATCGGAATGGCTGCCAATTCGGCGATCATGATCGCCACCACCAGATCAATCGGTGAAAGCTGGCCAATTTCCCGTTTGCCCATGATCCTCATGATCAACAAAACAGCAAAATAAATCGTTAAGGTGCGCATTAACACCAAGAGAAATTCTGTGAACAAGGCATCTGTCACCGCTTTTTGTTTCTACCTTCAAGTGTAGTGTGGACAGAAGCCGCTCTTCCTATGCACCGGTCCGCTTTGTCACCGGCCCGCTCAATCATAGAGGCGATGATACATCCCGTAATCGTATAATACGTTCCGCACATAAATGCGTGTCTCCGGAAAGGGAATCATGTCGAGCGTCTGCTCCCGTCCGGACCAGCGATGCTCTGTCAGCCACTGCCGCACATTGCCGCGACCGCCGTTATAGGCGGCAATCATCAAGGCTTGATTCCCATGGAACTCCCGCTGCAAGCTTGCCAAGTACCAGCAGCCCATCCGGATATTCACTTCAGGCTCATAAAGCTGATCCGGCGTATAGCCGGGCAAGGGCATTTGCTCCGCGATCCACGCTCCCGTTTGCGGCATGATCTGCATCAGACCTTTCGCGCCGCGGTCGCTTTCGGCCCAACTCCAAAATTTGCTTTCCCGGCGGATAATCGCCGTCACCAGGTAGGGATCGAGTTGATATTCTGCCGCATATTTCATGATCTCCTGGCGATGCGCGATGGGGTAGATGATTTTTTGGACAGCCGAGCTATACCAAACGATATTGCCTAGCACCGCTAACGCCAGCGCCACCGCAAAGACCCGTAACCACGATACACCCCAGGCTACCCATTTCAAAGGCTCTTCTCCTTCCAGAGCTGTTCCACTTGTTGTAACATGACTTCCAGTTCCGCTTGCCCGTCGATCACCTGATCGGCTCGCTTTAGTTTATCGGCCAAGCTCATCTGCGCAGCGATACGAGACCGTGCCGCTTGTTCATCCAACTTGTCACGGAGTTGCAATCGCTGTACTTGCGTCGCTTCATCGGCTGCGACAACCCATACTTCATCAACCATACAGTCCATGCCCGTCTCTAAGAGCAAGGGAATATCCAAGACCACCAAGCGATGGCCCGCCGCGCGCAGCCGCTCGATCTCCCGTTGAAAGACCGCCTGCACCTGCGGGTGCACGATTTGATTCAACTGTTGCCGGCTGGTAGGATCGGCAAACACAAGCGCACCCAGCGCCGCTCGATCCAGCTTGCCGTCAGACAAAAAAACGCCTGGGCCGAAAGTTTGGCGAATTTCCCGCCAAGCTTGTTGACCAGGCTCCACGACCTGCCGGGCAATCACATCGGCATCAAGCACCGGTGCACCTAACCGCCGCAGATGCGTGGCGACTGTGGTTTTGCCGCTGGCAATCCCGCCGGTTAAACCGATGATTTTCAATCGTTCGCCCTCTCTTTCTATACTCAAGTCACAATTTTACTTAACCCTAGGCTGCAGAGGATGGCCGCCGCCAAGTAGGTCATCCAAAGGGGGTTCCACCGCCTTGCATAGGAACGACCAATCCCGAGCCCCGTCGTCACAAAAAGCAGTTGCATCACGCCTACCGCCAACGGTAAGAGCCATCCATGATTCGTAGCCAAAGCCATACCAAAGCCGGCCGCTGTGGCATCGATATTTAAGGCCAGCCCTAGCAAAAAAGCTTCCCATGGGCCAATCTCACCGGAAGCGTCCAAATCAGCCGACGTCGGTTCCCGCAACACCTGAATCACCAAGCCAAAAGGCGGTAACGAAATGGCCCACACCGGCTGCACCGGCCCCTCGCCGCCGTCCATCACCGGCTTCGTGATTTCTTTGACCTTGGCGGCGTTGTCACCGGCTTTGATCGCCTGGTAGATTTGAAAGATGCCCAGCGTCACCAGCAAGATGCCGCCCACCTTCGTCAGCCAATCGGTTTGCAGCCAATCGGCGAGGCTGCGCCCTAACAACAGGGCAATCAGCATTGCGCCGGAAGAACAAAAGCAGATAATCAGCAGCGCCGACAGCGGTACGCGGATGCGCTTCGCGCCATAAGCTACACCTGCACTAAAACCATCCAAGCTCAAGGCTATCGCCAGACCCCATAACGACCATAACGACACTTGTCATCCCTCCGGACCTGATCTCACGCCCATACTATGCGTGCAGATCCAAAGGGGAACAAAGCGCTCGCCTTAGTCTTCCAATAACGCTTCCCACTCTTCATACACAAGAGCAAGCTCATCTTGCACTTGCGCGAACTCTTCCTGGCAAGAGCGCGCCCGTTCGCCATCACGATAGGTTTCCTCATCGGCGAGTGCTTCCGTCAACTGCTGAAGCCGCTCTTCCAGGCGAGCGATCGTTGCTTCGGCCGCCGCAATCGCTTGCTCACGCTTCCAGGGGTTGGTCGGTTTTTTCTTGGCCCCTCCGGCCGGTTTGGCGCCGGACCCCACAGCGCCGTCATCGGCGCTGTCGCCCCCTTCCGCCCCTCCTGGCTGCGACGCTGCTTCGGCTGCCGCCTTCGCGGCTTCCTTCCTTGCCTGCGCGGCAGCAGCTTCTTGGGCCACCGCTTGCGCCTCTGCTTTACGATCACGGTAGTCGGAATAGTTGCCTAAGTACTCGGTAAAAGTGCCCTTTTCCAGTTCCAGCACCCGATCGGCCAGTCGGTCCAAGAAAAAGCGATCGTGGGAAATCACCAGCAGCGTTCCCGGGAACTCTTCCAATGCTTCTTCCAGCGCTTCTTTGGCCTCAATATCTAAGTTATTCGTTGGTTCATCCAATAAGAGCAAGTTGGCACCGGTTAAAAAAAGTTGCGCCAAGACTAAGCGGCTTTTTTCCCCGCCACTCAATACGCCCACTTGTTTGAATACGTCATCACCGCGGAACATAAATCGTCCCAGCAGCGTCCGTGCCTGTTCTTCCGTCATCGGCCGCATGTTGCGGATCGTTTCCAAAATCGTCTGGCTGCCGATCAAGTGCTCTTGTTCCTGGGCGTAGTAGGCCGGCTTGACTCGTATGCCCAGCACCACATCACCGGCTTGAGGCGCCAATTCGCCCAGCAAAACCTTGAACAGTGACGTTTTGCCGGTGCCGTTTTTGCCGAGAACGGCCACACACTCACCACGGCGTATCGTCATATTTAAGCCGGAAAAAAGCGGTTTGCCGGGATAAGCCGCCGCCAAGTCATGAGTTACAATCACCTGTTCCGCACTGGGCGTCTGCGGGATAAACTTGAGATCTTTAAGTCGCAAGCCTTCCATCGGGCGCCCAACCCGTTCACGGCGAGCCAATTGTGATTCCCGGCCCCGGGCTTGCTTGGCATTGACGCCGGCTTTGTTGCGGCGAATGTATTCCTCAATTTTGGCGATCTCCGTTTGATCCTTGGCATAGGCACGCTTTTTCGCCCAGAGTTCCTCTTCACGGAGTTGCAGAAACCGGGAATAATTACCGCTATAGGCTTGCAGCGTTCCATGCTCGAGATGGAGCGTGCGCCGCGTCACTTTATCTAAAAAGTAGCGATCATGGGAGATCACCAGCACAGCGCCCTTATAACCTTGCAGATAATCTTCCAGCCATTCCACGGCTTGCAGATCGAGATGGTTCGTTGGCTCATCAAGCAACAGCAGATCGTAGGGACGAAGCAGCAGCCGGGCCATGGCCAATCGTGTTTTTTGGCCGCCGCTAAGCACGTCCGACGGCAGTTGCAGATCATCATCACTGAAGCCCAGTCCTTTTAAGACCGAGCGCACCCGCGCTTCGGCACCGTAACCGCCGCTTTCTTCGTGTTGATGAACTTTTTCGGCATATTCCTCCATAATCAGCTCTAACTTCGCCGCATCATCGTGAACAGCCGGGCTGGTCATCAAGCGTTCCAGTGCTTCAATCGCTTCCCGTAGCGCTAAGACATGGGCCAGTTCCTGCAAGGCCGTCGAAAATACCGTTTCCCCCGCCGTCACATCTCGTAATTGCTGGAGATAGCCGACACGCACGCCTTGGGTCCAACTGATCACGCCTTCCGTCGGCTCTTCTTGACCGGTTAACAGGCGAAACAAACTGGTTTTCCCGGCACCGTTGGCGCCGACCAAACTCGCTTTATCGCCTTCGTGAATCATCAATGTAACCTGCGAAAAAATATCCCGGGCCCCAAAAGATAAGGCCAGATTTTTCGCTTGCAGCAGCACTCGGTTGCTCATCGTTTCGTTCCTTTTTATCTAAACTTGACAGTACGGGCAAAAATGGGCGCTGCGACCGCCGCGCTTGGCCCGCAGGATCGTGCCGCCGCAGCGCCGGCAAGGCTCACCTTCCCGTCCGTAGACCCACAATTGCTCTTGAAAAGCACCTTTTTGGCCTTCACCGTCGACATAATCACGAAAAGAAGTGCCTTTGGCATCAATTCCTGCCTGCAGCACCCTTTGAATGCTTTGGTATAAGCACGCTACTTCGTCCGTCGTCAAGGATGACGCCGGACGATCGGGATGGATGGCCGCCATGGCTAAGGCTTCATCGGCATAAATGTTGCCCAATCCGGCGATAACATGCTGATCGAGCAGCAATGCTTTGATCCGCGTTGTGCGCCGCGCCAATGCTTCCGCTAGGTGCTCCGGCCGGTAAGCCGGGTCAAGCGGTTCCGGTCCCAATGTCGATAAACCCGGGCACAACGCCAAGCCATCGGCCGATACCAAGCGCAAGCGGCCAAAACGGCGTGGATCGGTATAACGCAATTCCTGCCCGCCGCTAAGCCGCAAGATCACATGGGTATGGGCCGGTTCCGGCGTTTCCGGTGCCGTCAAGACCCAACGCCCGGTCATACGTAAGTGCACAACCAGCCAAAGGTTATCGGACAGGGCCATCAGCAAATACTTGCCTCGCCGTTCCAGTCCCTCAATCGTGCGTTCCATCAGCGCCATGGGGAACATCTCGCCATGCTCCGGCGCCGCTACCACATCGCTTCGCCGCACATCGACGGCCACGATCTGCTGTCCCACCACGTGCGCCGCCAACGAGCGGCGCACTGTTTCTACTTCGGGCAACTCGGGCATGCTTTCTTGATCGCTCCTCTGTTCAGACTGTATAAGGCTTCATTTCATACCAGTTACGGCCCACTTTCAAGTCGACCACCACCGGTACCCGTAGCGGCACCGTCTTCTCCATGACCTGCCGGACCAGCGGCGCCACCTGCGCAACTTGATCGCGGGGCACCTCAAAGATCAACTCATCGTGGACCTGCAGCAACATGCGTGTAGCCGGACTGGCTTGGGCGATCTGCGGGGCCAGCGCCACCATCGCCGCTTTGATCAGATCGGCGGCAGTACCCTGAATGGGCGTGTTCATGGCAGTACGCTCCCCGAAAGCTTGCCGCACTTTGTTCGGGACAAGCAAATCCGGTAAATAACGGCGGCGCCCCATCAGCGTCGTCACAAAGCCGTCACGGCGGGCATCGGCGATTACCTGGTCAAAGTACCCCTTAACCTTGGGATAGCGAGCAAAATAACCTTGAATGTACTTCTTGGCTTCGGCGCGAGTCACGCCGATATCCCGGCTCAAGCCAAAGTCGCTGATACCGTAAATAATACCAAAGTTCACGGCCTTGGCCCGGCGGCGCAGTTCCCGGTCCACTTCATCCATGGGCACACCGAAAACTTCGCTGGCCGTGCGGGTGTGAATATCTTGCTCCTCCACAAAGGCCTCCACCAGCGCATCATCAGCCGACAAGTGGGCCAAAATCCGTAATTCAATCTGCGAATAATCAGCAGCCAGAAGCACCCAATCTTGATCGGGCACCACAAAAGCTTGGCGAATTCGCCGGCCCTGTTCCAAACGAACCGGAATATTTTGCAGGTTCGGTTCTGTCGACGACAAGCGCCCCGTCGCCGTCACCGTTTGGTTCAAGCAAGTATGAATCCGCCCGTCCTGGCTGTCGATCAACGGCAGCAAGCCATCGAGATAGGTCGACTTGAGCTTCATCAGTTGGCGATAGTCTAACATACACGGCACCAGCGGGTGCCGATCAGCCAGTTGCTCTAAGACTTCCACGTCGGTCGAATAACCGGTTTTGGTTTTTTTGATCACCGGCAAGCCTAACTTCTCAAACAAGATCTTGCCCAGTTGCTGCGTAGAGTTAAGATTAAAGGTTTCACCGGCCAGCCCATAAATGTCGCTTTGCAAGCGCGCCAATTCCTGGGCCAATTCATCAGACATGGTTTGCAGCACAGAGGGGTCCACTTTGATGCCCGTTGCTTCCATCGCACCCAACAGCGGCACTAAGGGCATTTCCACCTTTTCATACAAATCGAGCAAGCGGCGCTCCGTCAGGGCAGCGCGCAAATGAGGCATAACCGCGCCCAGGCAACCGGCGGCCTGCGCTGCCGGCGTCATCTCTTCCAGTGTCGCTTCCTCGACAAGTTCCCATCCCAGTTGATCACGAACCACATTGGCCAGCGTATAGCGACTGGCGACAGGATCGAGCAAATAGGCCGCGATCATCCCATCGTCACCGATGCCCTGTAGCGTGATCCCCTGTTGGCGCGCCAGCAAGTAAAAGGCCTTGGCATCAAAAAAAACTTTAGGCAGCGTCACTGACGTCCAAAGCGGCGCTGTTATCGACCAGAAGGCATCCGTCGTCAAGGCCTCACCCATATTGACCGACCAGGCCTGATCGCCACAAGCCAACCCAACTTGCACTAACTGACCGGTACGGGACGCACCGGACCAGTGCGCTACAATCGCCAGCGGTTTTTGCGCTGCCGTGATCGCTTCCACCATGCTGGGCAACGCTGCCGCTGTATCAACGACCTGCCCGGCCCAGCGCGGTTGCTTGATCGGAGCAGTGTCATCGGTACGTTCAGCAACATCCTGTACCGTGCCGACGGCGCCTTCCCCTTGACGCTCTCCCTGCACACCGGTTTCCGTTTTCGTTCCCGTTGTTCCGGCCGTTCCCGCCTCGCAAGCACTATCTTTGCCGACAGCCGCTGCTGGCAGTTCCGCCGCCGGCGGCAAGGTCTTCAGCAATGAGCGAAACTCCATCTGCTGATAAAAACGGCGCAACCCGTCCACATCGGGCGGTTGCACGCGACAAGCATCCCAGTCAATCGTCATCGGTACATCACAGACGATCGTCGCCAAGCGCTTCGAAAGAAAGGCCTGTTCCTGATGGGTCGCCAGTTTTTCCTGCAGCTTGCCCTTTACCTCCGGCAGCCGGCGATAAAGCTCTTCCATCGTACCGAAGGTCTCCAGCAGCTTCAGTGCCGTTTTTTCCCCTACACCGGGAACGCCGGGAATATTGTCGGAAGCATCACCCATGAGGCCTTTCCAATCGACGATCTGTTCAGGGGCTAGGCCCACTTTCTCTTTCAGCGCCGCTTGATCAAAACGTTCCATCTCTTTGATCCCTTTGCGCGTCAACAACACTTCCGTTCCCGGCGCGATCAATTGCCAGGCATCGCGATCACCGGTCACAATCAACCCCTCGATCGCGCGAGCGGCCGCTTCCGTAGCCAGCGTGCCGATCAAATCATCGGCTTCATAACCATCCAGCTCAAACACAGCGACGTTCAGCAAGGCCAGCGCATCTTTTAAAAGGCCAAACTGCGGCCGGAGCAACTCCGGCGTTGCCGCCCGCTGCGCCTTATACTCGGTATATTCAGCCGTCCGAAAAGTTTGCCGGCTTTTATCGAGCGCCACCGCCAGGTAATCCGGCTGATAGTCCTGGCGCAACCGCTCCAGCATATTTAAAAAACCAAACACAGCATTGGTCGGTATTCCCTCGGCATTGCTCAACGGCGGCAATGCATAAAAAGCACGGTGTAGCAAACTGCTCCCGTCAATGATCAAAAAAACCGGTGGGCGCACAGGCAAAACTCCCTTTTCTTTTCCCGAGATCATTCGTCAAATGGCACGTTTATTATACCATCGCGCGTAACCTCGGGCTAGAAAACATTGCCTTGGCGCCTACCGGCATTCGCTTCGAATTTTAGCCAGCCTCAATGACTCGTTAGCTTACGGTTCCAATGTAAATTCCCATACGCAATACGCCTGGTCATCGACCCGCTCCGGCGGGCAAGACAAGCAGCGCGTCTGAATCCGGTCATCGATGGTCCGCGCAAAACCGCTGTACTCGACAATCCCCACGGGACGGCAAGGAAAAGCGTCCATCTTCTTGCGCTCCCGCGCCGCTTGGACGCGACAGTTCACCATGGAAAAGACAAGCTTGTTTTCGCCGTGCCATTCCAGGGTTTGCTCGTTCAAAACGGCATAAAGGCGAAATTGCAGCGCTTGGGCCAGCCCCTGTAAACCGGAACGTTCCGGTAGATTCAACATCGTTTTGATCCGCGTCGCTTCCAAGACCGTAAAGCGTTCCCAGGCCTTGATGTCCATCTCGATCGCTTCATCCATGCCGCGTTTGGCTTCGATCGCTTGGAACCAAACACCGTCATGAGCTAACCAACGCTTTGCCAGATCATCCACCAAAGACCGCAGTTCCTCTTTCGAAAGATCATCAATCGTTTTTAATTTTGTATCCATTTTCCGATTCCTCCAATTTTTCAGATAATTTTAACGGGCAGGCGCATCAGCGCACTGCCGGAATACCCTACCGTTTAATCCTTCAAAACTCCACCCAAATAGGTCTGCATATCCATCCGGATCGGCATAAAGTAGATCGGCGATGCCGCTGACCCTGCTAAGGCCAGTGCTTCACGGGCAAAGCCGATATTCCATTCCAGCGTCGGCTGGAAGCGCGCCGGGAACACCACATTGTTCTTTGTTTCCCAGTAGTTGACCGATTTTTCCCCTAATACCGGCGAAACACCCCAGAAAACTTCTTGCCCCTGCAAGGCATCCATGTACATCTCCATGAAACGCAGATCGAAAAAAGGCTGTGTAAAAAAGCCGTCGGCGCCGGCAGCAATCTTGCGCTTAATATAATTCAGCTCCTGGCGCATGCTGGTGCGATACTGATCGATCGCACCATAGACGCGCAGTTCCGGCATTTCCTCTTTGAGTTTGCGAATCAGCTCAATCGACGTGGAAGGATAGACCTTACGCTCCATTCCCTGCGGCGGATCACCTTGAAGAACAAGCACTTCCGTGATCTGAGCGGCCCGTAAATAAGGCACGACCGGCAACGGTTCATTCAAGTTAAAATCAATCGCTCGCAGGTGAGGAATAGCACTTGTAAAAAACCGTTTGGCAATGCAGCAACCTTCCCAACTGCGCAGATCAAAACGCAACAAATCAGGAATGTTGATTACATTTACGGTCGGGTAGTGAGTATGTATTACCTGCAATTCTTCCAGCAGCGTTTGCTCATTGCGAGGCACCAGTTCAACAGCAATCCGCGTCATGCTACACGCTCCATCCCAATGAAAATAAAATCAAATAAAAAGCTTCAAAGTCAACAGCTTGATGAAATTCTTATACGAAATAGATAAAATTCTTTTACGAAATATCCGAGACGGCTTCCGGCACCGTTGTCGCTTCCCGTTTCAAGCACCAGCCGTCTTCCAGCATACACTGGATAATCAGCGCCGTATTGCGCGCATCATCCAAGGCCGAATGAGAAACGCCCAGCAAATCGAGATTCAATGCATCAACCGCTTTTTTTAAGCTGATCCGTCGCTCCAGCCCATAGAAGCGCTTATGCTCCATCGACAAATCGACATAATCGTCCCAAATGAAAGGGTACTCCAATCCGTAACGTTGGCACACATTATGTAAGACATCACGATCGGCTTCGCCCCAGGCGACGATCATCGTCTCGCCGGGCGAGTACATCGGCAATAACTGTTCCAGCATCACTTCCAGAGGTACGCCGCCATCCACATCGGCTTGCCGGATCATCGTCAATTGCTTGCACTCTTCCGTCAAACGCGGAAAAAAGCGCGGCTTGACAAAAGTTTGATAACCGCCGTCGAGGGAACTGTCGATTCCCTCAACGACGATCGCACCGACTTCAATGATCTCCGGAAAAAACGCCCGCGGACGCCCATAGGAGCGCTGGTACAAAGAAAACTCAAAATCAAGTACCAACCAATTTCGTTTGTTCATACCTACAACCTTACCTCACTTGAGGATTTTGGCCTCCACCTCGATCATATCATTCTCGGCGGCGTCACCAAACCAATCACGCATTTTACCGCGCGCTTTTTCTCGAATCGAACCGTTAATATACATGGCCACCGTAATTAAGGCGGCAATCAGACTGGCAAAATCATCAGTATAGCCCACAACCGGCAAGAGATCCGGAAAGAGATCGACCGGCAAAATCAAATATCCTAAGGCACCCAGTACGGTCATCTTGGCCCATTTGGGCACGTCGGGCTCTTGGAGCACATAATACAACAGCAACGCTGCATAAACCACTTTGGTACCGGCTTGTTTGCCGTACTGGGCCAGCTTCTGCCAAAAACCCTTGTCGGAATAAGCTTCCCGGTAGATTTCATTGTCCGATTTATCCATGGAAGCGATGCCTCCTCTCCTGCAACCATTATTTACACAGAGGGGCCGGAAAATCCTGTTTTTGGAGTGAAGAAATTCATTGCCCACCTATACCAGAACGCACCTATACCAGGACTCGCTTATGCACCGGCCGTTGGTAGCCCTCGGGCGCCGCGATCTTTTGAACAGCCACAGCGCAAACCTTCAACTCGGGAATCTGCGCCAAGGTATCCCGCGCCGGGTTGGTCAGGCGATTAACCAGCGCTTCAGCAAAATGGAACGACGTAAATACCGTTCCCGGCACAATGGCATCAGTGATCCGCAGGGCCAATTCCATAGAGCCGCGACGGCTTGTCACTTGCACCCAATCGCCGTCGCCAATCCCGAGGGCCTGAGCATCATCCGGATGCATTTCCAGGTGTTCTTCCGAATACAGCGCCGCCAACCCCGGATCGCGGCGCGTCATCGTGCCTGTGTGATAGTGAAAAAGCCGCCGCCCCGTTGATAAGATCAGGGGATAATCATCATCCGGCTGTTCAGCCGGCGGCAGATAGGAGACACCGTGAAAACGTCCCAGCCCGCGCGTAAAGGCTTGTTCATGAAGTCGGGGCGTACCGGGATGATCCGGCGCCGGGCAGGGCCAGCACAGCCCTTGCGGCGTCACTGCCAATCGCTCATGGCTGATGCCACCGTAGCTCGGTGTCACCTCGGCGATCTCCTTCATGATCTGCGCTACATCAGTGTACCCAAAAGGTTGTCCCATCGCTGCTGCTAGTTCCGTGATGATCTGCCAGTCCGGTCGCGCTTCACCGATCGGCTCGATGGCCTGCCGCACCATTTGCACCCGCCGCTCCGTATTGGTAAAGGTGCCGGTTTTTTCGGCAAAGGAGCAAGCCGGTAAGACCACATGGGCCAATTCGGTTGTTTCGTTCATGAACAGATCAATGGCCACGACAAAATCGGCCTTTTGCAGCGTTTGCACCACATGATCGCTGTCCGGATCGGAAACTACCGGATTTTCGCCCATGATCAGCAGCGTTTTGATCGTCCCCGCATCGACGGCATCGAGCATCTCGCCCAGGGTTAACCCGGTTTGCAGGGACAAGCTTTCCGGAGGAACGTGCCAGGCCTGGGCCATTTTGCGGCGCACCGCTTCATCGGTTACCGGTTGGTACCCAGGATAGACATTCGGCAACGCCCCCATATCGCAAGCACCTTGTACGTTATTTTGCCCGCGCAGCGGATTAACTCCGGTGCCGGGCCGGCCGATCTGTCCGGTCAGCAACGCCAAGTTAGCGATAGCCATGACGTTATGGGTACCGGTAGTTTTTTGCGTGACGCCCATGGTGTAGTAGATGGCCCCGGCCGGCGCTGTCGCATAAGCGAGTGCCACTTCACGGATTATGGCGGCGGGGACGCCGGTGATCGCTTCGGCCCATTCGGGCGTGCAATCCTTAACTGCTTCCGCGACAGCTTCATAGTTTTCGGTACGCTTGGCCACAAAATCGGCATTGACCTTGCCTTCCGCGATGATCACCTGGGCCATGGCATTGAGCAGCGCCAAGTCAGTTCCCGGTCGCAGTTGCAAGTGCCACTGGGCCTGACCGGCCAGTTCGATACGCCGCGGGTCGATGACGGCCGCTTGGGCACCGCGTTTCAGCGCTTTTTGCATCGCCAAAGCCAGCACCGGATGAGATTCCGTCGTATTCGAGCCGATGACCAGGAAAAAGTCCGTCACCGCCAGATCAGCGATGGGGTTCGTCATCGCCCCCGACCCCAGCGACGCCACCAGCCCGGTAACGCTGGACGCGTGGCACAGGCGCGCGCAATGATCAATGTTATTGGTGCCAAAAACCGACCGTGCCAATCGGTGAATCACGTAATTATCTTCATTGGTCGCCCGCGCCGACGCCAGCACGCCAAAAGCGTCACTGCCGTAGTCGGCTTTGATCGCCTGCCAGCGATCAGCGATCAAAGCGATGGCCTCGGACCAGCTTGCGGCGACCCATTGACCGTCTTTTTTGATCAGCGGTTGGCGCAGCCGGTCACGATGGTGAATAAAACCGGTGCCAAAGCGCCCCTTGACGCAAAGCGAACGGCCGTTGACCGGCGCTTCCGCCGTCGGCACCACTTCCACCACTTGGCGCTTCCCTTGCTGCCCCGGTGCTACGGCCAGATCAAACTGGCAGCCCGTGCCGCAATAACCGCAAGTAGTGCGCACATGCTCCCGCTCCCACGGTCGGCCCCGGCCAATACTGCGCCGGTCGAGCAGTGCCCCTGTGGGGCACACCGTCAGGCAGGCACCGCAATACACACAAGAGGAGCCAATCAAATCTTGATCCATGTCGGCGACGATCTTGGTGGCAAAGCCGCGAAAACCAAAATCAAGCACATGGCGCTGCTGCCACTCTGCACAAGCGCGCACACATTTGCCGCATAAGATACACTTGTTCATATCCCGCAGGAGCATGGGGTTGCTTTCGTCCGGCGGCCATTGATGCTTTTCACCGGCCAAGGGCGATCCGGCCTCGGGAAACCGTACGCCATAAGCGTACGCCGCTTCTTGCAGGGCACAAGTACCGGCCCGTTCACAGGTCAAACAGTCATTAGGATGATTGGCCAGCAGCAATTCGATGATCGTCCGCCGCGCTTCAACAACTTCCGGCGCTGCCGTTTGCACCACCATCCCCGGCATAACAGCCGTAACACAAGCCGGCATTAGGGTGCGGGCACCGGCCACATGAACCACACAAAGACGACAGGAGCCTTCACTGGTTAAGTCCGGATCGTGACAAAGGGTCGGCACATGGATGCCCAGAGAACGGGCCGCAGCGAGCACCGTCGTTCCTGCTGCCACCGTCACCGCTTGCCCATCGATCGTCAGCGTCACCTGTTCCATATCGTTCAAATCCTCCTCGGCTCGCAGGATCGCTTTCCAGATAGCAGGCACCGCGCGCGCTCAAGCACGCACAACCGCCGCGAAACGGCATTTGCCTGCACATTGACCGCAGCCAATGCAGCGTGAACGGTCAATGGTGTGCACTTTTTTCGGCGCACCGCTGATGCAGTGTATCGGGCAAACACGAGCGCAAGCGGTGCAGCCAACACACTTATCCGGTACGATGGCGAATTTGGTCAGGGCCTTGCAAACACCAGCAGGGCAGCGTTCTTCCAGGATATGGGCTTCATATTCTTCGCGAAAATAACGTAACGTCGTCAGTACCGGGTTGGGCGCCGTCTGTCCTAAGCCGCAAAGCGATGTAGATTTGATCACACCGGCCAATCGTTCCAGCGCGATGATATCGTCCATCGAACCTTCGCCCTGGGTGATCCGCTCCAAGATCTCCAGCATCCGCTTCGTGCCTTCGCGGCAGGGCGTACATTTGCCGCAAGACTCTCGCTGGGTAAAGCTCAAGAAAAAGCGCGCTAAGTCGACCATACAAGTAGTATCATCAAGCACCACCAGCCCGCCGGAACCCATCATCGCACCGGCGGCGATCAACGAATCATAATCAACCGGCACATCGAGCAGCGCCGCCGGCAAACAACCGCCGGAAGGGCCGCCAATCTGCACCGCCTTAAAGGGCCGATCCTGCTGGATACCTTCGCCAATGCCAAAAACGATCTCGCGCAGCGACAAGCCCATGGGTACTTCCACGAGGCCTGTATTCTTGACCTTACCGGTCAGGGCAAACACTTTGGTTCCCTTGGATTTTTCCGTACCTACGGCTGCATAGGCATCAGCGCCGGCCCGCAAGATATAAGGTACACTGCCAAAGGTTTCAACGTTATTGATGTTCGTCGGATAACCCCAAAGTCCTTTGATCGCCGGGTATGGCGGGCGCACCCGCGGCATGCCCCGTTCACCTTCGATCGATGCCAAAAGCGCTGTCTCCTCACCGCAGACAAAAGCACCGGCACCGGCTTTGATCTGCAGATCAAAAGCGAAATCGGTACCCATGACCGATTCCCCCAGATAGCCCCGGGCACGGGCTTGATCAATGGCGATCTGCATCCGCTGAATCGCTAAGGGATACTCGGCTCGGATATACGCATAGCCGGCTTGAGCGCCGATAGCATAGGCCGCAATCACCATGCCCTCGATCACGCTGTGGGGATCGCCTTCCAGCAGCGAGCGGTCCATAAAAGCACCGGGATCACCTTCATCGCCGTTACAGACAAGATATTTTTTCTCACCGGGCGCCCCGGCAGCAAAGGACCATTTGAGGCCTGTGGGAAAACCAGCACCGCCGCGCCCGCGCAGCCCGGAACGTTTGACTTCCTCGATGACCGCCTCCGGCGTCATCGTCAACGCCCGGGCCAAGCCTTGATAGCCCTCACGGGCCAGGTAGTCATCGATCTGCTCCGGATCGATAGTGCCGCAATTACGCAGCACAATCCGTTGCTGCTTGGCATAAAAGCCGATATCATGGGCGCTTTTGGCTCGCTCACCGGTCTGGCTGTCTCGGTACAGCAGCGATTCCACCAGTTGGCCCTGTACCAAGTGCTGCTCCACCAGGGTCACAGCATCCTCCGGCTGCACCCGACAGTAAAAAACGTCATCGGGCGCGATCACGACGATCGGGCCTTGCTCGCAAAAACCATGACAGCCCGTCATGGTGATTGGTACCGTTTGGTTCAGGCCGGCTTCATCAAGCGCCTGCTGCAGCTTGTCGGCGACCTGGCGGCTGCCTGAAGAAATACAACCACTGCCGGCGCAGATAAAGATCCGTCGTGCCTGCTCCTGAACAGTTCCTTTGGTTATCTCTCCCATGCTCTTCCCTCCACGTTATGCATAGCGCGCCAAAATCTCCGGCAACTGCTCCGGCGTCAAGCGGCCAAAGGTATCGTCATTGATCGTAATCACCGGCGCCAACCCGCAAGCGCCGATGCAAGCGACCGATTCCAAGGTGAAGCGTTGATCCTCCGTTGTCTCGCCATCGTTCACATCCAAGTGCTGTTGCAGCGCCGTAAAGATCGCAGCGCCGCCCCGTACGTGGCAAGCCGTGCCGAGACAAACACGGATGATATGCCGCCCCCGCGGCTGCAAATGAAACTGTGTATAAAAGGTGACCACACCAAAGACATGGCTCAGCGGCAAATGCAGCGCCGCCGCGATTTGCGCCAGCACCGTCTCCGGTAAGTAACCATAGATCGCTTGTGCTCCCTGTAACACCGGAATCAAAGCGCCGGGCTTTTCCCGGTACTCGGCCAGCATCGTCGCCAGGGCTGCATCTTTGGTTGATTCTGCTGTTCCGCCACAATTACAGTTCACGGCTGATCCGCCCCTTTTTTTCCTGTGTATGGAGAAATAATTGTTGCTCCGTGACGATCGCCTTGAGTGGCACATCGTGCCCGTCACAGGGCACGTGATCGACGATTTGCCATTGGTAGGCCAGGGCGATCGTCCAGGCATCTTGGCGTAGTGCCGGTAAAAAGCGATCATAATACCCGGCGCCATAACCAAGGCGGTACCCTTGCCGGTCCAAGGCTAAGGCGGGCACAATTACCAGATCAAGCAACGCCGGCGCAATCGGTACTTGCCGCTCTGCTCTCGGCTCTAAAATCCCCCATCGCCCCGGCGCCAGATCGTCAGGAAAACGGTCGATCGTCACGGCCCAAAGGAGGTTGCCAGGTCGGCAAAAGGGCACGGCCACTTGTTTATTGTCCTTAAGTGCCCGGGCAATCAAAGCTCCCGTCATCACTTCGCCGCGAAAATCTACATAAATCATCACGGACTTTGCTTCTTGAAAAGCAGGAAGTTCCACCAGTCGCCGGTAGATCGCTTCACTTTTATGGGCTACATCATGGGCCGGCATTTGCTCTCGTCGCTCCAGCATCTGCTGGCGCAGTTCTTTTTTCATACTCACCGGGCTTTACCCCCAATAGTATTTAATTCGCTATCCTGCGACAAATCCCTAGCACTTCTGCAAAAAAGCAAAGGCTAGGTTTCCTGTAAGACAAGAAACCCAGCCTTTGTTTTCTATTTTATCGAAAAGAACTTCATCAAGCTATCCTATGTTGATTGGTTAACGCACAACCGAATCTTGAACGGGCAAGCCCATATTGGCGCGCATGCCGCTGAAACTCGCTAAATTCTGCGTAAAACGCAACAAATCAAAAAAACACCGTCAAGTCCACATTTTGCACTTGTACGGAAGCCAACTTAAGAATGACCGGTGAAAAGTTCAAAATTGCTTCAATGCCCAGGTCGACCAGTTTCTGTGCCGTTGCCTGCACGTCCTCAGCAGGAACGGCAAGAATGGCCATCTTTATTTCTTTTTCTTGAATCATGTTGGTTGCTTCATCCCAAGACAGCACGGGAATGCCTTGGACATCGGTCCCGATCTTGGCTGCATCAACATCGACCAGCGCAGTAATATCGAAACCACGTTGGCGAAAGCCGGGATAAGCGGCCAGAGCCGACCCAAGTTGACCGGCACCAATGACCACGATGGGCCACGTGCGATCTTGTCCTAATAAGCGGCGAATATTATCACGTAACTCACGGACGTTATAACCAACACCGCGAACACCAAATTCGCCAAACATCGACAGATCTTTACGAACAACTCCTGAATTAATGCCGACTGCGTCGCCGAGCTCTACTGAGGAGATCACGGGAATCCCTCGCTCCTCCATCTGCTCCAGTACCCGTGAATAAAGTGATAAGCGCATAATCGTTGGTTCCGGCACCTTGAACAATTTCATTTCTGTTCATCCCCCTTGATGCATTCCGTCAAGCCTCTTACCCGTACTCCCAATGTTTACGATTGATTCTCTGTGCAACGGAGTTACAGGGTTTGTTGATGTTACACATCAACTATACATGCGAAAGTCATCACTTGCAATACCTAAGATGCGATATTACAAAAGTATGGATCAATTTTTTTTATTTGGTTCACTTAACATATTACTTATGGGCTGTTGTTTTTTATTCCCACCCCTAGCGGGCAGGATAATTCCCCCAACAGACGAATTGATCAGGAACAGCCTTTGGCTGTTGACAATTGATCAAAAGGTGAGATGCATGTTCAATCGTTCACGGCACCTGTTTCAAGCTGCCTTCCTGGCCTCATTGCTTTCCCTTTCATCGCCTTGCGCCGCTCAAGCCGGTTCGGCCTTTACCGATCTTTCGGGCCATTATGCGGCAACAGCCGTCGATGATCTCTTCGCCCGCGGGATCGTTCGCGGCGTAACGGCGACAACGTTTCAACCGGAAGCACCGGTTACACGGGCCCAGTGGGCCACGATGCTGGCCCGCACTACCGGTATCCAACCGCTGACACCGGCGGTGCCGCGCTACCGTGATGTCGCTAGCGATCACCCGCTGGCCGGTTACATCGAAGCCTTATCGGTGCGGCAACTGATCCGCGGCCAACAGCCCGATGTCTTTGCACCGGAAGCACCGGTAAGCCGCCAGGATGGTGCGCTGATGCTCGATCGCTTGCTTGCTTTGACTACGCGCAAGACCGGTTCAACAGCGCCGTCCCCATGGTCCGATCGTTCCGCCATCGCCCCCTATGCGCTGGCCGCCGTCGATCGCGTTGCTCAGTTCCAATTGATGGGTAACGGCATCGAACGCTTTGATCCGGAGCAACCGCTGACGCGGGGCCAAGCCACCGTCATCGCCCATCGTCTGTTGGCCTTGCTGGAAGGCGATCTTCAAGCACCGCTCCAACTGCAGCCTACCGAATTGGATGGAAGTTCCCCGAAGCCCCAACAGTTAGCATTGCAAAGCGCTGCTCCGGAAGGGCACTTTGCAATGGCCACCTATGGCGTTAGCTATGGCATTGACAACGACCGTGCCGGCTGGCTGCAAAACGGACAATACGTGGCCACCTTGCCGGTCGAATCTGCGCAAGTCACAGTCAACGTCGGCCCGCGCACCTGGACAGTTCCCGTGCGATCGAATCCTGCGATAGCAGCGCCCTCATCGGCACCAACCTACCGTCCCTACGGACCAACCTACTTTCCTCAACAATCGGTAATTGCCACAACCGGCCCGCTCGATCCGGCCTTTCGCAAAATCGAAAAAGCCAGCTACCCCGGACCGCAGGACGGACTCACGTCCTACTCGGCCAAGTGGACCGGCTTTTACCGTATGCAAGGTCGCACGGTGACGGCCGATCTGGGCAAATTGCAACCGATCAGCAGCGTCTCGATGCAGTTTCAGCAAGAAACATCTTCAGCCATCAATTTGCCCAAGGAAATGCAAGTTGACTTTTCCCAAGACGGACTGCTGTGGTCGCGCGCCGGCAAAGTGGTAGCGGCACCGGCTGTTCAGCAAGGTACACAAGCGATCGAGCGCACCTTCCGGTTAACCTTTCCTACCGTCTCCGCCCGTTATGTCCGTGTTTCCTTTCCCGTTGATGTCTGGGTCTTTGCCCGCTGGTTACGCATTGAAGGCCCCCCGGCACTCCCGGCAGAAGCTCCCCGGTCATCACCGGCGTTTATCCCGGCACCGCCGATAACAGGCACAGTTGTCGCCAGCAACCAAAGCACCACTAGCAGTAACCCATCGTCCAATTCACCGTCAGCAGTGCAACGCCAGCCGATTGCCAACCTGTTACTCGTCTATAGCGATCATCAACGCAGTGACGGCACCTGGTCGACCGAAGATTTTCTGCCGATGCTCGCCCATAAAATCAAGCCCGGCAGCTATGAAGGCCGCTTGTTTGACGGGATTCTCCTCCTGCCCTTTCCGTCGACTGCCGAAGCCGGCAAAGCGGCTTGGACAGACTATGCCGATACGGTCGATCGCCAATTGGCAGCCCTCGATGCTGCCGTAGCCTGGCATCGGGCCCATACACCGGACTTTCCGCAAAAACCTTTGCCCGTTGTACTTACCATCCCCTATCCGAACCCGCAACTGGGCGACTGGCCGACCGAAGCCGATCGCCTGCAAAGCATCCGGGAGTTTACCGCTGAACTTAACAAGCGCTGGCAACAAGCTGCCTGGTCCCATCTCCAACATATCGGCTACTACTGGCAGTGGGAAGATGCGCACCGCGAAGAAGATCAACGGCTGATTCGCACTGTCGCTGATGATCTTCATGAACAAGATTTGCTTTTTTACTGGATCCCCTATTATGATGCGCCCGGGCTGACCAAGTGGCGCGAACTTGGTTTTGATCAGGCTTATCTGCAGCCCAATTACTACTTTGATCCCCAATTCCCCATACAGCGCCTGCAAAATGCCTACCAGCAAGCCAAATCCCTCGGCTTAGGTATTGAAATCGAAGGTGATGAGCATATCCTTCGTCACAATGACGAATTCGGTCCCCGTTACCGCAATCAACTGGTAGCCTCACCTTCCCGCGACATGGCCTATGCTTTTTACTTAGGAACCAAAAGTTTGTTGCAAGCCTCCTTTAGCGGCGGCGATCATATCAACGGACTCTATCACCGTACTTATGAATGGATCAAAGAGCGTTCCCAGCCCTAAGATGGTATACGAGCGTAGCATGGTGTAATGAGAGCACCACGCTACGCTCTTTTTTTGCAGGATAATTTCGCAAACAGCAGAATGCTTAATCAAAAGCAGCATTGCTTGTTGAAAACTATCAAAAGGTGAGATATATCGCATGATCAACCGGAAACGTCCCCCTCGATGTTGGCGCCCCATCTTGCTTGCCGGCCTGTGCCTCCTGGCCCTTTTCCCCTACACGGCCCATGGTGCTTCGCTTCCCGCTTCCCCACCACCGGATGCGACGGCCGTCGCCGAAGAACTGGCCACCCACGGCATCTCCCGTGGGATCATCGACTATGCTTATCCCCTGGAAGCGCCGGTAACGCGTGCTCAGTTAGCGGCACTGCTGGCGCGCACCGCCGGCATCCAACCGCTCCCGCCGACGTCGCGCTATCGCGATGTGCTTTGGAGTCATCCTTGCGCCGGTTACATTGAAGCGCTCTCCGTTCGCCAGCCCGCAAGTGTTCCTCCGAAGGATTTCTTTGCACCGGAAGCACCGGCCACCTATGAAGATGCCGCTCTTTTTCTCGATCAACTGCTTTCCTTGGCATCGCGCCGCACCGGTTCTGCCGAGTCGGCCTTTTGGTTTGCCGACCGCTCCCTTGCTCCTGCCTCACTGGACGCCGTAAATCGTGTTCTCCCGTTACAACTGCTGGGCGTCCCTGCCGATCGCTTTATGCCCCGCCACCGCGTAACTCACGGCCAAGCGTTGCTCATCGCACAGCGCCTGCTGGCACGGCAAGCCGGTGATATCAAGAGCGATGTCCAACTGGAACCGGCCCGTTTAACCGGTAACGCCGCGACAGCGCAGACGATTCAACTACAGGCGCTTTCCCCCGAAGCCGCTGCGACGGTTAACGCCTATGCTCGCAGCTACGGCATTGACAATGACCGTGCCGGCTGGCTGCAAAACGATCAATTCTATGCCCAATCATCTTCCGAAGCGGCCCAAGTCACGGTCAACGTCGGTACACGTACGTGGACCGTTCCCGTGGAACCGGCAACCGTTGAGGCATCCAGGGCTACTTCAGCTCCCTTTTTCCGGGTATCAGGGCCGACCTATCTTCCCGTAAGTTCTTCCGTTACGACGCTCGGCCCGATCGATCCGGCTTTTTTCGATCTGGAAAAAACCAACCACCCCGGCCCCTACGGCGGAGTCCATTCCGCCTCCGATCAGTGGACCGGCTTTTACCGCATGCACGGCCGGGCACTGATCACCGATCTTGGTCAGTTGCAGTTGATCAACGCCGTTTCGTTGCAGTTTCAACAAGATACAGCTTCCGGCGTCTATCTGCCCAAGGAAATGCAAGTGGACTTTTCCCAAGATGGCTTGCTCTGGTCACGAGCCGGCAAAGTAATCCCCGCCCCGTCTGCAAGCACGGCCGTCACGGAGCGCACTTTCCGCCTCACCGTGCCTACCGTGGCCGCCCGTTATGTGCGTGTTTCCTTTCCCGTCGATATTTGGGTCTTTGCACGCCGACTGCAGATCGAAGGCCCCCCCAACGGCGCCGCCACTCCCGTTTCGTCGCTTAATTTTGCGCCTTCACCGGCTTTGAGCGGCACGGTGATCACTACCAGGTCCTCCAGTGCCCCCCCGGATCAACCATCAACGGCGCACCGCCAGCCGATCGATAATCTGCTGCTGGTGTACACCGATCACAGCAGCGTTTATGAGCCCTGGTCACAGGCCGATTTTTTACCGATGCTTGCCCACAAAAAAAGCGACCAGACTTATGCCGATCGCTTCTTTGACGGGATGTTGTTGCTGCCTCATCCCGATTCTGCCTCATTCGGTAAAAAAGCTTGGGATTCCTACGCCGCCGCGCTGGAACGGCAATTGACCGTGCTGGACGAGGCCGTCGCCTGGCACCAAACGCATACAACCGGCTTTCCGCAAACCCCTTTGCCGGTTGTACTTACGATCCACTATCCTACCCCCAAACACAAAGACTGGCCGACAGAAACGGCGCGACTGCAAAGCATCCGTGCATTTATGGCCAAGCTCCAGCAACGCTGGCAACAAGCTTCTTGGAGCCACCTCCGCCATGTTGGCTACTACTGGCTGTGGGAAGATGTCCGACTAGCCGAAGATCAAGCGCTGATTCGTACGATTGCTGACGATCTGCACAAGCAAAATTTGCTTTTTTACTGGATTCCCTACTACGACGCCCCTGGACTGACCAAGTGGCGGGAACTGGGCTTTGATCAAGTGTACCTGCAGCCCAACTACTACTTTGATCCGGATTTTTCCCGGACCCGTCTGCTCAATGCCTACCGGCAAGCCCAAGCGCTGGGATTAGGCATTGAAATCGAAGGCACTGCCCAGTTCCTCCAAGATAGTGATTTTCGCCAGCGCTACCTCGATCAATTGATCGATCCCCCTGCACCTACCATGCCCTACGCCTTTTATCTGGAAACCAAAAGTTTAGTGCAAGCGTCTCAGAGCAATGAACTAGTCAACCGGCTTTATCACGCCACGTACCGGTGGATGCAAAAGCGCGTCCTCAACAAGGCCGATTAGCAAAAAGCTCAGCATCGATGATGCTGAGCTTTTTCGATCGCTGCCATTACAGAACCAACTTTTGCCCCGGCTCCATGACATGACAATCGACATCGGTCGTTTCCTGAGCCGCTTTCTTGAAGGCCAAAGGATCTTGCTTGATCACCGGGAACGTGTTGTAGTGCATTGGCACCACCATGTGCGGATGGAGCCACTTCAACGCATAGATCGCCACGTCCGGCCCCATGACAAAGTTATCACCAATCGGCAGCAGCGCCAGATCCAAGCGCGATCCCTTCAGGTAACACATATTGATCAGTTCCAGATCACGGAACAACCCCGTGTCGCCGGCATGATAGACCGTTTTACCACCCATGCGCAGCAAAAAGCCACAGGGATTCCCGCCGGGAATCATCGTCTCGCCTTCAAAAATTGTCGATCCATGGGTAGCCGGTATTAAACGAACACGGCCAAAGGGAAAATCCCACTTGCCGCCGATATGCATACCGTGCGCTTTGGCACCCTTTGATTCACAATAAGCCGCGATTTCAAAAGGTGCAACAATGGTAGCACCGGTACGCTTGGCGATGGTCACGGCATCACCAAGATGATCACCATGCCCATGGGTAACCAAAATATAGTCGGCACTCACTTCGTCAGCACTGATGGGACAAAGTGGATTCCCTGTGAAAAAGGGGTCAATCAAAACCGTATGGTCACCATCCTGCAACATAAAGTTGGCATGACCAAAAAAAGTTACGGTCAGCATCGTTAATCGCCTCCTTAATTTTATCATTATCCACAAGGGCGCTACAGGGCTATTTTTCCTTTTCGCCATGGCTGGAAGAAAATCCTGCAACGACATTATTCGACGAGATACTCGTGTTTCCACAGGGTTTTCCACAAGCGCAACCCTAGTGAAACAGGGTTATCAACAAGGTTATCCACTTTATCCACAGGACCTTCATCCCCATACCCACAGGCGATCACTTCACTTGTCCGTAACGATCAATCAAGGCGGCCCGCTCCGTTGCCACTTCCTCATCCGTCAAGATGACCGGCCCACCGGCCAGCAAGGAAAGCAAATAGATGCGTGCGCATTCTTCCAGCAGTTCACTGCGCCGGAATGCTTGTTCGACCGTTTCACCGACAGCAACGGCTCCATGATTCGCCAGCAAGGCTGCCGGCTGATCACCCAACGCAGCGACCACATTCCGGCCTAACTCGATCGTCCCGATCATAGCGTACGCTGCCGTTCGAACCCAACCGCCAAAGTAGGCCACCATATTATCGATCACCGGTGGGAGATCGCGCCGCGTTGCCGCTACGGCCGTGGCGTGCTTCGGATGAGTGTGTACGATCGCCATCACATCGGGGCGCGACTGGTAAATGACCCGATGCATCGGCACTTCGATCGACGGCCGCCGTTCCCCCTGCACCACTTCGCCCGTAGCTAACGCTACAACGACCAGATCATCCGGCGTGAGGCGATCATAGGTCATACCGCTGGGTGTAATCAACAGGTGATCCGCCGATAAGCGCACACTGATGTTGCCGCCCGTATCAGCGACCAATCCCCGTTCAATGATTTTTCGTCCATACTGTAGTATTTCTTTGCGCAACGACGCTTCCATGAATGATTCTCCTTATCTTACAACAGCGGTAAATTGGCGATCGCATTCAAATCCGCCTGGGCAGTGATACCACGCAGCAAACGGTAATAACCGGCACAACCGATCATGGCCGCGTTATCGGTGCACAACACCAGCGGCGGTGTTACCAAGCGCCGTCCTTCGGCGGCCAGCGCCGTCGTCAGCCGCGTGCGCAGGTAACTGTTGGCGGCGACACCACCGGCCAAAAGGACCGTATCGATCTTGGCCTCCCGCGCCGCTTGACAGGTTTTACCGACAAGTACATCAGCAACAGCCGCTTGAAAGGATGCCGCCAGGCCTGCCGCATCGATCGTTTCGCCCCGTTGCCGGCTGCGATGAAGCGTGTTCAATACGGCCGACTTGAGACCGCTGAAACTAAAATCCAAGCTGTTCTCCAGCCAGGCTCGCGGTAATTCATAGGCATCTTCGGCACCGGAACGGGCCAACTGTTCAATCTGTGGTCCCCCAGGATAAGGAAGCTGTAGCGCACGGGCCACCTTATCAAAAGCCTCACCGGCGGCATCATCACGGGTGGCTCCGATGATGCGCATCACTCCATGGCCGGTTAACTCAATCAAATGCGTATGCCCACCGGAGACGACCAAACAAAGTAAGGGAAAGGTCAAGTCCGGCTCGGCTAAAAAATTGGCATAAATATGCCCCTCAATATGGTGTACCGGCACCAGCGGCAGTTTACGGGCCAGTGCCACACCTTTCGCATAAGCAACACCGACGAGCAAGGCACCGACCAACCCCGGTCCCTGCGTTACGGCCACACTGGTAACCTCATCCCAGGTGACACCCGCCTCGACCAAGGCCGCATCAACTACATCGACAATGTTCTCCATATGTTTGCGTGATGCAATCTCCGGCACAACACCGCCATACTTTTGATGCACAGGAATCTGGGAAGCAATCACATTCGCCCGCACTGTACGACCGTCGTTCAAGATGGCTACCGAAGTTTCATCACAACTTGTCTCGATCGCCAGCATGCAACGACCTGCTGCTTCCGCCGATCCTTGCAGCTGAAACAAGGACATTTGCTTTCACCTCATCTACAAACCAGTTCTGTTTGCAATCATCGTTTCATCAGCTTGGGCCAGTTAAAAATGACCCTGCCATTGCAGGGCCATCATAGTGCTTACTCTTCTTCCTCCAACAGTTCTGAACAAAGTTCCAGCGCATCGGTGATCGAAAAGATCCCAATCACCTTCCCTTGACACAACACCGGTAACCCACTGACTTTATACCGCCGCATCAGCCGGATTGCGCTGCCTAACGGTTCATCCTGTTCAACCGACACGGGGTTTTTCATCATTACCCAATCAACAGGTGTTAACGGAATAACTCCCGGTGAGCGCATCGCCCGATCGATATCATGAAACGCAATAATCCCCACCAAGTTCATCTCTGCATCCACGACAGGTACACGCCGAAAACTTTGTTCCGTCATCACCTGTAATACTTCACTGATCGTCGTCGTCGGTCGTGTGGTCACAACCGGCGATACCATCCGATCTTTAACGAGCAGTGCTTTTCTCATGATGGTTCTCCTCCTTCTGCAATGATTGATCGCATCAGGTACTCATTTCTTCGTTCGGCAACTGAGGTGGATAATCCTGCCCTAGTCAGGTCCCGATTTGTCAGAAGTTTTTGACGTAAGCTCACACCACATGATGATCGCATCTTCGCCGGTATCGGAATAATAGCCACGGCGACGGCCCACAGCCACAAAGCCAAGCTTTTCATAAAGACGCTGGGCCGATACATTGGATGGCCGAACTTCTAAGGTCATTCGCTCGCCACCATGTTTTAGTGTTTCCGCCATGGCATATTGTAACACCAACGCACCCAGGCCATGACCACGCATAGCCGGGTCAACAGCGATTGTCGTTATATGGGCTTCATCAATGATCACCCAAATCCCGACATACCCGACAATCCGCTCATCATCGCCCTGCTGATCATCGCCCGCCCGCTCCATACAAACCCAATAATGGGCCAGACGGCTTTCCGTTAGTTCTCCCAGAAAAGCATCGTAACTCCAAGGCGTCGGAAAGGATTGCTCCTCAATGGCCAGCACCGCTTCAATATCGCTGATTTCCATGGGCCGGAAATAAAATCGCTCCAGCGCCTCACTCATGCCGAACCATCCTTCGGTAACCCTTGCCCATGTTTTTTCGCCCAGGTTACTTCCGCTTCCGATGGCCGCAGGTAACGCGGCGATAAGGTTCGCCCATCACCGGCGGCTTGCAGGTATTGCGCTCGGCCTAAACGGGCCACCAGCACACCACGAGGATAGCGCCATTCCGGTGGCGCCAGCCACGCCCGCGGACCCAGTTCGCGCCAGATTTCCTGGTAGACCGTAACGGCATCACCGACAAACATGACCGGTTCCGGTTCAAAGGAATGCAATATCGCCAGCCAATCACGCGGGTTGATCGCCTGTTCCTCCACCAGCCGTTCCATCGGTCCACCCTGCCCGTCACTGCGGTACAGACACGTATAGACCTCATTTTTGCGCGCATCCAATACGGGACAAACCAGTCCGGCAAAAGGCGCGCCATGGCCGGCCAGCGCCTCCAGCGTCGATACACCGACAACCGGCAAACCCAAGGGATGAGCCAACCCTTTGATCGTCGCCAATCCAATCCGTAAGCCCGTAAAAGAACCGGGACCAACCGATACAGCCAAAGCCGTCATCTGTTCCAGCGTCATCCCTGCCGATTGCAGCAATTGGTGCAAAAGCGGGATCAGCCGTTCCGAATGGGGGCGCTCAATATGCAAAAACATCTCTGCAACCACTTGTTGATCATCCAGAATGGCCATGGCTGTTACGCCTGTGGCACAATCCAATCCAAGGACGAGCACGTCGCTCTCAACTCCTTCAAAAATCGCAGCGCTTCATCGCCTTGGCTTTCCAGCGTCAGTGCCCGCGCCCAGCTTCCATCAGGCAACGTTACCGGCGTTAAGGTAATATGTAGCCCTGCCATCGGCCAGTTTTCCCCGAGCCGTTCCGGCCACTCCACAGCGACCACACCTTGTCCACCAAGATAGTCCGACCAGCCCAGATCCCACACTTCCTCCGGATCGTCCAGACGATAAAGATCAAAGTGGTAAAAAGGCAATCGTCCCGCAAATTCATGGACAAAGGTGAACGTTGGGCTCGTTACCCGATCAGTAATGCCCAGCCCTTCGGCCAGCCCACGTACCAAGGTGGTTTTGCCTGCGCCGAGATCGCCATGGAGCCAAAGCGTATCACCGGCCTGCATCCGTTGGCCCAGCCAAGTACCCAGCTCTTTTGTCGCTACCTCGTCGGGTAAGATCGCCTGCATCGGCCATCCTCCTTGTCTTCATTCATCGGGGCTGCGGTGCTTGTCCGTCATGAACCACCGCCATCAACTTTTGGATATCTTCCCAGACAGGCCGTTTTTTCGCCGGATCACGAAGTAACGCCGCCGGGTGAAACGTCGGCAAGTACCAACGCCCTTCTTTATTGACCCACTGGCCGCGCACTTTCGTGATCATCGCTTTGGGATCGATCAGCGTTTTCGTGGCCAGGGCACCTAAACAAAGGATCCACTGGGGATTGATCAACGCGATCTGCTCTTGTAAATGGGGAAGGCAAGCTTGCACCTCATTCGGCGACGGCAACCGGTTCCCTGGCGGGCGGCACTTGACGATATTGGCAATATACACATCAGCACGGTCAAAACGCCCAGCCGCTAAAATTCGATCGAGCAGTTGTCCGGCGGCCCCGACAAAAGGGCGCCCCAAACGATCTTCATCCGCACCGGGCCCCTCACCAATCAACATCAGCTTGGCTGTGGCCGGCCCTTCTCCATAGACCACTTGTTGACAACCATCACGCAAAGAGCAGGCTCGGCACTGGCGCACTTTTGCACCATGATCGCTTAATCGATTCTCTTGATTCATCAGTCCACCTCTGCTTCATCCTACATGATCCACACAAAAAAAGCAAAACCCCGTAGGATTTTGCTTATGGAATCAGCCATGAATTGTCGAATATCAAATTCCCGTCGAACAAACCTTGGCAACACCGTTATCGGAGCAACCGTTAGGCGGAACCGCCAGCGGCCAATGCTTGTCCACTTGTTCCAGCAGCGTAAAAATATCAAAAGGTTTGGCAATACAAGCAAGCGCCCCCTCTCGGAACGCCTGTTCAAAAAGCGCTCCCTCCGGGCAAGCCGTCATCAAGATCACCGGCAAGGACGGATAGCACAGGTGCATCCGTTTCATTGCCTGCAGACCATCTAACACAGGCATACGCACGTCCATCAAGACCATCCCGGGAGATGCCTCTTCCACACGCTGCAGCGCCTCAAGGCCGTTGGTGGCTGTAATTACTTCATAACCAACTTCTTGAAAAAGGGCACGCAACAACGAACGTAAGCTGTTTTGATCATCGACGATCAAGATACGTCTGGCCACGCTTACTGTCACCACCTTTTCGACAATTTCCGACAATCATTTTACATTCAATCTTTTATTTCCCATTTCGTCGCTTATTGTCTATCTCCTGCCGAAAAACAAAAAAAATTATTAACGCTTACAAAAGTTGTTTCCCTGCCATCCAAAGATGGCGCACACGACTGCGCGCGTCAAAAGGGTGCCCGGACCAAAGCACAAGATCGGCTTCTTTGCCCACGGTTAAACTGCCCAGACGTTCATCGAGGCCGAGTAACCGGGCCGGCTGAATCGTAATCGCTTGCAATGCCGCCATTTCATCGAGGCCGAACCGCACCGCTAACCCGGCACTGAGCGGCAGATATTGAATCGGCACTACCGGATGATCCGTCATCAGACTGACAGCCACACCGGCACGGTGCAAGATCCCGGCGGTGGCCGGTGAGACTTCGCGCATCTCCACTTTGGCGCGATTGACGATCAGCGGCCCCACAACGGCCGGCACCCGGGCATCACTCAAAAGCTCGGCAATGCGATGCCCCTCGGTGCAATGCTCAATGACCAGATCCACTTCTTGCTCACGGGCGATGCGCAGTGCTGTCCAGATATCATCAGCACGATGGGCATGCACCCGAAGGGGCATTTGTCGTTCCAGGACCGGCTGTATCGCTTCCCAGCGCAGATCGCATTCGCCTTCACCGCACTGCTTCTTTTGCCCATAGAAACGGGCACGCTCCAACGCTTCCCGCAAAAGCGCGGCCGAGGCCATGCGCGTTATCGGTGATTTTTTTTGCTCGCCGTAGATGCGTTTCGGGTTCTCCCCCAGGGCACACTTAAGGCCGACTTGCTCCCGCAGAACCCGCGATGGCCAGGGGCCGGCTGTTTTGAGCAATACCGCTTGTCCACCGACAACATTGGCACTTCCCGGCAATACACAGACCGTTGTTACCCCACCTTGCAACGCATCATCAAAGGCCGGATCATCCAAGTTAATGCCGTCCAGTGCCCGTAAGTGCGGTGTAAGCGGCTCTGACGTTTCATTCAAATCATCGCCTTCGATCGAAGTCCCTTCTTCGACAATGCCCACATGGCAATGGGCATCGATAAAACCGGGCAACAGCATGGCGCCGCTCCCGTTAACGCGCTTTACGCCAGGACGATTCGCCCAATGGGCAGCCTGCTCTTCCGTATAAGCACCGACGGCCACAATGCGCCCTTCGCTAAATGCAAGAAAACCAGGGTCATAAATGGCCCCGGTCATCGTCCAAACTTGCCCCCCATAGATCAGCGTGGTCACAACCCTCACCTATCTTTCCAGCGTAAATGCAGCATGCATCTCACCGATGGGTTGACGAAGATTGTTCTTTACACTTGTTCGATCGTGGTTGGCCAAGGCCGTTCGCTGCTCTGCCGACAAGATACCTAACTGGGACAAAGCCTCAATTACGACCGGCTCCAACGCCCGCATATTGCCATCTTCAATCTTGAGGGCCAGTCCCCAGCCTTTTTCCGGAATTGCCAGGCAGTAGACACCATCAGCACCGATTTTGGCGACCACCGCCCCCTGGGTGACTTGCATCAAATCCGTATCCAGGCGGCCTGTGCCAGAAACGAGGAAGGGGTGCTGCACCATCGCCTTCGTGATGCGCCGGCAGGCTTCCCGTCGGGCTGACGATCCGTGGCTGGCGCTACCGAGACGGGCAAAAGCTAAAGCCATTTTTTCCAATCCCATACCGTACACGGGGATACCACAGCCATCAACGCCGATGATCACATCCTCCGGCGCCAGATCAGCTATGCTGGCGACCGCTTGCAGGATATCCACTTCTGCCGGGTGCGTTGGATCGGTGTAATTTTCCAGATCATAGCCGCGCAACTTGGCATAGGCCATGACGCCGGTATGTTTGCCGGAACAATTACAATGCAGGACCGTTGGCTTCTCTCCCATTGCACGCAGCGCATCAGCCGTTTTACGATCAAAAGGCGTATGGGTACCGCAAGCTAAGGCGGTTGCCGGTAGGTCAATTTTGGCCAGGGCATCAGCGACCCACTGACGGTGCGCTTCTTCACCGGCATGGGAACTTGTAAAGATCGCCAGGTGCTCCTCCTGCAAACCAAAATGCTCCATACCACCTTGTTCAACCAGCGGTAACGTCATCAACGGCTTTGAGGAAGAACGCATATAGGTAACGGACGGCGTTCCCAGGCCGGCAATACGCTGACCATCGCTGTCGACAACAATGATCATTCCTCGATGACGATTTTCTACCATCGGTCCTCGTGTAACTTCTACTACAACAGCTGACACAGATGCTTGACTCCTTTCCTACCTATCCACACTTGTCTATCCGCTATGATCGATTATTGTTTCATCTGGTATTCCCGGCAATAGGCCGCAAACAAACACCATAATTGTTGCGTCTCTGCTGTCGTTAAATCCTCTGGATGCCACTGGACAGCCAGCACAAAGGATTCACCGAGCCCTTCAATCGCTTCGATCATGCCATCACCGGCTCGGGCTGCGACCTTCAACCCTGCACCTACTTGATCGACTGCTTGATGATGAAATGAGTTCACCCAACCGCTTCCCTCGGGGTAACAAGCCTGCAAGCGCGATCCGGCTTCTACGTGAATACTATGGGAAGGATGCCAGCGTGGCGCTTTTTGCTGATGTCGCAGCGCTTGTGGGCGTTGCTTAGGAATGTCTTGAATTAAGGTTCCTCCACAGGCCACATTCAACACCTGTAAACCACGGCAAATCCCCAAGATCGGCATGCCCTGTTGCAAGGCCAAACGGATCAAGGCGAACTCCAAGGCATCCCGCTGCGGATCGACTTCACCCAACGCCGCGTGGGGTTGCTGCCCATATCGAGCGGGATCCAGATCGCCGCCACCGGATAAAAGCAGTCCATGGGCTTGTTCTACATAGTACTCACATTCTTGGGTCGAAGCGATGTGAATGGGCCAGCCAAGTACCCCGGCAGCGACCAGGGAGCGCCAGTAGGGCCCACGCAGAATCATACGTTCACCGTCAAAGGACGGGGCGATCAATATCCGCGGTCGGCTCATGGTCAAGCCCCTCCTATTTCCACCACGAAACAGCAAACAACCCGGGATATCCCGGGCTGCTGATCATACGTCCACAAGCCCTAAACTGATTTCTAACGCTTGTGCAACTTTATGCATCATCTCTTCATCAAGTACACCGATTTTCTCACGCAACCGCGTCTTATCAATGGTTCGAATCTGCTCCAACAAGACAACTGAATCACGATCTAATCCACTGCGCCGTGCCGGCACTTCTACATGGGTAGGTAACTTGGCCTTGGATATTTGCGATGTAATGGCCGCCACAATCGTCGTCGGCGAGTATTGATTGCCAATGTCGTTTTGCACAATCAATACCGGTCGCGTACCGCCTTGCTCGGAACCAACAACCGGATTCAGTTCCGCGTAGTAAACTTCTCCTCTGCGAATGACCATCACCGCTACCTTACCAACCGGGCCTCGTTTACGAGTTCCGCATCAAATTCCGCAATGAATCCTTCCATCGCTAACTCCAAATTAATTCTCGCCATTTCCACATAACCGCGTCTCATCTGATCACGTAAGGCCTTGCGCTTAAGCTCTGTCATGTACAGATTCACAGCTTCCCGGATCAGTTGACTGCGATTCATACGTTCTACCATCAACACTCGGTCCACTTCCATGAGCAGAGGTTCCGGTAACGTAACCTGGATGCGCTTTAAATCAGGCAAACGGTTGCACCTCCCAGGGAGACTCCGACTCTGTGTCCATTATATAAAGCTTGCCCGCAATCCTGCAAGAGTAAACCTCAACGCCACACTGCCCAATTAATGGAAATCAGAGCCCCCAAGTTACTTGATTAGAGCAAATCTTCGGTCATTGCACGAATGATGTCGGCTCGTGTAACAATACCAACCAGCTTACCATGAGCCACCACCGGCAACCGGTTGATTTTGTTTTCCGTCATCAATGTGGCCATCTCTGCAATCGTTGCATCTTCTTCCACGGTTAGCGCGTCTCTGGTCATCAGTTCCTCCGCCTTAAGAGCGATGGACTTTTTGAATTCTTCTTCAAAACGCTTCGGGCTTTCTAAGAAGAAAACGCCATCTAATATAGTAATATACGATGGATAATGCAATTTTTTGTCCTTATAAAGAAGATCGCCTTCCGAAATGACGCCGAGAACCGCGCCCTGCCGCGAGATCACCGGCACACCGCTGATGCGTTTTTCCAGCAACAGCTTGACGACTTCAGCGATCGTTGCATCAGAATAGACCGTTGCTACTTCCCGGGTCATAATATCACTGGCTTTACGCTCTCGGGATTCCATCATCAACTCACCTGCTTTTCTTCACCGATTTGCTGCCAAGCATCCGCCAAATGGGTCACCAGATCACCGGCTTTCATCGCCAGTTGCCCCGTGCTCCCTGCCGCCCGATCACCGGCCAGCCCATGAACAAACACACCGAGCGCTGCGGCGGCCAGCGGCTCCACACCTTGGGCTAACAAGGCGCCGATGATGCCGGCCAGCACATCACCACTGCCACCCGTGGCCATACCGGCATTGCCGGTGGTATTGACACAGAGTTGGCCGTCCGGTGACGCAATCACAGTACGGGCACCTTTCAGTACCACAATGGAGCCCCATTCCCGGGCCGCCTGCAACGCCACATTGACGCGATTGGCCGCTACCGCCTCCACCGTCATGCCTGTCAACCGAGCCATTTCACCGAGATGCGGTGTCAGCACCACCGGTCCCTGCGCTGCCGCTAACAATTCAATGCTGCCGGCCAAGGCAAACAATCCGTCGGCATCGACAACCACAGGACAGTTGGTTGCTTCAAAGAGCGTTTGGAGCACCTCACCGCCACCTTGATGCCGCCCCAAGCCTGGTCCCACCACAAGAGCAGTGAAATCACGATAATCACCGGCTCGTAAGGCCACGCCATGAATCGACCCGTCGGAGGAAGGTAAGGGCCAGGTCATCGCTTCCGGCGCCAACGGCGCTACAAGCGGTACAATCGCTTCCGGCATGGCCGCTGTCAGCTTGCCCACACCGGAACGGAGGGCACCGGCAACGGACAGCGCCAATGCACCGGCCATGCCCACCTTGCCGCCGACGAGCAACAGATGACCGAAATTGCCTTTATGGGCCGACGCCTTGCGCTCGGGCAGCCCAGCAGCTACGCCTTTGGCGGTCAGCAACTGCCGCGGGATATGGGTCTTGGCCAACAAGTCACGAGGCAAGGAAATATCGGCAACAACTAAATCACCGGCTAAGGTAGCACCTGGTTCCAGCACCAATCCCAGCTTCGGTAAGCCAAAGGTAACGGTACGGGTGGCCGCTACTGACACGGTCGAACAATGCCCGGTATCGGCATGGAGACCTGTCGGCACATCAACAGCCAAAACGGGCAACGCCGCTTCTCGCACCATCGTCACGGCCCGTGCAATCAGTGCTGGTAGTTCTCCGGTAAAACCGGTACCATAGATCGCATCAATCACCAGATGAGTCGAAAGCAAGGCCATACGCAACGCGTTGATATCTTTGGTATCCATCAAGGAATAGATTTTGCCGCCGATGCGCTGAAAAATGGTCAGGTTCGTCAAGGCATCGCCTTTCACGTCCCGTTCTTGGGCCAACAAAAACAGCTTCACTTCCACACCGGCATTCATCAGGTGACGAGCCGCGACAAAGCCATCGCCGCCATTATTGCCTTTCCCGCAAAGGATCAAGACTTTTTGTTGTCCCCCGCCCATGCCGCCCAACATCGGAAGACAAGCACGTGCCACTGCCGCACCGGCATTTTCCATCAGTACGATCGAAGGAATACCATATTCAGCCATTGCCCGTTCATCTAGCCGGCGCATTTCCGTGGCCGTCACGAGCTGCATGAATCATTCCTCCCTTCGTCCACCGGGCAAGCGAGCACCATAGCCATCGCGTGGGTTCGTTCATGCGACAAAGACAGGGACCACGCCCACGCTCCGACCTGGGCCAATCGTTGTGCTGTTGAGCCGAGAAAATGGACCTGTGGTTTTTCTCCGGCACTGCGAACGATTTCAATTTCATTTAAAGCTATAGGTATGCCTGCTGGCAATGCCTTGATGACTGCTTCCTTGGCAGCAAAACGCGCTGCCAAAGAAGCCCATGGGTTCGCTTTACGGTAACATTCTTCAATTTCAGCAGGTGAATAAACTCGTTGTAAAAAGCGGCCGTGTCGTTCCACAGCCGCTTTAATGCGACAAATTTCTACGATATCACAACCGATACGGGTCATCGTTGCTTCCGCCTTACGCTACCAACCTGTTCCTTAGTATATCCGTTCGTTTTCATCGGCAGACCTCGACAAAAAGAAAGTTATACTTAAAAGGAAAGTTGGCTTTTTTCATCTTTCGAAAGAATCTTATCAATTTCCAGAAGCAACAACAACCGTTCCCCGATTTTACCTACGCCATATAAATACTCAGCAGAAATACCGCCGATCATGCTGGGTGGGTGCTCCACCGACTGCAACGGCAAACGAAGCACTTCGGTTACCGCATCAACGATGATCCCGACGGTATGCTCAGCGATATTGATTACAATAATGCGTGTGCTGTCACTGTAATCGGCCCAAGGCAATTGAAAGCGTTTTTTTAAGTCAATCACGGGAATGATCTTACCACGTAGGTTAATGATCCCTTCGACAAAGGAAGGTGCCTGGGGAATCTTCGTTGGTGCCGTTAATCGGTTGATTTCCTGCACTTGAGTAATCGGTACGCCATACTCTTCCGAACCTAAGCCGAAAACCACCAATTGAATCACGCCGGAATCTCCTTGATACTCATTCATCGTCCTTGCCGCTCCTCCTCATGCCTCCATGCGCTTGAATTCTATGCACCTTGTCCATGGGACGGTCAATGCGGCAATTTTTTTACCATACGGATACACCGACCGCCATCATGATAGGAAACTTCGTCCATCGATGCCCGGATCAGTAGGATTCCTCGTCCTGATTCACTGTACAAATCCATCTCTTGATTTTCACGAGGCACAAAGCCGTTTCCTTCATCAGCAACCATGATAATCAAATGTTCTTCCGTCATCTCCATGGTTAGACAAACTTGCTTATCCGGTGATTGCTTATTGCCATGGATGGCTGCATTAACAAAGGACTCAATCAATGCCAGCTTAATAAAATCAAATTCTCCGGTTTTCCATGGGAGCTTGCCAATAAAACTTTCTAACATTTCCACTGCTTTATCGACAAGGAGCGGCTGACTGGCCAACCGTATTTCTTTTTTGGTGCTCCCATTACGCTTATTCTCTTGCGATGTGATCACAGCCCCCTCCCAAGCAAATACAAAATTCTTCGCATATACTGAAGTATTTCGCGCTTCTAAACCAGAATCCTTTTTCATGAACCAAGATTCTTACCAAGTTATGAAGATTATCCGCTTTTTCGCCCTGAGTTTCATCAGCAGGTTTTGATTATTGATAATTTCTATTGACAGTTACGTTCAAAACTTTTATAAGAGACGTAACACCCGACGTAATCCATGAAAAAGACGTGCTCCCTGCCACCGTTTGCAAACCTAATGAAAGTTTAATGAAAAGAGGAATTACCATGCGTGAAGTTCAATTGCATGTAGACGGAATGTCCTGCAGTCACTGTCAGGCTGCTGTTGAAAAAGCAACATCGGCCGTCGCCGGTGTGATTTCGTCGCAGGTTGATCTGGCCGCCAAAACGGTAACTCTCCAATTGACCGACGAAGCTTCTCTGCCGGCCATCTGCGCTGCCATTGAAGACATCGGTTTTGATGTGGTCGATTAAAAATATTTCCTAAAGCTCTTGTAAAAAGGGATTTTATCCGGTAATATTATGTGCTGTGGCTAGTTGCCATCCCTGCTCCGCTCCAACAGAAGCGGGGCCATACGTCCGAAGGGAGGTGCATTTACATGCGCAACTATGAAGCAATGATCCTGATTCGTCCGGGAATCGACGAAGAAACCTACACGGCTGTTGTGGACAAGTTTTCGAACCTGATTACACAACAAGGTGGCGAATTGGTCAAAGTCGAGAAGTGGGGCAAACGCCGTCTGCAGTACGAGATTAATCGTCACAAAGAGGCCTTTTATCTGCTCGTCTACTTCAAAGGCGAACCGGCTGTCTCGCAAGAGCTGGAACGGGTGATGAAGATTTCTGATGACATCATTCGTTTCCTCGTGATTCGCAAAGAAGACTAACCAAATCGTTACACCTTTTGAGTAAAGGAGGGTTCCCATGCAAGACCGTGGAGATAAGCCAGAACGCAAAGGCCGCAAAGGACGTCGTCCTCGCCGCCGTATTTGCTTCTTCTGCGTTGACAAAGTCGCTGATGTCGACTACAAAGAAATCGGCAAACTGCGCAAGTACCTGACCGAGCGCGGCAAAATCCTGCCCCGCCGTGTATCCGGTTGCTGCGCCAAGCATCAACGTCAACTGACCCAAGCCATCAAACGGGCTCGTCACGTTGCGCTGTTGCCGTTCACACTGAACGAATAGTCCTGAGCATCAAAGCTGGTGAGAATCTACCGATTCTTATCGGCTTTTTTATTTTCCCCTGACGATCGCGCCTTCATAAAGTAGGTTTTTTTAAGGATGTGTCGAACTTTCATATCTGGTCAACTTTCATATCCAAATGAAATGGAGCCAATCATGAAGGAGTTGAGGTCATGCGCCTGGTTTGGGTACATGGCGAAGACCGTGATGCCTATCTCGATACATGGGAAGCAGAATGGGCCCGCTTTGAAAAAGACTTTGGATTTACTTGGGCTTTCGATCGTCGTGGCCAGCACTATCTCAATCTTCACGCACTGGCACTGAGCGCGGAAGAACATGAAACGCTGCAAACGGCCCACCGCGAAGTGGTGGCGCTTTTTCATCATGTCCAGATGCATGTCCGGTTGTATCCTGAGGTTTTGACCTTTTTAGGCATTCCCACGGAGCTTCGTTCGTTTTGTCTGTCTTCGCCGCTTCCCTATCTGACGGCCATGGGACGTTTTGATTGGCACTGGACACCGCAGGGTCCGGCACTGCTGGCTTTTAACAGCGAAACACCGCTCGGTCAGATTGAAGCCTGCGGCCTGCAGCCCCTGATCGCCGAACGGTGCCATCCGTACCTGCGCGATCCGAATCAGCTCTTGGGTGAGCAATTACGGGCCAGTTTGCGTGATTCCTTTACCCGTCAAGGCGGTCATGCTTCTTCGGTTACGGGAATCGTCGGCTTTCCATCCAATCCGGAAGAAGAAGCCACCTTGCGCTTGATGCGCCGTTTGGCTCATTTCCCCGGCGCAACGATTATCGGCGATATCCAGTTGCTGACCGTAAATGACGATCAGCGCCTTTGCTTGGGTGATGCTCCTTTGGATTTCCTCCAAAGTTTCGCTTCGATTGAGTGGTACACGCCGGAACGGGACGGCGGTGCTTTGGTTACAGCGCTGCAATCGGAACAATTACATTTGATCAATCCACCTTCAACACTTGTGCTACGTTCTAACGCTCTTTTTGCTTTGATCTGGCTGTTAAAAGGTCATCTGCCGCTTTCGTTGCAAAAGGTGGTCACCAAATATATTCCCTATACTTCCTTTGATCCGGAGCCGCTGATCGGTCAGCCCACGATGATCAAGCCGCTGCAGCAACGGGAAAACCAAAGCATCCGCTGGTCATCGTCGCTGCTACTCACCGATTGTCATGAAGAAAATTATGTGTACCAACGCCTTGTCCCCAGTGAAGCGCTTGCTTTTCCAGTCATGCGCAACGGACGGGTACAGATGCGCAAACTGGTACCGGCCATCTCCACCTTCAGTGCGCAAGATCAACCTGCCGGATACTTTACACGTCTGGGGACCACGGTGCTGAGCACACAAGATGTTTGTTGGGTCCCTACCTTGGTGGAGTAACACCGGATTGTCGGGCATCAGACAAAAAAAGCAACCATTTCAAGCAGCGCAGCTTGGAATGGTTGCTTTTACTTTGTCTGTAACCCAGGAAGGGTAACAACCCTCATTCAACTGAACCTATCATCATCATCGCTAACCTTGTTAAGCTGTTTTTCCAGATCAGCGGCAGGCATCGGACGGCCAAGCAAGTAGCCTTGTACCTGATCGCATTGATGCTTGCGCAAAAAAGTCAGTTGTTTTTCCGTCTCGACACCTTCGGCAATGACGCGCATATTGAGATTGCGCCCCAAGGTGATCACACTGGCCAAGAGCAGTGCACTGCTGTTGCTTTCTATCGAATCGCGTACAAAGGAATTATCAATTTTCAGCCCTTCCACGGGAAAGCGCATGAGGTAGCTAAGGGATGAATAGCCGGTGCCAAAATCATCAATCATCAAGCTGACCCCCATGGCCCGTAAATCTTTAAGCATCGCAATGGTAAATTCGGCATCTTTCATGGCCAGCGATTCGGTGATCTCCAGTTCTAACCATTGTGGCTCCAAACCGGAGGTATAAAGGGCGCTCTCCACGGTAGCCACAAGGTTTTGCTGCTGAAACTGGCGCGGTGATAAATTGATCGCCACACGTACAGGGTCAAAACCACGTTCTTGCCACTCTTTGGCTTGGCGGCAAGCCGTACGGAGAACCCATTCACCAATTGGCAAAATCAATCCCGTTTCTTCGGCGATTGGAATGAAATGGTTCGGCGGAATCATCCCTAATTCCGGATGGAACCAGCGTATCAGCACTTCCACACCGATCATTTTTTCGGTCATCGTATCGAATTGCGGTTGATAATACAACTGTAACTGCTTACGCTCCAAGGCATGCCGCAAATTACTCTCGATCAACTGCCGCTCTTTGAGTTGCTTTTCCCATTGATGTTCATAGAAACAATAGGTGTTTCTTCCCTGGGCCTTCGCTACATACATGGCCCGGTCACCGTTTTTAAATAATTCTTCCGGTGTTTCCCCATCACCGGGATACATGACAATGCCAATGCTAAAGGACAACGGAAACTCGTAGCCATGAATGACCCAAGGTGTACGCATCATTTTCAGAATTTCTTCCGCCCGCAGTATCAGACGCTGGCGGTCCCGCGCGTTGGTAATTAATAAGGCAAACTCATCGCCGCCGGTACGGGCCAAAAAATCACCATGTCCTACTACCCGCTTCAGACGATCAGCCACTTCCTTGAGCAACTGATCACCGCCCACGTGTCCAACAAGGTCATTGATCGTCTTAAAGCGATCAAGGTCCATGTAGAGCACCCCGAAGAGGGTATTGGTTGCTGTCGCTTTGCGCAAGGCAATGGCTAACTGGCGTTGCAGCAAGGTGCGGTTGGGCAAATCCGTCAGGGGATCATAATAAGCGAGATGATAGACAAGTTTCTGCGAACGCTGGCGTTCGGTAAGGTCCCGTTTGGATACGATTAAACCGGTTGTTGCCTCTTCGGTTACCAGAGGAACAGCGGCCACTTCCAGCCAAAGGTATTCACCACTGGCATGGCGGTAGCGAAATTCTGCACGCATCGGAACGCGCGTGATCAAGCATTCCTCAAAAAGCGTTTGTGCTACCGTTATATCTTCAGGGTGTACACGGTCGACAATGCTTGTCTCCGCTAATTCTTCTGCCGATAATCCCAAAAAACGTTGGTAGGAAGTACTTACATAGCGATAACACAAATTCGTATCTGTCTCAGCAACCATATCATCAAGTGTTTCCAGCAGTTGACGAATCCGGAGATCGCTGATCCGTACGCAGCAAGCCGCGTCCTTGGCTTGTTCGCTCAATTGACATCCTCCTTGCCCTTGGACTTGCTTTGCCTTGTCTTTGTCCTAATGGTATTCGCATTAATTAGACATAAATCCTGCTAAGAAACCATTTTTCAACGATAGAAAAAGGCTACGGATCCTTTTTTTTGTCCGTAGCCTTTCAGATCAATATGGTTTTTTTCGGATGTGTTCGATGTTAAGGAAGTTCTTTTTTGATCGCACTTAAGCGACGAATATGCTCCTGCTCTTGCCGGATCAGTTCCTGTACCGCCCGGCGATCACTTATGGCCACCAGATTCATCATCTCATGGAAAAAAAGAATCGATTCTTTCTCAAAATGGAGTGCCCATTGAATCGCATCCCGATCAGAATGGATTCGCTCGATCAGCTCTTCGATGCGCGCTGATTGGCCAAACACACTGTCTTGAATCAATGACTGCATATAGGCTTCGTACTCTCCGGGAAATTGTTCCGGCGGTTCATAATCGCCCAGGCGGTCACGCAATGCTTGAAAATCAACGATATGCTGGCTCTCGGCAGTGGCTAGCTCTTCGATGACCTGGCGTATCGACGGATTGGTGATCCGGGCCGCCAGAGAACGGTAGAAAGCTTCACCGTTTTTTTCAATGCTGACCGCAAAATCCACGATTTCCGAAGACCGAAACAACATAGAAGTCACTCCATTTCATCATTAACGTTACCGCCGTTTATTGACTTTGACCGGTCTCATTGGCGATCGGTTGGGCAGGAAAATCTTCCGTTAGGCGAGGTGCTTCGTACCACAGAGCTTCTCGCTGCGGGCATTCCACATCATCGAGAACACGTACAACTTCACCTACCAGTTTCCATCCTTTATGTTGTAAGTAGGCATACCACTTGGGCATGGCCTCCACGGCACTTCCCTGTTGCCCGCTCCACTTCTCATAATCGTGGAGCAAGTACTCTTGCACAATCGACAAGCATGGCGTCGACAATCCCATCGAACCAGCCAACCACCATCGCCCATCATCCAGCGGCAGCAACCGCGCCATAATGATCTCCTGTGCCTGTAGCTTTCCCGGTCCCATCAACAATACATCAGCAGCAATCTCTTCTCCTGTCAAAAAATCGCGAACGCGACAGGCTTCAGCCGTGCTTGATAGGATTTGGTAAAAACCAAAGGGCACTTCTGTCCATTTTTTCAGTCGTTTAACGAGCCGACGATCAAGCACATCCATCTGGTGGCGTAAACAGACCGGGCGCATCTCCTGGGGCAGGGCCAAGATGATCCCGTCAAGCAACAAACCGCGAATGAGTTCACCATGCCGCAGAAACTGTTCCCTGCTCATACCTATCCAATCCAGGAAGCCCCTCGTAACAGCGGCTACTTCTTGTGGTTCTTGATGGAACCACTCTTTCCATGTATGCATCAGTGCTGACAGATAAACATCATCTGACAAGGCCGGCGCTTTTACAGGAGGCACTTGCTGCCATCCGTCCGGCAATCCTACGCGCTTGGCGTCAAATACGGAAAGCATGGTTTGCACTTGCTGACGCCACTCGGGAAAGGAAGACACATCTACATTGGACAACCAATCGCGAAATGAACTATACAACCAAAGGGGTAATTGCTCGTTTTGCATTATCATACCGCGCAAGGATAATTTCTTTTCCCAACCGGCGATGCGCGTTTCGTCTTTACCGACGATGACCAATACATCATTAAACAGATAAAAACTGCAACGATGATCATGGCCTGCATCAATTTCGCTTTGCCAATTGGTCTGGGCTTCTTGCCAGACGAATCCGCCTGCTTCAGCTACCCCCATCAACGCCGTTGTGTTGTTTAATTTGGTTGTAACCGTTCCTCGCTGGGTACCTAAGCGGAAGACGCGATAGTAAAAGGGCGCTTGAAACTGGCTGATCTGTTCACTCAACAGGTAGGGGCGGGCCGGCCAGGAACGTCGATCCTGAATCCGCCAGAGCAAACCGTGGCGATGCAAATCCAGTTCGATCAATCTTTTTTCCCAGGGTAGACTTAAATTCCCTAAGATCGAAGGGGTTGCTTGGATGGCACTGCGAAGCCAGGTGAGTTCCAGTGTTGTAGTTTGGGGGATGGCCACCTCGTTAAGCAGTTCATGCTTACCGGCCAGATGGAGTTTCCCTTGATAATCAGCTACGTTTGGCAATGATACGCCTGTCGATGCTGACGTGATCAGGAGGTGTTCCGATTTCCAGGGAATGATCCAGGCGGCATCAAGTGCTTCTTGCACCATGCGCTGAACAATTCCGTCAATTTGCGCTGCCAGATCACCGGGATTCCACAGCTTAGGATCTACGTCAATGCTTTCCCAGGAACTTGTGCGGCGTTGAATTTCATTACGTACCATCGCATAAAGGTACCACGGCGCCATGGGCTTTTCATGGCTCGGTGGTTCCTCGTAGAGTTGCTTGGCTAAGATATCCCACCAAGGTACACGAATTGCTTCTTTAGGCTCACCAAGGGCTTGCGTCAATTCCATATCCAGATTTTGCTGCGACAGAATATAGGCCAGCGCCACATCTTTCGGTTGCATGGCTTCGGGCCGTAATTTTTGCATAAAGCGATAGCTTGTTCCTCCACCGAGAGGCGGCAGCGGTGCCAACCCTTGATATAATCGTCCCAGGTCTGGCCAAAGTTCTTCGCCAATGCGCTGCATGTTGGTTTCTTCACGGTCAAGCAATGCCCAATATTGCAGCATCGCTTGCAATGCTCCACCTAATTCATTGCGTTGTAACGGGATTTCATTGAGCTCCTCCGATTTCCATTTACGGTAGGGAATCTCATGCCAGCTTAACAACGCCGGATCAAGCGGATTATAGGTAAATTGCCCACGACAAACGCAAAGTTGCCCTAGTTTTCCTTGCCAGGCAGCCCGAAATGTCAGCAACGATCGTTGCCAGCGTTCATCTTTACGAACAAAGGCTTCAAAAAAGCTATCCTTCATCACAGGAGTCTGGCTAAGCAGTCGACGCCGCAGGGCTACAGATTTTGAAGGTTTCACGTTCGATCACCCCTTAAGGATAACAGTTACAATCATCATAATTACAAGGAAAACTCGCCCCGGACTGTCCGGTGAAGCGAGTTTTTTTTGCGGAGCTTTATGTCTTATGAATCTATCTGTGTATATTATTACATTCGCTATGGCTGAACAAAATCCTTGTGGTGACAATAACTTTTTTGGTAACGCGTAAGCCTAAGCAAAAAAGCCCTGCCGATAACCGGCAGGGCTTTTCGCTATACCTTGGGGACTAATCAGGGCAAGTTGGTACTGCCCATCAAGTAGCGGTCGCATTCGCGGGCCGCTTGACGGCCTTCGCTGATCGCCCAGACGACGAGGCTTTGACCGCGCCGCATGTCACCGGCGGCAAAGATGCCGGGCACATTCGTGGCGTAGGAACCTTCTTCCGCTTTCGCGTTGGAACGGGGATCGCGCTCGACGCCCAATTGTTCCAGCACGGTGTCTTCGGGGCCGAGGAAGCCCATGGCGAGAAGCACCAGTTGGGCCGGGTAGACTTTTTCACTGCCGGGAATCTCTTTCGGGATAAAACGGCCTTGTTGGTCTTTGACCCACTCGACTTGTACCGTGTGCACTTCTTGGACATGGCCGTTCTCATCGCCGACGAATCGCTTCGTCGTAATGCAGTATTGACGGGGATCGGCGCCAAAGCGGGCAATGGCTTCCTGTTGACCGTAATCGGTTTTGCAGACTCGGGGGAATTGGGGCCAGGGGTTATCGGGCGTCCGCTCGTCGGGCATTTTCGGCATGATCTCCAGTTGGGTTACGGTGTTGCAGCCGTGGCGCAAGGAGGTACCGACGCAGTCAGTGCCGGTGTCGCCACCGCCGATGACGATGACGTCTTTACCGGCGGCGGAGATATAGTTGCCGTCCTCATGATTGGAATCGAGCAAGCTTTTCGTGTTGGCTTTCAGGAAGTCAACGGCGAAATGGATGCCAGCCAATTCACGGCCCGGGACGGGGAGATCACGGGGCTTGGTAGCGCCGCCGCAAAGGACGACAGCATCGTATGCTTGCTGCAGTTGGGTGGCCGGAATGTCTTTGCCCACTTCCGTACCGGTGACGAAGGTGATGCCCGATGCTTCCATGACATCGATGCGACGTTGTACCACCTGTTTTTCCAGCTTCATGTTAGGAATGCCGTACATCAACAAGCCGCCGGCGCGGTCAGCGCGCTCGTAGACGGTGACGGTGTGGCCGGCTTTATTCAGTTGCGCTGCGCAAGCGAGGCCGGCCGGTCCGGCGCCGACAACGGCGACTTTTTTACCGGTCCGTACGGCCGGTACCTCGGGCTGGACCCAGCCTGCTTCGTAGGCTTTGTCAATGATCGTACATTCGATGGTCCGGATCGTGACCGGGTCGCCGACCAGGCCGGTGGTGCAAGCGCCTTGGCAAGGCGATGGGCAGACACGGCCGGTGAACTCGGGGAAGTTGTTGGTCCGCGTTAACCGTTCCAACGCTTTCTCCCACAGCCCGCGATAAACGAGATCGTTCCACTCCGGCGGTGCGTTATGGAGGGGACAGCCGGAAGCCATCCCGTTGATCATCACGCCGCTGTGGCAATAGGGGACGCCACAAGCCATGCAGCGAGCGGCTTGGCGCTTAAGCGCTTCTTCGCTCATGGGCAGATGAAAGTCTTGCCAGTCCTTGACCCGTTCGATCGGATCGCGGTCGGCTAATTGTTCTTGTGCGTATTCGATAAAACCAGTTGGTTTGCCCATCGTCGTTCCTCCAAACCTCTCTTAGTTGCCGCTGACGCGCGATTCGTCGTTTTTATTTGCTTCAAAGGCGGCCATAATGGCTTCCGTTCCGGTCAGCCCTTGCTGATGGGCACGGTCAATCGCTGCCATCATGCGCTTGTAGTCTTTGGGGATGACGCGGACAAACTTCGGCAGGTATGCTTCCCAGTTATCCAGCACGTCTTGAGCATATTGGCTGCCGGTGTACTGGACGTGTTTTTCGATCATCGCCTTGACGTGGGCGATGTCTTTTTCATCTTGCAGCGTTTCTAACTGCACCATTTCCATATTGCAGCGGTTGGCAAAAGTACCGTTGCGGTCGAGTACATAGGCGATACCGCCGGACATACCGGCTGCAAAGTTACGGCCTGTGCTGCCAAGGACCACGACGCGGCCGCCAGTCATGTATTCACAGCCATGATCGCCCACACCTTCGACAACAGCGTTGACGCCGCTGTTGCGGACGCAGAAGCGCTCGCCGGCGACGCCGCGGATATAGGCTTCGCCGGAGGTGGCACCGTAGAAGGCCGTATTGCCGATAATGATGTTTTCTTCGGGAACAAAGGTCGCTTGGGCCGGCGGATAAACGACGAGTTTACCGCCCGACAAGCCCTTGCCCACATAGTCGTTGGCATCGCCTTCGAGGGTCAGCGAGATGCCGCGAGTAACAAAAGCGCCAAAGCTCTGACCGGCCGAACCGTTAAATTTGAACTGGATCGTGTCTTCTGGCAGTCCGGCAGCGCCGTATTGGCGGGTCACTTCCGAACTGATGATGGTACCGACAACGCGGTTGACGTTGCCGATGGCCACTTCGGCTTTGACCGGTGTACCGGACTCAATTGCCGGTTGGGCCAGCGGCAGCAAGGTCGTCATATCGAGGGATTTATCGAGGCCATGATCCTGCGCTTGTGTGCAGAAGCGGCCAATATTTTCAGGAACGTTGGGTTGATAGAGCAGTGCCGCCAGGTCGATGCCCTGGGTTTTCCAGTGCCGTGTGGCTTGATTCTGCTCGAGGATTTCGGTGTGGCCGATCATTTCGTTGATCGTCCGGAAGCCCAGTTCCGCCATCAGTTCGCGTACTTCTTGGGCGATCATCTTCATGAAATTGACGAGATGGTCGGGATCGCCTTTGAAGTTCTTGCGCAGTTCGGGGTTTTGGGTCGCTACGCCGACGGGACAGGTGTCGAGGTGGCAGACGCGCATCATGACGCAGCCCAGAACGACGAGCGGGGCTGTGCCAAAGGCAAATTCTTCGGCACCAAGCAGCGCAGCGATGACAACATCACGGCCGGTCATCAGCTTGCCGTCCGTTTCCACGACGATGCGGTCACGCAGGTTGTTGAGCACGAGGGTCTGATGGGTTTCGGCGAGGCCCAATTCCCAGGGCAGACCGGCGTGACGGATACTGGTGCGCGGCGATGCGCCGGTACCACCGTCATAACCGCTGATCAGCACCACATCGGCTTTACCCTTGGCTACACCGGCAGCGATGGTGCCGACACCAACTTCCGATACGAGCTTGACGTTGATCCGCGCCCGGGGATTGGCGTTTTTGAGATCATGGATCAGTTCGGCCAGGTCTTCAATGGAGTAAATGTCATGGTGCGGCGGCGGCGAGATCAGACCTACACCGGGTGTAGAGCCGCGCACTTCGGCGATCCAGGGATAGACTTTACCGCCCGGGAGTTGACCGCCTTCCCCGGGCTTGGCGCCTTGAGCCATTTTAATTTGAATTTCGTCAGCGTTGACGAGGTAGTTCGCTGTGACACCAAAGCGACCGGAAGCAACCTGTTTGATCGCACTGCGGCGCGAGTCGCCATTGGGCAGCGGAATGAAGCGCGCCGGATCTTCCCCACCTTCACCGGTGTTGCTTTTGCCACCGATACGATTCATGGCTATTGCCATCGTCTGATGGGCTTCCGGGGAAATGGAGCCAAAGCTCATGGCGCCGGTTTTGAAGCGACGGCAGATCGCTTCCACGGATTCCACTTCGTCGATCGGCACCGATTGACGATCCCGCTTGAAATCGAGCAAGCCGCGCAACGTCAAGGCGCGCTGGCTTTGATCGTTGATCATGGCGGTGTATTTTTGGAACAGGCCATACTGGTTGGTTCGGCAAGCTTGTTGCAGCGTTTGTACCGCTTCCGGGTTAAAGAGGTGTGCTTCCCCCTTATGACGCCACTGGAAGTCGGATCCGGAATCGAGGGTGATCTCCCGGCCTGGTTGTTGCGAGTAGGCGCGGTTGTGACGCAGTTCCACTTCGCAGGCAATGGCCGCCATATTGAGACCGCCCACACGGGACGGTGTCCAGGTAAAATGCTTGTCGATGACTTCTTGACTGATACCGACAGCTTCGAAGATCTGGGCACCGCGATAGCTTTGGATCGTGGAAATACCCATTTTGGACAGGATTTTGACAACGCCTTTGGTCGCCGCTTTGATGTAGTTGTACTCGGCTTTGGCTTGATCAACGCCGGTGAGCAGGCCGTTGCCCAAGCTTTCTTCGATCGTTTCAAAGACAAGGTAGGGGTTAATGGCGCTGGCGCCGTAGCCGATGAGCAGCGCAAAGTGATGAACTTCCCGAGGTTCACCGGTTTCCACAACGATGCTGGCACGGGTCCGTTTGCCTTCCCGCACGAGGTAGTGTTGCAGCGACGATACGGCCAAGAGTGCCGGGATCGGTGCATAGGCTTCGTTGATGCCGCGGTCGGACAGGATCAGGATGTTGGCGCCTTCATCGATGGCCTTACCGGCGGTGGCCGACAGGTTTTCGAGGACCTTTTCCATGCCTTGGCTGCCTTCGGCCACGTTGTAGATCATGGGCAGTTCGACGGGCCTAAAGCCTTCCCGTTGGATATGGCGAATTTTGGCCAGGTCTTTGTTGCTTAAAATCGGCGAAGGCAAGTGGAGTTGGCGGCAGCTTGCCGGTTCCGGCTGGATCAGGTTGCGCTCGGGGCCGATATGGGTACCGGTAGCGGTAACGATCTCTTCACGGATCGCATCGATGGGCGGGTTGGTCACCTGGGCAAAAAGCTGTTTGAAGTAGTTATAGAGAAGTTGCGGCTGCTCGGAAAGCACAGCCAGCGGCGCATCGTTGCCCATGGAGCCGAGCGGGTCAATGGCGCTTTTGGCCATGGGCAAAACAATTTTGTCAAGCTGTTCATAGGTGTAACCAAAGGCTTGCTGGCGCTGACGCAGCGTTTCCAGGTCGGCCGTAGCCACTTGTTCGGCATCCGGCAGATCGGTAATTGCCATCAAGTGCTCTTGGAGCCACGCCCGGTAGGGATGCTCGCTAATGATGCGCTGCTTCACTTCTTCGTCGTCGATGATCCGACCTTCTTCCGTATCAACGAGAAACATCTTGCCAGGATGAAGCCGTTCTTTACGGACGATGTTTTCGGCGGGGATATCCAGGACGCCCACTTCCGAAGCAAGAACGATCAAGTCATCTTTCGTGACATAATAGCGCGCCGGGCGCAGGCCGTTGCGGTCCAGCGTAGCGCCGATCACTTTCCCGTCGGTAAAGGCGATGGCAGCAGGGCCGTCCCAAGGCTCCATCATGCAGCTATGGTATTCATAGAATGCTTTTTTCTCATCGCTCATGCTTTCGTGATTCGCCCAGGGTTCGGGGATCATCATCATGGCCACATGGGGCAAGGAGCGGCCGGCCAGCATGAGGAATTCCATGGTATTGTCGAACATGGACGAGTCGCTGCCTTCGGCGTCGATGACGGGCATGACTTTCTTGATGTCATCGCCGAACGCTTCAGATGCGCACATGGCTTGACGGGCATGCATCCAGTTGATATTACCGCGCAGGGTGTTGATTTCACCGTTATGGATCAGGTAGCGATAGGGATGGGCCCGCTCCCAACTGGGGAAGGTGTTGGTGCTGAAACGGGAGTGGACGAGGGCCAGCGCCGTTTCCATGGACGGATCTTGCAGATCGACATAAAATTTATCCACTTGCTCGGGTGTGAGCATCCCTTTATAAACGATCGTCCGCGCAGAGAACGATGCGGGATAGAAAAACTCACCGCCAGGCATCTTATCCATACGAATTGCTTTTTCCGCACGTTTGCGGATCACATAAAGCTTCCGTTCAAAAGCTAGGTTATCAGTCAACGCTGTGTTCGGCGCGATGAAAACTTGGCGCACAAAGGGCTGCACCGATTTGGCTGTCTCACCGAGCGAACTGTTGTCGGTCGGTACGGTCCGCCAACCCAGTACGGTCTGGCCTTCTTCGGCAATGATCGCGTTCAGCTTCGCTTCGCAGGCTTGCCGCTGCTCCCCATCGGGCGATAAAAAAAGCATACCCACGCCATATTGGCCGGCTTCCGGCAGTTGAATATGATCGACAGCACAAGCTTTGGTTAAAAATGCATGGGGAATCTGCATCAGGATCCCCGCGCCGTCGCCACTGTTGGTTTCACTGCCTTGGCCGCCGCGATGATCAAGGTTGATCAGAACGCGGAGTGCTTGGTGAAGAATTTGATTTGATTTTTTGCCTTTGATATTGGCGACAAAGCCAATCCCACAGGCATCATGTTCAAATTGGGGATCGTATAGCCCCTGTTTCGGTGGCAATCCAATGTTTTTCATTCCTTACAACCTCTTTTTAATTTTTTAACCATCGAAATATGGCTTCATTTAAGATCTTCAGCATTATAGCACGTAAAACCACGATTTGTTCTTATAAATTACATTTTCCATTTAAGTTTATAGAGCATTGTATACAGAACACAAACTTCAGTATTTTTAATATAAGATCCATAATTTTATCTGAATATTATTTGTTTTAATGAAATAACTATAGATTCGTTGTCATTTTCTTCACGGTGGTGCAATAAGCTAAAAAGAAATCGTCAAAAAAGGAGCGGATGTTGTGCCGCAAATTCTTTCTGTCGGAACAGCCGTCCCCCCCTATTGTGTCGATCAGGCGATGGCCCGCCGCTTTGCCCACTCCCTCTTTGCATCATCCTTTGCCGACATTGGGCGGTTGCTCACCGTATTTGAGCACAGCCAGATCGAGGAACGATATTTTTGTGTTCCCACCGAATGGTTTGAAAAACCTCATGATGTAGTCGAAAAAAACCGCCTTTATGAAGAACATGCGGTTGCCTTAGCTGCCACAGCGATTGAAACGTGCTTGGCGCAAGCCGGTGTGGCTGTGCAGGACGTGGACACTCTGCTTTGTGTTTCTTCCACCGGAATTGCTACGCCGACGATTGATATTCACATTGCCAACAAGTTAGGGATGTCGCCTCATCTGCATCGCTTACCGCTTTGGGGGCTAGGCTGCGCCGGTGGTGTGGCCGGCATTGCCCGGGCGGCGGAGATGGCCCGGGCTTATCCGGGACGTTATGTGTTACTCGTTACGGTGGAACTCTGTGGGCTGACTTTTATCTGGGATGATCGCAGTAAAAGCAATCTTATCGCCACGTCGCTGTTCAGCGACGGTGCAGCAGCAGTGTTGATCGCCCACGAACCGATGCGCCGCCGTGGACACGGTCGTAGCTACGGCTCCGGTACGGAAGCGATACCGGGTCATTCCCGCAGCCGTTCACTGCGTGCGGGCCCGGAGATCATCGACTGTCAAAGTACGCGCTGGCCGGGAACGGGCGACGTCATGGGTTGGCAAGTGACGGAGCAAGGATTGAAGGTCGTCTTTTCCCGTCAGATTCCGCAAATTGTGCGCACTAAATGGGCGCCTGTCGTCAAGGCTTTTATTGCCGGTGAAGGGCTTGGGCCGGGCGATGTGCGCCGAGTGATCGCTCATCCCGGCGGTCTGCGCGTCATTGAAGCTTATGAAGCGGCCATGGGCTGGTCCGCTGAAGATACAGCGGCAAGCCGCGCTGTACTGCGTCATTATGGCAACATGTCTTCAGCAACGGTACTTTTTGTGTTAGCCAAAGCGCTGGCCGATCCGCCACCGCCAGGCAGCTATGGTTTGATGACGGCCTTGGGACCGGGTTTCTGCTCTGAGCTTGCATTACTTCGCTGGTAAGAGGTGTAGATGATCATGGGACTGGTCGCGGTGCTTTTACTTGTCATCGTTCAGCGTTTGTTCGAACTACAAATTGCCCAACGGCACCGCACTGCGTTGCTCGCCCGGGGAGCTTATGAAGTCGGTCAAGGGCACTATCCTTTTTTTGTGCTTTTGCACAGCTTATTCTTCGTCAGTTTAGTCGGGGAGGTCACCCTCTGGCACCGGACTTCGCCGGCATGGTGGCCTTTTGCGGCTGTCATGCTGGCGGTCGCCCAGGGGTTACGGCTTTGGTGCATACGCTCGCTCGGTGTGTTTTGGAATACACGGATTATTGTTTTACCGGGGGCAGCGTTAGTAAAAAAAGGTCCCTACCGGTATCTGCGTCATCCCAATTACCTGGTGGTGATCATCGAATTGTTGGTGCTGCCCCTGCTCTTTGGCGCCTATGGGACAAGCTTGGTGTTCAGTTTAGCGAATTTGGTGCTGTTGTTGTGGGTGCGGATTCCCATGGAAGAAGCGGCACTGGCATATAAAAAAACGGCGCAGTGAAATGTTTGGTTTCACTGCGCCGTTTTTCACTGGGGCCGTTTATTACTAGAACCTTTGTCCGCGAAGCCGTTTTTTCTATTCTAAAAAATGATTGAATCCTTTTGCCGGTAAATAATTCGGCGCCCCACCGTCAATATCCGGATGAACAGCGGTGATTCCGGCTTCCGGTTCGGTCAACTGACCAATGACCGTCACCGTTGTGCCGGTCTGGGCTTGAATGCTGGCCATCAAGCCCGGCACCGCCGCCGGTGAGGCCGTGAAGATCAACTCATAGTCTTCCCCACCGGTTAGCGCGAAGGGTAGCACCGATTCCCCCTTAGCCTGCGACCAGCGCTGGGCGGCGGGACTGATCGGCAGGGCCGTCAGATCGATCTGCGCCCCACAGCGGGATGCGCGGCAAAGATGATGGACTTCACTGCTGATCCCATCACTGACATCCATCATGGCTGTCACACCGCCATGGGCGGCAAGCAGCAGTGCTTCCGGCACACGCGGCGTAGGGTCAAAGTGCCGGGCCAAAAGAAACGATGCGTCGTCTCGAAAGAATACGCCTGAAGTTTCGGCAAGTTCCGGGAACTCATGGTGCGGGCGAAGCAGTTCCTGCAAACCGATGGCCGAATCGCCTACCGTGCCGGTCACTAAAATGAAGTCACCGGGACGACCGCCGCCACGGGTAATCGGCTCCCCTTTGGCCACGCCGATTAAGGTGATATTCAGGATCCACTTATCGGCGCAGATCGTATCACCACCGGAGAGGAGCACACCGTAATCAGCAGCGACGGCACCCATCCCGGCATAAAGTTCTTCCACTTCTTCCACGGCTGCATGGGGCGGCACACCGATCGATAAAAAAGCCCATCCGGGACGGCCACCCATCGCTGCGATATCACTGATATTGACGGCCAGCGCCTTGCGTCCCAATAGGTGAATGCGCTCCGGATGCCAGATAAAATGAACATCTTCCACGAGCATATCGGTAGTTACCAAGCAGCGCTTGCCTGCGGGAAAGTCAAGAACGGCAGCATCATCACCGATACCTAAGCGCAGGCCCCATAACGGCGACGAAGGAAACCACTGAAAAGCCCCATCATCGTGGGAATTCGCTTCGAGCGTTTCGCCTTGAATGGCCCCCTCGGTGCTCTCCCGGCCGCCTTTTTCCCATGCTTCTTGCAATCGGGCGATGAGACCGAATTCACCGACAGCGCTCAAGGGGGTACGGGTTACGCTGCCGTTGGTCTCTTCGGTTACTGCCAACGTTTCCTGGGATTCTTCTTGATACCGGTATGCTTCAAGTTGTTGCACCAGTGCCTGCGCGGCCGCTTCGGGATCACTAGCGGCCATGATCGCCGACACAACAGCAACACCGGCACTGCCGGCTTCAATCACGTCGGACACATTGCCTAGATGCAACCCACCGATGGCGACGACGGGCACCGATACAGCCTGGCAGATGGCCTTCAAGCCGGCAAGCCCCAACGCGGGTGCTTCTTCTTTTGTCGGTGTGGCAAAAACAGCGCTGGCACCGATGTAATCGGCACCGTCACGCTCAGCAATTTGCGCTTCTTCAACCGAGGAAGCTGAGATACCGATAAGTACATCATCACCAAGGATCGCCCGGGCATGCTTGATCGGCATGTCCTCTTGCCCGAGATGAATCGCCGGTGCCGCCACGGCCAGGGCCACATCGATGCGATCATTGACTACAAAAAGTGCACCATAACGCTCACATAGGTCTTTTAGTTGGCTTGCTTCGGCGATCATCTCCCGGGTAGGCAAGGTTTTTTCGCGATATTGGACAACTTTTACACCACCCCGTAACGCTTGCTCGACAATCATCGTAAGCGGCCGCCCCTGACAGAGCGCGCGATCCGTCACCAGATAGGTCCACGGAAGTCGCTGGGGCCAAAAAATTGGCTTTTTCACTGCAATGCTCCTTAATCCAGGTTCATTAATCCAAGTTCCTTAATCCAACCAAGTTCGCTAATCCAAGGTCATCATCAAGTTGGGGGAAAACGTTCTGGCCATAACGTTGGCTTAACCCGCTGCACTGATCTTGGCCAGTTCCGCTGCCCGTTGGCCGTCAAGTCGATAGATTGCATCGAAAAAAGCCGTTTTGAAGCTGAGCGGCCCTCGTGGACTTGTCCAACACTCATTGCCAAGCGCCAGCGGTACATGACCAGCCGCGATCTCACCAGCAGCACCGTAAAAGGCCACCGCCGCCGTTGCCGAGGTGAGACCGTCTTTTTCGACGGCACAGAATGACGCTACCACCGATGAGGCCATACAACCCGTCCCGGTTAGGCGGCTCATCCAGACATCGCCATTAGCAATCTCGAGCGTTTTTTCTCCATCCGATACGTAATCGATGACACCGGTAACGGCAGTAACAACACCAAATTGGCGTGCCAACGCTTTGGCTGCCGATACGCCGTCACCGCTGACGGCATCCACACCTTTGACGACAGATGCTTGTCCTGCTAACGCAGCAGCTTCAGCAGCATTGGCCCGGACGATAGTAACTTTCACTTCATTCAGAATGCGCAGTGCCGCTTCAGTACGCATCTGCGTCGCTCCGGCACCGACGGGATCAAGAATGACCGGGACGCCGGCAGCATTCGCGGCTTGACCGGCCATGATCATGGCATCAATCCAAGGCAAGGTAAGTGTGCCGATATTCAGCACAAGCGCACCGGCCATCCGGGCCATGGCGGCAACTTCTTCCGGTGCATGGGCCATCACGGGCGAAGCACCGGTAGCCAAGACCATGTTCGCACAGTCAGTCATGGTCACGAAGTTCGTCAGGTGGTGGATCAGCGGGCGCCGGGCACGAAGCTCGGGAAGTTTGGTTTGTAAGCATACCAGCGCTTGTTGGGGCATGGGGTCGCCTCCTTCATCAGATCAATCCCTCTTGAAGATCAATCTTTCTTGAAAATAAATCCCTCTTGAGAATAACATACCATTGTGACGTCCGGCAGTTGATTGTGCCCTTAGCCAAATAGCCCTTGGTCTCAGGTTGAGATCAAGGGCTATACGATAGTTTTATTATAGCCGGAATGGCGAATTTTGAAAGGGGGAAGCTGCTTCAACTTGTAGAGACAAAAAAGAGGCCGGACTGTTTTGCCGTCCGGCCCCTTGACTGCCAGGAAGCTCAGGCAGTTATGGCCATGGTCTTCCGTATCCGTTAATTATACGCAACCTTGTGCTTTCATCGCTTCGGCTACTTTCAAGAAACCGGCAATGTTGGCACCGGCCATGTAGTTGCCTTCCATACCGTATGCCTTGGCTGTTTCGTCGCAATTTTTGAAGATGTTGTGCATGATATTTTTCAACTTTTGGTCCACTTCTTCGAAGGTCCAGGAGAGGCGTGCCGAGTTTTGGCTCATTTCCAGACCGGAAGTGGCTACGCCGCCGGCATTGGCTGCTTTTGCCGGTCCGTAAAGCACACCGTTGGCGAGATATACTTCGATCGCTTCCGGTGTGGAAGGCATGTTGGCACCTTCCGACACGCAATAACAACCGTTTTTGACAAGGATTTCAGCGCTTGCTTTGTCAATTTCGTTTTGCGTTGCACAAGGAAGTGCGATATCGCAAGGAATGGTCCAGATACCGGTAGAGCCTTCTTTGTACGTTGCACCGGGATGGGTGTCCACATAGTCTTTGATCCGGCGGCGTTCTACTTCTTTCAGTTGTTTTACGCAAGCCAGGTCGATGCCGTTGGGATCATGGATGTAACCGTTGCTATCGGACATTGCTACAACTTTGGCGCCCATTTCAACGGCTTTTTCGACGGCATAGATCGAAACGTTACCGGAACCGGAAACAACGACCGTTTGGCCTTCGAAGCTCTTGCCGTTGGCTTTGAGCATCACATCGGTGAAGTAGCACAGGCCGTAGCCGGTCGCTTCGGTACGAACGAGCGAACCGCCGTAGGTCAGGCCTTTACCGGTCAAGATGCCGGTAAATTCGTTGGCAAGACGTTTGTATTGGCCATACATATAGCCCACTTCACGAGCACCGGTACCGATATCGCCGGCCGGCACGTCCGTGTCAGCACCGATGTGGCGATAGAGTTCGGTCATGAAGCTCTGGCAAAAACGCATGATTTCGCCATCGCTTTTGCCTTTGGGATCAAAGTCAGAACCGCCTTTGCCACCGCCCATGGGCAGGGTGGTCAAGCTATTTTTAAGCACTTGCTCAAAACCGAGGAATTTGATAATGCCCAGGTAAACGGAAGGATGGAGGCGAATGCCGCCTTTGTAAGGTCCAATGGCCGAACTGAACTGAACGCGGAAGCCACGGTTGACTTGAACTTTGCCTTGGTCATCAACCCAGGGCACACGGAACATGAGTTGCCGTTCCGGTTCAACCAAACGTTCAAATACACCGGCTTCTACCAAATCAGGGCGCTTTTCGACAACAGGTTCCAGGGACTCCAGCACTTCGGTGACTGCCTGAATAAATTCAGGTTCTGCTGCGTTTCTCTTTTTTACTGTTTCCAATAGATTGGACAAATACTCGTTTTTCAATGCCATTGTCAAAAACCTCCTGAATCACTTTCAATATTTGCTGAATATTGGCTTCGGTTACGGATATTTTTCTGTCCAGTAACCTTTTGCGGTCATATTATACTACGAAATCTTCGGTTGACTAGTGATTCCATTTAAAGAATACAGTATATATTACCGAATAACGATAAAAAATTCTGTATACCGTATTCAGGACGAAAACAATGAAAATTCAGAAAGCGATATTGAAAAAGCCACCCGTTGACCAATCACTCATTCCCCAACAATTCCTTGGCAGGATTAAATTTTTACGAATAAATCCGAATACTTTAACCGTTTTTTCAATGTACTCTTCACTTTGTTGCGATATCCTTCGTGTTCGAATGTGAAGTAGAGATAACCATTGCGATCGACCGTTGTCATCATATTCTCAGCCAGACAATGCTGTTCCAGTTGATACCACGTTTCCAAATGAGCCGAGCCGGCGGGAAAGCGATCCCACACCTGCAACTCATCACATAAGATGGCCAGATAGAGTAAGGGATCCGTATCTAATGCCAGCGGTTGCTCTTTGATCGTCATATTATGGTAGATCACAGCCCGGCAAGCAGGAATCACATCGTTGAGAAACACTTTTAATGGGTATTGGTAAATCTCATGGATTTCATGATTTGCATCGCGCTCTTTCGCCTTATTACTTAACCAATACCAAATGGATGTATACTGCAAAAGCATGAGACCGCCGGCAATGGCATGATCGACCATCCCCCCCGTACCCTGGCCATAGCCATGTTCGGCAATCTGATGAGCATAATCGGCTAAGTTTGGTGATATTGATTCGTTTTTCAGCAATTCAAAACCAGTTACATGGTCTAAGGAAATGATTTTATTGATAAAATCTTTTTTATCGATAGACAGATCATCTTCTTTTAGCTCGATCATCATCTCTTTGATCCACGCAACTTCATTAAGCCGGGACAAGATATCGGCCGGTGTTTTGGCGACACTGGTGGGCCGCGGTCCGTATTGCTCATGGAATCCTTTCCATACCTCTGCAATTTCGTTCCCGAATTTTTTATAGCCGCGCTCAAAGGCATTTTTAAATAAATTGTCATAATGAACGCCATTTTTCTCATATTTTTTGTCATAATAAAGGTAGCCGATATCATGCAACAACGAAGCGATGATCCAGCGGAACAGAAACATCTTTTCTTTTTTACTGCTTTCGATCGATCGATTGATCTTTTCTTTGATACCCGGTACATTATCATAGATAAATATGCCCAAAAGAAACAGATATAGTGTATGCGCCGTATGATCCGTTTGTTTGCTATACTCAATCTCTCTTTTGATCTCCAGGCTGGCTACCTCATGACGGAGACAAGCGATTTCTTGATAATCCATCGTATCAAGAATGTGTCGGGCCACTTTCTCTGCTTCGATAATTCGTTTAAAATCAGATCGGGCCTGAAAGAAATTCTTTAATTTATCACCAAGCTGCCAGACTCGATTGCGTAAATATTTTGCCGCTCCGTAACCGTTTTGAAAATGGTCTAATAATCGCTGATTGATATTCTCCATGCAAACCCTCCTCATGAAAGCAACGGTACTGATTATTGTGGTTCCCCAACAAGCGGCACTTTTTGTGTTCATTAATCTATGATGCCGTTGTCGGGTTGATACCGTGTACTTCATTTTTCTGGGTAGCAGTGCACAAAAGACAACGAAGATAAGGTGAAAAACAGATAATAACGAGGAGGGTACGAATGCGTATCAATCACAATATACCGGCAATGAATACCTATCTCTATCAGTCCAATAATACCGCCAAAGCGACCAAAGTCATGGAAAAACTGTCTTCCGGCATGCGCATCAACGGCGCGTCCGATGATGCCGCCGGTTTAGCTGTGTCGGAAAAAATGCGCTCGCAAATCCGCGGCTTACGCCAAGCGGATCGGAACGCCTTAGACGGGATTTCCATGATCCAAACGGCCGAAGGCGGCCTTGCTCAGATCCAAGCATCATTGCAACGAGTGCGTGAACTTTGCGTACAAGCGGCTAATGATACCTATAACCTGAGTGACCGGCAGGCTGTTCAAGAAGAAATCGATCAAATCATCAACGGGATTACTACGACCGTGAACACCACCGAATATAATAAGACCAAATTATTGCGCCCGCCGATCATCGAAGCCTCCACCGGCAACGGCAAAGCCGATATTGTCTTTGTCGTCGATAATACAGGCAGCATGGCCGGAACCCAGACCAATGTGGCCAACAACCTCGGTGCATTCATCAACAGTGTTACCGGCAAAGGTGTTACTGAACTGCGCATGGGCGTCCTGGAGTATACCGATTTTACGTATGACATCAAACAGTTTTCCAGCAGTCCCTGGACCGGCAACGCCACCGATATTCAAGATGCCTTACTTAAATTGGCTGCGACAAACTCGGGAGGCATTGAAAATGCCATGACCGCCCTGGAACTCGTCGCGAATCAATACAGCTTTCACGAAAATACCAACGGTGCCATTACGAAGCATGTTGTGCTGGTCACCAATGAGAATGCCGATGATGAAGGTAAATTATCGGGTACATTAGCGCTCTTGCAATCCAAAGGAATTCGCGTTCACGGAGTCTATGACAAAAATTTTTATGAAGGCACGGCCGACCTCGATACCCTCACCCAAGCTACCGGCGGAAAATCAGTCAATTTATCGAGCCCTTCCTGGGGGACGGAACTGATTGATGTGATCGGGGCATCGATCGGTTCCGACGCAACACCGATCGAATCTGATGAAATGCCCGTCATTACACTGCAAATCGGGGCGAATCAAGGACAGACCTTTACGCTTCCCTTATTCGATTCAAGACCGGAAAAGCTGGGCCTCACCGGCCTTTCCGTAGCTACTCACCAATCCTGTCAAGAGGCCCTCGTCAAAACCGATGAAGCATTAAAAACCATCGCCTATCGACGGGCGCTCTACGGTGCTTATCAAAACCGCTTGGAGTTTGCCGGCAACATCACCGGCAGTTATCAGATCAACATTACCTCGGCTGAATCACGGATCCGCGATACCGATATGGCCCTAGCCATGGCCGATTACACCCGGACGAATATCATCGATCAGGCGGCAACGGCCATGTTGTCCCAGGCCAATCAATTGCCCCAGGGGATTTTACAACTGTTAAAGGCGTAACCATAAAAAAATACCGCCAAAGGAAGTCACTCACTGCAACTTCCCGGCGGTTTTTTCTTTACCCATCAATACACGTCCTGCCGCACAAAATGCCAGAACGCCAGCGCCAACGCAACCGCGCCGCAGTTCAAAATCAATACCTTTGATAATCTCTTTGGTGCCAATAACCTTACGCAGACCTTGAACCGCCAGTGTGATATCACTCATGGAAAGCCTCCGATTCCAGAATCAAGGGAACAAGCCGATCGGCCATCCGTTGATAGCCGGCGGCATTGGGATGAAAGGCATCCAGCGACAAGAATTGATCGGCCTTGAGTTGAAACAAATCATAAATCGGCACAAATACGGTCTTGGGGAACTGCGCCGCCGTCTCCGCCGTCATGGCATTCCAATTCCGGACAACCGCTGAAGTGGCCATACCGTCCGCTTGCTGACTGTAAGGATTGTAAATGCCCAGCAAACAGATCGTCGCTTCGCTGTTAAGCTTACGCAGATCCGCTAAGATGCCCGTCAGGTTACCGGTATATTCCTTGGTGAGCGCTTGGATCATGGCCGGATTCATACTGGCCTGCGTCTGCCCACTGCGATTAAGATCATTGCCGCCGATGGTCATCAAGATCACCTGGGCACTTTTAATCTGCCGCTGCACTTCGCTTTGCTTAATCTGTGCCGCCAGTTGCTCCGATCGTTGTCCGCTGATGCTGAGATTGTAGGCCGTCACTTTTTGTTTTGTTTTTTCCTGAAGGCGTTCCACGGTGTAGCCCATATAGCCTTTACCGTTCGGATCACCAACGCCCCGGGTCAAGGAGTCGCCAAGGCCCAGCACGATAATGCCATCGTTAGTCACCGGCATGGCAGAACTCTCTCCTGTACCCAAGGTAGGCTTGTCCGCACCAACCCGTGATGAGCCCGTCGATGAATCACTGACTTGCGGCTGCGGTGAAAAAACATTGCGGTACAAGGTCATGCCCAGGCCGCTGATCCACAATAACCCGGCAATCGCTGAAAGAATCACAAAAATCGTTACCCCTTTGGATCGCATCCAAATTCCCTCCTTAAGAAAGTGATTCAATTGATGAGAAAGTGATCATCGATGCAAAGAGCCCCTGGACTCCGGTCAGAGTTCCAAGGGCCGCAACACATCTAGAATCTTGAATGCTACTATTCATACTCTCATGGTATCAACGGGGCTTCATCCTTGTCAATGTTCACGTTGATACCAACTGAACCATCGATGCCATTGGTACACTTGTACAATCGAAGTGTTCCGAGCCATCGGATCAAAAAAGCCCCGGCAATCATACCGAGGCTTCCATCGATCGCTATAAGCATCCTACCGGAAAAGCTGCTTGAACTCACCCTTGAAGATTTTGAAGTTGAGCACCATGTGGGCAATCACCGGTAATACGATGCCGAAGCCCAGCAAAATATGCAGTCCCTTGAGCAGCTTACCGGACATGCCTAAGAACGTCCACCCTTGTACTGCGGCCGGACCGTGGGGTGCCACTAGTAAACCTAATCCCGTTACCGTGACCACCATGCCGAAAAGAGCCAGCATCATGGAAATAATCGCTTTGGTTTTGCCATTGGATACCGCCTTAGCTTGTGTTGCCCGCTCGTTGAAACCTGCGGTCATTTGATTATTCATCGTACTCATCGTGATAGCCTCCCGAATCATTTTGATTTCTTTCGATGGCTTTACTTTACACCGGAAATCTGAAAATCCCCTGAAAGACTATGCATCTTTTGAATTTTTCTGCTTGCGTTGCATGATCGCTGGGTTAAAAGCTTTGCTATACTGAGAAGGTACAAACCACACAAAAGGGTGTGTTTTTTTGATTACCATTGAAGCCGTCACTTCCACATCACAACTGGAACAAATCGGGGAACTCTTTCGTGAATACCAAATTTCTCTGGGCATTGACTTATGCTTTCAGGATTTTGAGCGCGAATTGGCCAACCTTCCCGGCAAGTATGCACCGCCGCAAGGGCGGCTTTATCTGGCGTTGTGCGACGGAATGCCCGCCGGCTCGATCGCTTTACGTCCCCACCAAGATGATCAATGTGAGATGAAGCGCCTTTATGTGCGTCCGGCTTTTCGGGGCCGGCAGATCGCCCGGTTGCTGACCCGGCAAATCATTGCCGATGCTCAAGCGATCGGTTACCGGCAAATGGTTCTGGATACCTTGTCGACGATGACAGCAGCCTGTGCGCTTTATCAATCCTTAGGTTTTCAACCGATTCCACCGTACTGTTTTAATCCGCTCGCTCATGTTTGCTATCTGGGGCTAGACTTGACCCTGCAAGATAAGGAGTCTCGGCAATAAGGCCATACAAAAGCGAAAGCAAAAAAAAGAAACCGACCAGCGACCCTGCTGACCGGTTCCTCTTTTTTATTAATTACATACCGCTGTTTTTACTGCCAAACATGAACTGCCTGCACAACCGGCAGCACGCTCATCCCTTACCGAAAAAGCTGTTTACACTCACCCATGAACATTTTGAAGTTGAGCACCATGTGCGCCATCACCGGCAACACCATCCCAAAGCCGAGCCAGATGTGTAAGTCTTTCATCACTCGGCCACTCATCCCCAGGAAAGTCCAGCCCTGAGCTGCTGCCGGTCCGTGCGGGGCCGCCATCAAACCCAAACCGGTTACGGTGACGATGATACCAAAAAGAGCCAGCATCATCGAAATAATCGCTTTGGTTTTCCCGGTCGATCCAGCTTTTGCACTTGTCGCTTTGGCTGCGAGACCGTTTAATTCTACCGTTATTTGATTGTTCATCGTACTCATGTTAATAGCCTCCCAGATATTTTTTTGATTTCTCCCTGTGCTTTTACTATACAGTGAGAAACTGAAAATACTCTGAAAGGCTATCTTTTTTCGCTACATTATTGAATTTTGCTGGAGGTACTGCAAAAGTTCTTGCCCGTGCTGCTGTTCTTCCTTCTGAATATGGTTAAAAGCCTGCCGCACTTGGGGATTGTTGAATTGGAAAATCGCTGAGTCATAGGAAGAAGAAATATACTGTTCCGTCACCAGCATGTCCCTGCACAACTGCAGATCATCCTCGTTTGCCTGTGAAGATGAACCGGCTACGGACGATAGCAGACCCTGGGACGCCATATTTTGTTGCTGCATGTTTGGGGACTGCTGCATGCTTTGCTGTTGCTGACCTTGTTGCTGACCTAGCTGCTGACCCTGCTGCTGGTTCATCGCCGGTACTTGACCGCTCAAGATCTGATTGACCGTATTTAAGTGCTGCTGTTCGTGCTGGGCATGCTTTTGAAACATCTGCTTTAACACTGGGTCCTGCGCCTGTTGGGCATAACTCTTGTACTTATAAACACAAAGCTGTTCATGAGATTGCTGATCTTCCAGTAAGCCCCGCTCCCGTTGGGTAAGTTGCAGCATGAACCATACCTCCCAAAACGTTTTAAAGCTAGTTTGGGAACGGAGACGCTGCTTTATACCCCCCAGCGGAGCAGGAAGACAATCCATTGATTACGGGCAGACAAATGATCAACGTCGTACCTTGACCTACCTTCGATTCCACATGAATCGAACCGCCGAGCAGTTCCACTTCCCGCTGAACCGCTGACAAGCCCACCCCTCGTCCGGAAATGATGCTAATATTGTCTTTGGTAGAAAAGCGATCACGAAAGATCAGCGCAATCACTTCCTGATCGGATAAGCATGCTGCCTCTTTTTCGCTGATCACTCCCTTGTTCAGCGCTTTGGCGCGGATCAACGCCGGATCGATTCCGTGCCCGTCATCGTGAATCCGCATCGTCAAAAAGTTGTTCGGGGCCGAGCGGATCTCGATGGCCACCGTACCGCTTTCCGGCTTACCGGCAGCCAAACGCGTATGACTGTCTTCAATCCCATGATCGACAATGTTACGAAAAATATGGTTCAAGGATTTACAAAAATCTTTGTAAGCACCTTGCTCGATAAAAATATCATCACCGGTAATTACCAGTGGCTGCAAAATTTTATCAAGGCGTATGGCCAGATTCTGTACATATTCATCATAGGATGCGACAATTTGTTTTAAATTTTTGCAACGCAGCCGTTTGATCAATGGCAACAGTTGATCCTGTTGTTCCGCTGAAAAGGCTTCTTGTACACGTCGTTCAATGTCGAGAATCTGTTCCGCCGTCACACAAAAAGATTGGCTCTGCCAGAAGAAGTCTTCGCCAAGGATATCGGTAATCGTTTCCATATCACGGGCCAAAAAGGACTGATAATCAATGGTGCTGATCAAGTGTTCGATATCGCGCTGGGATATTTGATCAAATGATTCACACATGGCGGCCAGCCGGTCTTCCAGTTCATGAAGATGAAGAGCCGTATTCCGCAAGTACATCTGCGAGAAATCCCCTTTAAAAGTATGGACCGTACGAAAAATCACCGAAAGCTTCTCGGTCACCGGACAAGGGCTGGCCAGAATTTCATACACACTTCGGGTGAAAAACTCCCGCAGCCCTTCCATGCTGTTGATCATCTCGCTTTGGTTGGAAAGTGCCTTCAGCACCAACTGCAAGTTGTTTTTCTCGGCCTCCATCTTTTGTTCCAGCTCTTTTTTTTCCGTTACGTTGGTCATGATGGTCATGATCATCTTTTTTTCCGCTTGGGTAATCAGTTTGTACTCACAATGTAAAAATACATTTTTAATTTTGATTTCCTCAGGCAGTAAAGAGAGATAGACCTTCCTTTCCAGTTCCTTCTGGGTATTGAAAATACTTTGCAAAACCACCGCCAGGATTTGCTTTTGATCATTGGCGATATAATCGTTCAATACATCGACAAAATTCAGCCCGCCGATTTCTTGACCGAAAAGGCTGACACATTCCTTGCTGTACTCGGGGGAAATGATTAAGTCTTCCCCAAACAACAAAAAGCCTTGGCCGGCATTATCTAACAAGCTCTTGATCGTTTCTTTTTGTTTATGTAACAAGCGAAGTTGTTTTTCTCGCCGGCGGGCTAACTCCATGGTAAAGTTGCGGATGCTGATCACGCCCAGGTAGCGGGTTTGATCGTTGATGATGATAAAGTCGTATAAATTCTCCTGCGGGCGATTCATGGCCAAGGTACCCATATGGGTCAAATCCATAAAGTGCTGCAGAATCAGCGGCGTCTTCTCCATCATTAAGCTTACTGGACGATTCAGATATAGTTCCCGTCCAAAAGGGCGGCCAATCTTACGGTAAAAATAATTGCGCATGATTAAACCGACAGCACGATCATCATGCAAGACAACGATACCTTCCAGTGACTCCTGTGCTTCAAAGATCTGCTGCACCACCGAACCTTCAACGGTAACACTCACGGTGGGAACTTGTTGGATCAACTGATGAACGGTTACATCATACTGCTCATCATGAGACGAACGATCATGCTTGGCCAGCAAATTCAGATGTCGATAAGGATTGCTGAGGCTTTCTTCCCGTAATGCCATGGTCATCTCCTACTGTCGCCCGGAATCCTCCGGCTTCTGCTTGTATGGGCTTTCTGCTGTTGATTCGATCGACCTTTTGCTCTGACTTACGCATTCAGTGCATCATCAATAGCGGTCCGAACTGCGTTTTCATCAAACGGTTTGGTTACATAACATTTGGCCCCGTGGTGGACAGCTTCCAGGATCTTGGCTGCATGCCCCAACGCGGAGATCATAACCACTTTGGCCTGGGTATCCCTTTGGAGGATGGCCTGTAATGCCTTAATCCCGTTCATTTTCGGCATGGTGATGTCCATCGTGACCAAGTCCGGTTTTAATTCGCTGAATTTTTGGCAAGCTTCTTCGCCGTCAACGGCTTCACCGACGACAGTATGCCCGGAAGTATGGATAATTCTCCTCAATGCACTGCGTGACAAGTTCGAATCGTCACAGATCAGAATGCGAGCCAACCTTGATTCCTCCTTAAACTGTTCCTTGTTCATCCTTGGACTGCTGTTCCAGCAGGTGTACCCCTTCAGCGATAAGGTAATCAAAATGTCCAAAGGTCATATGAACGGGAATGCGAAAAAAAGGTTTACTGTTACATAGCGATTGCCTTTTCAGGGCCACCGGCGGCAACAACTCCACCATGACGCCTCGCTGAGCAAGCGAAGCCTCAACCATGCCTCCGACAATGTTCAAGAGTTCACAAAGCGAATCGGCCATTTCGTTATCATCGACATTCATCGATTCCGCGAATAGCCTGGCTAATTTATTGAGTTTATCAAAGTTGCCGCCAACACCGACCAAGACGGTATAGTCACCTTGCATGACACTAAACATCAAATATTCAAAATCGTAATTCGTCAGCTTCTCCAAAGGCCCAAATTGAAAGGATGCCTCAATAAACTTGATTACCTTGACAAAGGAAATCAGGCTGCTGCCGAAAATGGGGTCGGCAAATTCCATGGTGGTCTCGAAGGCCGTAAGTTCATCCATCATCATTTCTACACTCTCTTTTTGCAACGGTTCAACGGCAGCAGGATCACTTGTCGATTGTGATTTGTATTCGTCGATCAGCCTTTCAATTTGCTCATAATCGAAAAATCCTTGGTTGACCAGCACTTGGCTAAAGGTAAGGTAGCTATGGATCGGTTGATCAAAAAGCTCTTCCATTTGGGCAATCGTTAGAAACCCTTCTTGAATGGCGATTTCACCGAAGCTTTTATCGCTTGCCCGTTGCAGTCGGTGAATGCGATCGACTTGTGCACCAGTCATGTAATCGCTGTCAATGGCCAGAAGACCAAGTTTGACCCGCACAAATTGTTGGGCCGCCAACACTTCATCTAATTGCTCCAACGTCAAGATATTCCTCTGGTGGATAAAATCGTAAAAATATTGGCGATACATGATTGCCTCACTCTCAAGATGCCATCGGAAAAGCCAACTTATATCCGGTTTTGTGTTAACCCTGGAAAAATCATAGCAAACCACCTTTATCCATCAATGGACTTTGTGTTAAATTCATGTAAACTTATAAACCCTCCATCCCGCTACGCGATGGAGGGTTTACCCCAGAAAATAACCTAGCCCACAAGCCAGCAATCCCATGACCGTTGTACCCAAGAGATAGGTAAAAAATTTATCCCATTTGCCCAACTCAATCAAACGTACCGCTTCATAGCCAAAGGTTGAAAAGGTCGTATAGGCACCTAAAAAGCCGATCTGCCATCCATAGCGTTCCACCAGGGCCGCCATCGAGCCATCATCGGTTACTGATTCCAGATGGGCCGCCGAAAGCCCAAGCAAAAAGGCCCCGGTAACATTGATGAACATGGTCATCCAGGGAATCTTCGCCCCCGGCCAGCGTTTGCCGCTCCACAGCGCCAGCCCGTAGCGCAGCCAGGCGCCACCAATACCGCCCAACCCAATCCACAACAATTCCATCGGTTTATTCCTCCTGCGCCGGCTGACCTTCGGTTCGCGCACCTTGCGATCGGTGGTGCCGTCGCTGGGCCCGCTCCAAGTTGCGCGCCCAGAACACACCCAGCGCCGACAAAACGGTGCCGCCAGCGATGCTGGCCATCAGGTAGATCCCTAAGGACCAAAAAGCCCGGCTGTTCAAGAGATAAACACATTCTAACGTAAAGGTTGAAAAAGTAGTAAAAGCCCCTAAAAAACCGGTGCCCAATCCCACCCGGATGGAGGGGCGTACAGAATAGTATTCAAGGGTAATTGTCAAAAAGAAAGCGAGCACCAAGCAGCCGCTCAAGTTAATAAGCAGCGTTCCCCAGGGAAAACCGCTCTGGGCCACCCAAGGAGCGCACCACTGCCCCATCTCATAGCGCAGGATCGCCCCAAGGAACCCTCCGATGCCGACGGCCAATAACTGCATAGTATTCTCCTCAACAACTTAATCACAGCAACATTGCTCATGCCTGGCCCACCATGTTGGCAAAAGTCGAATCATGGTGGGCTGTGCTTTTAGCGATATTTTATTAAGGATATTACTGCAAAAATCATCGACTGGCTATAGATCCCCTTGTTTTTTCTCTTCACAGGCATCATCACTGCGGCCAAATCCCTGTTCTGTTTTTCGCTCTTTCGCTCGCTCTTGCGATCACTTTTCAGCTTCCGTGCTTTCATCTCGCCGCCAGCGGACTGCTTTGGGCCAGATCGGTCAGCGTAATCACATCGACATCAGCCCGCACCAAATGATCGATGACCGCTTGAAAGGTCTCGATTGTCACTTGATCATCCCGCGTCACCACCGGGACAAGATCATGAAAGGTGATCGTCAGCAATCCGCCATGATTGGCACAATCGTCAATGAGGGCCTGGATCTGAGCGGCCGTACGATTTTCACAAATCGTGCTATGCATCGTCCACCGCCCGAGCGGCGGAAAGGTATCGATACAGTCAGCGCCTCCATAAGCCAGCGTGTGATAATCCCGCGCTTTTTGATAACTCATTGCCGAAACCTGATGACCGGGAAAAACGAAAAATTGCGCCCCCTGAGCAAAACCGTGATGACGCAACCAGCGATAGGATGCACCGATTTCGTACTCAAGCAATGCAGGATTGCCGTCAAGATTCGGCAATGACGGATGGGACATCGTATGGGAACTGATATCCCACCCTTGCGATTGTAAGGCGCGAATCTGCTCCACCGTCATGTGCAATCGCCCTTCGATGATTTTTCCGATGTTCCCCACGATCACGCTGGCAAATCCCACAAGTCCCTTACGGGCCATATAGGGCAATGCCACAGCGTAGACGCTTTGAAAACCGTCATCAAAACGGACGATGACCTTGCCTCGTTTTGTCCCATAACGTACTCCTCGGAGATCGTCCAAGGAAAGACCACGGGCATCACCGGTGGCCGTCACTTCGCAACCTTGGATCGCCGCCCAGTCATTTACGGTCGCGCCACCGAAGGCCAGAAAGTCAGACTTACGCACAGCGACGGTCTGCCATTGACGGTCCACCCTGATCCTGGCCTTGATCTCGCCGCTGGAAAAGCCTTTACGCTTTCCTTCTCCCGCAAAAAACTTGATCACCAAGGACGTGAGCAATGAGGGCGCAGCATGTGGATAGATATCAACGGCAAGAGCATCCGCTTGCGATACATCCCAAGACCCGTTGATGACAATGTGAATCCTATTTCCAGTAACCTGCAGCGCCCGAACCCCTTGCGAAAAATTCGTCGGATCATACGCCGCCTGTCCCAACAAGACGGCAACCCTATTTTCCCCAACCTCAAACCCTGCCAACGGGAGCGGACGCCCCGCGAGACCGCGCATCGCCACGGCCGCTTTGATCTCCCGTTCAATCCGGTCGTTTTCTTCCTGCAGACGAACCAACTCATGAGCAAGTTGCACGGATATCACCGCCTCGATTTTTTTAGTCCTGCCCCACTTTAAAAAGACCATCACCCGGCCAGGTTTCATCCTGTCGAGGTGATGGTCTTTTCTTTTCCTCCCGGCTCAATACTATCCATACTCCGTGGTCATTCGCCGTCACTCGTACCCTTCCAGTGGGGAATCTTGTCGTCTTCGACACCGTCAAGGATGATCTTGATGATATCGGAGTCAATGGCCATGATTTCCGCACGCAGCGCTTCTTTGGCGGCATCAACTTTACGAAAAGGAAGTGTCGACTTCCACTCCATTTCACAGGCAACGACCGTTTTGTCACCTTCGGCCAGCAAATAAAGATTGCGAATGTCTGCAACATTGGCATTGGAGATGATCACTTTAGCCACTTTGTCCCGCAAGCTCTCCGGGGCTGCTACCCCGATGAGCGCCAAGGCGTTTTCCCAACCGATCTTGAGCGCGATCAGCACCAGAACCGCCCCGATGATCATCGTCACCACCGGGTCAATCCAGGCGATGTGGCTAAAGTGTCCGATCACGACGGCCACCAGTGCTAGCAATGCCCCACCGACAGCGATAAAATCCTCCCAGAACACCAGCTTTGTCGGGGGACTGGCCAGGTGTAAATTCGCCAGGGCCACAAAGGGGAGTTGCACCAGACCAACATGACCGGAACCGCTTTCTTCGGCGACCTCTCGCATCGCCCCCAGCCAAACCTTGCCGTCAACGCCAATCGACAACAGCAGCGCAGCGATGGCGATCAGGAAATTTCCCTCCGCTTCCGGATGCATCAGCAGTTCATAGCCATGGAGTACCGTTTTGGTGCTCATGAACACAATAAAAGCGGCCGCCAACAGGCATAACAAGTTGACCAAGCGCCCAAAACCATGGGGATACTTATCCGTTGGCTCATGTTCGGCAAAGATGCTGCCAAACCAAACCAGCCCCTGGTTGGCGGCATCGGCCACTGTGTGGATCGCTTCCGCGAACATCGCCCCGGAACCACTCATGACCGCAGCCCCGTATTTTACCATCGATAGCATCACGTTACCCAAAAAAGCGGACTTCGCCGACTGGTTACCCCGTTGGTACCACGGAGCATCCCCATGAATTAGCACATCCATTCCTCCAAACCCAGCCGTAGGTATCCACAATGGGTAAGGGCCATTTCTAGTGTATGCAACCCACGGGATAGATAAACATCACTAATCGCAGGCCGACACCCGATGACCAGCGCATCGGCCTGCGATAAACTGTTGTTTCTGAATTTTTAGCAGATAGTGCCAAAAAGTTCATTAAGCGCTTTTTTATTTACATTGTACCCGATGAAGCACAGTCGACTTTTCTGATGAGTTCCTGCTTCCTTGATCCGATAGAAACCCCGAACATAATCAAACTGTAGCCACCCGTCTTGCCCAGCTCGGATTAATCCTTTGCCACGCAGGATAGTGCCAAAGATATCGTTATGCGGCAAGACATTCAGGTTTGCTTTTATTTCTGCTGCACTGAAGGAGCGTTCCGTCTCTGCGCCCCAGATGTCAATGATTTTTTGGCCCGCTGCCTCATGATCGTCACAATGGCTGTGATCATGAAACGCTTTCGGAACTGCCCCATCCAACTCTGGACTGAGTTCGGCGATGGCCAAAATCTCATCGCCAGTCAATACCGCCCAATCAGCCGTAATCAAATTGGCGTAACGATTTATTTCCGATACAGAAGCAACAACGCTATCGATTACCGGATCATCGACTTCTTGTGTTTTACTCAACAGGATTGTTTTTGCATGGGCAATCTGATCGTGATAAAACTCGCCAAAATCTTCGATATACGCTTGATGATGAACGACATCCACAACCGTAATCAAGGCATTTAGGGTGAGGTCATTTTTCCCGGCAGCCTTTTGGCAGGCTTTGATGACATCGGTTAACCTCGCCAAGCCTGTTGGTTCGATGATGATCCGCTCCGGCTTATAAGCAGTGACAATCTCATCAATTCCTCGGATAAAGTCACCGACCAAGCTGCAGCAGATGCAACCGGAGTTGATCTCCAGGACTTCGATCTTTTGTTCGCGAAGAACATGGCCATCGATGCCAATTTCGCCAAACTCGTTTTCGATGATGACCACCTTTTCACCGGTAAGGCTTTCTTTTAGCAATTTGGAAAGCAATGTGGTTTTGCCTGCTCCTAAGAAACCGGAAATAATATCAACTTTTATGCTCATTGCACTCACCTTTTTTCATCATTGTTATTCGTTACGGTGATCATCAGCCAAATCCCAGTCAGTAATCGTACAACTGTCCGGACAATAATTCTTCCTTCATGATCTCGCAAGCAATGATTTTTATCGTCACCAATATCCTCCTTCCATTCAAGCCATCAAATCAGAATTTAAAACAAAAAGGCCTGGCATGATCGCCAAGCCTCCAGTTCTCTGGTCAGCTATGAACACATGATTAGCATTCAGTTCAGTGGTTGGTTGGTTTCGCTTCCGGACATCGCCATCCGCATATAATTGACTATTCAGGTATGAATATATGTATTTTATCATCTCATCACAAGGGTGGTCAAATTCTTTGTCCAAAGAATAAATTTATCTTGACACGATTCTCATCGCCGACTAACATAATAAATACGAATCGGTTTACTAGTATTTAAATACGGAGCCAACCGGAAAACCGGAGGCTGAGCGACACCTATCCACTGCGCGATAGGGTTACTCAGCCTCCTTTTTTTTTCAAAAGGGGTGATTGAGCAGCGTGATTGCCTAACCCAATAAAGGCAGGTATCGCCAGGCACTCTGGAAACAATCCCATAATCCTGATCAAAACTTACTGAAGCAAACCGCACTCTGTCGAAAAAAGAGTAAAAAAGGAAGTTGAACACTTTGGTAAGACGCGACGAACTGACCTCGTTAGAACGAATCGCCACCGCACTCCAGTATAAAAAACCCGATCGCGTACCTGTTGCCCCCTTGGTTTGTGGTGCCTCCCACCGGGTCTTAGGAACAAGCTATGACAAATGGTCCATGGACGCCGACTTGGCAACCAGAAGCCTCCTGGCCGCCCATGAGATCATCGGATTTGATTCCTTCTTGACCCTGGTCGATTTATCGGTCGAGGCCTACGACTTTGGACAGGAAGTTGTTTTTCCCAAGAACAGCACCGCCTACACCGAAACAAGCAATCCATTGATCAAAACGGTCGAGGACTATTACAAACTTACGCCCATCAATCCCCGGGAAACCACACGGATGAGCATGGTTATCGACATGTGCGCCGGACTGTCGAAGGCTCGCGGCAAAGACACCGCCGTCATCGGCTTCGTCTATGGCCCTTTAGGTGTGCTTTCCCAACTGCGCGGTCATGAGCGGATGTTTGTCGACTGCATTCGCCACCCTGAGGCGATTCTTCATGCCGTAGAAGTGCTTACTGAAGTGCTGATTGAATATGCGAAAGCCCAGATCGAAGCAGGTGCCCATGCGATATGTATTGATACCCTCTACGCGTCAGGGAGCATTATGAGTAAGCGCATGTGGGAAAAATTCGAAGGTCCCTTTGCCAAGCGCATTGCCGATGCGATTCGCGCAGCCGGGGTAACCGTATTGCTCCATAACTGCGGCAATAAAATCTATTTTGACGTCCAGGAAAAATGGTGCAATCCCACAGCCATCTCCCATGCCTACCCCTCCGATGACTGCGCTGACTGGGATGAACATGCCCGGAAATGGGGGAAGAAAATCGTCACCATCGGCTACTCCGTTCCATCCGATACGGGGATCATGATGAGCCCGGAAGAAATCATGGAAGATTGCCGCAAGCAGATCGAAACGTTTAAAGATTGCGACGGCGGGTTTATCTTGGCCACCGGCTGCGAATTCCCCCCAAACGGTAATTTATTAAGCGCCATCGCTATGGTAAACGCCTCCAAAACATACGGCCGTTACAGCTAAACCGTTCAGGTGATTTCTCTACCCTGAAAATCCCCTCGCTGTTGCTTTCATCCTTTGGGGTGCTACATAGCAGCATGTTGTCTATTTTACCCGAAGTGCTCAGCGTGCGATCAAGCTTACCGGATTAATTGCAAAGTAATAAAAAGGAAGTGACTGTCCTAATGTCAGAACTGAAAGATAAATTATTCCAAGAGCTTTCCGATGCCGTTGTGGATATGGATGAGGATAAGACGGTAGCGACCAGCCATCGCGTGATCGAGGAAGGCATCGACGCATATGAAGCGATTGAAAACGGCCTCGCCCATGGCATGGATCGAGTCGGCGAGCTTTTTGACCAAGAAGAATACTTCATTCCCGAAGTGTTGATGAGTTCCGACGCCATGTATGCCGGTGTGGAAGTGCTGAAACCCCATCTGAAGGCGACCGAGCAGGGAGAAAAAACCAAAGTCGTCATCGGTGTTGTTGAAGGCGATACCCATGATATTGGCAAAAACCTCGTCAAAATTATGCTCGAGACCTCTGGTTTTGAAGTCATCGACTTGGGTCGGGATATTCCACCGCAGCAGTTTGTCGACAAAGCTACTGAAGTAGGTGCCCAGATCATCGGACTGGCGACCTTGATGACAACCACCATGGATGGCATGCACGAAGTCATTCGCATCTTGGAACAAAAAAATATTCGCAGCCAGTTCAAGGTGATGATCGGTGGCGGACCGATCTCACAGGCCTTTGCCGATAAAATCGGTGCTGACAGTTACGCCGTCAATGCAGCCGACGCCGTGAGAAAAGCACGAAAACTGGTCAGCTAAGTTGGTAGAACGGCGGCTCATTTAGTCGGTATATTAAAAAGCCAACGCCCTCGGACATCCAGTCAGGAGCCGAGGGCGTCTTTCTTTGCCCACAAGTACGTCTGGCCAATCGCCCTTTCCCCTCAACTACCGGACGAACGCATCTGATCAATCAAATGATCCACCGTCCGCCAGGCCAGCGCCATCGCCGTCAGCGTCGGATTAGACGCTCCCGACGTTACAAACAGTGACGTATCGGCAATAAATAAATTGGGATGATCATGCGTCCGCCCCCAAGCATCGGTCACTGACGTCGCCGGGTCCTTGCCCATCCGGCAGCCGCCCAGCATGTGCGACGTATCGGGCGCCACAAATTCCACTCGCCCGCCGGCCGCTTCCAAGATGCGTTTGGCCATCGCCACGCCGGCTTCAATCACTTTATGATCATTATCACCGTAGGAAAAGGTGATCAGCGGTACCGGCAGTCCCGATGCATCGATCTCCCCGGTCAGCGTCACGCTGTTGTTCACCTGTGGAAGCACCTCGCCGACCATGGTGATCCGTGCGAAAAAGTTATAATCCCGGGCGATTTCCCGCAGATTCGCTCCCCAGGCACCGCTGGCTTTTACCACCGGGCGCAAAAAACCGAGTGGCCGTGATCCATGGGAATGCAGCGTAAAGCCCCGCTTGCGCGAACCATCCTTGGGCGTTTCATAAAATTCCTGGGTCGTCGCCATGATCGGCGTACCTTTATAAGGCAACACTTCGACCGGGAAGCGCGCAATCACCTCATGGCCCGAATGGAGCATAAAACACTTACCGACCATGCCGCTGCGATTGGCCAGCCCCTGGGGATGCCCTGCATCCATCGACATCAGCAACAGCCGGGGCGTTTCGATCGCCGAAGCGCAAAGAACAACAATAGCCGCCCGCTGCCGGTATTCGGTCCCATCATATAAGAAGGTAACCCCTTCTACACGTTCATCATCATCCACGAGAATCGAATTGACCATACAACCTGGGCGCAATTCCACCCTGGCTTCCACCGCCTGGGAAATGTGATGAATCAAGGTGGAAAACTTCGAGTTCGGCAAGCATCCCTGCGCACAAAAACCGCGATTGATGCAAGGCGGTCGTCCTTCATAGGGCGCTGAAAGAATCGCCAGCGGTGCCACCGTACTCCGGATCCCCAAGCGCTCGCAGCCTTCCCGAAACAACTGGTGCGTCACAGCGATCGGTTCCCGCTCCGGGTACGGATAGGAACCTTTGAAGCCGCCCCAGGGATACTCCTTCGGCCCCGAAACAGGGATTTCTTTTTCCAACCGCTCATAATAAGGCACCAGATCATCATAGGCGATCGGCCAGTCTTCCCCAACCCCATCGGCGGTGCGGATGTGAAAATCGGAAGAAAAAAACCGTGGCGTCACGGCCGTAAAGTGAATCGTACCGCCACCCACACCGGTTCCGGCGATGTTATGGCCCAGTTCCGGCGGATCGGCGCCGGCCGTCAGCCGCTTGGCCCGCCAGGCCGTCTTGCGCATATGCAGTTCATCGCTGACAAAGTCCCGCTCCACCTGCCAGTGCGGTCCTGCTTCTAGCAAAACCACCTTGCAGCCGGCTCGCCCCAGTTCCCGGGCGACCAGCCCACCCGTCGCGCCGGCACCGACGACCACCACATCAACCGTTTCATCCAGCCAAGGCCACGGTGCTCCATGCGTTGCACTCATTCCCCCGCCTCCCCTACCGCCACACCATGCACCGGATCATCGGGCATCGATGAAGGCCCCAGCCCTGCACCGCGCCGTTTTTGCATTTGCTCTGTATTCAGTACCGGCTCCCAGGGATCTTTAAGCCCACTTTCCAACCGGTAATAACCGCGCGGGTAGGCCGGGCCGCCAAAACCGATTTCCGACCAGATATCGGGTTGCGAAAAGAAAAAATCAACAGCGCTCAACAAGGCATGCTGAAAAAAGTCCTTCGCCGGCACCGTAGCCCAGGTCACCGTGCCTTGCTGCACTTGCAGCAGCAAGTTATCCCGCTCCAGTGGCGTCAAGGCGACAAAACTCCGCCCGTACTCGGCCACGGCCGTGCGTTCCAATTCACCGAGCCCGTAACGCCAAAGCACTTCTTCATCGGGCAAATGGGTCGGGTGATACCCCTGCCCTCTTCGCTTAGCCAGATGCTCGTCCAATTGACCAGCCACCCGGAGCAACCGCCCTTCGTCGGCATCACCGACAAGCGCGCCGATCAATACCTGAATACAAGTGAATTCCGTAGACGTAAAAAAGCGCGGCTCTGACGGCTTCACCAAGCGATCAGCCACGATCCGTCGTGTACGTTCATCCCAGTGCGCTTGCTCGGCCATCACATCATAACCGGGATACATGCTGTTCATGATCATCCCCCTTACCAGTACATGGCCAACAGCCCCAGAACCGACAAGGCCGACAACATCATCGGCAAGATCAGCGGCGGCCCAATCATGATATTATGAAGGCCCCAGCCGCCCACGCGCTGGCCCACGCCGCGGCCATGAAAATAAATCCCCAGCAACGAACTGCCCAGTTCCAACCATAACGCAAGGATAAACAACAAGCGCATTGTCACCGTTTCCTTAGCCACCAGCAAAAAACCCAACAGCGCCGCAATCGGCAACCCGATTACCGGTCCCCACATGGCCCAGTGCCGAAAATTTTGCCGGTAATGAAACAGCGTCACCTGCACCGCCAGCAGCGCAAAAGCCAGCGACGTAAAAAGCACCAGCGTTCGCTCCCAGGGCCAACCTACCCAGCGATCGATCAAGATATCACCTCCCCCAAAATTCCTTACCCTTCACGCAACGTTGCAATAAAAAAGACCTTCTCCTTGCTTATTGTGAGCAAGAAGAAGGTCTTTCTATCCTGATTTCATGATTTTATCGAAAGTGAATCAACCGGTTCACCAACTGCCACCGGCGGCATCATCCGGCGTCGCCCCCCGGTTCCCACCAGCCAATGACCTCCGGGCAAGCGCGAAAGCAGTAACGATCCCCCATAGGCTACGGCCGTACAAAAGCCAAAAGCCACGAACATCTTCAGCACCGGGTTCAGCACCGGCAAAAACCGAATCACCACCCGGGCCACATAATCAAGCGCCAGCGCATGCATTAAATACGCACCGTAGGAATGACGGCCCAACGCTTTTAAAGCGCCAGACCAGCGCACCTGCGTCTGCCACGCCCGGGAAGCGGCATAGAGCAAGATCAGCATGCTCACCGAGTACAGCGCCATGGTGGGCTTCAGCGTTGTGGAAACATTGATATCCACCGCCGGAACACCGGGACCATTGGCACCAAAGGACAGACTGCCCACCAGCGGGTAAGTCACGATCAGGAACAAGACCAACCCGATCCCCAAGTTCCCAAAGGCATACCGCTCTGCCCAGGCCCGCCATTGATCAATGTACATCCCCACGATTCCGCCGAGGATAAAGTAGAAAAACCAGAAAAGCAAATTGCGATCACGATAATCGGCAAACAACTGCCAAGCCCGCCAACCGGCCCAGCGTTCACTCCATAAGGGAATCATATCAACGGACAACCACATCAACAGCAGATAGCCCACAGCCAAACCCAGAATCCAGGCAAGCCCCTGCCTACTCGTTGTCAGCCGCGGCCCGATCGCCAGCCAGCCCTGGCGGAACAAGGGAAAAAACAAATAAAACTGAAAAATCATCACCACAAACCACAGGTGATAGCAGCCGGTCCCCGTCAGCAACGCTTTCAAAAAATACCGCAATCGCTCAACCGCGCCAGCACCAATCGCCGGATCGCCGCTGATCCAGATCGCATCGGCCACATAGATCAAGGTCCAAAAAAAATAGGGCACCATGATCTCGCGAAAGCGCTTACCTAAAAACTGCCCATACTTCAATCGTTCCCCGTAGTTATAGAAAAGAACGATACCTGTAATAAACACAAACATCGGTACGGCAAACTTCACCAGATTAAAGACAATCGCCAAGGTGATCACATCACCAATATGTACATCAGGCCGGCGCAGGAAAATCCCGAGCGTGTGTTGCAGCACCACTCCCAAAAACGCCAACCCCCGCAGATCATCGATCTCCGGAATCGCCCCTTTGGCCACAGGTCCACCGCCTTTACACTAAAAAAAACCAGCGAGGCAGTTACGTACCGGGGCAAATGGTTAGATATGGCCATTCACGGCGCAAGCAACCATCTCCCCATCGCCAACCCTCACTGGCCTGCTTAGCGTACTATACCATGGACAAGCAGAAAAAAGTATCCCTTTGATCAAACCACCTTTTCTTAACCCTACCGTTCCATCTTCTCAAGAAATACAAGGTGACTCTTCATCGGCGTTATTTCAACGGCTCCAGCAGCCGTTTATAGTAAAATCCCGTATTATACAGCGCTGCTGCCGGGTTATGGCCGAGCACGCGATCCTTAACGATCAATGTGGTCACTGGCGCCTCTGAATACTTGATAAACATGGAGTCATGACCTACACAAAGGCCGATGATCACGTTGAGATCGGTTTTTTCACGGTTTAGCAGGCGTGCTTGCATCACCGGATTGCATAGGGACTCATGGCATCCCTGGTTGACTTTCATCGACTCGGGAATACCGATCTCCGTCTTATCGATCGCGCCGACCTTGCAAAGGACGCTGTAATTCTCCAGGCCGTTGATCGCTAGAATGCGCGCGAACACCTTCGCTTCTTGACTTAAACCGATGCACGTAGCCAGTCCAATCTTTTTGGCTCCGATGCGCTTGGCAAAAGCGACAATCTCCTCGACACGGGTCAGCCTGCCGTAATAGGTACCTTCCACCTCTGCAGCCGCTTTGGTGAGCCGGGCAATCGCCGGATCTTCCTGGTAAAGCGTCTTTAGTTCTTCACGTTCCGTTGCTGTGATCGCCGTCGTCAGGCAAAAAGCAGGGAACGTTCCTTCGGCCGGACGGGCACAATTCAAGACGCCGCAATCGGAACAGCTCAATGTTTTTTTCTCACTCATTGGTGTACCTGTCACTCCTGCACTTAAAAATTCAAACTCTCCACAAAGACCCGATCAAAACCGGGGTCATGGGCCAGTTCCACGACATCCACCGTATCGACCCAAGCCTGAGCCGTCGTCCGCAACGGTTCATGAACCAGCAATGCCTGCCCGCCGGTCAGTGCCGTATTGCCGACAAACTCGATCTTCCCGGCAAAGTCCGCCGGCAACAGACCGATATCGATCAAACTCCGTGCGCGCAAATGGTAGCCGAAGGAGCCGGCAATCAGCACCTGATCCACATCCGCCAGTGTCAGCCCCTCCCGTTTTAACATCATTTCAATACCGGCACGAACTGCCCCCTTGGCCAGTTGAACTTGGCGCACATCTTTTTGCGTCAGATAGACATCGCCGTCCACATAAAAGACGGTTTTGCCTTCACGCGGCTGTAGCCGTTCGGCCAACGCCGGCAGCAACTGGGTTCGCCCTGGATCGGCCCAGCGGCCGGTGGGCTGAAGTACTCCGTGGCGGACAAGTTCCCCTACCAGATCGATCAAGCCGCTGCCACAGATGCCGACGGCAGGCGCTTGCCCGATCGTCTCGACCGATAGGGTTCCATCGTCTTCAACCGTAAACCGTTCGACGGCACCGGCTGCAGCGCGCATGCCGCAAGCGATGTTCATGCCCTCAAAAGCAGGACCGGCTGCCGTCGATGTGGCCAACAACCGGCCATCGCGGGCCAAGATCATCTCGCCGTTCGTACCGATGTCGACAAACAGCGTTGTCCCGACCCGGGACGCCAGTTCCGCCGCAACGACACCGGCGGTGATATCAGCTCCTACATAGGCCGAGATGATCGGCGGGAGATAGATCCGCCCCCACGGCGCGATTGCCAACCCATGGGCTTGCGCTTCGATCACTCTGCCGCCGCGTTCCAAGGGATCATAGGGATAACGCCCCAGCGAGGTGGGATCCTGCCCGGTGGCCAGGTGCAGCATACAGGTGTTGCCCGAAAAGACAACTTCATAGATCTGCCGGCGATCAACGCCGCTTTGCCGGCAGACCTGGCCGATTAAATCATGCAGTTCCCCGATCAATCCCGCATAGAGCCGCTCCAAGCCTTGGGGCTCGCCGGCCAGCTTAATGCGCGAGAGCACATCCTGGGCATGCAAACTCTGTGGATTCAGCGCTGATGATTTCGCCGTTTCCTGACCGGTATGTAAGGAAACCAGGGAAACGACCAGCGTCGTTGTCCCGATATCCACAACGACTCCCCACAAATCGGCAACGGTATTACCCGTTTCACTCCCCAGGCATTCCTCTTCCCCGGTTTGCCTGTTGAGGGCCAATACGTCCGTTCGTTGCAACAGCGGATCATAGCGCTTACGGATGGCCGCATCAGCGATCACATCCAGTGCTTTTCCCTGACCGATGATCTGCATCGCTGCGGGCTGTCGTGCTGATGACGGCAAGAAAACTTCAATATCGTCGAGCACTTCAGTCACGCAGGCCAAAACCGTGCCCTTCGCTTGATCGTCAACGGTGACATCATGGTGAGCCGCTTGCCGAATGCGATGGTGCCAAGCCGGGTCCACCTGTACACGGCACTTGCCGCAGGTACCGGCACAATTGCAAGGGGATTCGATCAATACACCAGCTTGCCGGGCCGCCGCCAAGATCGTTGTTCCCGCGGCAACGTCAATCGATGTCCCACCGGGCAGAAAGGTTACGCGAGCCATCCTCGGGCACCTCCTCGCACCGTCTCGGTCAACGCCTGGATCTTCGCGATCGACGTGGATGTACTCAAGCCGCAAGCCGGGGCAATGATATCGACCTGATCCCTGACCAGTTGTTCCGCCTGCCTTGCCACTTGATCAGCCGAACCAAACTCCAGCAAATAGGTGCTCAAATTACCCATCGTCGTCAACGCCGGAAAATCTTCCTTGAGCCGCCTGAGACTGACCATCGCATCGGTGCTGATCGCATCCGAGCGAATCGCCGGGATCAAGTGGCGGACCGCTTTCATATCGCCGCAGATATGTACAATCACCGGTGCGCCGACGGCGTGAATGCCATCGATCACCTGGTTCAAATAAGGCACCGCAAACTCTTCAAAACACTTGGGGCCTAAAATCTCCCCCGTTGCCGTCGGATCGCCGATGGAGATCACCGTCGCGCCGTTGTCGATCAACTCTTGGGCAAATTCCACAAGATGGCGGCTCACATAATCGAGTACGCGATGCACTTGTGCTTTGTTCTTGCGCAGTTCCTTAAAGAAGTTCATCGGATCGATGATCGAAGCAGCCGTACTGATCGGTCCCGTCAAGTTACCGACAATGGGCACATCGGGACGGGCACGGTGCAAATGATAAGCGGCCTGGATCACTGTGGCCGTGCGTCCCGTACCCATGCGGTACGCTCCATCGCGAAACTGAACCTGATCGGCCGAAGCAAACAATTCCCGGGCAATTTTCGGTTCACAAGCCAGCGTACCGTAATCAACATCAGCCCCCAACACTTCCGCTTCCACGGTCATGCAAAAGGGAATCCCCAGATTTTCAAACCCCGTATAGTCATGAATATCCAGGGCGATTTGGGCCATTTTTTGCGCGTCATGATGTCCTTCGGGCAAGGTGTGACCGGTTTGATTCATCACGTCCACAATGGCTGCGTTCATCATCCCGCCAGGGCAAATCACGGGCGGGCGATCGGTCGTTTTTTTCTGTAATACCCGTTGTAATCGTTCTTGAGGACTGAGTGAACTCATTTAAGGCCACCGCTTTCTATTTTAGATTGGATTTGACTTGGATCACCGAGGGAGCGAACTGTCGCCATCATCGCCTCGATATTGGTCAGGGGCGTTTCCGTCGGCAAGCTGCAACCCGATGCAACGATATAACCACGAGGACTATCGTAGTGACTTCGGAATTCAAGACATCAAAAAAAGCGAAGCGATCTGCCTTACTCATGTAAAGCCGATCGCTTCGCCTTCAGTTTTTCTGATCAGCGAAATATTCTTTACTCATTGATGACTTTCAGCGTAGTATTTACGCTTGCGCCAACGCTTGTTCGATGTCGGCAATGATGTCTTCCACCGTTTCCAAACCGATGGAGAGACGGATGAAATCTTCCGTCACCCCGGCAGCCACTTGCTCTTCCGGCGTAAGCTGCGAGTGCGTCGTCGTGGCCGGATGGATCGCCAAGGACTTGGCATCGCCCACGTTGGCCAGGTGCGAGAAGAGTTTCAAGCTGTTGATGAAGCGCGCGCCCGCTTCCTTGCCGCCGGCGATCCCAAAACCGAGAATCGCGCCGTAACGTCCGCCCTGATGATATTTCTTCGCGGTTTCATAGGACGGATGTTCCGGCAAGCCGGGATAATTGACCCAATTGACTTTCGGATGATTTTGCAAGTACCCTGCGACGGCAGCGGCATTGCTGCTGTGCTTCTCCATGCGTAGCGGCAACGTTTCAAGACCTTGAATAATTTGAAAAGCATTAAAAGGACTGAGGGCAGCACCGATATCACGAAGAAGTTGCACACGCGCTTTGATAATGTAGGCAATCGCTCCTAATGCTTCATAATACTTCAGACCGTGATAACTCGGATCGGGTTCGGTAAAGCCGGGGAACTTACCGTTACCCCAGTTGAACTTGCCGCCATCAACGATGATCCCGCCGAGGGATGTACCGTGACCGCCGATGAACTTAGTCAGCGAGTGCACCACAATATCGGCACCGTGCTTCAGCGGCTGGATCAGATACGGTGTCGCCAAGGTGTTATCAACGATCAGCGGAATGCCGGCTTCATGAGCAATGGCCGATACCCGCTCAAAATCCAGCGTATCCAGCTTGGGGTTGCCGAGGGATTCGGCAAAAACCGCTTTGGTTTTTTCCGTAATCGCCTTGCGGAAATTCTCGGGATCTTGAGGATCAACGAATTTGACCCGGATGCCGAACTTGGGCAGTGTGTAGGCAAACAGATTGTATGTTCCGCCATAGAGGCTGCTCGATGCAACGATCTCATCACCGGCTTCAGCAATGTTCAGGATCGAAAAGGTAATCGCCGCCGAGCCGGAGGAAAAGGCCAGGGCACCAACGCCGCCTTCCAGCGCATTGACTCGCTGCTCCAGCACATCCGTCGTCGGGTTCATCAACCGTGTATATATGTTGCCAAACTCCTTGAGCGCAAAAAGGTTGGCCGCGTGCTCAGTATTCTTAAACACATAAGACGTTGTTTGGTAAATCGGCACTGCCCGGGAAAGGGTGTCTCCATCGGGGTTATGTCCACCGTGCAAACTGGTTGTGGCAAATCCTTGTGATTGCGTCATGATTGTTCCTCCTCTTGATATGGGCCTATCGTTTTAATTCCTTACTAACTTACCCGGAATTATTATAATTACATAGCTACTATAACGGCTTTACCCACCTTTGTCAATCAACTTTATGTAATTTATCTGATGCTTTACCAAAGCCGCCGCCGTCCATCCCTTGCCAGCCGCTACCTGCATTTTTTCCGCCTGTCCCCATCAAGCGCCCGGCCCCTTTTAAGCAGCCAATAACACTTGCCCACTGGGTGGCATAATGTACCACCACCGTCAACCGTTGCAACTCTTTGGGTCTGAACATATTCTTACACCATTGAACGGCGCACCTACCCAGGTGCCGCTACCCTTGCTCACCATGAGCATTGAGAAAAGAGGCGATGCCAGTGATCCAAGAGATTACGATTTTACCCGGTCGCGATCGTAACGGGCAGGCAGAAAAATTTGACGCCATCACCATGCGCGCCGGCGAAACCATTTCCATCGTCGGCCCTACCGGTAGCGGAAAAACAGCCTTAATCACCGACATTGAATTGCTGGCCCAAGGCGACACCTCCACCGGGCGCTATCTGCTGCTTAACGGACAGGTGCCTGATGAAGAAATGCGCTACAATCCCACCAAAAAACCGATCGCCATGATCACGCAAAACACCAAATGCTTTACCGATCTGTCCACCGTTGATTTTCTTACCATCCATGCCCGTGCCCGCGGTATCAGCGATCCGTCCATCGTGCGCAGGACCATTGATCTGGCCAACACCTTTACCGGTGAAATGATCCACCCCGAGGTCAAAGTGACCGTGCTTTCCGGCGGTCAAACCCGTTCGTTGCTCATCGCTGATGCCATCTTGATCGGTGCCGCACCGATCATCTTGCTCGATGAGATCGAAAACGCCGGCATCTTCAAGCAAGAAGTCGTTCGCCTGATCCAGTCAACCGGTAAAATCGTTCTCTTTGTCACCCACGATCCCGTCATCGCCCTCTTGACCAAACACCGCATCATCATGAGCAACGGCTCTGTACAAAAAGTGATCGCCCAAAACGAACTGGAACTGCGGGCTGCGCAAAACTTGCTGGAACTCGATCAGCGCGTCGGGGACATCCGGGAAAAACTGCGCGCCGGCCACATGATCACCCACGTTCAATTGGCCTAAGTCGTTACGAAAGGTAGGTGACCCATTTGAAACTGCTCGTGATTGCCGGTCCTCCCTCGGCCGGGAAAACGGCTCTGACCAAACAGATCGTGAAAAACTTTCAGTCCCAACTGCGCATTGCCTATCTTAAGATCGACGTCGTCAAAGCGTACGAAGATATTGAGCTCAAGAAAGAGTTCTCCATTCTGACCCGTAAAGTCTACTCGGGCGATCTTTGCCCCGATCATGCCAGTGTCATGGTGCTCGGTGACGTCATTGATTGGGCCGAAGAAAACAAAGCCGATCTGTTGATCGTGGAAAGTGCCGGCCTTTGCTTGCGCTGCTCGCCCTATCTGAACCAGGGGCTGGGCGTTGTCGTCCTCAGTTCCATCTCCGGCATTCACACACCGGAAAAAATGGGCGCCATGGTCAGCCTGGCCGATGTGGCTGTCGTGACTAAGATCGACTTGGTCAGTCAAGCGGAACGGGAAGTATTTATTCAAAAAATCTCCGAAATCCATCCCAGCGGCATCGTCATGGAAACCAACGCCCTGCAAGGTACGTCCTTACATCGCCTCTATAATTTGATCGTCAACTCGGAAGATATTACTCCCGATCAGTTGATGCTTAAAGGTAGCCCGCCGATCGGCACATGCACGATCTGTGTCGGCAAAAAAGAAATCGGTTGGAAAAACCATTTTGGCGTCGTCAAACGCCTCGACGGTCCGATCGCCGACTATCTGTATCGGGGGGAGTAACATGCACAGTGATCATGCTTGGCTGCCTCCGGGTAAAAACTGCGGCCTTTGCGGCGAGCCGTCATGCAAAAGCTTTCTGCGCGCACTGGCCGGCGGACGCAAATCCAACGATGACTGTCCCTTCTATACTGCCGAAGTCCTCAGTGCCCATCGCCCTTCCGTCCATCCGCCTTCGGCCGGCTGTGGCTGCAGCGAGCACAAGTGCAGCACCTGCCACTGCGCTGCCGATGCGGCTCACGCGACCAACCATCAAGGCGTCGATGTCTTAGGCAATCCCTACCATTTTGTCCTTGCCCCACTGCCCGGTGAAATCTCGGCGCGCAAGATCGTCCTGCCTTTCCGAGCGGATCTGGTGGAGAAATTCGAGATCCGTCCTGGTGATCATGTCCTGGGCCGGCCGATGGGCGCCGGCTGTCCTGTTCCGCACGTGCTGCGTGTCATTGATGCCGATCCGATCACCGGCGTGCTGACCACCTGGGCCGTCGGACCGCAGTTTGCCCGCGATCAACCGGTCAAAGATGTTAAGGCCTATCACATGATTGGCTTTGAAGGTCTGGTCACGGCGATGCAAAAAGAACCGGTTATCGGCTGTCGCGTGACCTTTTTACCGGGCTTTTGCATGATGAACCTCAATCATACAGCTCTCGTGAACATGCTGCTTGAAAAAAAAGCAGGCCTCCACATACGGCTGGAAGACATCCGTATCTTGGCAGGCCTGCCCTAAATGAAAGAACCCCCGGTTGCGCGGGGGTTCTTTGCTTTTTCATACACTTTTTTCCGGCTCGGGGTTACTTGTCAAACAAGCCGCCTTTTTTATGTTTCTTCGTGGCCGGACGTGGGCTACCGAGCACACTCTCACCGCGTTTGTTATTCCCCTGGCTGGCACTTTTCCCCTTCTTCTGTTCGATAACCTTCTTCATCAGTTCCACGTATTGATCATTCATGAACCGTTGCCCCACTTTCTGCTTCTACGCCGATTCGCTATCCTATATTGTGTCTGCCCCGCATAAAGTCTGCATAATGCCTATAATCATTACACCAACCCTGCATTTCTCCACGATATCATGTCTACCTTGCGTTACGCCTACCCCGCATTATACCTGCCCTACATTATAGCTGCCATGCATTTATCGCGAAACCGAAAAAAAAGGTGGAAATCATCACCGATAACCCACTTCCCGCTTATTCCTGGCCGCCCGATAGCGCCGCCAGTGCTTGCTCCAGATCGGCAATCAAATCATCGGCATCTTCGAGCCCCACGGAGATGCGCAGTAACCCCGGCCCAATGCCGCGACTTTCTCGCTCTTCCGGCTCCATGGCCGCATGGGACATGGTCGTGGGATAGGAAAGAATGCTCTCCACTCCGCCCAAACTGACGGCCACCAGTGCCAATCGCACTTTCGTTAAAAAAGCTTTGACCCGCTCCCGGCTGCCCAGATCAAAGGAAAGGACGGCACCGGCACCTTGCGACTGTGCCTTGTGCACCCCATAGCCGGGATGATCGATCAGTCCCGGATAGTATACCTTCTTCACTTCCCGATGAGCCTGCAGCGCCGTTGCCACTTTTTGCGCCGTTTTTTGCATGGCTTGCATCCGTACATAGAGCGTCTTGATCCCGCGCAGCAACAGCCAACTGTCGTGGGGACTTAACACCGCGCCAAAAGCATTTTGTAAATAGCCGATGCGTTTGGCCAAGGCCGGATCATCCACGACGATCGCCCCAGCGATCAGATCGCTGTGACCGCCCAAAAATTTGGTGGCACTGTGCACGACCACGTCGATACCTAAGGCCAGCGGCTGTTGCAGGCAAGGCGTCATAAAGGTATTATCGACGATGCTGATCCAACCTTGTTGGCGCGCCAAGTCCGCGGCGGCCCGCAGATCGGTAATCGCCAGCGTGGGATTGGACGGCGTCTCCAGAATCAGACCTCGCGTGTTGGGTCGCGCTGCTGCCGCAATCGCCTCGACATCGGTCGCATCGACAAAAGTCGTCTCGACGCCAAAACGGGGCCACACCTGTGACAGCAAGCGATAGGTGCCGCCATAGATATCGCGGGTCGCAATCAAATGATCACCGGCGCCAAAAAGGCCCAGAGCTGTCGTCATGGCCGCCATCCCTGAAGCAAAGGCAAAGCCGGCCCTTCCACCTTCCAAGGCCGCCAGCGCTTTTTCGACGGCTTGCCGTGTGGGGTTACCGGAACGAGAATATTCAAAGTCCTGAGGCGCATCAATATCACGCTGGTGAAAAGTGGAGGCCATAAAAATCGGTACACTGGCCGCGCCGGTGTGTTCCTCCGGTTCTGTTCCGGTATGGATGACCTGCGTCGCCGGGCGTAAGGAGTCCTTCGCCTGGTGTGGTTGCGCCTGCGACAGCTCATTTTGCTGCTGTTCCTGCGACAGCTTGTCTTTTTGCTGCTCTTGATCAGCCATCATTACCCCTCCTATACCCTTGCTGAATTAATCAGCTTATTCAATCAACATGCTTAGATCAGAAGCTACTTATGTCAGCGTCATGCTTGTATCGTTATCGTGCTTGCACTTTCTAATCGGCTAAAGCACCGGCCAAATCGGCAATCAGATCCTGTACATTTTCGATCCCTACCGAGAGCCGCAGCATACGCCGGTTCACGCCGGTAGCCGCCCGGATCTCTTCCGGAATATCAGCGTGAGTTTGCTGGGCCGGGAAGGTCAGCAACGTCTCCACACCGCCGAGGCTTTCAGCAAAGGAAATCAATTGAATGCGCGCCAGGACTTCCGGCACTTTGCTTTCTTCCTTTACTGTAAAGGCAACCATCGCACCGGCTCCTTTGGCCTGACGAAAATGAATCTCCCGGCCGGGATGATCATCAAGGCCGAGATAGTTGACCTTTTCCACGGCCGGATGCCCTGCAAGCCACTTGGCCAGAACCAGCGCATTTTCCTGGGCGCGGTCCAACCGCAGTGCCAGCGTCTTGAGTCCCCGTAAAATCAGCCAAGCATCCCAAGGGCCAATCACAGCCCCCACGGCATTTTGATAATAATAGAGACGATCGCCCAGTTCCGCCGTCGCCGCCACCACCAACCCCGCCAAAGTATCATTATGGCCACCTAAATATTTTGTCCCACTGTGCACAACAATGTCCGCCCCGTGGGCAATTGGTGTTTGCAGGTACGGGCTCATAAAGGTGTTATCGACAATCAATAACAGTCCGCGTTGCCGGCAACATCGGGCCACGGCGGCAATGTCGTAGACCTGGCCGGAAGGGTTCGTCGGTGTTTCAATAAAAACGGCCTTGGTGTTAGGTTGTACCGCTGCTTCAATTGCTCCGTCAACGGCATTGACATAGGTCGCCGTCAAGCCCCAGGGACGAAACACTTTCTCCATCAAACGATAGGTGCCGCCATAAATGTCCTGACAGAGAACCAAGTGATCGCCCGGTTGAAATAAGGACAAGACGGTGGTAATGGCAGCCATACCCGTAGCAAAAGCCAATCCCCGCTGTCCGCCTTCCAATTGGGCAATGGCCTCCTCCAATGCTTTACGCGTGGGATTGCCGGAACGTGTATAATCATACCCGGTGCTCTCCCCCAGCGCCGGATGGGCAAAAGTGGCCGTTTGATAGACAGGGCAGGTGATGGAGCCGGTCAGGGGATCGCGACGATTGCCGGCCTGTGCTAAAAGAGTCTCCATTTCCATCTGTATATTCCTCCTTAAATTGCTTCTTTTCATCAGTTTTGTTATGCTTGGCGGTGACGTAAGGGCAATAAAAAAATGTCTTCCCAGCGAGAAGACATTGGTGTGACCCCGTGTCTTATCTCTCAGGGATATCCCTGCAGGAATTAGCACCGTACATCACTGCCGGTTGCTGGGCTTCATCGGGCCAGTCCCTCCACCATCTCTGGATAAGTTATTTAATTACAACATATCCTAGCTGCTTAATGAGAAACCGTCAAGCTTTTTTTCGTACCTGCTTGACAGTATCCAATAGGGCAGGTAAGATAAGAGCACAGTAATTCTTTAATCCCGATTTGTTTACTCAAGGTTATTTTACTCAAGGTTGGTTCCGGATCGTAAAAAGAACAGTAAAAAATCTTCAGAAAATCTTCGATTAATTGAGCGGAGGATGAGTTTTATGTCCCGTATCGCCCAAAGCATTACCGAATTGATCGGCAATACGCCTTTAGTGCGCCTGCAGCGCCTTCCTCACCCATCAGGTGCTGAAATCGTAGCGAAAATCGAATCGTTTAATCCCGGCGGCAGTGTCAAAGATCGTATCGGTTTGAATATGATTCAAGACGCCGAAGACCGTGGTTTGATCCAGCCCGGTGCCACCTTAGTGGAACCAACCAGCGGCAATACCGGTGTCGCCCTGGCTATGGTGTCGGCCGTCAAAGGCTACCGTTTGATCTTAACCATGCCGGAAACGATGAGCATCGAGCGGCGCAATTTGCTCAAAGCCTATGGCGCTGAGCTTGTCCTGACTCCAGGCTCGGAAGGCATGAAAGGCGCCATTCGCAAAGCCGAAGAGATTGTGGCTAACACACCGGGCGCGTTACTTTTACAGCAGTTTGCCAATCCGTCCAACCCGGCCATCCATCGTGTGACGACGGGCGACGAGATCTGGCGCGATACCGACGGACAGGTCGACATCTTGATCGGTGGTATCGGCACCGGCGGCACGATCACCGGAACGGGCGAAACACTGAAAAAACATAACCCGGCTATTCGCGTCATTGCTGTGGAACCGGCAGCTTCCCCGGTACTGTCCGGCGGTAAGCCCGGCCCACACAAAATCCAAGGCATCGGTGCCGGCTTCGTTCCTGAGGTCTACAACGGCGATATCGTTGACGAAGTGATTCCGGTTGACGACGAAGATGCGCTGGCAACCAGTCGCCGCCTGGCGCGCGAAGAAGGTTTGCTTGTGGGTATCTCGGCCGGTGCCGCTGCCTACGCGGCCTTGCAAGTGGCTGCTCGTCCCGAAAACGCCGGCAAACGCATTGTGGTGATCTTACCGGATACGGGTGAGCGGTATCTGAGTACGGTTCTGTTTACCGAGGCGTAAACGGAAGCTTCAATTGGTCTTTGGCTTGCCTTTGATTAAAGAATCAAGTTAATAAGGCTTAATGGTAGCGCGATGCCTCGCTGGGATTACTATACCCCACGAGGCATCGGCTTTTCCAGATCTGCAACGATTTTCATGGCCATTCGACATTGACATTTCATTCTTTTGCGTTATAATATTCTTTGTTCGATGGACCTATAGCTCAATTGGTAGAGCATTCGACTCTTAATCGACAGGTTCACGGTTCGAGTCCGTGTAGGTCCACCAGTGAAATCAAGGCTTTCAGGGTTTTTCCCTGAAGGCTTTTTTGTTGTTTTGGTGTTACCCGGGGGTTACCTGGGAGTTACCCATAAAAAAAGCCGTTTTCGGGAGCTACCCGAGAACGGCTTTTTTTCCCGCCTCCTTGAACAAATCGTGAAGCTTATCTATCATTTTATTAAAGCGATGCCACTTCACTGTTACATCACGCTAATCAGTCATCTAGATCGATTAAATTGACAACATCGTCAATATTTTGTTGAAGTATAAAAACCCGGAATACAAAAGGAAAATGTGAAGCGCGGTTTGGGGAGCAACAAAAACCACATGCCGAACCGCAGCGCCTACTACATCTCCGAGATGTTTGCCGAAATGATGACCAAAGGGATGCGCTACCAGGACATACCGAAAGCCATTACCATCATCATCACTGGGTATGTCCAGTTCCCGCAAAGCAACAGCTATCGGCATCATTTCCTCTGGTATGAAAAAGATCAGCACTTTCTCCTGACGGACCGCATGGAGATCATCTATCTTGATTTGGAACGGGTGAAGCAGCAGTTCCGGTCCGGTACACTGCCGATCTGTAACGACGCATCGCTTAAATGGCTGCTTTTTCTGCTGGCCAAAGATCATCCGACAATCGCAAATGAGGTGGAAAAGATGGCGATCGAAAATCCGTCATTACAAGAAGTCTTCAAAGCGCTGGACCGCATCACCAGCGATCCGGGTGCCCGCGCTGATTACCTAGAGTGGAAAAAGCGGCAGTTTGATGAAGCCGATGCCCTGCTTGGGGCGCGGGAAGAAGGTATGAAGGAGGGCATTAAACAAGGTTTTGAACAGCGTGCAGTAGAAACTGCCCGAATCGCACTGAAAAAAGGCTACGATCTGCAAACCGTCTCCGAACTTTCCGGCCTGTCCCCGGAGCATGTACAACAAATAAAGGCAAAGCTTTCCGCCACGAATTATCAAGAAAAACCCCCATCATAATGATGCATCGCTTTAGCCTATGGTAACAAAAAGCCTTTGGATTCCCAATCATCCGGAATCCAAAGGCTTTTTGTTTTGATAGACTTCCTCCACGTGGGGAAAAGTGTCCTGCTTACGGGTCATTTCATGTATTGAAGCATCAAAAAAGGCTGCTGACATTGTCAGCAACCTGCCATGCTCCACATAGAACTTTTTCAACTCTAAGGTCTAATCGCAACTGGTTCAAGGCGTTCTCTCAATCACTTGTAGGCTTCGCCGCGCCAACTGCAGATGTTCCCGAACCTTTTCAATCACCTGCTGAAGCTCTACCGCATCTAGCTCTGTAAAGTCACGATCGCCACCTTGAGCCCGGATCATATACTCCGCTTCACTGGGGTTATAACCGACTGCAATAAGTTGTTTCTTGAGCTCCAACAATTCATCGGGCATAACTCTGTGGGGCTTTTTACGCAGAAACTTCGACAATCCATACATAAAAAAACCTCCATGTTCCATATATGTCGAAGAAAGTGAATACGATTAAGCTGTTATAATCCTGCGGAAACCTTCGGTCATCCTGACCATCGATAGATAGCCCATTTCACAGAAAAATTACTTATACACTACATACAATATTAGTAAGAAGAACTAATTGCGCTCGTGCGCCTTCAATTATAACAAACAAGCAGACCCCTTCCAAGCAGAACTTCTATCCAGAATACCATTGTCTGTGCAATCTGATGCTACATTCTTGGTGATCTTGTGCTAAACTAATGAAGGTTCGCTATCGCCATTATGCTTTACGATTCAAAGGAGGTCTGGGTTTGGATAACCTATATGTCATCGCGGTAATTCTCGGGATCATCGAAGGGCTCACCGAGTTTATCCCGGTTTCCTCAACAGGACACTTAATCATCGCCGGTAACTTACTCCAATTTACCGGGGAGCGGGCCGATACGTTTGAGGTTTTTATACAGCTTGGTGCAATTCTGGCCGTCGTCATCATCTATCGCGATCTGTTTGTGAATATCCTGCGCAATTTTTGGCGCTATGGTTTGCGGTCTCAAGAATGCGGTTTTTCAGTCATTCACATTGCCGCCGCGATTACACCAGCCCTCGGGCTCGGTTTCTTGCTTCATAAAATCATCAAAACCTATTTGTTCTCCGTTCAGACCGTGCTGATTGGCCTTGTGTTAGGGGCCATCTTGATGCTGGTCGCCTCCCGCCTGTTAACGCGCAACCATGCTGATACGCTTGATGAAGTCACGATCCGCCAATCGTTCCAAGTGGGCCTCTGGCAATGTCTTTCGCTTTGGCCTGGCTTCTCACGGTCCGGCTCGACGATTGCCGGTGCCATGCTGTCCGGCATGACGCCGTCGGTAGCCGCCGAATTTTCCTTTATCATTGCCGTTCCGGTCATGATCGCTGCTACCGGGTACGATATGCTTAAATCGTATGACATCCTGACCGTCAGCGATATCCCTGTCTTTGCTACCGGTTTTCTCGTTTCCTTCTTCGTTGCCTGGTTGGCCATCGTTTGGTTCCTAAAACTGTTGCGCCGGATCGGCCTTACGCCGTTCGCCATCTATCGGATCGTCATTGCCGGTTTGTTCTGGTTGATGATCAGCATGCAAATCATCAAAATTTAGTCGCCCACCGTACTGGACCCAGATACATCAAAATGTAGTCGCCCATCATGCTGGACCCAGATACATCAAAATGTAGTCGCCCATCATGCTGGACCCAGATACATCAAACATTGCATGATCTTTCTCTTGCTTTTTCCTGATTTTCGGTTATACTATAGATAACCCGGTAAGAGCTATAGGATAAACGGAATCCCTTCTCAGTTGCCACAGGCTATGGGGAAGTTGGTTGGATCTGTTAGTTCCCTAGGCCCGGGTATTACGAGGAGGTTTTTCCCATGTTTCAAGACAAAGTATTAGCCTGCAAAGAGTGCGGCCGCGAGTTCGAATTCACCGCTTCCGAACAAGAGTTCTATGCGGAAAAAGGATTCACCAACGAGCCTGGCCGTTGCCCTGAGTGCCGCGCTGCCCGGAAAGCCAACCGCAACGCCGGTGGTGGCAACTCCTATGGTGGTCGTCAAGAGCGCCAAATGTTCAGCGTGACCTGCTCCTCTTGCGGTGCAGAAGCTCAAGTTCCTTTCCAACCACGCGGTGACAAGCCTGTCTACTGCCGTGATTGCTTCCAATCGCGCAACCGCTGGTAGGATTGAAGCGTTTACCACTAAGGTGAACTGCTGATATTGCCGATAAAAATCAACCTGAGAGCCATTCGCTCTCAGGTTTTTTATTTTGTCTTTTTCTCTTGTCTTCATAATTCATACCTTATTGCTGGTGTAAATTAATAGTCTTATTTTTTGGATATTTTTTTCTATTACCGATTGGTTTGCTTATCGACTTCATTAAAGTTTACATGTACAATAAATTTAGCAAAATGTGCAGGAAGCACGTTGACTTTTCATCGAACAACCCATCAATAAGGAGGTTATGATGATGGTTCGGTCTGTATTTCGTCTTTTATGGAGCAGCATCTGCAGCATCTGCTTGATAAGCACATGGTTCGTTGGAGCAGCACATGCCGGCGTGGCAATTGACACATACCATGACAATAAACCTTTTACAAGAACAATCCCGAATGTCATTAACAGTGCTCACCCGCCCATCCTCCAACTTTACTTAGAAGGCTTTAAGAAACTGCAAGCCAATAAGAAAGACAATCGTTGTATTTTTCATGTAACGCTGAACGATGAACCTGTTACTGCTTTGGAGGATATTCTCAATACTATACCTGCAACCAATAATGTTATGACCATAAACATCCCCATGCCAACACATCTTTATAATAAATTTAAAACCGAAACAACCCTCACCTTGCGCATCTCTGACGTTGTGCATGGTGTCGGTCACTATCCTGATGATACTAAAAGTAGCGCCACGATCGTGAAAGAGATCAAAGAAAATGCCACGATTTACGGTACAGTAAAAGATGCCGCTGGTAACCCGATCACCGGTGCACAAGTCAGTGTTGCCCTTGGCCCAACTACCACTACTGCCGCTGACGGTTCTTACATTCTAACCAACGTCCGTGAGGGCACCGTACTTGTACAAGCGGTAAAACCCACCTTTGAAGCCAGTGTAATAGCCATATCCGCTGTCAGCGACGTAAAAACACCATGCGACTTTGTGCTTGTAAAATCACTGAACACGAACCTTCCCGTAATCAAGTCGTTTACCATCAATGCCGATGAAACCTATGCTTACAACTCGAAGGTTACGCTCAATGTTAATGCGATCGCCTATAACGGCAGTAAAGAGATTACGCCTGCAACTACTCCGCGCACCTATGTTCCCGATAAAATGTTTATTTCTTTGGACGGTATTACAGGAGAGTGGATACCTTATACGAGCTCATTCACATATACCTTACCCAGTGGTGAAGGCATCAAAACCCTCTTTGTTCAAGTGGAGGACAGCAACGGCCTCCGCAGTATTATTGCCACAGACACCATTGAACTGCGTGAGCGCTTAGAGAGTCTTAATATTCAAGGTGCAACCTTAGCTCCTGATTTCGATCCTAATCGCTACAGTTACACAACCACGGTGAACTACACGAACTCCCTTACCGTATTGCCTGTGCCTGAAGATAAAAACGCAACAGTAACGGTTCGATGCAACGGTGAGTTTATTGATTCGACGCCCCCACGATGGGATGTGCCACTTCAAAGCAACACCACCAACACGATTGAAATTATCGTCACGGCGCTTGATGGTTCTGTGTCTTCGACATACCGTATCGCTGTTCCGACGGGAATCAAAGTGGCTGCTTCGCTTACAGATGATATCATCAGTATGAACAGCGGCAATACAACCATTTCTGCCAATAACAGTTGGATAATCAACGTCACTGCCGGGACCGTAAAAACAAATATCAGCAAGGACGATCTGCTGATCACCGATCTCCCGAACGGGGTAACGTTTACGGCCGCCAAAGACGGTGCCAGCAATGCCATTATCGTTACACTGTCAACCACAAACAACGCCAATACCCCACTGATCAGTACCCTTACACCGGTGAAAATCGTTGTCAAAAGCACTGCGGTTTCCGAAGCCAATGCAGCCAATTCCAACGAACTCACCGCCACGCTACATCCCTATCGAAAAATCACAACCACCCTCACCGATAACACGGTAACAATGGCACCAGGAAACTCCTCCGTTTCCGCCGATAATAGTTGGCTCATCAATGTTACTTCAGGAACCGTCAAGGAAACTGTCAGTATCGAAGATCTCACCATTTCCGGACTTCCTGCCGGTTTGAGCGCCACCGTAACCAAAGACGGTGCCAACAACGCAATCAAAGTGACCATTGACGGAAAAACAAGTTCTCCTATTGGGACTACCATACCGGTATTCATTACCGTCAAAGGCAGTGCGGTAACCGAACCGGCCGATAATGCCGACCAACTTACCGCTTCCCTGAAAATCAATCTTACCGAAGACACCGGCATTCGTTCCCTTTCTCTTTATGATGGTGCCAAAACGATTCAATTGACCCCGGTGAGCGGCAATCCGACCCTCTACCAATATGTGGTTCCTAACGAAGTTACCGCAGTGGCCCTCCAAGTTGTGGCGGTGGATCCGGGAGCTAGCATCACCTTCCCCGGCACATCAACTCCAGTCCAAACGGGCGTCGGCTATTTACCAATTAGCAACTTAAGTTGGGTTGGCAACCAACGAACTATCACCGTGACTTCAGGCTCAGCACAGCAGAATTATACCGTCCAAATCACCCGCCGGATGCCTAACTATCTTCCCAACAAAGCACCAAGTACGACAATCACCGAATGGCGAACCTGATCGCCTCTGTCGACACTCTACCATCCATCATTTACACCCTCTACCAACTGAAACCTGCAGCAACGCAACGGTGGCGAATCAATCACGATTCGCCGCCGTTTTTATTGGGGATCACGTTCAATCTCCGGCAGCAGATCATATTCCGCGATATGCGGCACACCGGGATCATCCCATAATTCAGGGACACCTTGCGGATCCATGCCCGCATCATAACTTATCGCCGAAACTTTTCCATCCTCGTGTGCTTTTTGGAGATGAGAACACACACACTTTTTCTTCTTTGGTTGCAGTGCTGTCATGCCGCGTCCTCCTTGCGGTTTACCTACCTACCGCCAATCCTGCGGACCCCATTAAGGATTCCCAGCAAACTACGTACTTATGCCATTCCTTTTTTTACGATACCCGACCATGGACTGATGATTTATACTATTGTTAACCCAAGATCAACCCAGGCTCAAAAACCAGGTACGTACCACACCGCCTACCCTTGCCGCTCATCGGAAAGGAGCACCATTACCGATGAAACACGATCTTTTTCTCTATCTGGCTCAACGGCTGACCATCGTCGTTACCATCGCCTTTCTCCTCTCCCGCCATCCCGCCATCCGCCGTTTTTTTGCCTACCAGGCCACCACCAAACGGGACATCTTACGTATCAGCGGCATCTTTGGCGCCATTTCGATCATCGGCACCTATGCGGCCGTTCCCATCGACGGCGCCCTCGCCAATTCACGAGTGATCGGGCCCGTCCTTGCCGGCCTGTTAGGCGGTCCCTGGGCCGGCCTAGGCGCCGGTCTCATTGGCGGTATCCATCGCTGGTCCCTAGGCGGCTTTACTGCACTCGCCTGCGGTATCTCCACAGTCATTGAAGGCCTGCTGGGCGGTTTGGTTCGCCGTTACCATCCGCAGCCGTTAACCGGATTTGCGGCGTTAATCACCGGCCTGATGGCCGAAACCCTGCAAATGCTGATTATCCTCGCCGTAGCCCGCCCCTTTGAAGATGCCGTTGAGTTGATTTCCCATATTGCTTTGCCCATGATCCTGGTCAATGCCAGCGGCATCGCCATTTTCGTGCTCATGATTCAAGATCTGCGTGCCCGGGAAGAACAAGCCAGCGCAGGCGAAGCTCAAAAGGCACTGCAAATCGCCACCATTACCGCGCCCATGCTGCGCCAAGGGCTGAACGCGAAATCGGCCCGGAAAGTCGCTCAAGTCGTCAAAAACCAAACCGATCTTGCTGCAGTTGCCTTAACCAGTGCTGATCAGATTCTCGCCCATGTGGGCCTTGGCGAAGATCACCACCTGCCCGGTATGCCCGTTCGCACCGAAATTACCCGCGAAGTCTTGCGTAACGGTGTTCCGGTGATCGCTACGACCAAAGAAGAAGTCCAGTGCTCCGCACCCGATTGCCCCCTCCATTCGGCGATCGTCGTTCCTCTCTTTTCCGGTAATCAAACGGTGGGAGCCCTTAAGCTGTACCGTGCCCGAACACTGTCCGTCTCCCTAGTCGATCAAGAGTTGGCCAAAGGATTAGCTCATCTCTTTTCCACTCAGCTCGAAATCGCCGATCTGGAAAAAACCGCCCGCCTCAAAACGGTGGCCGAAATTCGCGCACTCCAAGCCCAGATCAGTCCCCACTTCTTGTTTAACGCCTTGAATACGATCGCATCCTATGTCCGCACACAACCGGAAACCGCCCGTAACCTGTTGATCCAACTCGGTGATTTCTTTCGAAAAAACTTGCGTGATCCTGTGCAATTTGTCACGCTTGCTGATGAATTACAGCATATCGAAGCGTATCTTGCTTTAGAACAAGCTCGATTTGAAGATCGGCTCCAGGTGGTTAAAGATATCGATCCGCAAACGCTGACGTGCCAGGTACCGCCGCTGTTGCTGCAACCGCTTGTGGAAAACGCCATTCGCCACGGTTTGTTGCCGCTGCGTCAGGGAGGAACGCTTACACTACGCACCTGCCATGTCGATGATGGTACAACCATTACCATCGCCGACAATGGCGTAGGCATACCTCAAACCCATATCGATCTTTTGCTGCACAAAGAAAAACCGCCACTCACCGCCATCACTACCGGCGGGATCGGTGTGCGCAATGTGCATGAGCGGTTAGTGACCATCTACGGTCCTGCCTACGGTTTATGCATCGAATCATCGCCAGGTAGCGGGACGTGCTGTACCGTTCGTATCCCTAATCAAGCGCCAATCCCCCTGACACTGTAAGACGTACGCGAGGAGGAATTCTTGTGGTTATTCGCACATTCATTGTTGATGACGAAGCCCCTGCCCGCCGGGAACTACGTTTTCTCCTTGAGTCGCTGCCTGACTGCCAGATCGTCGGTGATGCCGCCAGTGGTGAAGAGGCATTGGAAAAACTCCGGTCCCTACCGGCCGATGTTATTTTCTTAGATATTCACTTGGGGGACATCGATGGTCTGCAAGTCGCCCGCACACTTAGCGAGGAGGGGCATTTGCCTTTGATCGTCTTTGCCACCGCTTTCGATCATTATGCGCTGCAAGCCTTCGAGTTTCATGCCATTGATTACTTGCTGAAACCTTTTGATCCCCGGCGCCTCACTTCGACTTGGCAAGCGATACGCCAGCGCATACAAAATCAAGCAAACCTACAGCAGAAAATCGATGAATTAAAGCAATGGTTGCTTCATGGGCAGCCATCACGACCGGTAGAAGCACCGTCACCGTCCGCACCTGCCCCCAATCCCGTATCAGCACAACCCTTAGAACGTATCGCTGCCCAAAAAAACGGTAAGATCTTACTTGTTTCGGCAGAAAACATCCGATATGCCACGGTAGAAGGGCGCAAAGCCGTCGTTCAGGTGAACGGCGAGCGTTACGAACTCCACCTGACCTTACAAGAACTCGAAGAGCGCCTTGATCCACAGCTGTTTTTCCGCGTACACCGCGCCTATCTGGTGAACATCTCCAAGATTCGCGAAATTGTCCCCTGGTTTAATGGTTCCTATAATGTCATCCTTGATGATCGCAGTGAGATTCCGGTCAGTCGCCATTACGCCAAAGAATTTAAGGAGCACTTAGGCATTTAATGATCAGCGATTTAACGTAACCAACGCGTTTCCACAAGTGCGTTTTATGCAATCATCATGCACTTGATGCAGCCATTGCTGCTTTTTGCGCAAAAAATCTCGATCGTTTTTTGCGCAACCTGTATGATATGCACAGATGGACAGACTCGCAGATGCAAAAATCAATGCAGCACGATACTACGGTTGTACCTTCTCTACCGTACCATCACCGTTCATTCGCCGCATCATCTCTGCAATCTCGCACCAACGCTCTCGTTCATTCGCCGCATCATCCCTGCTATCTCGTCACAAGTGCTATCGTTCATTCGCTGCATCATCCCTGCCGCTTCGCTGCAACAAAGATACTTCGAAGTTACTTCCCTGGTAATCAAACATATCCTACCTACAACGTTTCCGGCCTGTCCATCTATTGTTTCTTCTTCTCCATTGTTGTTCTCTCTACATACCCCCTCAAGGAGGAGTGATCATTATGAACGGACTTACTCTGGTCGTTGGCTTTGCTTGTATCCTGATCATTGCTTATCGCTTATACGGTGGGTTCATGGCCGCCAAAGTACTCTCGGTCGATGCAACGCGGCCCACACCGGCGCACACCATGGAAAACGGTACCGACTATGTACCGATGAACCGTTGGGTCGCCTTTGGCCACCATTTCGCCGCCATCGCCGCAGCCGGGCCCCTGGTGGGACCCATCTTAGCCGCCCAATTCGGTTATCTTCCCGGCACGATCTGGTTGCTTGTCGGCGCTGTACTCGGTGGCGCAGTCCATGATATGGTCGTTCTTTTTGCTTCCATTCGTCACAAAGGCAAATCCCTTTCGGATATTGCCCGCGAAGAAGTTGGCCCCATTGCCGGCGTTTGCACCGGAATCGCAATTTTATTTATCATCACGATTACCATGGCCGGTCTCTCCCTCGTAGTCGTTCACGCCTTGAAGAACAATGCCTGGGGCACCTTTACCGTCGGCGCGACGATCCCCATCGCCATCTTCATCGGCATTTTGATCAAACTTTATCCGAATAAACTGGGCTGGTGGACGGCCCTCGGTATGGCCCTGGTCATCGCCGCGGTTGCCTTAGGCCCTAGTGTCAAAGGTACCTGGCTGGGTTCGATATTGACACTCTCCGAACAAGGCGTAAAATTGGCGCTTCCCATCTATGCCTTCTTCGCAGCCGCCCTGCCGGTGTGGTTCCTCTTAGCCCCTCGGGACTACCTCTCTTCCTATATGAAGATTGGTACCATCGGTGCCTTGGCGATAGGGATCATCCTGATCCATCCCGATTTGAGAATGCCGGCACTGACACCCTTCATCAACGGCGGTGGGCCGGTGATCAAAGGACCCGTATGGCCCTTTGTATCGATCACCATCGCTTGCGGCGCCATCTCCGGATTCCACGCCTTAATCGGTTCCGGTACAACACCCAAGATGATCGACAATGAAAAAGACATTCAACTGGTCGGCTTCGGCGGCATGCTGGTGGAAACTTTCGTCGGCGTCATGGCGTTAATTGCCGCTTGTGTCCTCGAACCGGGCGACTATTTTGCCATCAACTCGGCACCGGCCGTATTCGCCAACCTGAATATTCCTGTTGTCCACCTTCCGGAACTTTCCAGCCTGGTCGGCATCGACTTGGCCGGGCGCACCGGCGGTGCCGTTTCCCTGGCTGTTGGCATGGCCTACATCTTCAATCAACTGCCGGGCATGACAGGGCTCATGGCGTACTGGTATGAATTCGCCATTCTCTTTGAAGCCGTCTTTATCTTGACCGCCATCGATGCCGGCACCCGTGTAGCTCGTTACATCGTCCAGGACTTTTTCGGTCAAGTGATCCCCAAACTCAAAGATAATGACTGGAAACCCGGTGTCATTGGTGTCTCTGCCATCGTCTCTGCCGCCTGGGGTTACCTCCTCTACGGCGGTGATATCGCTTCGGTATGGCCGCTCTTCGGTGTTTCCAACCAGCTCCTGGCCACCTTGGCGCTGGCCATCGGTACCAGCTTGATCCTCAAAAAGACAGGAAAAATCCGCTACGCCTTGACCTGCTTTCTTCCGATGAGCTATCTCTTTGTGACGGTGATGTACGCCGGTTACTGGACCATCATCAATCAGTACTTACCTAAAGGCATGATGCTGAACACCGTGCTGTCTGTAATCATGATGGGCCTTGCCGTGATCATCATGGGCGATGCCTTGATCAAGTGGTACACCATTATCACCAATAACCATCATCACAACACCCACCACGACCACGACAAGCATGTTACCAAACCCGTGTAGCCTACGTTTGAGTGACCGGTGTCCACGTTACTACCGCCCCTTTGCTCCCTTGCTTCGTTCTGGTCCGAAGTCAAGAGTATCAATACCCTCCTTTTCCCCTTCGTTGCATTTCTTTAATGCAAAGGAGCCGTGGCAATGCCCGGCTCCTTCTTTTTATGCGTTATCCACTTTTATTCGGCTTTGCGCGACGGTGCGAGGGCAAAGTTGACACTGGAATTCTGCTCCGTCGCATAACGCAGGGACCACTCATTGCGAAATAGGGCCACCGGTTGATCATAGCGGTCATGAATGATCATCGCGCTGTCCATCCCTTTGAGCGGCTTTTTGCCGATGTTATCTCCTTCCAGCCAGCGCGCTACCGAGTAGGGCAAATTGCGCAGTTCGATATCGACGCCGTATTCCCCTTTGAGACGATACTCCAGCACCTCAAGCTGTAGCATCCCGACTGCACCGACAATGAACGCTTCCACACCGATTTCCGGTTGGCGAAAGACTTGCACGGCCCCTTCTTGCGTTAACTGGGTCATACCTTTGATGAACTGCTTGCGCTTCATCGTATCTTTGGCTTGTACACGGGCAAAATGCTCCGGCGGAAAGACCGGGAAATCTTCAAACGAAAAACCTTTATTATCGACACACAGGGTATCGCCGATGCCAAAAATTCCAGGATCAAACAACCCAATCACATCACCGGGATACGCTTCGTCAATGATCGTTCGTTCTTGCGCCATAAATTGCTGCGGTTGGGCCAACTTAACCATTTTGCCGGACGGCACATGACGCACAACCATGCCGCGCTCAAAACGGCCGGAAACAATCCGAATAAAAGCGAGCCGGTCACGGTGCGTCGGGTTCATGTTGGCTTGAATCTTGAAGACAAATGCGGAAAAGCGTTCACTTTCCGGATCGATATCGCCTTCTGTCGAACGGCGCCCCCGTGGCGGCGGTGCTAAGCGCAAAAACTCTTCCAGAAACGGCTGCACACCAAAATTGGTCAAGGCACTGCCAAAAAACATCGGTGTTAGTTCACCGGCCCGTACCTTAGCCAGATCGAATTCATCGCCGGCCATATCCAGCAGTTCAATGTCTTCACAAAGCTGGCGATGAGCTTCTTCACCTAATACTTCCGCAAAGGCCGGATCATCCACACGGCCCAGTGTCGACGGCATGGCCCACTGCCCATGCTTGGCGTCACCTTCGAACATCTCTACCTGAGCCAGTTTGCGGTTATAGACGCCTTTATAAGCGCCTTCCTCGCCGACCGGCCAATTGACCGGATAGGCCCGGATGTCCAAGACCTTTTCTAATTCCTCGACCAATTCAAAGGGGTTGCGCCCATGACGATCGAGTTTGTTGACAAAGGTAAAGATCGGAATGCCTCGCTGCCGGCAAACGCGGAACAGTTTAACCGTCTGATCTTCCACACCTTTGGCCGCGTCGATGAGCATAACGGCGCTGTCGGCAGCCATCAGCGTTCGGTACGTGTCTTCACTGAAATCCTGGTGACCCGGTGTATCGAGAATGTTGATACGATACCCATCGTAATCAAATTGCAATACGCTCGATGTGACCGAGATCCCCCGCTGTTTTTCGATCTCCATCCAGTCCGATACGGCATGCTTCGACGCCTTGCGCGCCTTGACCGAGCCGGCCAAGCGAATGGCGCCCCCATAAAGCAGCAGTTTTTCCGTCAGCGTCGTTTTCCCGGCATCAGGGTGAGAAATAATCGCAAAGGTACGCCGCCGCTGTACCTCCTCCGTCAGCGTAAACCCATCTTTATCAACTGAATCAGCCATGTTGATACCTCCAGAATTGTTCCTGCCTCAAGCAGTCTGCACTGCCGGCACACTTGCTTAAGTATACCTTTTTCATCAACAAAGCAAAAGAGCAAGCTTGCGTAAATGCACGAGAAAAGCCGTAAGCACTTTGCTTACGGCTTCATCACGCAGATTCCGATCCCGATTCTTTGATCGGCAGATAGAGAATAAACTCACTGCCTCGCCCTGACTGACTCTTGATTTCGATTTCGCCGCCCTGCAGTTCAATGATCGCTTTAACGATGGACAACCCTAATCCCGTGCCGGTTGTTCCCCGCGTCACCGCATTTTCGGCGCGATAAAAGCGTTCAAACAAATGCTCCTGCTCTTCCGCCGACAAGCCGATTCCCGTATCCCAGATACTGATGCGCACGCGCTCCCCCTCACGGGATGCCTTAATGCCGCAAGCGCCCACCAGTGTATACTTGATCGCATTGGACAATAAGTTGTTGATGGCCTGGGCCAACTGCGATTCATCACAATAGATCGGCGGTAGATCGGGCTCAATCTCACAACTGAACTGCAACTTTTTCTTACTCGCCAAGATCGCATAGCTGTCACAGGACGGTAAGATCAATTCATCGACCGAAATCCAATGCATTTTCATGTGCTGCTGTGTACCCTGGATTTTTTCCAGATCAAGAATATTGGTGACCAGATGATGTAATCGTTCCAAACTGGCCCGCGCTTGGCTCAGAAACTGTTCCCGTTCCTCGACCGAAATGTCCCGATCCGCGGCCAATTCCAGATAACCATCAATGCTCGTCAAAGGTGTGCGGATCTCATGAGTGGCCGATGAAAAATATTCTTGGCGCAAACGCTCCATATTCTGCTGCTTGGTAACATCGCAAAACTGCATCAAGCAACCGGCCATCGATGAACCCTGCATAACCAGTTGCATATAAACGTCGACGCGGCGCACATCGGTTTCACCAATCACTAAGCGTGTCAGCGGTTCCCCGTTGTCCTTCTGGACGGTCTGGGCCCTCTCTAAGATACTGTTCTTGTCCAGCAAGGTGTTGAGAGAATCCATATCATCGATCCGCAAACTCATGGCCTTTAAAAAAAGCTCCGTGCTGTCAAAATGAATAACTTCTTCATCCCAGCCAAACATCTCAGCAAAGTTTTCGTTACATACCCACGTTCCCTGGTGCCAATTGTAATAGGCAATACCATCTTTCGATGCATTCAGTAAGGCCACCATCCGTACCCGTTGATCATCACGACGTTGCCGTAAATCTTCATAGGGTCGTTTAACTTGCATCACGAAAACAGCATGATAGAAAATGCCATAGCCCACCAAGCGGATGAGCTGGCTCACCATACTTTCCGCCCCGGGTACGAAGGCTTGCCACAACTCCGCAACCGCACAAAGGGCCAAGGCTGCAACGATCACCTGCCGCGGTGCCGTCAGCGGTAATGCTTCATGACGGTACATGTAAAAAAAGGCCATCGCCGCATAAAGCACCGCTGCTACGGTTTGCACAATGATAAAATTCGTGCTGCTCATCAATAAGGCAGTGCTGAGTGGCCAAGCACCGTTTTTTTCTAAAATGATGACATACTGTACCACCAGCATCAGCAACGCAATGATCGCCACACCACGGTAGATCACCTGCGAAGCAACACGTTCCATCGGCGGAATCAACGTTCCATAGCCAATGATCGCCACCAACACAAACCGGCCGATGATCGCCAAAAGCCGGGCCTGCTCTTCGCCGCCAAATAATGTCCCCTGCACACCGTGATGAACCAACAACTGCATTGCATCCATGCAACCGATGGCCAAGAAACCAAGACCAAGATTGATCTGCCAGGCCGTTGCTTGATCCCGCGTATGCCAAATCGTCGAAAAAATAAAAAAAGCAATAATCACCGTTGCCCCTTCAGCAAGCAACTGAAAGGGAATGGTCCAATCGATACTCGCCAAAATAGCAGCTTGACTGTGACCTAATGTAGCGAAGATAAAAACGACCGAGGTCACCACAATCAACAAGGGCGCTAAAAGATACTGACGCTCTGCTTTAGAGCCTTGAGCTGTCAAACCCAGCATCCGTGCCATCATCTGCATCTATAACGCCTCCATGTGTTATGTGTTAATCATCTACTTAGGAATTATTCGCTTTAAGCTGGTATTTTCCTGCCTACATACCGGAAACATCTGCAAAAGAACCTCATTTACCCACCGATTTGGCTCATTTGACGAGCATGGGCCTTCCATGGTTCCGTTATCATCTCATGGTGAGCTGGCTTGACCGCCAGAGCCCGTCGAAAGATCGCAGCCAACTGCCGATCGGACACGCCCAGGCGCAGGAGGCCCTTCAGATCGAACTCAACAGGCCCATCCAAGCAAGGGCGCAAGTGACCGTCGGCCGTCAGGCGCAGGCGATTACAGGCGGCGCAAAAATGCTGAGACAGCGCCCCGATAAAGCCAATCGTTCCCAACGCACCCGGCAACCGCCGATAGGCAGCAGGCCCCGCCCCTCGAACCGGCGACACCGGCTCGGGCCGCAATCCCGCTTCCATAAGCGTTTGTTCCATTTGGCCAACACCGACAAAGCAGCCTGGAATACCACTGCACCGGGACGCCCCCATCGGCATCCACTCAATAAAACGCACATGAATCGGCCGCACCAGCGTCAAACGGGCAAAATCAACCAGTTCATCATCGTTAAACCCACCGATCACTACCACATTGAGCTTGATGGGATTGAGCCCGGCAGCCAGAGCGCCATCGATCCCGGCCCAAACCGCATCGATAGCACCACCGCGGGTAATCGCCCGAAAACGCTCCGGTCGTAACGAGTCCATGGAAATATTAACGCGCTGCAACCCAGCCGCTTTGAGTTCCGGCGCCATCGCTCCAAGTAAGATACCATTGGTCGTCATCGCCAGATCGTCGAGCCCGGCGATGCCGGCAAGGCGGGCCATCAACGGTACAATCCCTTTGCGCACCAGCGGTTCACCGCCGGTCACCCGGATCCGCCGGATGCCCAAACGAACGGCAACCCGAGCCAGGCGTTCCAACTCTTCCAGACGCAAAATCTGCTCATGAGCCAGACGACGCACACCTTCTTCCGGCATGCAGTAACGACAGCGTAAATTACAGCGATCCGTTACGGAAAGACGAAGATAATCGATCGAACGCGACCACCGGTCTTGCATCGGCGACCTCCCTTAAAAACAGCCAAGTTCACAATGGGCGATCTTGATCTTCAACTCATTGGCTGCTTGTCCAATCGAACGGTACGATACCTGCAATTCTTCCGCCAGCGCCCTTGCTCCGGCGCAATCGATATGCCCATTCGCAGCCCGCTCCAGCAATCGTTGCTTGATGAACAGCCAATCGACGTCCGGATACTCCTGATGGTTCATCGCACTTCCTCCACTTAATCATTGCTCTATGCAAGCTTGATCATTGTCTATGATTGATTATTGCCTATGCAAATATAAAAATTGCGCTATGCAAGTATAAAAAAGAATAAAAAAATCCCCGCTACCGGTCAAGCACCGGAGCAGATACTTAATCAACAATTAATTTAGATAATTATAAGTTAAAGCAAGATAAAAGAACAAGTAGCAGAAATAGTCACCTCTGCATCTTTTAGCGCATATACTGAGCAAAAAGCATGGATCGGCAGGTGATCCTCATGAAGTGGGCCCTGATCCTCAGTGGCGGCGGTTCTCGTGGTGCCGCCCATGTCGGCGTCATTAAAGCCCTTGAAGAAGCCCGCCTTCGGCCTTCCTTGGTCATCGGCGTCAGTGCCGGCAGCTATGTGGCCGCGCTGTACGGTACCGGTGCCGGTGCTGCTGACATGGTCAAAATCGCCCAGTCCCTGTCCCAGGCCGCTCTCTTCGATTTTGATTGGCGTTGGGCCTGGCAAGCAGCGCGCAACCTGGGTCAAAAGCTCCTGGGCCACCCCAACAGCCACTTGTGGCCGGAACTACCTTCCGGCGTGCTGCGCGGTCGCCGTCTGGAACAATTCTTCACCGATCAGTGGGGCGAACAAACGCTGGATCAGACCGATCCCCCCACGGTGATCACCGCCACCGATCTGATCAGCGGCTATGCCATTTGCTTTACGCCGCGGGATCTTTTGCCCAAGTACCCCATACCCTACCGGCAGTTTATCAGCGCTGTGCCGATTGCCCAGGCCGCACGGTCCAGTTGCAGCCTTCCCGGTGTCTTTCAACCCTTTCCCCTCGGTGATCTGCTGCTCGTGGATGGAGCCGTACGCAACAATATGCCCGCCGATGTGGCCCGCGCACTCGGTGCGGATCTCGTCATCTCGGTCAATCTGCGTAACCCTGGTCAACCGGTTCCGGCACCAGCCAACTTGATCACCACGATGGTGCGTTCCACCGAAATTCTCGGCTACGAAGTTGACTTATGTACGACCCAAACCAGCACCGATCTGCTGATTGAGCCGCATTTAGATGACATGGGCTTGTTTGACTTTGCTTCCTTCGACGCGGCCATTCAAGCCGGCTATCGGGCGACCGTCGACAGCTTACCGGCACTGCATCGCTTACTCCACAGCGAAACCGTGTCACCAACATCGTCATCGGAGCCGCCATCTCCCTTTCCACCGGCGCCGGCTCATTCCACGATCAACGGGATCCGGCTGCAGATCACGTCAGCACCGCCCCCTGCACCAACAACCCCTTTCCCCGCCCTGTCAAGCCCAGCCAAAAGAAAATAAAACGATGGCCACAATCGCTTGGCCATCGTTTTTTATTTTAAGGTGATTTCATTGATTGGGCTGGTTTGATTTATTGAGGTGGTTTCATTGTCGGAACATTGGCCCATTGCGCCGACACCGGCATCGCTTGACCAAAAGCGTCGTGACCTACGGAGTGACTGGGAAAGGTCGTTGTTTCCGTATAGGCAGCCATACCATGTTCGGCCAAATCCATGCCTTCCAGTTCGTCTTTTTCACTGACACGAACGCCCATTGTATTCTTCAAAACCAAGAAAATTCCGTAAGTGGATAAAAAGGCGACGAGGGACACCGATAAAAGGCCGACGAGCTGTACACCGAGCAGTTCCGCACCGCCGCCATAAAAAAACCCTCGCTCCGTATGCAACAAGCCGACAGCGATGACACCCATGGAACCACAAACGCCGTGGACGGCCACAGCGCCGACAGGGTCATCGGCACGCAAACGATCAATCCAACCAACTGCTTCCACAACCAGCACACCGGCCACCGCACCGATCACCACAGCACCTACTGGCGATACGCTGGCACAGCCGGCTGTGATGGCCGCCAAGCCGGCGAGACAGCCATTGATCACCATCGTGGGATCCGGTTTGCCCCACTTGAACATCGTGTAAAAACAACCGATGGTACCGCCGGCCGCTGCCGCCAGATTGGTCGTAACAGCGATGCGCGCGATATTCATATCTAAGCCCGACAGCGAACTGCCCGGGTTAAAGCCAAACCAACCAAACCAGAGGATAAAGGCACCTAATGCCGCCAAGGGTAACGAGTGGGCCGGAATGACGTTCGGTGTTCCATCGGGATTGTATTTACCGATACGCGGTCCCAAGACAAGCACTGCGGCCAGCGAAGCCCACCCGCCGACGGCGTGAACAGCGGCACTGCCGGCAAAATCAACCATACCCTTCTTCGCCAACCAACCTTCCGGATTCCATACCCAGTGAGCGACCAAAGGATAAATAAAAGCAGTTGCTACTAAACTAAAGATAATATAAGGGCCAAACTTCATGCGCTCCGCCACAGCACCGGAAACAATCGTCGCTACCGCCACAGCAAAAGCCGCTTGAAAAAGCCAATAGGCATAAACCGGAATGGAAAGATTCAAGTGGGCTGCATCACCAAGCAGAAAAAAGTCACTCCAACCGATGAACCCGCCTTTACTGACACCGTACATGATCCCAAAACCGACGGCCCAATACCCAAGCATCCCTACGGTGCAATCCATGAAAACTTTCATGATGATGTTGATGCTGTTTTTAGCCCGAACAAATCCTGCTTCTAAAGCCGCGAAACCTGCCTCCATAAAAAACACCAGCGCTGCTGCCAGCAGCACCCATACCGTATTAACCCCCATGGCCAGTTGGCTTAACGTTGGTTCCATCATCTCGATCCCTCCATCATTGTCTCCCATGTTACGCCAGGCAGTTTTGCGTCTTGCTTGATCCACCTCTCTTGATCCCGATTGGTTGTTTAAACAAAAAACGCCCTCAAGACTTGACCTGTATCAAGTCTTGAGGGCGTCAATGCCCAGAACATAACCCATCCCGGTTAAACGATTACCCGGAAATGTTTGAAGAGCTTTCCACTATGGATGGAATTATACCGCACCGGAACCAGAATTGACAAGCGATATTTTGATATTTTTTTTACAAAGCACGGGCGGCCAGTCAGGCAACTCGGTGTACTGATGGCCCACCTTTTGCCGGCTTAGCAAAAGGGCCATCCGCTCTTCGCCTACTGTTACAACCAACTGATGCCATCAGACTATGTTATAATGAGAGCAATAACTCGCCCCATAACAAGGAGGCTTCTATGGACACGGCACTGCTCTTGATCACCGGCATCGTCGCAGGAACCCTCGGTTCGATGATTGGTGTCGGCGGTGGCTTTATCGTCATCCCCGTTCTGCTCTTGTTTTTCAACTATTCCCATACCTGGGCCGCCGCTACGTCGCTGACCTTTATCCTGATCAACTCCTTGGTTAGCACATGGAATTATGCCCAACAAAAACGCATCGACTTCCACATCGGCATTCCTTTTTCCATCGCCACCATCCCCGGTGCCCTGGTCGGTTCTTATCTGACACCCTACATTGAGGGCAAAGCCTTTGCGATCGCCTTTGCCGGTTTGCTCGTGTTGGTTGCGCTGTTGATGTTTTTTAAACCGACCGGCGCAGCGCAAGACCGTATCCCGGCAGCATGGGGGAACAAGATCACGCGCTCATTTCAAGATGCCCAAGGGATCGTCTATCACTATCAAGTAAATCGCCGCGCCGGTATTGCCATCAGCGGATGGGTGGGCTTGCTTTCCAGCCTCTTTGGCATCGGCGGCGGCATCATCCACGTGCCGGCCATGACGATGCTGCTGGGCATTCCTGCCCATATTGCCACGGCCACATCGCTGTTGATCTTGACCGTATCAGCCTTTTTCGGTACCATCGGGTACTTGCTCCAGGGGCAGATTCAATATCTGCCTGCAATGTTTTTGTCCATCGGTGCCATCATCGGCGCCCAAATCGGTACGCGGCTGGCACCGAAGATTCCCGCAAAAAAACTGCTTCAGCTTTTTGCCGTGCTCATGTTCATCGTGGCCTGGAGACTGGCCTTCGCTTGATCGCTGATCAGACATTGGAAAATCCACGGATTAGGTCCATGAATCAAGAAATACGTTGCTTTTATACGATCAAGGGGAATACAAAGCATCCTTGCGGTGCTGTGTATTCCCCCTTTTTTATGAAAAACCGTTTTCATTATAGCCCGTGGCCAGCGGGTCATGAATTTTTTGTTTTATAGTACTCGTGCTACGCCTTCGTAAATCAGCCCACGCTCCGAATCCATCGTCACGGTTTCACCGTCCGTCAGGGCATCCAGATCGCCGATGCTCACGATGACGGGAATGTTAAATTGCAAACCGACGATGGCCGCATGGGATGTCAGCCCGCCTTCGCCGGCAATGATGCCGGCGCAGCGTTCAATGGCCGGGATCATGTCCCGTGTCGTCAGCGACGCCACTAAAATATCACCCTTTTGTACCTTCTGCGTGTCAGCAGCCGTGCGGCAGATTACGGCCCGGCCCACCGCTGTCGCCCGGCCAATGCCTTGCCCACGGGCCAGGATTTTACCGGCTACATGCACTTTGATCAAATTGGTCCGCCCGGCCACACCGGCCGGTACACCGGCGGTCAGCACGACCAGATCACCGGAATCGATCCATTGTTCCTGCAAAGAGCGATCGATCGCTTCGGACAGCATTTCATCGGTGCCTTCGGTCTGGCGAACCTTCATCGGCTCGGCACCCCACACAACGGCCATCTGCCGCATCACTTTCTCCTCCGGTGTGGCCGCAATGATCGGGCAGCGTGGACGATACCGGGAGACCATGCGCGCCGTCGATCCTGATTTCGTCAGGGTAATGATCGCTTTGGCCCCAAGATCAGCGGCGATCGTACAGGTTGCCGCACTGATCGAGTCCGTCACACTGCCAAAATTGCTGGCGAATTGGCGCTCCCGTGCCGTTTTATATTCCAGCGCTTGTTCCGCGCGCCAAGCGATGCGCGCCATCATGCGTACCGCTTCTACGGGATATTTACCGGCCGCCGTTTCCCCGGACAGCATGATCGCATCGGTGCCGTCAAGGATGGCGTTGGCCACATCAGTCGCTTCAGCCCGGGTCGGCCGGGGATTGCGGATCATCGAGTCCAGCATCTGCGTCGCCGTAATGACCGGTTTCCCGGCAGCATTGCACTTGGCGATGATCATCTTTTGCACCAACGGCACTTCTTCGGTGGGTATCGCTACGCCGAGATCGCCTCGTGCTACCATAACCCCGTCGGCCACCTGCAAGATGCGATCGATGTTGTCCACGCCTTGATGGTTTTCAATCTTGGCGATCAACTGCATCGACGCTCCCCGTTCCTCCAAGATCTGGCGAATCCCTAACACATCATCGGGCGTACGGACGAAAGAAATGGCGATAAAATCGATGTCATGAACAATGGCAAACTCCAGATCTTTTACTTCCTTTTCGGAAATGGCCGGCAACTTCAGGGCCACCCGCGGTACGCTGACACCCTTGCGCGTCAGTACGTCGCCGCCGGTTTTGACTTCACAGGTGATCGCCTTCCCGTCAATGTGGATGGCCTGCAACTCAATATTGCCGTCATCAATCAAGATCCGTGTGCCGGCTTCAATATCGCCGGCCAACCCGGCATAACTGATCGGCAGTTGCTTGACGTTCCCCGGTGTTCCATCATCGGGTACCAAGACAACCGTAGCCCCTTCCTGCAGTGTGACCTTGCCGCCGTCGACTTGGCCTATGCGAATCTCCGGCCCTTTGGTGTCCAGCAAGATAGCGACCGAATGGCCCGTTGCCGCTGCGGCCTGGCGAACCATCGCAATGCGCTCAGCATGTTCACCATAGGTCCCGTGAGAAAAATTCAACCGGGCCACCCGCATGCCGGCAAGCATCATCGCTTGCAACGTCTCTACATTGGAACTGGCCGGCCCAATGGTGCAGACGATCTTCGCACAAAGTTTCATGGCGTTAGCCTCCGCGTTCACTTCTGGCATCGATACATTTCCTCCTTGAACATCATTACGACTTCCGAGGGTTCAAGCTAATCGTTTGATCATCACCATGCCACTGGACCTCGACCCCAAAAACTTGGGCAATAGCCCGTAACGGTACGAACATACGCTCCTCCATGATCTGCGGTGCCACCGGTAGGGAAACTTGTTGGCCGCCGGGAAGACTCATCGTCGTACTGCCCACTTGCAACGCACAGGATTGGGCACCGACGCCGATGTGTACTGTACCGGTACTACCATCCCACTGCAGCGCGCCTGGGCTCAACCCCATCACTAGCGCCAAGGAGCGCAAGGGAATCATTGCATGATCGTTGAGCAATTGCGGCGCCTGTTCCATCGTAATCAGGCGATCATGCCAGCGAACCGATGGCCGGCCGATCTGCAACTGCAGCCGATCGTCAAGGGACCGTTCCTGAAAACCGGTCGGTACTTTGGTTGTATGGTCGGTCGTTACCGAGGGTACCCCCACCGGTGCGGTCACCGCCCGGGCAATGGGGATTTCGGCAGCCGTGTCACGGCCAAAGGCAGCGACGATACCATCGTCAGCCGTAGCCGATCCTTTTAGTTTAACAACGATGTCGCCATCAGGTACCATGCGTTGCAGCCGCAAATAGATCGAAGATACACGCAGTGTCGAGGGCGTTGTGGAATCGGCGCGCAAGCGAATACGCAGATAAGCCCCCTCCGAACCGTCGCTGTATGTACTCACCGACGAGGGATCGATGAGCAAATCGCCTTGCACTACGTCCACTTGCGGCAATCCATCGAATTCCACCCCGCGCGGTAAATAAAGCCGCACTTCATCGTTACCTTTGCTTGCGCTTAAGCTGCCGGCCATCCCTTCCGTCAAGACAATATCCCCGGCGGCTTGATGCGTTTTGCCCACATAGACCAGCGGCAATGTTTGCGCCGCTTCCACCGGTGCCGTTGCCGCAAGGCTCGGCGCCAAGCCCAGCGGTGACAGAGCCATCAGCCAGCTTACCGCCCCCAGCATGGCCATGCGCACCGGCAAACAACGTAGCCAGTTCCAACGATACTTCATATTTTTCACTCCTGCACTGCGCACAGCGGTATGACGCTGAAGTTTACAGCGATAAGATGCCTGCCGTTTACAGTAATAAGATGCCCGCTGTTGTAAGTGACAAGGCTACCCGCCTCTTACAGCGATAAGATGCCTGCCAGATCATAAAGATCCTGATCGAGTCCGGTCGAAGTTGTAGCGGCCGCATCCAGATCCACAGCGACAAGCCGGCCCTGCTGCACGGCCAGCATTTCGCCGCTATGGCCGGCCTGCAAACGCTCCACCGCCCGGGCACCCATGCGCGATGCCCAGAGGCGATCGAGGGCCGTTGGGTTACCACCCCGCTGGATATGGCCTAAAATGGTGACCCGCGTCTCCTGGCCGGTTTTTTTCTCGATGGCTTTGCCGATTTCCATGGTATCACCGGCCCCTTCGGCAATCAAAATGATCGAATGCTTTTTCCCGCGCTCGCGCCCGCGGATTAGCCGCGTACATACAGCCTCGAGATCAAACGGCTCTTCCGGTACCAAGATCGACTCCGCCCCGCCGGCAAAGCCAGCATGGAGCGCAATATGGCCGGAACGATGACCCATCACTTCAATCATATTGATCCGTCCATGGGACGTGGCTGTGTCACGAATTTTGTTGATCGCATCCAGTACGGTATTGACGGCCGTATCAAAACCGATCGTATACTCCGTACCGGCAATATCATTGTCAATCGTCCCCGGAATGCAGGCAACAGCAATGCCGCGCTTATGCAAGGTCTGGGCACCACGAAAGGAACCGTCACCGCCGATGACGACCAAGCCGTCGATACCGGCGATACGCAAGCGCTCCGCCGCCCGGTCCTGACCGGCCGTTTCCATAAAAGAGTTGGAACGGGCCGTCATCAAAATCGTACCGCCACGATGGATGATATCACCGACGCTCCCACTGTCCATGGCCACAAAGTTATCATTGAGAATTCCTTCATAGCCATACCGAATACCGGTTACGCGAATCCCGTGGTAAACGGCCGTACGTACAACGGCGCGAATACAGGCATTCATCCCCGGTGCGTCGCCACCGGACGTTAACACACCAAGATGTCGAATCGCCATGCCTTTGACCCCCTTTTTTCTTCCCTTAGAATACCCGACAGGTGCTGTTTTCACCACCCTGTCAGGGTTAATTTTTCGTCAAATCCCACCGCAGTTCCTCTCCGGACGGTTTCTTTTCCGACCGTTTCTTTCTATGCCGTTTCTCTCCATAAAGAAAAGACCTCTAGGCATCACTCCATGCCTGAGGTCTTTTCTGCTTATCCCATCAATAAATGATGTCCTAATTGCCGATACTTTTCATAACGACGTTCGACAAGTTCCGCCGGCGGCAGATCTACCAAAGACGCCAATTCCTGCGCAAAGGCAGCGCCCAGATTATGGGCAGCCTCCAGCGGCGCACGGTGGGCACCGCCGACCGGCTCATCGACGATACGATCGACAATCCTCAGCTTATGCAACCGTTCTGCCGTGATCGCCATCGCCCCAGCGGCGCGCGGTGCTTGGGTGGCATCTTTGAAAAGAATCGAAGCGGCCGACTCGGGGGAGGCCACGGAATAAATGGCATGCTCCATCATCATGATGCGATCAGCTACGCCCAGCGCCAAGGCGCCGCCGCTGCCACCTTCACCGATGACGCAGGAAAGGATCGGCACCGGCAAGGATGCCATCGCATAGAGATTATGGGCAATCGCTCGCGCTTGCCCCCGTTCTTCGGCACCGATGCCGCAGTAGGCACCGGGGGTATCGATAAAACAAAGCACGGGACGACCAAACTTGCCCGCTTGCTGCATCAGCCGTAAGGCTTTGCGATAGCCTTCCGGATGGGGCATCCCAAAGTTGCGGTAGATGTTATCTTTGGTATCTTTGCCTTTGACATGACCCAATACGGTCACCGGCCGGCCTTGGAAAAAGCCGATGCCGCCGACAATGGCCGGGTCATCGCCATAAAGGCGATCGCCTTTGAGTTCGATAAAGTCCTGAATGTTCGCGCGAATATAGTCAATCGCATTAGGTCGCTCAGCATGGCGGGCCAATTGCGCTTGCTGCCACGGTGTTAAGTTTTGATAAATCGAAGCGCGTAATTCTTGTGCCCGCTGTTCTAACGTGGCAATCTCTTCCCGCAAGTCCATGCCTTTTTCTTGGGAAAAATGGCGCAGCTCATCGATTTTCGCCTCCAAGGCAAACAGGGGCTGTTCAAACTCAAGCGGTTGGGCCATTGGCGGTCACCCCTTCCGTCTTGGTATGCATGGCGAGAATCAAGGCCAGTTGACTGCGCATCTGCGTACGGGGCACAATACGGTCGATCATACCGTGCTGCTCCAAAAATTCAGCGCGTTGGAATCCTTCTGGCAATTTTTGTCGGATCGTTTGCTCGATCACCCGTGGGCCGGTAAAGCCGATCAGTGCGCCCGGCTCCGCTAGAATCAGATCGCCTAACATAGCAAAGGAAGCCGTCACGCCACCTGTCGTGGGATCGGTCAACACGGAAATATAAAGCACACCGGCTTCAGCAAGGCGCGTCAAGGCTGCACTGGTGCGGGCCATCTGCATCAACGAAAGAACGCCTTCTTGCATGCGGGCACCACCGGAAGCCGAAAAAAGAATTAAGGGAATGCGCTGCGCGCAGGCGCCTTCAATGGCACGAACGAGCTTTTCACCGACAACGGTTCCCATCGAGGCCATGATAAACCGGGGATCCATCACACCGACAACGACGGGAAAACCTTCGATCGTTCCCTGTCCGGTAACAATCGCTTCGGCCAGACCCGTTTCGCGCTGGCTTTTTTCCACTTTTCCTTTGTACCCCGGAAAATGCAACGGATCTTGCGTGGGCAAATGGGCATCCCACTCGATAAAACTGTCCGGATCAAGCAGCGCCGCGATCCGTTGCGGAGCAGCGATGCGAAAGTGATGGCCACACTTGGCACAAACGCGACAGTTCTTATCGAGTTCTTTCGCCAAGAAGATCTCCTGGCACTTTTCACAGCGAACCCAAAGTCCTTCCATGCGTGTTTCCCGTTCCTCCTGAACAACGTCGTTCTGAGGATTTTGTTCTCGCGTTTCTTCTAAGAGCCGCTGGCGGGCGTTGCGAATAAAATCTTTCAATGTCTTCTACCCCCCCTAGTGCTCCGCTGAGAATCTCATGTGCTTCTTCCGCTTCCGATTCGGGCACAAGGATTTCTACAGAACCGGAATCACCTAAATGAGGAACACCGACGGGACGCAACATCACCAGTAACCCCTCTAGCGTCAATACATTCTTTAACATCTCGGCGGTACTACGATTCGGCGCGATGTAGACAACCGTCCACACGGTCAGTCACCTCTCTTTCTCTTAATTTCCTGCTTCAACAACACCGTGCTTGGTATATACTTGGGCTCGCCCACGGATCTTCATGGCTGATGTATGTTCCGTAAACTGAGCGACCATGACTTCACCCTTGTCCATTTTTTCGGAATGATGAAATTTTGTATCTCGCCCACGTGTTAACCCAATAATGGTGACACCGTTTTCTAATGCTTTAATTAAAATATATTCACCAGTAACGATCGTTTCTTTTTCTTGCAAAGGTCACACCTTCTCTCGGTTAATCCATTCCATGCTAAGCATAGCACAACCAATGTTCTCCATGCAAACAGTATGTTATCACAATCGTTTATGATCGTTGTTACCATACACTACGCAATTATGCTTGTTGAAGTTCCACTGTTCCCGGTCCTAAATAGTCTTCAATGGTTTGCCAAAAATGTGCGTTCACATCGACGGAAAACTCCGGGGTAAGTTGAAAAGCGCGGCGATCTTTGAGAAAAAGCACGCGCACCGGTGTAGGGCCGGGAAACTGGCGAATGCGCTGAAGCAGATGGCCAACAGCGTCTTTATCACCATAGGCGATCGGCGCTTGAATGACGACGATGCCCTTGGGCGGTGGCGGTGTTGGCATGGTTGGTTGCGGTAGCATGGTTGGTTGCGGTAGCATGGCTGGTTGCGGTGGCATGCCCGGTTGCAGCGGTGGTGGCATGCCCGGTTGCAGCGGTGGTGGCATGCCTGGTTGCAGCGGTGGTGGTGGCATGCCTGGCTGCGTCCATGGCGGCATGGCTGATTGCTGTGGTGGGATGCCATCGAGCACGGCCTGTTGCACCGGATAGATGCGCTCCCCGAAGATGCGTCGTGTTTCATCTTCGTAGTGCACTTTGCCTTCCAGCAAAATGATCGCATCATCTTTCAGCAGTTCCGAGCAACGCTGGTAGGCACGGGGAAAGACAAGCACTTCGATGCTGCTGTCCCAATCTTCCAACGTCAAGTAGGCCATCAATTCGCCGCGCTTGGTCGTCGTCCGGCGCAAGCTTTGGATCAGCCCGGCCAAGAGCACCCGCTGTTGATCCATCTCCGGCGTGATCTGGCGGATCGAAAGGTTGGTCCGTTGCTCTAACTGCGCCCGCACTTCTTGCAAAGGATGACCGCTAAAATACAGGCCCAGCAGTTCCTTTTCCATCGTGAGCCGTTCGCGCTGGCTGAAGTCGGCCACTTCCGGTAAGGGCACATCTTCCACTCCGGCAGTGCTGTCGAGGTCTTCTTCGCCACCGGCTTCATTAAATATATCGAGCAAGTTCATCTGCCCCGTCGCCAGATCGCGCTGGCGGCGCGAAGCGATTTCCAGGCAGCGGTCCAGTATCATCAACAGCGGCCGCCGCGGTCCCAGCGAAGCCATAGCACCGGATTTGATCAAGCTTTCCATCACGCGCCGGTTGACATGACGCCCATCGACGCGAGTGCAAAAGTCGACAAGCGAACGAAAGGGGCCGCCCGTTTCGCGGGCCAGCAGTATCGCTTCGATGGCGTTGCGGCCGACGTTTTTCACGGCTACCAGGCCAAAGCGAATCTGCGCCTCGCCGCTCTCCCGCTCCGTCGTGACGGTAAAATCGATGCCCGATTCGTTCACATCCGGTGGGAGTACCTTGATGCCCATGCGACGGCTTTCATCAATATACATACTGACTTTATCCGTCGTATCGGCAGCGATCGTCAATAGGCCCGCTTGAAACTCCACCGGATAATTGGCTTTGAGGTAGGCCGTTTGGTAGGAGATCAGCGCATAGGCCGCCGAGTGGCTTTTGTTAAAGCCATAACCGGCAAAGTACTCGATCAATTCAAAAACTTGCGCCGCCGTTGCTTCCGGCACCTGCCGGGCCCGGGCACCGTCAGTAAACTGCTGCTTGAGCCCGGCGATGACTTCAGGCTTTTTCTTGCCCATGGCCCGGCGCAGCATATCGGCTTGTCCCAGGGAGAAACCGGCCAGGTCGCTGGCGATGCGCATGACCTGTTCTTGATAGAGGATGACGCCGTACGTCTCTTTGAGGATCGGCTCCAGGACGGGATGTAAATAGGTGACGGCTGTACGACCATGTTTGCGCTGGATAAAATCTTCCACCATACCCGACTGGAGCGGTCCGGGCCGGTAGAGGGCGACGAGGGCAACGATATCTTCAAAGCAGTTGGGCTTGAGTTCGCGCAGGATCGCCCGGAGGCCCGAGCTTTCTAATTGGAAGACACCGAGGCTGTCGGCCCGTGTCAGCAGTTGATAGGTGTTTTCATCATCTAAAGGCAGGTCTTTGAGTTCGACAGTGATGCCTTGGGACTTTTTGATCTTGGCAATCACATCGCCGATCAGCGTCAAGGTCTTGAGACCGAGAAGGTCCATCTTGAGGAGGCCGATCTCTTCGACAGTGTCTTTAGGAAATTGGGTCGTTACGCCGCTGTCGCTGAGGCGCTGCACCGGCAAAAAGTCCGTCAGCGGTGACGGCGCGATGACCACACCGGCGGCATGGGTCGACGCGTGGCGCGGTGTGCCTTCCAGCGCTTGGGCTGTGGCCACCAGTTGGTCGATTTTGGGGTCCTGGCGCATGTAGACGAGATCGGGGTTGACTTCCAGTGCTTTTTCGATGGTCATGCCCAGTTCGCCGGGAATGGCTTTGGCTACTTTATCGACATCGGTCAGGGGGATGTTCATCACCCGGCCTACATCGCGCACGGCTGCCTTAGCAGCCATTGTTCCGAAGGTGATAATCTGGGAAACGCGGTCACTGCCGTATTTACGCACGACGTATTCGATGACTTCACCACGCCGTTCGAAGTCGAAGTCAATGTCGATATCGGGCATGGAGACGCGTTCGGGGTTTAAGAAGCGTTCGAAGAGCAAGTTGTAGACGAGCGGATCAATGTCGGTGATCCCCAGTACATAAGCGACGAGGCTGCCCGCCGCTGAGCCCCGGCCGGGACCGACTAGAATGCCCTGATCGCGAGCAAAGGCGCAGAAGTCCTGGACGACGAGGAAGTAGCCGGCAAAGCCCATGCGGCAAATCGTCCCCAGTTCAAAAGCCAGGCGCTCTTCGTAGGCGGCTTGTCCGGCTGTGCGCCGCCAGTTCATGCCTTTCTGGCAAAGGTAGAGAAGGTATTGCTCTGCTTCTCCCCACGGTGCGCCGGGCCAGGGCGCTTGCCGATAGTCGCCGCACCAAACTTGAAAGGCCGTATCTTGCGGTATGGGGAATTCCGGAAGATGGTTGATGCCAAAGGGAATCTCCAGATTGCACATCTCGGCGATCTTGAGGGGATTGGTCAGCGCTTCCGGCACCGATGGGAAGAGCCGGGCCATCTCGTCGGCGCTTTTTAAGTAGAACTCTTCGCCGTCAAAACGCATGCGGTTCATGTCGTCTAAGGTTTTGCCCATCTGCAAACACATGAGCACGTCCTGGAGGGAAGCGTCGCTACGGGCGACGTAGTGGACGTCGTTGGTGGCCACCAGGCCGATGCCCATCGATTGGGCTAAGCGGACGAGGGCGATGTTGGCTTTGCGCTGGTCCGGGATGCCGTGATCTTGCAGTTCCAGGTAGTAATTTTCCGGCCCGAAAATATCTTGGTAAAAGCGGGCTGCTTCGCGGGCTTGTTCCTCCTGCTCCCGGAGGAGCAGGCGCGGCACTTCGCCGGCCAAGCAGGCGCCACAGGCGACGAGGCCCTGGCTGTGCCGGGCGAGCAGTTCGCGGTCCACGCGGGGTTTATAATAGAAGCCTTCCAAATAGGCTTGCGATACGAGGGACAGCAAATTTCTGTAGCCCGTCATGTCTTTGGCCAGCAGGACCAGATGGTAGGGGTCGCTGTCTTTTTGCGGGTCCCGGTCGGTGCGGCCGCGCGGGGCCACGTAGACTTCGCAGCCGATGATCGGCTTGACGCCTTTTTTCTTGGCCGCTTTGTAGAAGTCAATGGCGCCGTACATGACGCCGTGATCGGTGATGGCCAGTGCCGGCATGTCCAAGGCGGCGGCGCGGTCGACGAGTTTGCTGATGCGGGCCGCCCCGTCCAGGAGGCTGTATTCCGTGTGGACGTGGAGGTGGACAAAGGGGTTGGCTGTTTTTTCAGTATAGGTCAAGGCCCATGCCCTCCCGTCGGTAGTGGTGCGTTGATTAATTCGGTAGAAAGCGGCGTACGTCCTGCTTTTGTAATCATATAAAGGGGTAAAACTAAAAATATATTATAGCATTAATGGGTGGTAATAAGTCGTCAGGTTTGGGGAGGTTGGAGCAACGGTCATGAGCGGAAGTAAGTGTCGCATAGGTTGAAATAATAAGATTTCTCTATGCTAATGAAAAACTTACAATGAAAGGAACGGGGAAACACGATGGAGGAGCAATGGGTCGTTGCCCTATATGCCAATGGTCAGAATAATCTTAACCATGCTGTGGCCGGTTCCTTGCAAAAAATCGCTCAGACCACGTTAGATCCATCCTGCGCCATGGCCATTCAGTCAGGATCGACGTTTACTGCGGAAGGACGTTTGCCCGTATCGAGGTATCGCAAGGAAGGTAAAGATCTGCATCTTGTTCAATCCTTTGATGACATGGTCATGGCCGAACCGCGCTCGCTTTATGACTTTCTGCTTTGGGTTTTTCATTCGTTTCCCAAGCAGCAAAAACTATTGATCTTGTCAGGTCACGGGTTAGCCTGGCTGGGTATCTTGCCGACAATGACTCCCACGATGCGCCCGATGATGACACTACAAAGCTTGGGCCGGGTAATTGAAAAAGCGATAGTTGACAGCGGGGCCAAATTGGCTGGCATCGTCTTTGATACCTGTTATATGAACAGCCTGGAAGCACTTCTGGAATTTCACCATTACTGCCCCAGTATCGAACATCTGCTGCTGTCCTACGGTGATACACCTCCCGGAGGCTTGTCCTTGCCGGACTTCATGCAGCTAGTCTCTGCGCATCGCTACGACGATGATCGGGCTTCCTTATTTAGCAGACTCGAGCGGGGACTCAATGAACAATTACCGCACATACTGCCGCAGTTCGGCTACATCTACGTCCGGCCTGCTCAAGAGCCGTTACAACAGATCAAAAAAATTACGGCAGATTTTGCACCTACTCAACTTGCCCAAGGCATTCCTCCTAGCCTGATCAAGGAGCATACAATAACAATTTTTCCTTATGGTCACCCCGTAGCATCAGAAGTTCCGGCGTGGCTTCCTCTGTTTGATCAATTGTCCCCGGTGAGCCGGATGCTTTTGGGACATCTGCCTCCCGAAAATAAAGCTGCCTATTTCACGCTCAATAGTACAAGTGAAAAAGAAATAGCTGACTTTTATCAGCCCTACTATGAACATTTACTTTTCGCACAAGAGAACTCGTGGCTTGAGTTGCAAGGGATGGTGCGTGGTGCCTCAACGTCTCGGGGAGCTTTAACGCTTTGGGATACGATCGAAATGCCTCAGCGAATGGGAAACTGATTCTTTCAGGAATACGGGCCACCTTGCCAGCCAAGGCGGCCCGTTTATTACTTGGTCTTAAAAAAAAGCAATTAAAGGGCAACGGAGTCAGAACATCTGCCCGGAGCACATTCAGAAACGTGTATCTTGATGCAATACGCAACGGGACCGCAAACCGTTTCGCAAATCGGAATGACAATTGTATCGGTGGGTAACTGGCTGCACCGCCAGAACTTAAAGGCAACCAATACATTAAACGGCGGCGGCGGTGGCGGGGGATCTTCTGTAAGGGTATCTGTACCTATCGTTGGTTGCTTATACACCTCAATCAGGAAGCAAAAACAGCCATTTCTGAACGCATCGGGACAATCCCCTCCGTTAATTTGCAGCTTGATTGCGCGTGTGGTGTCGCCGTCCAAGGTAAACGTTTGCGAAACCACCTTATTAGGGTCTACGGTAATGGGTACACACGTTGTTTTATCGAGAAGACCCATCGTAAAAACACCATCCTTCGTTCTAATTTTAAAGCTTTTGCTCTCGATGTCATGGTATTCAGCAAATACCAGTTAGTTCCAGTTGCTTGAGGTATCCTTGTTCTTTATTTAGCAGATACCCGCCGGCTTTACGCAAAAAAAAAAGCAGCTCCCGCCGCTTTTGATCATGTAGCCTTATCACACATAGGGTGACAAGTGACCGTGGCCCGGGCCGTTAAATCGCCTGCTTGGGGCTCAGGCACACAAAAGTAAACGGCACAATTGATATCACAAAGCTGTCGAGAGATAATCTTTTTTCTTCCCTCGACCATAAATGAAAGTAGCAATACGAGGTCAAACCGAATTGAAACTTTGATATTTTTCCGGTTGCACTCCGGTGCCGCAGGACCAATAACCTCTACGGTCTCCGATATATTCATCGGGAGACAGTCAATGATGACGGCTGACTTGGGAATCGCGCAAATCTTGAACTTTTTTCGGCATACTTCTCTGGCAATCGCACGAAACAACAAAACAGGGACGATGATTCTGACTTCAGGACCAATACATTCTTCTTTTTTATCATCGAAAAGAAATGCAGGCACTTCACCACAAATCGTCTGACGGAGAAGTACACAACATTCGATAAGAACCTCCCCACGATCGGGCGTGATGAAAGGAATTTCAACTTCTACCGTTGATATATCATTGGGCCCTACGCGGGCCGTTGTTGTGACATCAGGTGTCAGGCAGTTCATAGATTCCCCCCCTCTCTCTGACGAGGACTTTACGCGATAGTATATGTTTTGTTGCCGCTTGTTGGTCACCTGTTTTCTTCCTCAAAATAGGTTCCGGAACAAAAAAATCCGCTGGAATTTCCCAGCGGATTGGCGAAAAAATTTATACTTTTGATTACTGTAATCGGAAACCGCGAGCACCCGGTACCGGCGTACAGATCGGTCCGCAAATTGTACCTGACGTGAAGAATTGTATCCCGCCTTGGGCACCATCCTTGGCGGTAATGGTAACGGGGCCCACATCAGCGAAACCGTTCAGCGTAAAACTGTAGGTATTTACGAGAGGGCATACAGCCGTGGCTACAGGTGTGTCTATTTTGATTCCCACAGCACCTGTTGTCGGATCAGGATTTACAAATTCAACACCTGGTTGGTTTGGAGTCAGTTGAATGGGGCAATCAGGAGAAAAGCCGATTACAAAATGGCTGAGATCTTTGAATGTCGAATCGGTACCGGGTTTGCAGACATTGTACGTGAACGTAGAGAAGCCCGTCGCGGAGTCATAAGTGACACCCACAAAAGTAAACTGATATTGGAATTGCTGCACCCCGGCCTGATCAGTGAAAGTTAACAACGCGGTTTCTGGACATGGTTGTGGCAAGTAAAACAGCTCCCTTCTTACGTTGCAAAGCGAGTACCTGTTGAGCAAGCTCGCTTTTAAGGTAATGGTTTCCATACATGGTATTTACTTTGCCACAAAGGTGTTCCTGGTTCCGGCATTAAATTACCATAAAGATCCATGCGACAAAAGGTCGCCGGAATCACTCCGACAACGGCAAGTCCTCGAATATTACGGGGTAAAAAAGGAAAAATTTATCAACTGGCGAATTACTGTGCACCCAACTGAGGAGTACAGATAAAGGGTGATGCTTTTTTCTAAGTTGATACCTCATCCGCAGTAAGTTAGGATTTGTATGTCTAAGGCAGGATACTACCTCGAGTCATTGTGACATTGCAGCGTTGGTTAGAAAATCCGACTTCAATAACATTTTCCAAAGCAGGATACTATCTATAAATGACGAACTATTCCAATAAAAGTCTAATCTCTATTTTGCATACAACAACTTATGTATGAGGATGGATTGCGATTGGATATTTATATATATTACTTCTTTAAAGCTATCACGCTGTTAGCCAGCCTTGGTGCGTTTTCGCTCGGAATTTATGCATATACCAAATACCGCGGCAATCCTGGCGTAAATGCCTATATCGGTTACTGTATTTGCATTGGTATCTATACATTTGCACGCGCTTTCGTCTCAACCAGTGAATCCATCGAAGAGTACCGTTTTTGGTGGTATTTTTCCCATCTCACCATACCCTACTTCGCTGTTTTTTGGCTGATTACAACGATGCATTATTGCCGTCTTGATCACTACCTGAACAAAAAATCCATCACCGCACTTTTTATCGTGCCATTCATAATTTCGGTGCTTTTTTACACTAACAATTATCATCATTGGGTTTATTCTAATATAACCTTCCATCTCAACGGTTCTTTTGTGTACGCAATTAAAGAAAGAAACTGGGCCAATGCTCTGCTGGCTTATTACCAAAATTTTTGCTTTCTTACTGGATTTATCATGTTGTTTCGATTACAACACAAGATCGGAGCAAGTCATCGCCAAAGCATTACCTATATGATTTTAGGTCCCGTCATACCTACGCTCGGCAACCTTGTTAACCTCGCCAAAATGATTCCACCACAAATTGAATTGGCTCCAGTATTAACCTTTTTTACTGTTTTACTCCATTCTAAGGTGCTCTTCCGCTCCCATTTTTTTGAGTTTATACCGGTTGCTCATGAAAAAGTATTGAACAGTATCCGCGAAGGGATCATCATTCTTGATTCTGCCGATCGAATTATTGAGTATAACCCGGCCGCTGCTGTTTTCTTTCCGCAATTGCGTTCTGCTCCGATCGGCCAACCCCTAGGTCATGTGCTTACCGATTACCCGGCGCTGATCCGACAAGTGGCCTTGGGAAATACTGATACAGACATTAATATCGCCAATCATCCGAATCCATCGTACCTTTCCTCTCGCCTGTCACCGATTCGCCTTCATGGCGCTCAATGGGGCAAAGTCATTTCATTAAGCGACATTACAGAAAAAAACCGAGCCCTTACGCTAGCGGACGAAGCCAACCGCGCCAAAAGTGATTTTCTCGCCATGATGAGCCACGGGATTCGCACACCCATGAACGGCATTATCGGCATGAACAACTTGATGCTGGAAACCAAACTGACTCCGGAGCAACGGGAGTACGCGGTTCTAATCCATGAATCTAGCGGAGTTCTGCTGAATGTTATCAATGATATTTTAGATTTCTCCAAAGTGGAATCTGGTAAATTCGAACTTGAGCATATCCCTTTTAATATCCATACAACAATTACTGGTACCGCTAACCTACTGGCGAGCAAAGCGACCGAAAAAGGGATTACCCTGTCTGTATCGATCGCACCGGATATTCCTCCCGTGCTGGAAGGCGATCCCACGCGACTGCGCCAGGTTTTATTTAACTTAATCGGTAATGCCCTTAAATTCACCCATTCCGGTCAGGTTACGATTCTTGCGGATCTGAAGTCAAGCGATGGAACGAGCCGGTGGATCGATTTCTCTGTCATCGACACCGGCATTGGCATGTCCCCAGAGACGATGGCCAATCTGTTTACCCCCTTCGTTCAAGCCGACACATCAACGGCACGCGTTTATGGCGGTTCAGGTCTTGGCCTGGCCATATCGAAAAATCTTGTTCATCTCATGGGGGGAGACATCAGTGTCTCCAGTGAAATCGACAAAGGCTCGACCTTCCGGTTCTCCATTCCTTTTGAGGTTCCGAACCATTCCGAACGTTCCTCCCTGGTTGAACTGGATGCTTCTCCTACGAAAAATATCACCATCGCCCCAAGAGAGATGACCGCTCCTGGGGAGAAGTTCGCCGGTACGGTGTTGCTTGTTGAAGATAATCAAGTGAACCAAAAACTCGCCCAGATCCTCCTGCGCAAACTGGGTTTAACCGTCATCGTTGCTGACAACGGTAAGCAAGCCCTTAAAGCCCATCAAGATCGAAACTATGATCTGATCTTTATGGATTGTCAAATGCCGGAACTCGATGGTTTTCAAACAACCGGAATCATCCGCGACGCGGAAACGGTAACCCACCGGCACGTTCCGATCATCGCCATGACCGCTATGGCCATGCAAGGCGATCGCGAGCGGTGCATCGCTGCCGGAATGGATGATTACATTCCAAAACCATTGAATAAGTACCATCTGGTTAGTATGATCAAACGTTGGCTTCCCCACGGCCCGGAAGCGTCATAGCATCACGTTGCCCACGTTCAGGAGCATCCCGCCATGGCCATAACGATTTGCCTCTCTTTAGCAGGATATCCATCCTTTATGACGAATGTTGTTTTTATCACATAGAAAAATCAATGCCGATTTTCCCTTATATAGCATACCATCCAGATGTGAGGAGGTAGGCATAATTGGATATTCATATCCTTTATTTTTTAAAATCTCTTATTTTCTTATCCAGCCTCAGTGCTTTTTTGATCGGATTTTATGCCTACATTTCCTATCCCAAAAACATCGGTGTCAATGCTTACATTGGGCTGGCTTTTTCCTCCAGCCTCTACGCATTTGGCTACGCTTTTGTCATCACCAGTAAGTCAATTGCTGAATACCAATTCTGGTGGAATGTTTCATTTCTGGCCAGTCCGTTCATCCCTGTTTTTTGGCTGATGATGATCACCCATTACTGCCGGCTTGAACACTATCTCAATAAAAAAACGATCACAGGGCTTTTTATTATACCCACAATTACTCTGCTCCTTTTTTACACAAACGGTTACCATCATTTGTATTTTTCTGCGTTAACATTCCATTTTGATGGACTTATTTCATTCGTAGAAAAAGAAAGAACTTGGCTGAATTTGATTTGCATCACCTATATGAATTTGTGCCTTCTTGCCGGATTTCTACTGTTAATTCGTTTGCACAGCAAGGTAGGAGCCAATTATCGCAAAAGCATCAATTACATGTTTATCGGTACATTGGTTCCCGCCATCGCGAATATAGCTTATGATGTCGGGATAACTCCCCTGCACCTAGATTTGGTCCCTGTTTCCATTTGTTTTGCTGTTTTAATGCATGCCATACCGCTCGCCAAATATCATTTTTTTGATTTGACGCCGGTTGCCCACGAGCAAATATTCGATAGTCTTCGGGAAGGTGTCATTATTCTCGATTCTTTGGATCGCATTATTGAATTTAATCCGGCCGCCACTTCCTTTCTTCCTCATTTGACCGCCGACAAACTGGGCAAACCTATCAAAGAAGTACTCGGTGATTACCCTCCTCTCATCGGGCAAGTCGACTCAGGCACTGCCGAAACTGATATCAAAGTAACCATTGATCAAAGAACATCTTACTTTTCCTCCTGCCTGTCACCGATTCACAGTGATCACGGACAAGTGGGCAAGGCTCTTTTGTTAAGCGATATTACAGAGAAAACGCTGGCCATCGCCAAAGCGGAAAAAGCCAATCTGGCCAAAAGTGATTTTCTCGCCATGATGAGTCATGAAATCCGTACGCCCATGAATGGCATTATCGGCATGAACGATTTAATATTGGAAACAACGATGACGGAAGAACAAAAGCAATACGCTAACGTAATTCAAGAATCGGCCGGCGTTCTTCTGAATGTCATCAATGATATTTTAGACTTTTCGAAAGTGGAATCAGGCAAACTGGATCTGGAAATTATCGATCTCGATATCAACGAAACCGTTACCAGCATCGCTAAACTTTTTGCCAATAAAGCCGCTGAAAAAGGACTCACCTTATCCACCTCGGTCTCACCGGACATCAGGCACATGCTACGGGGCGATCCGTCTCGGTTACGGCAAATTCTATTTAACCTTGTCAGTAATGCGATTAAATTTACCAACTCCGGTCAGGTTGCGCTCAATGCGGTTCTGAAATCCAGTGATGAAACACGCTGGTGGATTGAATTCACCGTCACCGACACTGGAATTGGGATTGAAAAAGAAACGATTGCGCATCTTTTTACGCCCTTCGTGCAAGCCGATACCTCGACTTCGCGCATGTTTGGCGGTACCGGACTTGGCTTGGCCATATCCAAAAAACTGGTGAATCTGATGGGCGGGGAGATTGGCGTCTCCAGTGAAATCGGCAAAGGCTCGACCTTTTGGGTCTCCATTCCTTTTGAGCTCTCTCCCACTCCCGCTTCTGCGCTGCGTGCCATGGTTGATCATAATTCGAACGGTGACTATGATTGCGTAGCTGGCACAGGCGCCCCTTTGCAGAATATTACCGGTTCCGTACTACTGGTCGAGGATAACGAAGTAAATCAAAAACTTGCTCAGGTGCTTCTAAGCAAGCTGGGATTAACGGTCACCGTTGTGGACAACGGTATGCTCGCCATCGAAGCCACGATGGAAAAGGAATTTGATCTTATCTTCATGGATTGCCAAATGCCGGAGCTTGATGGTTTCCAAACCACCCAGATCATCCGGGAAGCTGAAACCGGAACTACCCGGCATGTACCGATCATCGCCATGACGGCGATGGCGATGCAAGGTGATCGAGAGCGATGCATCCAAGCAGGCATGGATGATTACCTGACGAAACCCTTACATAAGAACCAACTGCTGGCCGTCATCGAGCGTTGGCTTCCACCGCCAACACAAGCGAAATCACAATTACAGACCTATTCTTCTGCCCGCTCCAATATTTCCGTGGGCGATTCTTCCGTCATTTCTATGGACGCATTAAGAGAACTCCTCGGTTTGCCAGATGATGAAATGGCTCTTTTTCTTGACGCTTTAATTCCAACCTACGTGGATGAATCGCAACGTATCATGAACGATCTAAACGATGCCGTAGAACGGCTCGATGCCGAAGCAATTGAAAAAGCCAGTCATGCCTTAAAATCGAGCAGTGCGAATATCGGTGCGATCAACTTTTCCACGTTGTGTGCGCGCATGGAGCAATTGGGACGTTCGAGGCAAATCGACAATATAAATACAATTTTTATAAATCTGAAACACAGCTATCATGAAGTCATCGCGACATTAAACCGCCTGTTACAAAATCCATCGTTTATGATGGCCAACGAAGAGTAATCGATATCATTCCCACCTTGTTATCAAGGTGGGTTATTTTTCAAGCTTCTTTTCTCCCACTCAGAACAAAGCTATAATGGAGCCATTGAGACGTTGACCAGGTTGATGGGAAACTTATCCACCCTTGATGAGTAAGGTTAGCACTTCCGTTAGGAGGAAAAAAATGACGAATCAAGAGTTTCAACGATTAGTTATCGAGAAATTATCCCACCTTGAACAAGGACAGGCCCAACTGCGCTCCGAGACGAACCATCGTTTTGACCTCGTTGAGAAGCGCTTCGACAAGGTGGAAGAGCGGCTTAGTAAAGTCGAAGGGCGACTCGATAAAGTCGAAGAGCAGCTTAGTAAAGTCGAAGGGCGTCTGGATAAGGTCGAAGAGCGGCTGAGTAAGGTCGAAGGGCGTCTGGATAAAGTCGAAGAGCGGCTGAGTAAAGTCGAAGGGCGTCTGGATAAAGTCGAAGAGCGGCTTAATAAGATGGACGAGCGCTTTGATAAAGTCGAAGAGCGGCTTGATAAAATGGACGAGCGCTTTGATAAAGTCGAAGAGCGGCTTGATAAAATGGATGAGCGCTTTGATAAAGTCGAAGAACAGTTCGATAAAATGGACGAGCGCTTTGACCAAATGGACGGAAAGCTAACCGATTTGTATACTCTTTCCGCCCTTCGATTTGCCGAAGGTGAGGAATCGATCGATGCGCGATTTGACCGCATTGAAGACAAGCTTGATGAGGTCGTGGCCAACCAGAAAGAAACCAAAGCTGTTCTATGCGATCTCCTCTTCCGGGTAAGCAAACATGAAACCGAAATCAATAATTTACGCGATGCCAGATAAAAACCGCTCGTACCTCAACATCGCCCTCGGCGTTCTGCTGTTCGCCTTATTGGCAGGCCTATATGTTACCCCTGCCGGTCAACGATTGCTCCTCTACTTCACCGCCGGTGACGCCTCCCTTGTCATTGCCGATCTGCAATCTTTTGGTTGGCTCGCTTGGATTGTCGCCTTTGCCCTGGTAGTTCTCCAAAACTTCCTCGGCTTTATTCCCAGCGTTTTTTTATCAGGCGTACTGGTGATGGTCTTTGGCTGGCTAGGCGGCTTCCTGATTGCCTGGGCCGGCGAAGTGGCCGGCGCCATTTGCGCTTTTGCCATCTTCCGCTACTACGGCCGCTCCTGGGCCGCGCAGTGGCTATTGAAACGAGAAAAGCTGGCCAAGCTCGACGCCTGGACCTCCCAACACGGCCTCGTCAGTATCATCCTCCTTCGCCTGGCCCCACTTGTGCCTTCCGGGGTCATTAATTTTGCCGCCGCCCTCAGTTCGGTTTCCTTCGCTTCCTTCACTCTGGGCACCGCCATCGGCAAAGCACCCAGTTTGGTGCTGGAAGTCATCATCGGCCATGACATGTGGAACCCCGCCGACAACGCCGGGCGGCTGGCAGTAGCGCTGGCCGTTGCCGGGTTGATTTTTCTTGTACTGAAAGGCTATCATCGAAAAACCAATCAAGAGCCTCCGGCATAATCACTGCGCCCAGGCATAAGGATTACAATGTCATGATCCTCTTTTTCACGCCCGTCGCTGGAAAGAAGGCGCAACGATGAAAAGAATTGCTTTTCCTCGGTTACTTATCCTTGGGCTCGTCCTTGTCGCTGGGGTACTGTCTCTTGTGGGTTGGGCACTAGTAAACCAACCGGAACAATCACTGTCGCTTATCGATAAAGCCAAGAACTTTTCTCTTTTCCAGCCCGACGCTTCCACACCATCACCGGATAAAGATCAGGAACCTTCGGCAAAAGACCAGGAACTGTCTCGGGAATCACCGGATAGCGCACCGCCCCCCAAGGATCTCGCTCTGCCTTACAAGAGCCTACAAGGAAAACGCATTCTCCTGGATGTCGGTCACGGCGGCAGTGACAGCGGAGCCGGGAGCACGCAATCGCAAGAAAAGGACATAAATTTAGAAGTTGCCCGCGCGTTGAAAACCGTACTGGAGCATCACGGGGCCGCCGTGTTTTTGAGCCGCGATGCCGATCAAGCTGCGAGCAGTGCCGCTGCCAACGCCATGGATAGCAATCAATCCACCATCAATCAACGGATTGCCTGGGCCAATAACACACCGGGCGATCTCTTGATCGGCCTGCACATGGGAACCTCCCGAAACAATAAAGTTCGTGGCTCCCTGCTGCTCTATGATCAAAACAACTCCTTTGCAACGCAATCGCAAAAAGCTGCTGATGTCTTGCAAAAAGAATTAACCGCCTTTTATTCTCGCTACGTGAATGCTGGAGATATCTACAAACATAAGCCGGCCGACGGAAATTTCCCCGTCTTACGGCAATCGCCATTGCCATCGGTAACGTTGGAGATGGGCTTCCTTTCGAATGAAAAAGACCGCGCATTGTTTCTGCAACCGGATTTTCAAAAAGCCCTTACCGAGCGAATTGCCTACGGTGCCGGCTATTATTTTTCACTCGATGCCGGCCAACTGGCCCAGATGGCCATTATCATTGATGACTTAGGCAATAACGCCGACGGTACCAACGAGTTATTGGAGTTGGGTTGCCCAATCACGGTGGCCATCATGCCCTTTATGCATGCTTCCGCCAAAGAAAGTGCCTTAGCCCATGAACGTAATTTTGAGGTGCTCATTCATTTATCACTGGAAGCGGAGCGAAGCGTATCTACCGCTTATACGCCGAATACGATCACGACCGCTCTGGCTGACGACCAGATCCGCAAAATTATCAATGAAGCGAAAGCGTCTGTTCCCCATGCCATCGGTCTGAATAATCACATGGGTTCCAAGGCCACCGCCGACACCCGCGTGATGAGCGTCATTGCCGAGCAGGCTAAAGAAAATGACTGGCTACTTGTCGATAGCAGCACTTCGCAAAACAGCCAAATGAGCAAAGCTGCCGGAAATTTCGGCGTACCCTTTGCGTGCAGGGATTTCTTCATTGATAATGAGCACAATTATGCATCGAGCGTGCAATCCTTGATGGCTGCAGCGGCAGACGCCAAAAGAACCGGCAACGCCGTCGTCATCGGCCATGTCGGTCCTGACGGCGGAAAAAGCACGGTGAAGGCGATCCGCGATTCACTGCCCAAAATTCAAGCGATGGGCATTGAACTTGTTCCCATATCGAAGATTGCCAAATAGGCGCCCCTACCGCTACGCAGCGCTCATCAAAGATAAAACAAGCCACAATAGGTATTTCCAAGATTTTTAAATGCCGAAAGCCACCGGATCATCCGGTGGCCTTTTTTGCTTCTTTTAGCTGCTTCGACTCCGTTGGCTCCTTTGGCTCCTTTGGCTCCTTCGACTCCTTCGACTCCTTCGGTCCCCTCGGCTTATTTGGCCCCTTCGTTACTGCATATAAGTCGGCTGTTCTCCCGGCGGCGGATACAGTGGCGAGTAAACAACACCTTCGTCGCCCGACAAAATCTGTTGTTCCCGGATCGACTGCAGGATCTGCTCAATCACCAGCATATCACCATAGGCCATTTCGGGCGTAACGCTGATCGGCTCGCTTCCGGTCAAAGCTTGATGAAAATTGATCAGTTCATTTTCATAGCCTTTTTTGGGCGTATAGGGAATTTGCTCTTGTCGCCCGTCATTGAGCGCCACATTAACAGTGCCGCATTCGCGCTCTTCGAGATAAATCATTCCTTCAGAACCAAAGATCCGCAACCCAATCAAGGGACGCTGCATTTCCTTGCCGGCGCAAAAGAAACCATAATTGCCGATAACACCGCTTTGGAAGCGCATATTCACCATGACGACCGAGTAGGGAGAAAAGTCATCACTTTGCGGACGTCCAAAGGCTTGTAGTTTTTCCACTGGGCCCAGGATGTGGTGCAGTGCCGCAATGTCATGAACACCCATATCCAACAACGCGCCACCGGGAAAGCGCGGGTGCTGGCGCCATTCGCGGGCTGTAAAGTCATTGGTCCACATGTCATGGGGAAAATCAACGACGCGATTAAAGATAAAGTAGAACACATCTCCGATCTTGCGAGTGCGCACCAAATCACGAATTAAATTGTTTTCTTCGTTGTAACGATAGTTTTCAGCGATCATGATGGGGACGTTATATTTTTGGGCCAGTTCCCGTGCCGCCAGCGCTTGCTTAAAGGTCGCGGCCAACGGCTTTTCGCAAATGATTCCTTTTTTCTGACCGCGCCAACGTTGGGCAACTGCTTCGGTCACTTCAAAATTCAATTCAATCGGCACAAGTATGTCGACGATGTCCAGATCGGTACGGTCCAGCATCTGCCGCACATCGCTATAAACTGCGTCATCTCCCAGTTGCAAGCGTCGGGCCCACTCTTTGGCTTTTTGCAGGTCTCGGTCACAAAGCGCCACGATCTTGTAGCGATCGGTAAGCTTTTGGAAAGCCGGATAATGTAATCGCTCAAAAGCCATGCCTGTCCCGACGATACCGACGTTCAGCATTTTCATGGTGGCCACCTCAATTTATTTCCGTTTGATACTAGTGTGAGAAAGGGTGGCCTCGCCTATGCAGGAAAAACATTTAATGCTTTTTGCTATTGTGTTTTTTGCTATTGTACTTTTTTCCTTGTGATTTGGCTGGGGCTTTGACTTGCGATGCCGCTTGGGAGATCGTCTGGGATTTGAATTGTGATGTAACTGGAGAGATCGTCTGGGCTTTAACTTGCGCTGTGAATGGGGACTTCATCTGCGATTCGACTTGAGGTTGCGCTGTGAACTGAGATTTGGCCTGAAGTTTGTGTTGAAATTTTATGTTGTGATGCAGATCGCGCACAGTTTGATTTAATTGTTTACTGCTCATGTGCGTCAAAGCACCTTGACTACGCAGGTACAGTTTCATTTGGCCGGGATTGATTTTATACTGCACGGACGCTTTGAGCATCGCTTCCGATTGTGCCGGCGTCAATCCAAACTCCTGGCAAAGCGCGACCATCGCTTTCACTTGGCCATCGGTCGCTAATGCACCTAAATAACCACGCACCAGCAGTTCCAGCGCTGCATCATTCGTTTCGGTTGCTTGATCATCGGAACCGGTCGTGGTATCGGTGGTTGTACCTGTATTCGAATCGCCGCCGGTGGTGTTGCCGGTCGTTGCATCGCTATCGCCGCCGGTGGTGTTGCCGGTCGTGGTATCACTATCGCCGCCAGTGGTGTTGCCGGTCGTTGTATCACTATCGCCGCCAGTGGTGTTGCCGGTCGTTGTATCGCTATCACCGCTGGTCGTGGTGCCTGTCGTTGTGTCGCTATTACCACCGTTCGTTGCCTCGGTTGCTCCATCTGTATTGCTGTCGGCGTCCGTACCGGTTGTAGTTGTTGCATCGGTATTATCCGCGGTTGTGCCTGTCGTCGTTTCGCCATCAGTCCCGGTGGCTGTCCCGGTGGCTGTCTCAATCGTTGTCCCCGTCGCTTGCACAGTTTTTGTCGTTGTGTCGCCAGTGATGTCCGACAGGGTACTGGTCACAGCGGCGCTAGCTACACCAGCCACCCCCATGATGAGAATACCGGCCAGTGCTTGTGTAAACGTGCGTTTCATTGCTCTCCATCTCCTTTTTTTCTTTTGCTGAGGCTGACACCGCTTCATCCGTAACTACGAGGTATTTTTGCGGGGGTAGCCAAAAAGAATTTTTTTAAGAGATATTTCCAGCAAATGACCCCGCTAAAGGCTGCCTCATTTTCGGATACCAAAGTATACGGTCCGAAAAGAGGTGGGCTTACGGAAGCACTTGATTTGCTGGCCCAGATTAACGCCGGCGATGAAACATCACGAGAACAATTGATTCAAACTTATCGCCACCGGATTGCCGGAATGGCTTCCCGGATCTGCAAACGGGCCTTAGATTGGGACAATGATGACGAATTAAGCATCGCCTTGTTAGCTTTTAACGAAGCAATCGATACCTATCAATCGGGCAAAGGCACCGCTTTTACCACCCACGCCTATCGCGTCATTCAATCTCGCTTGATCGATCACTTTCGCCGGGAAAAACGCTTTCAGCACATCTCGCTCGATCGCTTGTCCGACGAGGATGAAGGCAACCGCCTGGAACAACTCACCTTCTCCGCCACCTACCAAGCCGCCCGCGATGCCGAAGAACAGGAGTTGTCCATGGGCCTTTTTGTTGATGCCCTCAACGACTTTGGCATATCCCTGGCTGAACTGGTAAAAGACTCACCTAAGCATCACGATACACGAACCAACTTGATCAAGGCCGCTCAAACCTTAGTGAACAACAGCCCATTAAAAAAACGCTTTTTTGCCACCGGCCAAGTTCCGATGAAAGAACTGGTACCGGCTACCGGACTCAGTCGCAAAGTGCTGGAGAACGGCCGGCGCTACATCGTGGCCGTAGCCATCGTGCTTGCCGATGATGAGTTCCGCTTTATTCGCTCTTTCTTAACCCTGCCGGAGGAAACTGAACGGAGGTACGCTCATGGATAAGACGCCAGTGATGGTCATCCAGGTTAATGAACAAGATCTGGTTGTCGTCAGCCAGGCCGGAGACTTTCTTCAAGTTCATAAACCGGCAGGAGCGATTCGTCCCGGCCAAACGCTGCTGATCCACGTCCCTTCTGACCTACCCCTACCTTCTCCTGTAGCCTCGGCCCCTTCCCCCCATCAGCCTTTGCTTACGGCCTTATCGCAAAAAATCCATAAGCTGCTGCCCACGGCGTCTATGGCCACGCTCTCCCGGCTCTCCTGGCATTCCCGGCTCTCCCAACTCCCCCGGCATTCCCGTCATCTCGCCGCTGCAGCCCTATTTTTTCTCGTTCTTACACTCAGTTTAACCGTGCCTAATCAATTTTCGACGCAACCGGCCATCGCTTCCGTCATTGTCGATATGGGCGCCAAATTTGAATTACTGACTGATGAACAAGGCTGTGTCGTCGGCACAAAAGCTGATACTTCCGAAGGCGATACCTTACTTAAGAAAGTCGCTGTTCAGGGGCTACCTGTTGATGAGGCTTTGATCGCGATCGCCAACGAAGCCATGTCAACCGGTTTCATCACAGCAGATACACTGGAACAAGCCAAGGTCGAGTTGCAACCACCGGCAGCCCCAACACAGTTCTCATCGCCCCTGTCGGCCGACACGCTCCAAAAACATCTGCATCGTCAGGCGAAGCAAAAAAAGACAAACACTGACAATCCGGAGAACATCCAAGATCGCAAAGACCTCAATGAAACAAATCGTTCTTCCGCAATTGCAGCGCCCCGAGAACCTTCAACAACCACGGAGGACCATAACGGGATGACCAAGGAATTCACCAAAAACAAACAGATCCCGCAACCGGAGAAAAAGTACAAACAGGCCCCTCTCAAGGCTCCTCAGTACAAACAGCACAAACAAGCCCCTACCGAGAATCCTCTTCAATCTGAAGCAATTAACAATCAAACCTTCGCAAAGAAAACCATCATGCCCACTGATAAAAAGCGTGGTCATCCCTCAAAAAAAGCGCAAAATCCCAACAAAGAAAAACAGGAAAAGTCAAATCAGCAATCGAAATAATCGGTAGAACTACCGTCTCCATTGCCCTCTATCTTCCTCAATACCCAGAAGAACAGCTTCCTTGGACAATCCTACAAAAATATCTGACCAAGCTGGCAGGAATTTCGCCTCCTATATAGAAAGAGTTATCGTTACGATTTCTATATAATATTTAGGAGGTACATGAATGAAAAAGTTTGTTTGCGTGATCTGCGGTTACGTCCATGAAGGTGACAGCGCACCGGAATTCTGCCCCACCTGCAAAGCTCCGGCTGATAAATTTGAAGAAAAAGTCGAAGGCGCACTGAAGTGGGCAGACGAACATCGTATCGGTGTAGCCGCCGGCGTTGACGCTCAAGTACTTGAAGGTCTGAAAATGAACTTTGTCGGTGAATGCACCGAAGTCGGCATGTATCTGGCGATGAGCCGTCAAGCTGATCGCGAAGGCTATCCCGAAGTGGCCGAAGCCTACAAGCGTATCGCTTTTGAAGAAGCAGAACATGCTGCGAAGTTCGCTGAACTGCTCGGCGAAGTCGTCACCAACTCGACGAAAAAGAACCTCGAGCTGCGTGTAGAAGCTGAATACGGCGCTTGCCAAGGCAAACTGGCCATCGCTAAAAAGGCCAAAGAATTAGGCCTGGATGCCATCCATGACACCGTTCATGAAATGTGCAAAGACGAAGCCCGTCACGGCGCAGCTTTCAAAGGTCTGCTTGACCGTTTCTTCTCGAAATAAATCGCATTGTTACGCGCGAAGCGGGTCACCGGAACATCCGGTGACCCGCTTGTTTGTGTGAATGAATAGCATTGTTCCAGCCCTTTCGCCAGCGTGATTGTCCCGAAAATGGCGCAAGATGGAAGCAGTCTGCTCCTGTCACAACGCCGTTTTTCAGCGAATATAATATAGCCCCAACCCAATGCGCTTCTCTCACCGTTTCCACCGCAACCCAATCGCTGCCACTTTCGCTCGTTCCTATGCTTGGGTTGATGCCGGTCAGCACCTTCTTGGGCCGGCAAAAAACAAGGAGGGAATGATTCCGTTTGAAAATTTGCCTTGATCCTGGTCATGGCGGTCGCGATCCCGGTGCAATCGGCCCTGCAGGCACCAAAGAGGCCGTGATCAACCTGGCCATCGCTCAGAAAACTGCCCGCATCTTACGCTCCGCAGGCATTGACACCGTGCTCAGCCGGGAAAGTGATGTGGAATTCGGCCCGAACGAAATGACCGATCTGCGCAAACGGGTCGAAACCATCAATGCCACCGGTGCTGATTACGTCATCAGCATCCACGCCGATGCCAGCACCAGCCCCAGTGCCAATGGTTGTTCCTTCTACACACTTCCCGGGCAAGGCTTGGGGGATATTTTGGCCACGGGTATCCATGACCGAGTCAAAGAATCCTTTCCATCGTTGGCGATCCGTACAGACTATTCCGATGGCGATCCCGACAAGGAAGCCAATTACTATGTCCTCCGGTGGACCACGGCTTCGGCCTTGTTGATCGAATGCGCTTTTATTTCGAATCCACAAGAAGAAGCCATGCTGAATACAACAGCGTTCCAGGAAAACATGGCCCTAGCCATTGCCAAAGGAATCGGCGATACCATCGGCAAACCGGTATCCCCTGGGAGCAACCAAGATGCCTGGGCCAAGGAAAAACAAGCGATCATCGAATGGGGCCTACTTCACGGCTTAATCAACCCCAAAAGCGACGGCGACTACGAACATGCCATCGTATCACTGACCATTCTTTATCGTTATCACACCAAGTTCAAAGCAGTTAAATAAATCAATCAAAATCAAATACGATAACATCGAATACGAAAAAAATCGCCCTTTATCGTGCTCCCCATGGAGGGAAATCGACAAAGGGCGATTTGCTTTATTGTTCATAATGGCTCATTGTTCATAACGGCTCATCGGAACTCGCCTTTCCGTCCACATCATCTCTTTTTGAGAGGTTCTTACGGGATCGCAGGGCAAGCACATATCCTGCACTTGTGAGCATGCCTGCCGCCGATAAACAAGCAACGCCACAGGAGCCGCAAATCCCGCTGCATCCTCCCCCGGCAGCCGTCACGGTAGTCAGCGCCGCGATGCCTGCTGCTCCTAACCCCGTCAACCAACCATCCTTAGCACCTAGCTTCATGCTTTTTCCTTGATCAGTTGAACTTGGACAGCCGGCTCTTGCTCAGGGGCCGACTCGCCCCATCCATGAGCTCCTGTGCCAAAGGTGAGCGCCTTCGTTGGGCATAGGGCTACACAGTGGCGGCAGGTGACACAGGTATGTACCTGATAGTGAAGCTCCCCATGCTCTTGCCGGAGAGCACCCATCGGGCAAGCTTTGACACAGGCAGAACAGGAAACACAGGCAGCCTTGGCGAGCTTAAGCTTATAAGTAAAACCCAACCGGCGCCCGACGCTGTGAATGGCGCTTTGCACGGCTCCTACCGGGCAAAGAAAGCTGCAAAAACCGCGTCCGCCTTGCGCAAAGATGCCTAAGGGAAGCAACCAGATAATAGCGGTAATGATGGTCGTGGAACCAAGGTATCCTACGTCCCCCCATAAGCCACCGGTCGTCAACCGTTCGATTAAAGTAAAGTTACAAAATGCACAGGCGATGGATCCCGCAAAAAAAGGCGTAAGAGCAAAGCCCACCAGAAAGCCATAGCGAATCGGTACAGGGTTGATTTCCTGGTGTAGATTGATTTTCCATGCATCCGGCACCAGTCGGCCGATATATTCCGGCAACGCACCGGTAGCGCAGAGCCGTCCACAGAAAAAAGGCCCCACAAGCAATGCTGACAGTACTAAGAGAATCGTCGAGAGACCGCCTACCGTGAGGATTTGCAGGCCCTTTCCCTCCAAGAGGTTTTGAATGGGCATCCGAAAACAAGGCGAGTGGACACCTGCATTCTGAGCCGTGCCCAGGAGCCAGTTAACGCCTCTCACATAATAAGCAAAAGGGGCGAAGAAAAGCAGCAAGCCCACTGCATACCAGATCCCCCGGTGCAGCAAAGAGGTTTTCTCTTTGTTTATCTTAAATGGAAGTTTCAATGATTATGTCCTCCTCGGTGTTCCGAACCTGTGTCACTTTGGTTCGAGCGATTTTCTTTCCCCGGATCCGTTGCCGGCAACCGGCTGTTGATGATCCGGATGGACACTGTCCCATAGGAAGTGCTTTTTTCGGTTCCCACAAAGCGTAATTCCCCTGCATACACCTCATGGGCATCGCTTGCCCCCGGCGGTAAATCGATGCTTAGCGTTAACGAGAGTTTATTACCTGGATTCAAGAGTTGATTCAATGTACCGGTCTGCTTGTCAAAGGCACTGGAATTGGCAGTGATCTGACTGATCGTCGACAGTTCACCGGTTTGAACCTGAAGATCGGCAATGGGGTTGTCCCCTTTGTTGGAGTAGCTGATTTTGGCTCTCACTTTGTCCGGTTGCACCAGTTGTTTGGCCACTCCCTGATCGGCAAGGTCGAGAACAACCGCCTTCGCGGTGCTCTTGGGCCACTCCAATTCGACCGTTGCACCTTCGGCATTTAAGCTTTTCTTGTAGTACCCTACACTAAGCGTAAGGGATACCATGGCGATGAATAATAGGATCCATGTTATCTTCGTAGAGCCAAAGAGTTTCCCGATTGCTGGGGATTTTGATCTCGTTTCTGTCATCCATAATTCTCCTTCTTTGAAATAACAAAAGGCCGCGAACCCTCTCTTTGCACATAGCTCAAGAGCGTTCACGGCCTCCAGTTTTTCTGGTTAGCATTTTACTTTTTAACGATGAATTGTTAAATTCTTGCCATCCCTATTGGGACTAATTTTATAACATCGCGAAGATTGTTGTCAATATCGATTTGGATAGTTGATTTTATGCATCATCTTCAAAAATGACCTATTGATAGTTGTTTCTACCCCAGCAAACGTGTCAGACCTACCGGGAGCCCCGTCAACAAAACGACAAAGGCAAAAATCCCGACCGCCAACAACATATTCGCTACGCCTTGGCCTATGGTTTTATTCTTCATCATACGATTCACTCCCAACAGATTGTTGATTTCTTTCGTTACGTCCAGTATACCCGGAGAAACTGAAAACAATCTGAAAGAAACGAATTACTTTTTCAGACTCAATTTCCCAACTCGCCGTTCTGGACCAATACGTTAAATCAACCCTTCTGTTGAATGCCACTCCGTCAAATCGGCCACTTCCCCACCAGTCGTCACCTGCAACTGCTCCACCGTGATCGGCAGCGCCGAGTTGGCTGTCCCGGCCGCCACATAAACCACCGGAAAGCGCTGTAAGCTCTCATCGATAAAGATGCGCACCGTTGACGGCAACGCAAAGGGGCAAACACCACCTGCCGGATATCCTGTCAACTCCAGTGCTTTTTCCGGTTGGACAAACTTCGCTTTGCCGCCGGCCAGCGTTTTAAGCTTCTTCTGATCCACACGAACATCACCGCTGGTTACAACCAGCACTGGATGGCCCTTGACCTCAAAACAAATGGTTTTGGCAATCGCCCCCACCGGTACACCAACAGCTTGCGCCGCCAATTCCGCGCTGGCCGTGGATACATCAAAAAGTTTCGGTGTTAACCCTAAGTTGAAAGGCGCTAAATACGCCATCACCCGTTGAAAAGCTTCACTGTTTTCATTCACCGTACACACACTCACCAGAGCCACCCTTACGCGTTAATTTTACAGTACATACTTCCGCCGGCATCGGTATTCACCAGTATTCATCGGTATTCATTGCCTGATTCGATTATAGTCGACTATAACGGAACCTTGATCTTTTTTCTAGCGGTAACTATGCAAAGACATAACGATTATATAAAAACGCGTGGCAAAACGCTACTTATCCGGCAGATTAGCAGGTACAATAATCCTATCGATGATTAACGCCTAAAAAGCTGGGAACGCAATGGAACTTCGTCGTATACATTTTAAAATTAAGAAAATAGGTGTTGACGATGATCAAAGAATTGTCCGCGATTATCAAATCAGCCGGTGACATAGTGCGTACTGCCAATATGGACATTGCCAAGGTCGAAGAAAAATCCGGCCCCGGGAACTTTGTCACCCAATATGACGTAGCTGTACAGGATTTTCTCTTTAAGGAGCTACAAAGACTATTGCCGGAAGCAGGCTTTTTGGGCGAGGAAGGCGAGCAAGCAGGTGTGTTGACAGATGGTTATTGCTTTATCGTTGATCCTATCGACGGAACAGCCAACTTTGCCCGGAACTACCGTCATAGTGCGATCTCATTAGGGCTTGCTCTTAATCGCAAGATGATCGTTGGTTTAGTCTATAATCCCTATTTAGATGAATTGTTTTATGCGGAAGCCGGAAAAGGGGCGTTTCTGAACGATAGACCGATCGTCTCCAGCAATAAGGGCTTAAAGGAAGGCATCGTACTTTTTGGCACATCGCCCTATAATCGCGAGAAAACCGATGAAACCTTTTTGTTGGCCAAACGCCTCTATGAGCATTCTCTTGATGTGCGCAGAAGCGGGTCGGCCGCGTTAGATATTTGTTATGTAGCTAGTGGCCGCTGCGAACTTTATTATGAACTTGTCTTGTCACCATGGGATTTTGCGGCGGCCCCAGTAATCATCGGTGAAGCCGGCGGCCTGATTACAACCTTGCAAGGCGATGCATTGCAGCTTGATAAGAAAAACTCAGTACTGGCTGCCGGCAGCAATGCCTATCGTGATTTTTGGAATATCTGTTCTCGTACGCCCAAAGCCTACGGCGATTTGATCGGCGAACAGTGATGCCAACGTGCCATGTTAAAGATTTTGCCGAAGCCAGTACCTGTACCGGTGATCAATAAGCCCTTACTTATAGCATTTTCACCCGGTATGACAATTCGTCCAGCATGTTGAGATCATCATCAATGCAAATCCCTGCGGTTGTCAGCATATCACCGGAGATGGCCGCATTTGCGCCTGACTGAAATACACCTTTGCCCTTATCGGTCAAAAGCCCTCTGCCACCGGCAAGGCGAATTGCCGCCGAAGGGATCATAAAACGAAAAATCGCAACGGCTCTACGAACTTCTTCCATAGAGAGTACCGCAAGTTTTGCAAAGGGCGTGCCTGCAATCGGATTGAGAATATTTACAGGTACCGATTTGATCCCAAGCGCTCGAATATCGAGCACCATATCAATTCGGTCCTCCATCGTTTCACCGAGGCCTAAAATCCCCCCGCTGCATACTTCCAGTCCCGCTTGTTGGGCGGCTTTGATCGCATTGATTTTATCTTCATAGGTATGGGTAGTACAGATATTGGGGAAATTCCTGCGTGAAGTTTCCAAATTGTTGTGGTAACGGGTAACGCCGGCCCCTTTAAGCTTTAAAAACTGGGCATAAGTCAGCAATCCATGAGAGGCGCAGAGGGAAATCGCACAGTTCTGTCGGATCCGGTGATAGCTCTGGCAAAGATCGTCCAGTTCCTGTTCGTCCAAGCATCGCCCTGACGTAACGACGGAGTACCTAAGTATTCCTTTGCTTTGGTGATAGACGGCTCCTTTGATAAGACGTTCTTCCTCAAGCAAGGGGTATTCCTCAATCAATGTCTCATAGCAGGTAGACTGGGCACAGAATTTACAGTTTTCTGAGCATTTACCACTCTTGCCGTTAATGATGGTACACAAGTCAAAGGCAGCGCCGCAAAAATACCTTCTGATTTCATTGGCAGCAGTACAAAGTTCCTCCAGATCAGCCTCTGCAAGCATCAATGCATCGTTCTTGCTTACTTCGTATCCGTTATATATTTTGGCTTTCAATTCGTTAATCATCGGAATGCTACCTCCATATAACAATGACCGAGCTTGAGACTATCAGAGATTATATGATTCCCTCGGAATATTGTCAACCATTTATAATTTTCTGGTTTACAAACTGATGAATAGAAAAGCGGGACCGAACTGTCTCACGACGCCTGTACAGCTTGACATTCCAGCCTTCCCCATGGTATTTTGATAATGTTATTAGAAAAGGGCAATTTTTCTTTGCAATTGAACAACCCTGCTGACTGGAGATCCAGAGGCAACTACATTTCATCAAGAAATGCGGTTGCCTTTTATTTTTTTAAACACAAAGAGGGGGATTTTATGACACGGATCAATCTAGACACCACCGTCGTAGAAACACGAGAACAACGCCTTGGCACCATTATCGCCTGGGACGGCAAGGCCTCCGAACTTTCCCATGAGTCAGCCTACGCCCGGGGCGGCTGCGAAAGCAGTTGTGGGCAAAAGGGCCGCCGGCTTTGTGAACTGCACGGTCCCTTTACCCAAGGATCCGTTTGCAGCGAACAGATGGTGGAATGCCAAGCGGGCAACGTACGCGATGCCGTACTGATTCAGCACTCGCCGATCGGCTGCGGTGCCGGACAGGTAATCTATAACTCGATCTACCGCAACGGTCTCGCCATGCGCAACTTACCAGTTGAAAACCTGCGTATGATCTGCACGAATCTGCAAGAAGGGGACATGGTCTTCGGGGGCGTAGCGAAACTCGAACAGTCGATCCGCGACGCCTGGGAGCGCCACCGCCCCAAAGCGATATTCATCGGCACTTCCTGTGCCACCGGCATTATTGGCGATGATGTCGACAGCGTAGCCAGTCATCTGGAAGAAGAACTGCAGATCCCCGTCATTCCACTCCATTGTGAAGGGTTCAAATCCAAACACTGGAGCACCGGGTTTGATGCCACACAACATGGCATTTTGCGCCAGATCGTCCGAAAAAACCCCCAAAAACAAGAGGACCTCATCAATGTCATTAACCTATGGGGCACCGATGTCTTCACCCCCATGTTGGGAGAGCTCGGCCTGCGGGTTAACTTTGTCGTTGACTTAGCCACCGTAGCCGATCTGGAACAGATGTCCGAAGCGGCAGCTACCGTGGGCTTCTGCCATACGCTTTCTTCCTACCTGGCTACAGCCCTGGAACAGGAGTTCGGTGTACCGGAAATCAAAGCACCACTCCCCTATGGTTTTGCCGGCACCGATGCTTGGCTACGTGAACTGGCACGGGTCACCCACCGCGAAGAACAAGCAGAAGCTTATATTGCCAAGGAGCACGCTCGCGTAGCACCCCGCCTAGAGGAACTGCGCAAGCAGCTTAAGGGAAAAAAAGGCTATGTCGCCACCGGCTCCGCTTATGCCCATGGTCTGATCGCCGTGCTTCGGGAATTAGGGATCGAAGTAAACGGCTCCCTTGTATTCCACCATGATCCGATCTACGACAGCCAGGATCCTCGTCAGGATTCACTGGCCTACCTCGTCGATAACTATGGCGATGTCCCTTCCTTTAGCGTAAGCAACCGCCAGCAATACCAGTTTTACGGACTGCTGCAGCGGGTAAAGCCCGACTTTATTCTCATCCGCCACAATGGATTGGCACCGCTGGCTTCACGACTGGGCATTCCTGCTGCTCCGCTTGGCGACGAACACCATGCCCTTGGCTACCAGGGCATGATCAATTTGGGAGAAACAATTCTGGATATTTTGTCGCACAAAAAGTTCCACCAAGATCTGGCGGCCCATGTAACGTTACCGTACAAAAAAGAGTGGCTCGCTCAGCAAGATCCCTTTATTCTCGCAAGAAAACCGTTGAATGTGGAGGAATAAACCGATGTCTGTGAAGGAAACAACTATCGCTATCCAAGGTACCGAGGAACAGGGCGTCCCCTTACCGTTCAAACCACACAAAACCAATTCCATCCAGCAAATCCGCTATGTTTGCTCGATTGCAGCGATGCACAGCGCTTCCGCCATCCCCCGGGTGATTCCGATCACCCACTGTGGCCCCGGTTGCGCTGACAAGCAATTCATGAACGTCGCTTTCTATAATGGCTTTCAAGGCGGCGGCTATGGCGGTGGCTCCGTTGTGCCCAGCACCAACGCCAGCGAACGCGAGGTCGTCTTCGGCGGAGCCGATCGGTTGCGGGAGTTAATCGCAGCTTCGCTCCAAATACTGGACGCCGACTTATTTGTCGTGTTAACGGGCTGCATTTCCGATTTGGTCGGCGATGATGTCGGTTCTGTCGTCAAGGAATTTCAAGTGCAGGGCGTTCCCATTGTCTTTGCCGAAACCGGCGGCTTCAAAGGCAACAATTTTACCGGTCATGAACTGGTGACCCGAGCGATTATTGATCAGTATGTCGGCGATTACGACGGTCCGCGGGAACAGGGCTCCGTCAACGTCTGGTCACTGCTTCCCTATCATAATACGTTCTGGCGGGGCGATCTGACGGAAATCAAACGGATCCTGGAAGGCATCGGCCTAAAAGTCAATATCCTTTTTGGCCCGGAATCAAGAGGGGCCTCCGAATGGAAGAACATACCGAAAGCTCAATTTAATTTGGTGCTCTCGCCTTGGCTCGGTCTGCAGACAGCCAAGCACCTGGAAGCCAAATACAGACAACCCTTCTTGCACGTTCCGGTGATCCCCATCGGCGCCAAAGAAACCAGCGCTTTTTTACGGCAAGTCGCGCAATTCGCAGGCATCGATGTAGCTGCAGCCGAAGCCTTTATCGCTAAAGAGGAAGGGACCTATTATCGCTACCTGGAGGACTTCACCGATTTTTATGCTGAATACTGGTGGGGCTTGCCGGCGCGTTTTGCCGTCATCGGCGACAGTGCCTACAATCTCGCCTTGACCAAATTCTTAGTCAATCAGTTAGGCCTGATCCCAAGCAAACAGATCATCACCGAAAATCCCCCGGAAGAATACCGGGAACTGATCCGTGAACAATATCGAACCATTGCCGACGATGTGGCTACCGATGTGGATTTCCAAGAAGACAGCCATATCATTCACCAGCTCATCCGCCAAAGTGATTTCGGCCATAAACCGCCGATCATCTTCGGCACAACCTGGGAACGGGACCTCGTCAAAGAATTAAAAGGCGCCATCGTAGAAGTTGGATTTCCTACCTCCTATGAAGTCGTGCTTGCCCGCTCTTATATCGGTTACCGCGGCGCGCTGACCTTACTGGAAAAGATCTATACCACCGCCGTGAGCGCCAGCGCATAAACGCTGCAAATTGCAATCTGTGAACCGATATATGAAAACAAAAAACATCAGATTCGCTTAAAAAATACAAATGCCCTGTGCAAAGTAATTCACAGGGCATTTTGTTTCTATGGGCCATCTAGGAAAAGTCCTGCCGCTTTACCACGGCACAAGCCACCCCAAGTATCCTCGCTTGGTCACTCTTGATCGGTATCGGCTCATACTTCTCATTTTCCGGCATTAACAAGATCGTGTCGCCCATTTTGACCAACCGTTTCAGCGTCGCATCATCATCTAAGGATACGGCAACGATATCCCTATTATTGGCGCTATTCTGTTTACGGATTACCACGTAGTCGCCATCATCGATATTGGCATCGATCATGCTATCGCCTCTTACCTTCAGCATAAAGAGGTCATCCGTTGGATTGAACCATTGAGCAGGCAAGTGAAAACTGTCTTCTACTACATCGTTCATATGAATGGGTTGGCCGGCAGCGATATTTCCATATACGATTACCTGCTGCGTGTCGCTGGCAGGGTAAAATGTTTTCTCCTGCTTATCCGTGATCTCAAGCTCACTTTTATTTATTCTGTCTCGTTCTAGCACATAGGTATGCCCGTGTTTTAGATCGACATAACTAAAACTTTCCAATGTTGAAGGGAGCATATGGGGATCAAAAGACGGTATATCCTCAATGATCTCGAAATCACTGTTTAGAACAATCATTTCTCTCCCATTCGTCACGACACCATAACTGCAGTTCTTTTCGTTACTCATATAGCTTTTTTAATTGGGTTATGCCATTTTGAATATCTGTACCATACGCTTTAGCCTCCACAAAGATAAAGGGCATCTGCACTGCATTCCTTCCATATACACAAACGGCAATATCCACGGCACCTACCCTAGAGAATGAATGAACAGGATATTCCACCGCTAAGAGCTTCACGGGGTATTTGTAGGACTTGATCAACTCTTGAATGAACCACTGCCTCACTTTTTCCTCATTAGAGTAAATATTATTGATTTTTTCTTGAAAGTTATAGTCCTCAAGGTTTACCGGGTAAAAGCTGTGCGCCTGTTTGCACGCAGAAATCCTGAGTAGTTTAGGATCAATGTCGCCGATGAATCGCGACGGGATGGCCCCGGAGGTCAGATACAATAAATCGTTCGCCCGGGTCATGCCAACATACAATAGCTTGCGATCGGTCGTTATCTGGATTTGCTGATCTTCCGGCTCCTGATAGGAGATATAGGGAATGATATTCTCATTTAAACCGATGATGAAGACGACTTTGAACTCTAAGCCTTTAATGGAATGGATAGTGAGTAACTTTACTGAGTTTTCGTCAAAATCGAGATCCTTCCGATCGAACAGTATGGCCGTAAGGCCATGTTGATCAAAAAACCCCTTCATCGCGGCCAACTGATTTTTACTCTTTGCAATGACTGCTATATCCTTCAATTCGTACTGGCGTAAAAGATGGTTTTTTATTTCCTCGACCACATATGCCGCTTCTTGTGAGGGATGATCAAAAGCCCTATAGACTGGGTATCCACCCTGCCTATCGATCAGGGAAGGTGCAACAAAATTGTCATCGTCCAAAATCACGGGGTCTCTCTGAATTAAGCTATATGCAGCTTGAGAAATTTGCGTAGTCGTCCGATAGTTCTTGCTTAATGAAGAGCTTTTACCGGTCATATCAAACCCAATGCTGGCGAAGGACCTGCCTTTGACGAGCCACGAATGTGCGTAAATACTCTGCGCTGTATCACAGACAAACATGATGCTCGAATACTCTTTTTGACGATATAAACATGAAATAAACTCCAGTTGAACCCGGGTCAGATCTTGACTTTCGTCAACGATAATATGCGTATACATTTTTTCTACGCGTTCCTTGGCTTCCCGTAAAGCCAGGATGGCTGCATCTTTCAAATCTATACAACCCTTTTCAGAAAATTTCTGGTTGAACAGGTGCATTAGCTCAAAGATCGCCCTTCGGGTTACCGAATTCTTATGTAGCTTTTGGGGCCCTCCATCAGTATGGTTCTTATTCGTCCTGCCGAGTCGATCCGCATTTTGGTATTCTTCCAGCTCCATATAGTTACAAGATTTGATCCAGTCTATTTCATCGATTAAGAATGTCGTATATTTTTGATCCAGAATTTTGACTTCAGGGAAGCTCTTCTTTAATTCAAATATGCAGGATTGAATAATTTGATATTTTAACGACCTGTCGGTATTGATATCTAAGTTGATCTTATGTTTCGACTTATACTTGAGGAAATATCTGTAAATAAGTCGGTCTACCGTCTCAATTTCAACTTTTGATTTTGCTCCAGCCATTAGACTCGAAAAATCAATTTGGTCACTATCATCAATTTTTTCATATTGATATTTTATATATCTCGAAAGAGTCTTATTAAAGGTGAGCATCAGTATCGCATCGTCTTCGAAAACGCAGTAATGATTCAATAGAAAAGGTATTCGGCATATTGATACGGTTGTTTTACCTGAACCAGCTACACCTTTCACTAATAGTTGCCCTGAAGGTTTCGTATTGATGATTTTTCTTTGTTCAATATTTAGCTGCATAGGGTTTCCTCCCGATCATGCGGTTTAACATTTGTCTAAACTATGAGACATTTTGACAAAAAAAGTTTAAATTCCTCTATATCTTTGCAGTAAAAATATAAAACCGCTTTTCGGGCATTCTGCCCCGAAAAAGCGGCTTGAACAAAAAACCGCCCTATCTGCATCGTCGAATAGCAGTTTGGCGGTTTCAGCTTGCGGTAAGGTAACCACAAAAAATCCTGCCTAAACAGCAGGATTTTTTGTGGTTTGCTCATTGAAAACTGCACAGTTATTTGGGTGAGTGATGAATGTCCTGCGGACAATGGATGTTCGCGGCTGTCGGCCATCACGGCCGCCGCGAACTGACCATCATCCTGATGGTCAAGACCTCGACTGATTCGTACCCGTCCACTGAACACCT
>NZ_SLXT01000002.1 GCF_004341395.1 Heliophilum fasciatum
TTAGTCCGAATTATCTGTCAATTTACCATGGCAAATCAGGGGCCGGTCAACTTTTGCTCTAGCGCAGGTGGTCAACTTTTGTGTTGACGAAACCACCTGATCTTAGGAAAACGTTTTTCTGTATCGCTTTTATCATAATTCTTCGTTACGGATAGATATTTCCAACTATTTGACGTATATTTCATTGTAAAAACTTTCGTACAATAAATTTCTCCAGATTCCGGCACAAGAAAATCAACAATTAATCTAACAGTGTCATCAGAAATTTGCTCTTTATTTGAGAGTTCAACTTTTCGATCACCGCCAAATCCTGCAAAGATAGGCGTAACAAATTCATTTTTAACCGGTTCGAAAGCATATACCTTTTCCGGTTTGAATCTAGTTTTTTCAAAATATTTGTCGAGAACTTCACGTATTGTTTTCACAGGGATATGATACTTATTGTCCCCCTTATTAAGGAATTTATCTCCCGAATCCTCAATATCACCATGAGTGAAATGATATTCCATGTCCATTACATAGATAGAAAATGTATAGAGGGTTTGCGAAGGAATATCTTCTGAATTGGCAAATATCAATTCGGGAACACAGATATCAAGATCTTTAATGTACCTAGATATAAACTTGTCATCGATCAACTTTAATAAGTCAGTAGTAAATGCAGTCTTTCTCTGTTGTTCACTGTTAGATTGTATAGTCGACACCTGAGTTGCATCCATTGTAATTGAGTTAGCTTTCGGCGAATATACGGTCGCTGTTTTACTACAGCCGATCAGAAAACAGGTTGCCAAAGTTAAGCTAAAAATAGCGATTATTATTCTTTTTATCATACATTCCCCCTAATATAAAAATAATGCTAAAAAGTAGTTTATCTATTTTGATTTCCGTCCCATCATAGGCGAAAACGATTCGCTACCTGCCAGGCATCGGCTTTTTATCTGCTACTCCGGTATCAGCAACGTTTGCTTACAAGACAGGTATGTAAAATAGATTTCGCCAAGCGGATCATGGACCTGAAATTCGATCGTCCACTCAGCCGTCGGTTTCAGTACATTTCCGGGGTTGTTCCAAACTAAGCGATCGAGCGCTTGCTCGAAGGTAAGGGGGCGATAGTTCTCGTCTTTTTTGATCAATTCCCATACAGCTTGGGCATTGGGCGATCCTTCCGTTTCCATGGATTCACCGTCAGATACGTTCATGTAGTACCCCTTAAGCTTGGCTTGCCATATCTCCTGCTGATCGGCTGTTGGCTTTTTTTCCAGATCGGTTAGTTCAAAAATAAAATACCCCTGATCACTCCATCCGATGGGCTTATATGTTCCATCGACACAGGTCAAAAAACGTGAAGAGCGATGACTGTTATCACGATGGCCAAAATACATTTCGGTTATCGAATCAAATTGTTCTTTCGTGATGGTGCCGTCTTGCGGATTAATGATCCCTGCTTTATCCTTGGCCATCTGATAAACGTACAAGGTTAGCTCATCCCAGTTGGGCCGCTTGCCGCGATCAAAAGCGGGAAGATCGCGAAGCTCTCCGTTATTTTTCTTGAAGTAGTAGTAAAAAAACAGCTTGTTTTCCATGGCCACTTTTGTTGAACCCTTTTTGATCTGCTGCTCGTAAAAATTGTCTTGGTACGGATAGGGCCAGCGGTTAAAGGAAAGCAGCGCATACTCCGAAGGTTTAAGATTCCAATCCAATGGCAACGCTCTTGCTTCTTTCACCCGGATACCGCCCCAGCGATCACCTTGTTGGACAAAAATGATGTCTTCCGGTACATTGAGCACATCCATAAAGGCATTGTCCCAGATCGGCTCCACGAGCCCTTTGCCTTCTCTCGTCACGTAACCAAACTTTTTGTTTTTTTCGACTTTGACAAAAGGTTCGACTTCCTCGTAAAAAGTGAGATGAATAAAATCAAACTCGGGCGGAATGACCATCCGTCCTTGTTGATCGATCGCACCCCAGCGCCCGTTTTGTTTCACTCGAACCAATCCGTTGACCTTATAACCATCGGGCCTGATGGGATTCATGATATCTTCATAGATAGGGTCACCGATTTTTTCGCCTGTCAGATTATAAAGCCCCCACAGGTTGTCTTTTTTCGCCAATACCAAATCCCGCATGATATCAAAGTCCTGAAAGCCGGTGAGAATGGGCACCTGATTAGCGGTCAGGAGCGATTTTTGACCATCAGGCGATGAAGTGATCAAATACTCCGTAATTTTGTCTTCTTCGTTTTCCCCGTAGTAGCTGACAGTGATTTTTTCCGTGCTTGGAACCATGCTTGAAACCGTGTTTGGAGTCACATTTTGATTCGTATCTTGATAAGCAACGATACTGCACCCGGCAATCATCAAGGAAACAATGAATACGAAAAGACTGGGATAGATTTTTCTTTTCAAAGAAATCCCCCCTCCATCTCTTTGGCTACATAGCCCCAATGGATACTACTTGCTTAGAAAACATTTTCGATAACCACTTCTCCTGTTTTCGCGTCAAAGCAATAATAGTACTGCTTGCTGTTCGCTTCGGCGATCAAAAACCAATTAACTTGGTTTTTTTCATAAGGTGCTAAATATGACTTTTTTAGATCACTACTGCCGATACCCTTGCTTTGTATGAATAAAAGTATTTTGTCTAAAGAAATTACATCTTTCATTAAAACCGCCGATTCCACTGATATCGTATTGTCATATTGGTTTTGCGCAACCCAAACCGCTTTTTCATTGCCGAATTCATCTACACCAACCACCATCGTGTCCATTGGGCCAAATTCGGTAAAACGGGTGGGCGTAAATTCAACTTTATTGATCTTTGTAAGGATTCCCTCTTTTAAAACATATTCTTTGGCATCTTCAAAAGAGCACACCGTTACCCCAGCAATCGGCTCATCGGGTATCACATTCATATTCTCCGTTTTAATCCAAACCGAACAGCTTTTATCATCCCACCGGACATTGCAACCCATCGATTCGCTGACAAAGCGAAGTGGCACCATCGTATGCCCTTCGATAATTTCAGCCGGTCGATCCAGTAACATCTCTTGACCGTCTTTTTGTGCGCTGGCCGATCCGATGATCAACCAAAGTGTCGTTTTTTCTTTTGTAGCCGTAACCTTCTGTACGTTTCCGTCCCATTGGACAGTCGCCCCCAGCGCTTCAAAAATCCCGCGCAAAGGAACCAAAACCCGATCATCCCGGATGACGGGATCTTGCGTAAAGGCTAATTTTTTTCCGTCCAGATAAACCGTAATCGGCGAAGGCGCTTCTAATGTATCAGCGGCATCAGTAGCATTGGCGGCATTGCCGGTAGCAGCTTCAGCAACATCGGCAGCATTGGCAGCAGCATCCTCAGCAACAACTTGAATGGTAAAAGCTTTCGTATATTCGCCCAGACGAGCCGTAATCGTCGTTTCACCTTCCTCCAGCGCAACGATCGTCGGCTCATAGCTTCGTATCTTGGCTACTTGATCATTACCAGACACAAATTCAGCCGGCGGCCAAAGCCCCACGTGAGCGCCGTTAGCCAGGATCTTTTCATCATATAGTTGCGCTTGAAATCCCTTATGTACCACAAAAGCACCATTGATGACGGGAACATAAAAATATTCCGGATCACTTGTCCTCTTTGGCCCAAAGTGAAGTTGGATATCGATAACCGGACTAACTTCTACATTTACCGATCCGCTGCAACCTTGATAGCGAGCCGTAACCGTTGTGCCGCCGATCGCCTTAGCGGTAATTTGGGATCCATCAAAACTAAGAACCTCCGGATTACTTGCTTCCCATACAGCTTGGTCCGATACGTTTATTTCCGAACCGTCCGCATATCGCGCCTTCGCCTCAATCATCTCTAGGGCTCCCGGAAAAAGAGCAATCGGCTCGCCCGGTTTGTCGGTTTCCTGCGGATAAACTTTTTGCACAGTCACGGAAACCACTTTATTTTCCGGCTCTGCCGCCATGACCGTTACAGGTACCATAAGTATTAAAAGTACAAATAGTAATGTAATTAAGAATGATAGATTTTTTCTTACGCCCAAGTTACTTGTTAGCGCCATAGGATTAATCCTCCCATACAACTTGATTTTCACTACTTAACCCCGTAATCGCCCAAACCTGCTTCCCACTTGCCAGCATAGAAAACATCAAAAAAGTTGCTTGTTGATCTGTGCGATGAAAGTTACCACGTATACGTACAATGAACATCGGAGCCTTTGTAGATACGTCAGATGTTAATATTAGCTTCTCCAGTCTTGGATTTGCTTCACCGTAACTCATTGATACTTTTGTTATTTGTTCCATAACATCGATGCCCTCAGGGAATATTTCCTTTTCCTTATATTGAAATGAGTTTTCGTTTACGATCAAAAAAACAACGGCACAAATGGCAAGTGCAACGAAAAGAGCCCATACTTTTTTTACATTCAAGTTTCGCTTCTCCCTCCTTTCATTGTTTTGTATTTATCGTTATGTACACATGATGAAACAAAGGCAGCCCGTTATCCCACATCAATAAAAAATATTCTTCACTTAACGTCCGATTGCCAGGTAATTGGTCGTTTTCATCTTTTTCCTTCTTGGAATCAAAAAAATAAACTTCCTTTTTGGCATTGTCATATCCCAACATTGTCATATAATGCTGCCATAATAAACCGTTGACGACGAGTACAATCACCGGATTCCCTTGCGTTAACCTGGCTTTTAACGTATCGATGGTTCCCCGGTAAATCGATGGCTGTAGTCCTTGCGATTCAAGATACGTTATAATCCCTTTGGGCAATACATAGCCCGAAACAGGTATCTTGTAATCAATCGAATTGTAAACAAGAGTCCCTTTCGCCTCCCGGCCGAGGGTTCTTAGCAAATACGCCGTTGCGAAGGCCGAACATTGGTTGTGCCCCTGAACTTCAAAATCTGCTTCTCTGAACACAGTAAAACGCGGTGGATTTTCTGTGGTCGCTGAATCTTCAGAAGGAAACGGAGTCAACAAATATACCATCGTCCCGCTTACTAAGCCCATGAGGGCGGTAAATGTAAGAAAAATTCGACGCACCTTTTTCATTCTCAACCCTAAATCTGATCTCAAACTTCAAATCCTCCTATATCGAAGAATCTAAAATACTGAATTTAACATCTTGGATTAATAATACCACACTACATCCGAATATAGGAAAAGAAGAACAATAATTCATTCCCTATTTTTATATCGTAATAGCTGCCGACACAACAGCCTATCCATACATAAATAAAAATGCGAAGCCAATTCATTCTGGCTTCGCATTTTTTTCACTCAAAAATCCCATGTTGCTCCGTGAACTGACGGAAGATCTGGCGTTTCTTCATGTGGTTACGTTCTTCCGAACAGAGCAACGCCGAAAGCGTCTTAATCGCATCGATGATGTGGGCACCTTTGTTAAGCATGACCGCGTCGGCGCGGTGAGCCGACGCAGCGTCAGTAATCTCCGCACGAGCCGGTAATCCCGTTTTGGCCATCGTCTCCAGCACTTGCGTCGCCCAGATGACCGGAACGTGGGCAGCTTCACACAGACAGAGGATCTGCTCCTGAATGATCGCCAAGTTTTCGAAGCCCACTTCAACAGCAAGGTCGCCGCGAGCGATCATGACACCAAAGCAAGGGAATTGCAGCCCCGTAATCAACAATTGCGCCAGGCCATGGAGCGCTTCCGGGTTTTCAATCTTAGCGATAATGCCGAATTCCGGGCGGCCAAGGTCGATCAGTGCATGATGTAAATCAAGCAAGTCTTGCGGACGCTGCACAAAGGATAATCCCACAGCGTCAGCATGCTCGGCGATGAAGGGCAGTGCTTCTTTATCTTGCTCCGTCAACGCTGGGAGATCGAGCAGGGAGTCCGGAATATTGATGCCTTTTTCCGCTTTGATGCGTGCCGGTGCACTGTCCGGCGAGAGAATCCGCAGTTCAAGGTAGGTATCATTTTTACCGGTGACATGAGCGCTGATTTTGCCGTCATCGATAAAAAGGCGATCACCGATTTCCACATGAGTAAGCGCCGCCGGCAGTGTACAAGCAATACCGGCCGGGCGTCCTTCTCGGGCCGGATGGCCAAGGCGTTGCGGATCGCGGTAAAGAAGCAACCGGTCCCCGGCTTGGACTTCAATCCGTACTGGCTGCGCGGCCACCGGGCCTATTCGGAAGCGCAGTCCGTTTTCCGCGCAGAGCATGATGCCTTCTTCGATATGGGCATTACGGCTGAGACTCACTTTGACACGACCCGGCCCTGTATGTTCCAGTACGTGGAAGGTGCGCTTGCGATTGCGGCTGTCTTCGAAGAATAAGGTGCTGCCGAGCGGTAACTGTTCAAGTCGTTTTTGCCCGGGAAGGGCAATAATAAACTTGGCCGTGCTGTCGGGAAGGTTGATTTTTTCCGTCTCTGCTGCATTGCTGTCGAGATAACCGAATAATTGCGGATGCGGCATCTCCGCCGTGATCGGCGGAACGCTTAGCTTGAGTGGGCGCGATTCGGCCAGTAAGGCGCCCGTGCGGATCTTGGGACCACCAAGATCCATGACGATATGGCAGCGCCGCCCAACCCCTTGACCGCTACGTTCCAGTTGCGCCTCAGTGGTACGAATTGCGTCGATGATCTTGTACCACGTCTCGGGATTGTCATGGGCGCAGTTAATCCGCGCCATATCCATGCCGCTGCGGAGCAGTTCTTCAATGAAGCCGGGACTGGCGATAGCAGCGGTATCCAGCGTAACCATGATTCGAGGACTGCGTTGCTCCCGCGGGCGGCCAAGCAGTTGGATGCTGCGTTTTTCCAGCATGGTCCGCGCTTCCGCATTCGTCGTTTTATAGAGCGTTGTCGCCGGGATCGGTGCGCCAAGGTGTTGCATGACCCGTTCAATACTGGCAAGCACCGATGGTTCCAAACGTCCAAGGGAAGAAAGACCATGTTCGGCCAGCGCCGATTGCAAGTCAAAAATATCATGGCGACGTAAGGCCAAGTACGCTAAGAGATTATCACAACTCGCCTGAATTTCTGCCGTTGCTTGCGGTTTGTGAAAGCAGGTGTTGCTGGCTTTATCGACAATATCCGAATAGAGGTCGTGCAGTTGACTGGCAAGGTAAGCATGCTCGTCATGATTTACTGGGTAGGAACCGGACATTAGGTGTCCTCCTCTGCATTAATTGACAGTTTTTCCTATACCAATATGTATATGTCGCTACTTGTAGTTTAAATTCTGCGGATTAACGAAACAAGTAAAGTTTTATTAAAGATTTTGCCAAAAATCAGCACGAAAAAGAAGAGAAGATACCGGCCTCCAAGCCAATATCCTCTCTTCGGTATTTTTAAAGACTTTTCATCGGGCACTTTTTTATCCGCTACTTCTTTCCCGGGCGCTTCGTAACCAGGCACTTCTTAACCGGGCACTTTCCGCTCCTGCAACAGCGTCGTCTTGCGCAACTCGCCACAGGAACAGCTTTCTACGGTATCACTCAAGGTGGCCATCGCCATCAACAGCCGCCGCCCGGCCCGCTCCGACTCCTCATAGAAGATATCTTTCAGTTCCTGATGGGTCCAGTCGGTGATCACACCTTCGGCAAAGTTCACGACCAGTTCCATCCGGGCGTAGCAAGCGCCGATCTCCCGGGCCAGATATACTTCCGGCGCCACGCTCTGCCCGATCACATCGCCCCCGGCGATGGCAAAATGGCGCACTTCCGCCGGGCTCTCAAAATGCCGGCCATCGGTGACGACATAGTTGGAACGATCAAAGACGCGCCCTTGCCCCGGTAATTCTTCACAAGCCGCCACAAAAGCACGGCGCATGACCGGACAAAAGGCTTGACGCATGATGCAAAGCGTCCCTGAGCCGAGATCGACGTCCTTGCGCATGGAAAAGTCGAGGTAATCATGGGGCACCACCAGATCGCGCGGGCGCAGCAGATGATTGATGGCGCCGACGCCCCCTTCCGAAAGCACCCGCTTCACGCCGGCTTCCCGGAAGACCCAGAAGATCTGCCGCGACGCATCGGCCCGCGTGACGCCGCGCCGCCATCCATGCATCGTACAAGTCAGCGCCCGCTGACCGTTCAGTTCAAAGTAAACAAAAGGCGGACTCATGCCATAAGGCGTCTCCCAACCGGAAAACACCGATAGCACCGTCAACCCCGGAAAAGAGATATCTTCCGGAAAGTGCAGCGAATTCGTACTGGAACCGCCGATAATGCCAAAACTTGCGGCAGGTATTGCAGGTAACGTCAACCGTCGTTTCTCCCTTCTCCAACCCATGTAATGCTTTTGATACTAACCCTTGTCGGACTTTCGATCTGGGTTTTCGAGCTGTCTTTTGCCCTTCCCGGCACTGTTGGTTAGTTCCCGAAGGAAATGCCGACCGCCTTTGCCGTACGCACCAGTTGATCTTCCGGATCGACCTTCTTCGATGTGCCGATCGCTTCGGTAAGCGGTACCGGTAGGATAAAGGGCGTCCGCAACGCCACCATATGACCGTAATGACCGCTCATGATCGCATCGACAGCGGCCACGCCATAGCGCGTGCTCAACACCCGGTCGTACACCGTCGGCGAACCGCCGCGTTGCACATGGCCGAGCACCGTTACCCGCGTTTCCATGCCCGTCATCTCTTCCAGCTTCGCGCCAACAGCATTGCCGATACCACCCAAACGAATCGGATCATGGCTTTGCGCTACCATCTTTTGCACAACCATCTCGCCGCCGATCTCCTTGGCCCCTTCAGCCACAACGACGATCGAGAACTTTCGCCCTTTTTGTGCCCGTGCCCGGATATGATTGGCCACTTGATCCATATCGTAGGGAATTTCCGGAATTAAAATCACGTCAGCCCCGCCGGCCACACCGGAATGCAAGGCAATCCATCCCGCATAGCGCCCCATCACTTCTAAGATCATGATCCGGTGGTGCGACTCCGCCGTTGTATGCAGTTTATCAAGCGCCGATGTGGCCGTGGTGATCGCCGAATCAAAGCCGAACGTCACATCCGTCGCCGACAGATCATTGTCGATCGTCTTGGGCACTCCGACCACTGGCACGCCCTTCTTGTGGAAGTTATAGGCAATATTTAAGCTGCCGTCACCACCGATCATGATCAGCGCATCAATGCCGCGCCGCTCCATGATCGCCATGCACTGCTCCGAGCGATCTTCAAAGACCAGTTGGCCGTCTTTTTCAACGGCATAACGAAAAGGGTTATCACGGTTGGTGGTGCCCAAAATCGTACCACCGCGATGAACAATACCGGCCACATCATCTTCCGTGAGCGGTTTCATAATGTCATTGACGAGGCCATAGAAGCCGTCAGAGATACCGACAACCTCTAAATCATAACGACGAATCGCCGTCTTCACGACAGCTCGAATCACCGCATTCAGGCCCGGGCAATCCCCCCCACCGGTCAGTACACCAATTCGCTTGATGGACTTTTTCATCTTGCCAAAACTCCTTTTTTATCTTTCTCTTGCTATCGGGCCTGCGGTTCAGACCAGATGCAGGTAACCTGTTTGGCGCAAGGCCTCAAAGACCACGACGGCCACCGCATTGGAAAGATTCAGCGATCGCGCTTCCTTGCGCAAGGGAATACGTACCACCTGATCGGGCCATTGCTCCAATAAGGAATCCGGCAAGCCCTTCGTTTCCTTGCCAAAGACCAGATAATCTCCCGGTTGATAGGCTACTTCATGGTAGGACCGCGTACCTTTGGTGCTCAGGAAAAACTTTCGCCCCTCCGGGCAGCTTTGCTGAAAATCATCCCAGCCCTCATGGTAGCGCACATCGACCAAGTGCCAGTAGTCCAGTCCCGCCCGTTTTAAGTAGCGATCATCCACGGAAAATCCCAGCGGTTTGATCAGATGGAGAACACATCCGGTGCCGGCGCAAAGGCGCGCCACATTGCCCGTGTTGGGTGGGATCTCCGGTTCTACTAACACGATATGAAAATTATGCATCTTGCCATAGCCCCTATGTTATTAAAATGTCCTCTATTTATTCTGCTCATCATCACCAAAATCCTTCCCCTTTTGTATACATGCGGTTACAGGAATCAACAATTGACGCTTTCCGCTATTTTTGTTACATTGAAGGGGTGATTACAACAAGGAGGGGTACCCGTGGGGAAAAATCTTGTTCAGAAAATTCTTAATGCTCACTTACTTGAAGGCGAACTCATCGCCGGCCAGGAGATCGCTATTCGCATCGATCAAACCTTGACCCAAGACGCCACCGGCACAATGGCCTACTTACAATTCGAGGCTATGGGCGTTCCTCGTGTCAAAACGGAGCTCTCCATCTCTTACGTTGACCACAACACCTTGCAAAGCGGCTTTGAAAATGCTGACGACCATCGCTTCTTGCAAAGCGTTGCTTCCAAGCACGGTATCTATTTTTCCCGCCCCGGCAACGGCATTTGTCACCAAGTCCATCTGGAACGCTTCGGTGTTCCCGGCAAAACCTTGCTTGGTTCGGACTCTCATACACCGACCGGCGGCGGTATCGGCATGATCGCCATTGGTGCCGGTGGCCTCGACGTGGCTGTGGCCATGGGCGGCGGTCCGTTCTACTTAACTTGCCCGAAAGTGGTCGGCGTCAATCTGACCGGTAAGCTTTCGCCTTGGGTATCGGCCAAAGACGTCATCCTGGAAGTGCTGCGCCGCATGACCGTCAAAGGCGGCGTTGGCAAAATTGTCGAATACTGCGGCCCTGGCGTCGCTTCCCTGTCGGTACCGGAACGCGCCACCATCACCAACATGGGTGCTGAACTCGGTGCCACCACGTCGGTCTTCCCGTCCGATGCAGTGACTCGCGAGTTCCTGACGGCGCAAGACCGCGCTGACGTTTGGGTGGAACTCGGCCCCGATGCTGACGCCACCTATGACGAAGTGATCAACATCGATCTGTCCGCATTGGAACCGGCCGTCGCTTGCCCGCACATGCCCGATGCGATCAAAACGGTGCGCGAAGTGGGCCCCATCGCCGTTCAACAAGTACTTATCGGTTCCTGCACCAACTCTTCCTACGCCGATCTGATGAAGGTAGCCGCTATGGTCAAAGGCAAAACAGTTCATCCTTCCGTCAGCTTTGGCATTGCCCCCGGCAGTCGCCAGGTTTTTGAAATGCTCGCCCGCAATGGCGCCCTTGCCGACCTGATCGCCGCCGGTGCCCGGATCCTCGAATCGGCTTGCGGCCCTTGCATCGGTATGGGACAATCGCCCAGCTCCGGCGCTGTCTCGGTCCGGACCTTCAACCGCAACTTTGAAGGCCGCAGCGGCACCAAAGATGCGCAAGTCTATTTGGCTAGCCCCGAAGTTGCTGCCGCAACGGCACTGACTGGTGTCTTAACAGACCCCCGTGACCTCGGCGCTCCCATCGAGATCGCCATGCCCGAGAAATTCCTCATCGACGATCGTTTGGTCCTGGCGCCGTCGGACAACCCGGAAGATGTGGAAGTCCTGCGCGGACCAAACATCCAGCCGCTGCCGATCAACACGGCTCTGCCAGGGTCGCTCACCGCGGAAGTGATCTTGCATGTTGGCGACAACATCACCACCGACCATATTATGCCGGCCGGTGCTAAGATCCTGCCCCTCCGTTCTAACATCCCGGCCATCTCGCAGCACGTCTTTGCCGGCGTCGACGCTACCTTCCCGGACCGCGCCAAAAAAGCCGGTTGCGGCGTCATCGTGGGCGGTCAAAACTACGGTCAAGGCTCGTCGCGGGAGCATGCGGCATTGGCACCGATGTACCTCGGTATCAAAGCCGTCATTACCCGTTCCTTCGCTCGGATTCACCGCGCTAACTTGATCAACTTTGGCATCCTCCCCTTGACCTTTGCCAGCGATGCGGACGCTGCAAAAGTCAAACAAGGCGATGTGCTGACTTTTGCCGACTTGGGCGACCAATTAGGACAAGCGGAAACACTGACGGTGAAAAACGAAACAACCGGCGAAACCTTCACAGTTCGCCCTGACCTGACGGAACGCCAAGTGGCGATCATCAAAGCCGGCGGTCTGCTCAACTTCACCAAGCAAAACGCACAGTAAACTCCGTCTTTGCCATTTCAAGCTTTTATAGCAATAATAAAAGTAGCTATGATCGGTGAGTTCACCGCATCATGGCTACTTTTTTATCTTTATAATGTTAGGCAGCTTTAATTTTTCGAATATTTGCTTCGCTGTGTCGTTTTGACCATAAGATATAGTCAGAGTTTTTAGCTGCAAGAGCATCTAAATACTCGGTTTTGATTTCCTTCTCCTCATCATTGATAATGGCTAAGCTATAAAGTGTTTTCTGAGTAATACGTTGCCTAGTCTCTTTGATATCATCCCAACTAAAAAGAAATTTCGACAGATTCGTCTTGTTTATCGAATTAAATGTGTTAATAACAATCTCCTTTTCCTTTCGGGCAATTTGAAAGTCAAAAGTGAATTCTAATCCTGTACTGCCCTTGGAAATAAATTGCGGGGTATAGATTATATCTTGTTCATCCAGAAAACCTCTTACATCTTCTTTAAACACCGAAAACACATTTTGTCTGGCAAGCATATACATATCCGATATTTCCATGATCGCCGAAAGTAGATTATGCTTTTTTTGCGGAAAATCCTTCAAAGTAGACTGCGTAATTAATTCTCCGTTATTATCAATGCTAACCCCATAGTTCAACAGTATTTTGTCGATGACTTCTTTTCTTTTTTGCGATCTACTTGATGACACCCCCATCATTTCTAAATCATTCAACGTCTTTCCGTCATCAGATAGAATAATAATCCCATTGTTCTCCTTACAATATATTTCTATCGCATCATTAAATAATCCTAAAAAAGGTGTGCTTATGATTATCCATCCTGTTCCTTGCATTATCCTTGTTTGAGCTTTTAAGAATTTATAATATTCATTAATAGCAGTATCAATCCACATTATAAAAACAACCTCTTTTCTATGTCCAACTCCGTGTTCAGTCTGATTCTTTTCCCAAAACACAGTATAGCCTGCTGAAATGATGTAAAGTCATCGATCGTTTTAACCGGAAACACATCTACCGCGAGGGGTACTGCCCATGATAGCGTTTTGTATCCTTGAACATGATAATGTATATGATGGTCCTCAAAATCAAAAAACTTACTGGCGTAGGGTTGGATAAAAAGAGGAACGTGAGGAGTAATAACATCCGGGTTTTTATGGCATCCGTTAAAATCAATCCGCAAAAGGCCGACCTTTGTATTATCTTCTTGAAAATGCAATGTTATTTTTATATTATATTTAGCACTTTGTTGAACGGTAAACAAAAACATATGTTCCCCGTCATCAGAAATCGCATTTAATCGCAAGTTAACCGCGGCACTATTCGTTGGAATTTTCATGTTCTCAATTTTTTCGTCATTTAAAACGATGAATTTTGGTGTTTCCAACAGTTTTTCTGCTTCTTCATTCGTCATGTCCATGTTTATTCCCCCCAGACATAACCTACTCTTTCCTCCATTCTAATCCATCTGGATAGACTTGCAAGAAAAAAAAGAGGTCAAAGTAACCGGCAATATCACCGGCTGCTTCGACCTCTTTTTAATTCCATTTGACGATCAATAAACCTCCCGCTCCACCGCCACGATCTCCACATCGTCGACGCCTTCCATCTGGCGGAGTGCCGCATCCATTACCTGCCCGATAAAGGCATGATCATTGCCGACCACAGCAAAGCCGACCACGGACGCTTGCCATAGGTCATGCTTGTCCACTTCAGCGATCGATATATTGAACTTGTTTTTCAAGCGCTCAACCACACTTTTTAATACGCGTCGTTTTCCTTTCAAGGAGTCCACGCCAAACAAATGTAGTGTCACTTCACAATACCCGACGGCCATGGGACCCCTCCTGTGCGATCACCATCGCTCTGTTCGCCGCTCAACCAGCGCTAGATTTTACGCATCTTGTACATTCATGATCAGTTCCAGATAACGGCCTGCTTGTTTGACCTTATCAATGATCAACGGCGTAACAATAGCACCTTTTTCAACGATCACTTGCCCTAAGTTCGTTTCAATGCGCTTGGTCACACGCTTGCCTAAGTAATGCTGATACTGTAAAGGGCCAAAAAGCTTTTCGTTCTCCTGAGGCGTCGATGCTGTTGGCGAACCTGCCGTCACTGGTAATCCGCTGTTCCTTGATGGAGGTTCTGCGTTAAGGGTATTTACGCCCCCGCCTAACGCAACTTCAGCCATGTCCGAAGCCGATTCATTTTGTCCAGCCAGAATATTGAGTGTCCTTCCCGCATCGGTCGCCCCGGAAGCGGTTACCGGCCCCTGACTTGGCGCGAGCAATTCCGTCCAAGGAACAAACTCTGTAGCCGCCCGGGATGATTGCTGCTGCTCATTTCCTTGAGGATACTGCGGTTGCGTCTCTCGCGCTGCTGGATACTGCGGCTGCGCTTCCCGCGTCGGCGGATACTGGGGTTGCGTCTCCCGTGCCGGCGGATACTGCGGTTGCGTCTCCCGTGCCGGCGGATACTGTGGTTGCGCTTCCCGTGCCGGCGGATACTGTGGCTGCGCTTCCCGTGCCGGCGGATACTGCGGCTGCGCTTCCCGCGCCGGTGGGAACTGTGGCTGCACTTCCCGCGCCGGTGGGAACTGCGGCTGCACTTCCCGCGCCGGTGGGAACTGTGGCTGCGCTTCCCGCGCCGGTGGGAACTGTGGCTGCGCTTCCCGCGCCGGTGGATACTGCGGCTGCGCTTCCCGTGCCGGCGGGTACTGAGGCTGCGCTTCCCGCGCTGGCGGAAATTGTGGTTGCGTCTCCCGTGCCGGTGGATACTGCGGTTGAACTTCCCGTGTCACCGGAAAAGATGTAGGGTACTCCCTTACCGGAGGAAAGGCAGGCTGATTCTCTCTTGCTGGGGGAAAGAGCGATGGCTTAGCGTGCATAGCAACGGATGGCTGTGGGTTATCCATCACCTGCGCAAGCGCTGCTGAGGCAGGCCAAACCGATGGCGTTTCCACCACCAGAACTTCCCGACCAAAGGTCACAATGGCTGATGCCGGAATGTGATACCCCTCCTGGTCCCCTGCAGCCGGCTCCAAGACCGTCTCCGTAATGCGGCCACTGCCGAGGTCAACAAAAAAAGAAGCCACACGGCCGATCAAGCGTCCGTCGCGGGTTAGCACCTTCGTCCCGCGCACCTGCACGGGACGCGTGACCAGCGCTTGTGCCGCCGGTACATCGGCCAACCACTGCAGCACTTCACCGGATTCGATCAATACCGCATATTCACCAACACTGAGGATTTGATCAAAGGGTAGTACCAAGGCACCTCGATACCATTCTTCATTTTCGAGCAACAAATACACCACCGAGCCAACGCGCGGATCAATGACAATGCCTCGAACATGGCCCATTTCACAGCCATCGTTAACCGCGATGACCATTCGTCCCAGAAACGCTTCATCAGCAAACGTTTCTACCCCCTGCATGATCGAATCCCCCTCCATGCCCCTATGCTCTCCCTGCTCTCCATTTTCAGTACTATTTGTCATAGCCATATTTCTTGGCGATTTTATCATATAGTTCGACATATTCCCGCGCCGAACGATCCCAAGAAAAATTCACTTGCAACGCCCGCTGCACGAGCTTCAACCAACGGGAACTATCGCGGTAACAGCGCAGTGACCGCCGCAGTGTGGATAGCAGTACCTGCGCTTCGTATGCTTCAAAAACAAACCCCGTCCCTTGATCGCTGTCCACATCGATATCGATCACCGTATCGGCTAACCCGCCGGTCGCCCGCACAATCGGGATCGTACCATAACGTAACCCAATCAACTGGCCGAGCCCGCACGGTTCAAAGCGGGAAGGCATAAGAAAAAAATCACTCCCGGCATAGATCCGTTGAGCCAATGCTGAATTAAAGCCAATGTGAGCAGCCACTTTCTGTGGATAGCGATACTCCAAGTCATGGATCCAGTTTTCATAGCGGGGATCACCTTGGCCCAGGAATACCAGTTGCACATCATCCCGTAGCAGTTCATCGGCGATTTCCACGATCAAATCCAGCCCTTTTTGATCCACTAAGCGCGAGACTAATCCATATAGCGGCACCGAAGCCACCGGCAAGCGCATTTCCTGCTGCAGCGCCGTTTTATTCAGCGCCTTCGGCCGAAGATTTTCCGCGGAATAATGGTGGCTGATATAGGGGTCACTGGTAGGATCGAACCGGCGCACATCGATCCCGTTAACGATCCCCGAAAAATCTTGGCTTCGCTTACGCAGTACGCCTTCCAGCCGTTCGCCATACTCGATGGTTTGCACCTCGCGGGCATAGGTCCGGCTCACCGTGTTCACATAATCGCTGAAGAGAATGCCTGCCTTTAAGAAATTCACCTGTCCGTAAAACTCCAAAGCCTCCAGTGTGAACCAAGCCGGGCTAATACCGAACTGGTGAAGGATTTCCATCCCGAAAAGCCCTTGATATTGCAAGTTATGAATCGTGAGCAGCGTACCGATATTCGCATACCGCGATTTATTCCGGAATTCCGTCTTGAGCATCAGCGGCACCAAACCCAATTGCCAATCATTGAGGTGCAAGATGTCCGGAAAAATACCGACGGCTGCGATCATCTCTAACAACGCACGGCTGAAGAATCCCCACCGGGCGCCGTCATCAGCATATCCGTAGATCCCGGGACGCTGAAAGAACTGATAACAGTCGACAAAGTACACCGTGATTGGGCCACTTTCCGGATGAAGACGGTTTTCCATTGTGCCTTGCCGGATGATCGCCGTTTCCACGCGCTCACCCATAATCACCGGAAAATCAGCGAGGTAGGTACCTTTTTCAATCTGCATATACCGTGGCATGACAATCCGTACATCGACGCCGAGAGCGGCCAACGCCTGTGGCAATGAACCGGCTACATCTGCTAATCCGCCTGTTTGCGCAAAAGGAACCACTTCCGTTGCTACGAATAATACTTTTTTCGGTAACGCTGTCATCGGTTATTTCACCCCTTTTGAACATTGTCCCAACCGCATCATCGATTTTAGTCGCCAGTTCCCTACTATATCCATATATTGTAACCAAGGTTTCCATACCTAGTTCCATCGATCAGAAGAAAGGATTGTCCGATGCTAACGTTATGTGATCGCTTTTGTGCTGATTTTTGCGCGAAACACTCTCTCCATCGTCACTACAAACCATCTGTCGATCCTCCATGGAGAGAGATGGGGTTTCACTATGTGGGGCAAGGTCAGTATATGATCGTTTTTCGCTATAAGCACATTGCACTGAAAATCCCCCGTAAACCAAGCCATGACATTGCGTCTGAGCGGAACCGCTTGCGTGCCTTACATCCCTGGGCCAGTTTTGAAAAATACATCGCCCATGGTGATCGCTGGTTAGCTACCGGCTTCGTGACCGGCGAGCGGCTTGATCATTTGATCGACAAGGGGAACTTCCACACGACTTATAGCGCCATCTTGCAGTTGGAGTCGGATTTGCGGCAAAGCATGTCCGTAACGCCCTACCTGCCTCGCGACTTGCAGTTGTTTAACTTGATGCAAACGCCGGAAGGACGGCTGATCCTTATTGATACCGGCGAATTCATCGACACTCGACAATCACCGAAACGTCTCTACCAAGCCCAGTATCTCAGTTCGCTACAACGGGTTCACAGCCTAATCTACTGGCTTTCTGAGTACGCTACACCCCGGGCTGATCCCCCATGGCACCACGAAAACCATCTTCCCCTGTCCGGTCGCTCGCGCTCGCTTAGTGAACCTCGAGCAGCATCGCTATTTCATCACAGTTAGGGAATTTAGGGCAGTCAATACACTCTTTCCAGACCTTATGGGGTAATTGCTCTTTGCTGACGATGCGAAAACCGCACTTCGCAAAAAAACCGTCCTGATAGGTCAGCGCAAACACACGGGCTAAGCCTAACCCCCGCGCTTCTTCGGTCAGCGCCTCCACAATCGCCCGTCCAATCCCACGGCCCCGCCCTTCCTTGGCAATCGCTAAGCCCCGGATTTCCGCCAAGTCTTCCCAGAGGATATGCAACGAACCGGTGCCGATAATCTTACCGTTTTCTTCAGCCACCGTCATATCCCGCAGCGACTCGTAAAGCAAACTGCGCGGGCGAGCTAGCATCAGGCCCTCGGCAGCATTTTCACTGATTAACGCATGAATCGCCTCCACATCATTCATCCGGGCCTTACGCAGCATGAACTGTTGTACCACCTTGAGTTCCCCCTCTATTTTATCTTATCGTTCTCCAGAACGGCGGATCGCATCCAAGCAATCTCCCGCTGATAGTCCGCAAGCTCGCCCGGTGTTTCCAGGTTCACCGGCAGCGACGCCAGGGCCGGATGGCGTAGTACCTCCGCCAGTGCAGTTGCGCCAATCTGGCCTTGCCCGATCAGTGCATGCCGATCTTTACGCGATGCCAGCGGTTGCAAGCTGTCATTAAAATGCATGGCCTTCAAGCGCGTCAAGCCAACGACTTGATCAAACTCAGTCAGCACCGCGCTAAAATCATGCACATCATAGCCGGCACCGAACAAATGGCACGTATCCAAGCACACACCGACCATTTCCGGCACGTCCAGCCGATCAATGATGGCTCGCAATTCCTCAAAACGACCGCCAACTTCTGAACCGGCGCCGGCCATCCCTTCCAAAAGCACCATCACTTCTTGATCCGGGCGCAGGATTGCATTCAATGCTGCTGCGATTCGTTCCACACCAGCTTCCGCACCTTGACCGACATGGCTCCCGGGGTGAACCACGATGTACGGAATCCGAGCCTGGCCCATCCGGACAATATCGGCAGCCAGCGTCTGTCGCGCAAACGCCCAGGTCTCCTCTTTCTCCGCCGCCATGTTGATCGTATAGGGCGCATGAGCGACCAGCGGACCAAAACCATGTTCCTGGCGCAATTGCCAGGCTTTCTCAATGTCTTCGGCATCCAGCGCTTTGGCTCCTCCTCCGCGCGGGTTACGGGTAAAAAATTGAAAGGTTGTGGCCCCAATCGCCAGGGCCTCTTTTACGGCCGCTGTAAAGCCTTTTGAAATCGATAAATGAGCTCCAAAGAACATCTCACATTCATTTCCTTTCGTGGACAGTCACCGTTTCCGCAAAATCCCATAATCTTAACACTGAGCCTAGAGTTACTCGCCTAGCAGAAAGGAGTGCTTTTCACATGAGCGGTTATGGCTTCTTCGGTCGCTTCCAAAACGTCGCTGGTCTCGTGATCACTTTGATTGTCATCGGTGCCTTTTTCCCCAGTTTGTTCTGCGGTTGCAACGACTAGTTCATCCAAAACCTATCCATTCAGCGTAAGGAGGTAACACAATGAGCACGGTATGTGGTGGCGGCTCCCGGTACAGCAATGATATCATCGCCTTAGCAATCCTGATCATCATCATTGCCATCTTAGGAACTTCAGCAACTCGTTGCTTCTAACTTGAAATCTCTAATGAGCCCAACGTCCGGTTTGAGCGGAGCTTCTAAGCTTCGCTCAAACCGTTCTTGGCTTAAACCACTCTTGGCAAGATACGCAAAAAAGCGGGGCCATCACCCCGCGTGCTTCCTGGATTCTTAAAAATATTATACACGATGGTAATAAAATTTACCATGTGCCTACCCGGATATCGGTTATCGGTTTAGGTTAAGGTCAACCGGTTCAGGCGCGCTAATTCCTCCACATGGGTTGCAAACACTTGCAAGCTCTGGGCAATCGGTTCCGGCGATGTCATATCGACACCGGCTGCCTGCAACTGTTCCAGCGGATAATCAGAACCACCACTCCGGAGAAAAGCCAAGTATCGCGCAACCGCCGGCTCACCTTGCTCCAGAATCTGCTGCGCCAGCGACGTCGCCGCTGAAAAACCGGTAGCGTATTTATAAACATAAAAATTCGAGTAAAAATGTGGGATCCGCGACCACTCCAAGGCGATCGGTTCATCGACCACCATATCCGGCCCATAATAGTCCTGATTCAACTGCCGGTACTGCGCTCCCAGCGTGGGCGGTGTCACTGCCTGACCGGCTTCTACGTGGGCATGAACCGCCTTTTCAAACTCAGCAAACATGGTTTGACGGAACACAGTACCACGGAACTGCTCGAGGTAATGATTGACCAGACTGGCCCGCTGTCGATCGTCCTTCACCGTTTTGAGTAAGTAATGCATCAACAAGGTTTCATTGACCGTCGATGCCACTTCCGCCGCAAAGATCGAATACTGGCTGTTTACATACGGCTGCTGGTGTGCATAGTACGAATGCATCGCATGGCCCATCTCATGAGCCAGTGTAAAGACATCATCCAGTGTTCCCTGATAATTCATCAAGACAAACGGATGGGTGCCATAGGGTCCCCAGGAGTAGGCACCACTCGTCTTGCCGCGATTTTCATACACATCGACCCAGCCGCTCTGAAATCCTTCCGCCAGCACACGGCCATACTCTTCGCCCAGGGGTCGGAGACTTTCTTGCACCATCGCGACCGCTTCTTCGTAAGGCACATGCCAATCCATGTCTTTGGTCAGCGGTACATACAAGTCATACATGTGCAGCTCATCGACGCCCAGCAGTTGCTTACGCAGGCGCACATAACGATGCAACACCGGCAGCCCGGCCCGGATCGTGGCGATCAAATTGTCATAGACGGCCAAAGGCACTTGGTCGGCAAAAAGCGATGCCTCCAGGGCTGATGGATGCTTACGGGCACGGGCATAAAAAATATCCCGTTTGATCACGGCCCCCAGCGTCGCCGCCAGCGTATTTTGCACCGAACCGTAGGTTTGATAAAAACCGGCAAAAGCATCGCGCCGTACGCGCCGGTCCCGGCTTTCCATAAAACGTACAAAACGGCCATGAGTAATTTCCACTTCATGGCCCTGTTCATCGCGGATCACCGGAAAACGCAGATCGGCGTTATTCAGCATGGTAAACACATGGGACGGTACTTGCGCCAGATCACCGGCTTGGGCCAACAGCGCTTCTTCTTCCCGCGACAATACATGGGGCTTTTGCCGCAATGTATCTTGTAAGAAAAACCGATACACTTGCAACCGCGGTTCTTGATCGAGCCACGCCTGCAACTGTACTTCAGACAAGGTTAAAATTTCCGGAACCAAAAAAGCCGTTTTGCCGGCCACCACCGTACCCAGGGCCATGACCCGTTCCGTCATCGCCTGGTAGGTGGCATTGGCGTTATCCTCATCGCGGCGCATCCGCCCATAGGTAAACAAGCGATCCAAGGCCAGGTTGATCCGGTCATGGAGTTCCAAGACGGTAGCAAGCGCCGCCGCGCCCTCGGTGATTCGCCCTTGCCACGCTGCTATCTCTTGCAGGAGCGCAGGCAACGCCTGAAAATCGCGTTCCCAAGCGTCATCACTGGCATAAATATCTTCAAGCCGCCATTTGGCCGATGCGGCGATCTCCGAACGATTTGGCAGTGCCTTCGTCGGTTGCATCAATCGATCACCCTCCATTTTATCCAAAAGCCCGGAGCTTACCAGCTCCGGGCTAAGGTTTCCCGATTACATACCAAAATATGCCGACAAGGGAGGTACAACTTGTTTTTTACGGGAGAGAACACCGGGCAAGCAGGCTACGCCATTCTCCACCTTGGTTTTGAAGACCTTTTCGATTATTTCGAGTTTGTCACCGGTGACCAGCAGCGATGTCACTTCTTTAATAATATCGGTGAACATCAACAAGGTCATATCGAGTCCTTTATGTTGACGAATGGTTTCCATTTTATCCAACAGTTCTGCCTGCAAATGGGTAGCACCGACGGCATCCATCGTTTCCACTTGGCTGATGGCCAAGGCCACGTCACCGAAATGAAACTCTTTGAAGTCCTGGTAGATGATCTCCTCGGCGGAACGCCCCTCCAAGGAAGATCCGGCCGTAAAGAGCGCCGTACCATACTCCATGATGTCCACACCGGCAATGGCGGCCAGCTTTTCGGCGGTCCGGCGATCACGGGGCGTACAGGTAGGGCTCTTGAACAACACCGTATCGGATAAAATTGCCGACAGCATCAAGCCGGCCATTTCCTTCGACGGTTCGATCTCATTTTCTTCATACATCCCGGCCACGATCGTTGCGGTACAGCCCACCGGTTCGCTGCGGAAGTAAATGGGCTCGCCGGTCTGTACATCGCCGACGCGGTGGTGATCAATGACTTCCAGCACTTGCGCTTGATCCAACCCGGCAACAGCTTGGCTTTTTTCATTGTGGTCGACCAAAATCACCTTTTTGCGCTGCAGGGCCAACAGGTGGTAACGGGACACGACGCCGATGAACTTGTTATCTTGATCGACGACGGGATAGTTACGAAAACGCGTTTCCAACATGACTTTACGGGCATCATCAGCAAAATCATCGGGTTGGAAGGTGATCATCCCTTCCGTATGCATCAGTGTCGATACGGGCGCACTGAGCCCCAGCAAACGGGCCGTGCTGAAGGTATCATGAGGTACCGACAGCACCGGCGTGCCCAGATCGTATGCTTTTTTCTGAACACGCGATGTGATGGCAAAGCCACCGGTCACGATCAAGCAACCTGCACCGGCTTCCAGTGCCGCCAGGTGCGCATCTTCGCGGTCACCGACGAGCACTACATCACCAGGCTCAATGCGCGCCGCCATCGTTTCTACGTTCATCGCAGCGATCATTGCCTTACCGCGCAATTGCGTTTCCGGATTGGCCGGCACCAGGAAGCGCCCCCCCATGGTCCGCAACACACCGCCCAAGGTAAAATGCATACGCTCCAGATCTTTAAGTTCATCTAAGCTTAAATAACGCTGAGTAATATCGCCTAAGGAAATCACACCTAATAACCGACCATGATCATCAACCACAGGCAAAGACTTGGTGGTGTTGGTTCGGGCCAGAATCCCGACTTCGCGAATCGGCGTGTCGGGCGAAACCGTAATCGGTGCTTCATTGCCCAGCATGTCAGAAACGCGCGAGCGTACATCTAGCACCAGTTCCGGTGCAGCAACATTGAAGGTATCTAACGCAAATTGCGTTTCTGCTTTGATGTTCCCGGTCCGAGCCGCGATATACTCTCTCCCGGTTAATTGCTGCTTCAATGCAGCATAGCTGATGGCCGAACAGATCGAATCTGTGTCCGGATGCCGGTGGCCAATCACGATGACAGCCATGGATGCTCCCCCTCATTCTCCCCTAGATTCATGCACTCCGTTTCTATTTCTTACGGGTGCTAACTGCTACCTTTACAAGTTTACACGCTGGCGCCTTGCGCCGCAAGCGAACATACTCACGGGAGCCCCAACGACTTAATTCATCGTCTTCATGAATCCCTAACGTCACATTATGGATGTTCGGATAGATCTTTTTGAGGCGCCGCTCGATCTCATCTTTCACATCTTCCGCTTCGCCAACGGACATGGTCTCGGGCAGTTCGATGGTGCCGTCCACATCCAAAAAGGCGCCTTCCTGTACCACATCCAACTCATAAAGGTCTTCCACACCTTCAACTTCCATAATCGCTTCGGCAATTTCCTCGACCACTTCCTCCGGTGCCGTATAGCCGATCAAACCCTTGATGTTTTCCCAAGCAACGTTCACCGCAATGCCAAAGAGCAATACACCGATAATCAACCCAGCCAGGCTGTCACCCCACGGTGCCACACCCAGATGGGCCGCGGTAATCCCGGCTACGGCGATGAAGATCGCCCCTGTGGCCAATAGATCTTCCCAAAACACCAGCCGTGTTTCCGGTGTGGCCAGGTGGTACGATCGCAATGACAATTTAACCAATTCCCACCCTCGTGCCGGGCTTTCGACTTCCTTGCCGATATCTTTCATGGCTTGGTAAAGCACGAACCCATCTACGACAAAGGCACTTACCAGCACTACGATATTCCAGAAAAAACCTGCGGCCGGCGATGCTGCCGGTGCCAGCAGGACATGAAAACTTTTCTGGATCATGTGCTCGGCGTTATAAGCCATAAAAATTGCCACAAAGAGGACAATCAAGTTGGAAAGGCGCCCAAACCCATTCGGAAACGATGATGTTGGTTTGCGCGAAGCAAAGACCGATCCCACAAAAACCGCCGCTTGGGCGCAGCCGTCGTTAAAACTGTGGATCGCTTCGGCCTGCATCGCCAGGGAACCGGTAAACGTAAAGGCAAAAAACTTGATGACCGCAAGAAACAAATTCCCGATGGCACTTTTTAATGACGTATAGTTGGCTTGACGTAACAGAAACAGGACTTGCTTAGCCAATGAAAATAACGCTCCTTCTAAATATCGCCGGTTGTTAACAATAAGCAGGCAATAAGTACAAACCCGCTGAAAATCGGATCAGCGGGCTTGCAACGTAGTGTTAGTTGATGGCGGCCTGAACTCGCTCACGGATTGCCTGCAGTTCCGCCTCATCCGGTATATAGTTGACGCGAACTTGTTCCAGCATGTCAAATCCGCAGCTTTTGAGCATATCGTCCACAAGCTGAATGCTTTGTCCGCCCCATCCGTAGGAACCAAAAGCAAGGGCAGTGCGGTTTTTCGGTGCCAACCCTTTGAGATAAGCCAAGAAACCGGCAACCGTCGGCAGCATATTATTGTTCAGCGTCGGCGAACCTACGCAAATGTATTTCGCTTCAATCAGATCGGTCATGATGTCTGAAATATGGTTCGATGTTAAGATGCACATCCGCACTTGAATGTCCTTCTCTTCAAACACACGGGCCAGTGAACGAGCAATCAGATCGGTCGAACCCCACATCGTATCATAAACAATGACCGCTTTGGGCTTGGTAATGTTGGCCGCCCATTTTTTATATTCCTCAATAATTTCACGGACATGGGTACGCCAAATCGCACCATGGCTCGTTGCAATCATATCGATATCCATTTTTTCGACGGCCGCCAAGGCTTTTTGCACTTGCATGCCGTAGGGAAGCACAATATTGGCATAGTATTTGCGCGCTTCTTCGATGACGATGTGTGAGGAAAGCTCATCGTCAAAACGCTCAGAAGAGGCATAATGCTGGCCGAAGGCATCGTTGGAGAAAAGGATTTTATCTTCTGCCAGGTACGTAACCATGCTGTCGGGCCAATGGACCATTTGCGTATGGACAAAATTCAAGGTTTTCTGACCAATCGATAAGCTGTCGCCAGACTTTATCACCTTCACAGGGTAATCTTTCTTGAAGTGTGCTTTTAAGGTTTTCGCGCCATTGACCGATGTGCAAATGGTCGCGTTCGGCGCCAATTCCATCATCCGCGGCACGGAACCCGAATGATCCATCTCAATATGGTTACACACAATATAATCGATTTTAGCCGGATCAACCAGATGGGAAATCCGCTCCAACATCTCATCAGTGAGATAATGTTTTACTGTATCAATCAAGGTAATTTTCTCGTCAATGATCAAATACGCATTATAGGTGGAACCCCGCTGGGTCAAATAGCCATGAAATTCACGGAGATCCCAGTCAATGGCGCCAACCCAATACACGTTGTCCTTCAACTTGATCGGTTTCACGTTGTTTCCTCCTTAATATGGATCAAAAACGCATGCCCTCGGTTATCACGTCTCATTTATTTTGCCGTAATTCCAGTTCTTTGTCAATCAGTAATCATTCCTAATTATTGTTTTCTTATGTATTTACGCTCCAATGGTTCAATTTCTTCAGGCAATACAGAAAAACGCCGACGCAAAAGCGACGACGTTGTCTTAATTGTCGGGACTGAGGACTGACGATCCTTAACGATATTTACGCAAAAAAGCGGGGATATCCAGCTCTTCACGTACAAATTCTTTGGTCTCCGGCATCGTTGGCGGTGCCGATGGCGCAACCGTCTCCATGGTTTGACTTCTTGAACCGGCCGGCGTTGGCAGCGGTTGCTGGCCTACCGTAGGTTGCCCGATTGAAGATTGCCCTATGGCAGGTTGTTGACCACCGCTGAATTGCTGTCCTGCCTGCCCTTCGGCTCGCCCCGCCGGTTGCGAAACAGCCGGTTGTCCGGCCATCGCATCGCTGTTCTTATATCCGGTAGCTACGATCGTTACGGAGACCTTATCGCCGAGCAGCGGATCGATATTGGCACCAAAGATGATGTTCGCTTCCGGATCGGCAATCTGCGTAACAATCTCGGCTGCTTCATTGATATCGATCAAAGACAAGGAGGCCCCCATTGTAAAGTGAATCAATACGCCCGTAGCCCCATCCAGTGTCCGTTCCAGCAAGGGGCTGGAGATCGCTTTTTTCACCGCAGCCATGGCGTGATTGGTACCGGAAGCGCTGCCTACGCCAAGCATCGCAGGCCCTCCGTTATGCATGATCGCGCGCACATCGGCAAAGTCAAGGTTGATCAGGCCAGGTACAGCGATCAAATCGGAAATCCCCTGGACCCCTTGCCGTAATACATCATCGGCATATTGAAAGGCTTCGGTCATCGTCGTACGTTTATCGACAATTCCTAATAAGCGATCATTGGGAATGGTAATCAGCGTATCCACAGCCGACTCCAACTCACGCAAGCCGGCTTGGGCATGACGAGCTCGTGTTCGTCCTTCAAAAGCAAAGGGACAGGTAACAACGCCTACCGTTAATATCCCCATTTCCTTCGCGATGCGGGCGATCACCGGCGCTGCTCCCGTTCCTGTTCCTCCACCTAATCCAGCCGTAACAAAAACCATATCGGCACCGGATACTACTTCTTTGAGGAGCTCACGGCTTTCTTCCGCTGCCAGTCGTCCGTTTTGTGGATTCGCCCCAGCACCAAGGCCTTTGGTCAAGCGTGTGCCGATTTGTACCCGTTGTTCTGCTCTGGAGGTGCTCAGCGCCTGGGCGTCGGTGTTGATCGCAATAAAATCTACGCCTTGAACGCCATGGTCAATCATTCGGTTAAGGGCATTGCCCCCGCCTCCTCCGACACCAAGCACCCGGATGGTAACCATATTCAAGGGGCCATTATCAATTTCAAACAGAGCGACCACACCTCTTCTCCGTACTCGCTATATCAATTTGCTTCTTTAATATCCAAAGCCAGTTTTCACGGAACTTTTATTTCACTGCAAAGATGAATTCAACCTTTTTGTTCTTTTTCCTGCTACCGTGCAATATTTTTCCTTTTTTAATTTATTCAGCTTCCCTCATACGGTCGGAATTAGGCACCTAACTCCGTTAATCCCGTTGCCGGTCAAGAAAACAAGCTAAGCCCTTCGCATTTAGTTCCAGATCAAATTCCAGGGTAGCCAACTCCGGCTGCTCCGGCCCGATACCTTGTTGTTGCAGTTGTTCATAAAAGGCCTGGCGCATAGCCCGGGCAATACTGCTCCAACCTTCCTGACGATCATAATGAACTTGGCCCAGCTGGACATAGGTATCGATCCACTGCAAGTTCTGCTCAATAATCGCTAAGGCACCTTCATGGCGTCCGTAATGGGTAAAGTAGATCACTTCCGGTTGAAGCGCTGCACATCGGGTCAAAGTGGCTTTCAACGCTGCCGGATCAAATTGCGTCGGCGATGAGGTAGGGCAATAAAAACGTGCCCCCAATTGGTTCAGAGCAGGGAAAGTTAAACCGATGGTATCACCACTGAAAATCCCCCGTGATAAATCATCATAAATAGCCACATGATGACGAGCATGGCCGGGCGTGTCTAAGAGCGTTAGGGTTCGTCCGTCCAGGGCCAGCGTCATGCCGTCTTCCGCTAAGATCACTCGTTCCTGCGGTACCGGAACGATCGGGTCAAAAAGTTGTTCAAAAGAGTCGCCGTAGACTTCGCGGGCACTGGCGATCAGTTTGGTCGGATCGATCATGTGCCGGGCACCACGAGGATGAACGACCAACTTGGCATTGGGCAATGCTTGCAGCAACCGACCGGCACCACCGGCATGATCAAGGTGAATATGCGTAACGATCACATATTGCACATCCTGCGGAGCGATGGCCAGTGCCTGTAAAGCCGCCAATGTATTTTCAAAAGCACCGCTCGTTCCGGTTTCGATCAACGTGGGAACGGCCCCGGTAATCACATAGCCTGATGCACATTCCGGTTGTCCGCCATACATCAAATCATATTGCGCCACACCATGATCCCACTGGATCAATCGCGCTTGTTGGTCTGCGCTCATATTTCAACGTCCCTTCTCTTCGGCATTTTTTGCCGATATCCTGCAATTCGAATGATCACAACAAAAAAAGATAAAGAAAACTGCCGGCGCTCATCCGTAAAGAGCCATCCGGCAGTAATCCTACGTATTTTGTAACGTTGTTATTCTTCCAGTGTTGTGAGATCGCCAGGATCTTGTCCCATCTCACGAGCCTTCAGGAGTCGACGAATGATTTTCCCGGAACGGGTTTTGGGCAGTTTCGTCGCAAATTCCAGTTCGGAGATGATCACGATCGGACCCAGTTCCTTCTTCACGTGCTTGATCAATTCTTGCTCCAGTTCCGGCGACGGCTCGAAACCTAACCGCAAGGTGACGAAGGTTTTCAAGACTTCGCCTTTGACCGGATCGGGCTTGCCGATCGCTGCGGCTTCGGCAACGGCCGGGTGCGAAACGAGGGCACTTTCGACTTCCATCGTACCGATACGGTGACCGGCAATGTTCAGGACGTCATCCGCGCGACCCAGAACGGCGATGTAGCCTTCTTCGTCCATGACCGCCATGTCACCAGTTGCATAGCTGCCGGGAATGCGATCCCAGACTTCGGCATAACGGTAAGGATCGTTGAAGATCGTTTTCATCATGTGCGGCAACGGCTTCCGCAAGACGAGCAACCCGCCTTTGTTGGCTTCCATCGGGTTGCCTTCGGCATCAACGACCTCGGCGATAACACCGGGCAACGGACGGCCCACTTTACCGGGTTTAGCCGCCATGATCGGCAACGTACCCAGCGTCGGTCCGGCAATTTCTGTTTGCCACCAGTTGTCCACCAAGAACCCATCATGGGGCGAGATCAGGTGCTCGTAAGCCCAGCGCCATGCTTCGGGGTTCAAGGGTTCGCCGGCGCAGATCATGTAACGCAGGCTGGAGATATTGTATTTTTGCGGCCATTCATTGCCGTATTTCATCAGTAAGCGAATCGCCGTCGGGGCGGTAAACATAACGGAAACATCGTATTTCTCGACGATTTCCCAAGGTTTGCCGGGATCGGGGAAGTCCAGTGCGCCTTCACGGAACACCGTCGTTACGCCGGCAACAAGCGGACCGTAGACGATGTAGGAGTGACCGACGATCCAGCCGATATCAGAAGTACACCAGTACACATCATCGGGTTTGAAGTCCATGAAGGCTTTGGCCATGTAGTAGATACCGACCATATAACCGCCATGAACGTGCACGATACCTTTCGGTTTGGCCGTTGTGCCGGAAGTGTAAAGGATGAACAGCGGATCTTCCGCATCCATGACTTCGGCCGGGCAATCTTTGCTTCCCCGGGCGATGAAGTCTTGGTAGTCCATTTCTTTGCCGGTCAGTTCTGTATTGGTGACCCGGCGCCAGACCACGACGTGCTCCACCGAAGCAGCTTCCAGAACAGCTTCATCAACGATGGGCTTTAAGGGCACGGCTTTACCGCGGCGGAAAGTGACATCGGACGTAAAGACCACTTTGGCTTGCGAATCATCAATCCGCTCACGGAGAGCGCCCGAACCTAAGCCGGCATAGACCACACTGTGGATTGCGCCGATACGGGCGCAAGCAAGCATGACGATGGCGCCTTCGAGCGTCAGCGGCATATAAACGATGACGCGATCGCCTTTGCCAACACCCAGCGATTTTAGCGCGCTGGCAGCGCGGCATACTTCACCATGCAGTTGCCCATAGGTGATCTGCCGTTCCGTGCCGTCTTCGCCTAACCAGATAAAGGCAACTTTATTGCGATTGCCGTTGGTCAGGTGACGATCAAGGGCATTGTATGTAATGTTTACTTGCCCGCCAACAAACCAACGATGATGGGGACACTGCCAGTCTAACGTTTTTTCCCAGGGCTTAAACCACGATAATTCCGAGGCTACTTCACCCCAGAAACCATCGGTGTCAGCAACCGAACGAGCGTAGACTTCGTCATAATTTTTCAAGTTTGCTACATCGGTCACGCGCGCCGGCGGCGGATATGCAGCACTCATTTGAAGTAGATTGTCCAGATTCTGAGTCAATGCTGTCCCTCCTGTAGTTTATTTTGTTGGCTATCGAAAATGATTGTAATGGAAACGGTAATGATTGCGCAAGACAATGGTCGCAAATTTTTTAAATCTCTGGACAAAATGCCTTGTTACCCCATACAATCCTTACGATTGCCGGTAGCCATCGCCGACGACCCGGTTATTCGCAGGATCAATCGCTACCCAGCCCACCTCAGGCAGCCAAAATTCCACCCAAGTGTGGTTACCACCGTACCCGCGCAAGGTTGGATCGGTTACCTCACCGCTGATCAAACGTGCCGGGATTTGGCCTGCACGCAAGATAGCGATGAAAAGATGAGCAAAATCCTGGACCGTTCCTTTTTTCTGCTGCAACATGTCCTCAATCCGTCCCGCCGGGGCGATGACAAAGGCGTAACGTTGGTAGATAAAATCGGCCAAGATGCTGATGGCTTCCCAGCCCCCTGCAGGTAAAGCAAAACGACGGGCCAACAATTGCACTTCCGGTAAAAAAGGGCAATCTTCGGTCTCGGCCAACCACAGGGACTGCTGCTGCTGCAATTCCTCCACCGCCACCGGTGACGGTATCGACGCTGCTAAGCGTTCGCTCATACTTTCCTCTAAGGGTACTCCATGGGCTACCGCATGGGATGCGATCCGACCTGCAGCCGTAGCCGCCCAGAGATCTCTTGGTTTGGTTTCTATTGACGTCATTGTGCTTCCTCCTTTTGCTACTGATCAACAAGGGTGGCAAGAAACCTTCTCTGAGCTACCGCTTGTACGGTATAACCCTATTATAACGGGTTCTCGCACGTGATAAAAGTATAGTTTCAAAAAATTCAAATTAGTCGTTCAAAACAGTGTTTACCCTTTCTCTACATTCTGTCAAAGCCTGCCACGGTGGGCTGGGGCGTAGTTTCGCTTGACAGCGATACAAGCTCGATCGCACAATTGAAGCACAACCACCGATGAAGCACAACTCAAAACAAACAAGGAAGAAACACAATGATTAATATGCATATTCAACTTCACCTGCCCTTCTCTTGGTCCCGGCAAAGCTGGAATACCTGGCGCGTGGCTCGCCGCCACCCCTCTTTTACGCTCACCCGTTTTCTTCAGGGACGGCGTACCGGGCAGTTAACCTTCAGCGGCAGTGACACCGATCTGCAAGCGTTATGCCAACTTTGGCCGCTGTTGAGCAAAGGGCCGGAACCGGCGGTCACGGTCAACGGTGAACCGCTTTCCTTTGCCCAGTTCACCTTAGTGATCGGCTGCCTTCAAGAAGCCCTGCGCGCCGATGATTCCCGGCGTCACTGCAACGGCGGTTACCAGAGCAGCGACGCACCCATTACGGGAACGGAACGATTTCGTCCCGGTTGCCGTTACTTGATTGTGGACATGCTCGACGCCGGCACCAATGGACCTCGGTGGTATCACTGCGGCCACGTTGATGGCAACGGTGTCTTTCACCTGGATCAAGATGCCCTTTTGACACTGCTTCATGAGCAAGCGGAACAGCGCCACTGCCGCCTTTGTCCTCGCCTGGATTGGGACTACATACGAAGCCAGATAAAAAGGCTACCTGCTACCATCGATCCCCGTTACGATCCCACATGGACCTATCGTTTTGCCGGCACGGAAGTGATCGGCATTGAACGGGCCAATCCCAACAGCGAAAACCAGCCCATACCGGATTTTTTCGCAACGAAAACCGAAGCTGCGCAGCCCGGTGCTACCCGTCCTGCCCAAGCTCTACCGTCGCGCAACGGCTGGGACAGTAGTTTCTCTTTTGAACCGGTCGAGCCAACTCAACCGATCAGCTATCTCGATGTGGGTGGGTTAAAATCCGAAGTTCGCCTGATGCGCGAAGCCGTGGAACTGCCCTTTCGTTACCCCGATCTGATCCAAACGCTGGGTATCAAACCACCGAAAGGGGTCTTGCTGTACGGCCCTCCCGGTTGCGGCAAGACGCTGCTCGCGCAGGCTGTTGCCCAAGAAGTAGATGCCCGCTTTTTTTCCGTTAAAGGCCCCGAATTCCTTTCCTCCCTGCACGGTCAAAGCGAACAGCGCTTGCGCGAACTCTTCACCCAAGCCGAAAAAATGGCGCCGAGCATCATCTTCTTTGATGAGATCGACGCATTTGCTTTTGATCGCAACCGCGCAACCTCCTCCTTTGAAGCCACACTCATCGCCCAGTTTCTTTCCCTGATGGACGGTTTCACCCGTCGTTCCCAAGTAGTTGTCATTGCCACGACCAACCGGCTGGACATCCTTGATCCGGCCTTGCTTCGTCCCGGCCGCTTCGACTACCAGATCCGCGTCACCCTCCCCGATCAAGCCGGCCGTGCACAGATCTTACAATTGCATACCCGGCAAATGCCTATCGCCGACGATGTCGATCTCGACGCATTGGCCGCCCAAACCGAAGGGTACAGCGGTGCCGATTTGGCGTTGCTCTGCGCCAAAGCCGGTCTGATCGCCCTCCATGATATCCTCGGTCGTGATATGGACACTTGGCCGGCTACCTTGGATTCGTCCGTTACCGAGCAAATGCAAATCGAAGCTGCCCACTGGGCGGAAGCGTTATCGCAAATTCAACCGTCCACACCGGTGGAATCATAGTGTAATAGAGGTGATGCTCAGAAATCATTGACACGCTTTTATATTTATCCGGCAAAAGGGGGGCCTTGTATGCCAAACCTCCGTTTTACTCCTGACACCATACGCACCACCGTACGGGTAGCACTGCTTTCGGTAGGATTGCTACCGTTGCTGATCTACTTGCTGATCACCAATTCCTCACTATCAAGCAACTTAACCAAGTTAGAGCATAAAGATGCCCTCAATGACATTAGCAATGTCCTGGTGTTGTTAAATAGCGAAGTCGACAGTTTGATGAAAACGGCCAAAGATAACACCACCTGGGATGAAGCGTATACAAAAGTCCGTGACCATGATGTCCGATGGCTGCACGAAAACTTTGCCGAGTGGACACCGGAGAACTTCGATCTCGACCTGGTACTGGTCACCGATCAAAAGACCAATATTCTCGCCAGTTACGGTGAAGCCACCGCTTCAGGCGTGGCCTTACTTCGCCATCCGGCAGTTCAGCAGTTGCTGCAGTCCTTTGGGCCCACACAAATGCGAGGCTACATTCTCTTCGAAGACGAACCGTACCTCGTGGCCATTTTACCGTTTTTAACCTCGGAATCAACGGGCCCACCGCAGGGCTTGCTCCTGCTTGGTAAAAAAATTGACTCCGCTTTTCTTGAGAATATTTCGTCCTCTCTCGGCGTTCCTTTGGCGATCACCTATGACCTGCCCCAAGGGCGCCAACACATCATTTCGAACCCGGAACTGACTACGCCAAACTTACCGGCCTGGATCAAGGAAAACCAAATTACCGAAAGCCCTGATGCCTTATGGGCCACCACGGGCCTGTTGGACATATTTTACCAACCGTTCGGTTCCCTCTCCATTGGTAAATCCCGTACCTTATACAGTTCTACCCTGCAGGTCATCCGCACCAATGCCTTTATCACCTTTTTGGTTTCATTGTTGATCATCCTCGGGCTAAGTTGGTTCTTAGAACGAACCATCGTGAATCCCATCTACCGGTTGGCGAACAAAATTCAAGACCATAGTTCCAACGGCCCCCTGGAGCAGATTGAACAAACCGCTCCGCAAGAGCTTACAACGGTCATCAATGCTTTCAACCAGATGGCCCGGCAAATTCGCATACAGATGGAGCAACAACAAGCAACTGAAAAAGAACTGCTTAACGCCAAAGAACTAGCCGAATCGGCGAATATGGTGAAAAGTGAGTTTTTATCGATCATGAGTCATGAACTCCGGACGCCACTAAATGCCATCACAGGCATGTCCGAATTACTGGAAGAGACTGAGCTTACGGAAGAACAAGCAGAATTTTTGCAGATCATCCAAGGTTCTACCCAAAAACTGACCATGTTGATCACCGACATTCTGACCTACTCCCAACTTGACAGCGGCACTTTTTGTTTATGTCATATTCCCTTTCAACCCGGTCCGTTAGTTCAGCAAGTTGCAGGACCTTTTATCGCCCAAGCCAAGGAGAAAAACACCGAAATCCATCTCGATATGGATCCCCAAAGTAACTTGCTAATTATGGGTGATCCGCTGCAGCTTGAGCAAATTCTCCTTCACCTGCTCGACAACGCTGTCAAATTTACCACCCATGGTCATATTTATATCAAAGTGCAAAGCGTAAATGTAACCGATAAATCCGTTGAACTGCGCTTCTCTGTCACCGATACCGGTGTGGGCATCGAAGCCACCACCTTGGAGCGCATCTTTACACCGTTTATGCAAGGTGACAGTTCCTCAACCCGCCACTACGGCGGTATTGGCATGGGCTTAACCTTGGCCGGTCGTATTGCCAATCTCATGAGCAGCAAGATCGAAGTAGAAAGTGCACTGGGCCAAGGATCCTCCTTTGCTTTTACCGTCACGTTCCCACGCGCCGAAATGGAATAAAAGACAAGTCCCCTCACACCTGCTGTGAAGGGACTTGTTTTTTTGCGGCCGCTTACGCGTTAATTATATGTAGATAAAAATCATTGCCATCACCGCTGTGATCGTCGTCAACAACAGGGAAATGGCAAAAGCCGTCTTGATCACTTGACTTTCAATCCCCAGCGCATCAATCGTCGCTGCTGCATTCTGCAACTTAGCCGGCGAAATCACGCTGGCTAAGCCACCGCCAATCGCCGTAGCTGCCGTAACTAACAAAGCATCGACATGGAGCATTTCTGACGTCAGCAAATGATACTTCGTAAACATGGCAATTGTCGACGCTTCGGAGCCACTGACAAAACCGCCGAAAAGCCCCAGAAAAGCACTGACAAAAGGATAAAAGCTACCAAAGAATGAAGAAGAAGCATTCGCCAATACCCAGATCATATTGGAACTGGGTTCAACCAGCTTCCAGGCACCGCCGACATTCTGCATCCCCGAGTTGTTGATCACAAAGGCAATGGCAAAGAAGATGGCTGCCGCCAGTGTCGGCCGTGGTGCCCGCCGTCCCCATTTGGTCAGCGTCTCGCGCCAAGCCTTTCCTGACGGCCGCAAAATTAATACGGACAGCAAGGTGCTGATCACGACCCAGGTATAGGCGTTCCAGAGCAACCGCGTTTTGATCGGCTGATTAGGGATCACCGTGACCGGCATGGCCATGGCCTTAAACAAAAAGTCATAGATCGGCCCGTAAAAATTCGTCACCATCAACAAGAATACCAAGATCAGCCATGGTGACAGCGCTTTGCCCAGCGACATGTTTCTCTCGACAGCACGGTCTTCATCGGTCAGCAAGTTGGGATCTAAGATCGGTTTCCCCAGCAGTTTCAGATAAAGCAGCATCATCAAAATCGTCGCGGTTCCGGCAATGACACCCGTTAACACCACGCCGGCATTTAGCGCCGGGATCCAAGCGATTGCCAGCGCCATGCCGCCGTTGGTCACACCAGCGAGCACACAAGGAATAAAACCTTCCTTGACCAGCTTCCAGCGCCCCACAATCCAAAGCATCCCAAAGCCGATCATTGTCGAAATGACCGGCAAGAACTTCGCAAAGACTTGTGCCGATTGCACCAGGGGCGTCCCCGTCAAGTCGGCATAGACCACCAGCGGCGCACCGAGCAGGGCAAAGGTACATAAAGCATCAAAACCGATGGCCGGCAAAGCGACGGCCACAAAAGCCGAGTATCCCAACGCCAACAAGATCGGCGGTAAAATCGAAACCGGTGTGGCCCCGATCGAAACCAGCAGTGTCCCGGCACCGACATTGAGTAGCATGATCTGCACCGCTCGATCCGTTGGTGCTAACATTTTGACAAAAACCACAATTCGGCGCAGTGCCCCTGTTGCTTCCATAAAGGAAATTTGGAAAATGGACGCGGCCACCATCAGGGAAACAGGAAACGAAGCAATCGTCCCGGCGAGACTGGCCCGAAGCCCAACTTCCAGGGACGTATGAAAGAAAACTCCCGCTACCAACAGTGTCACCAACCATCCTACAACACCGCTCACATCGGCTGCCCAGTGTCGCCAGGTCATCAGCAACACAATCACGACAATGGGCAATAAGGTCAACAACAACGATCCTACCATAACTACCGTTCTCCTACCTTTCCTCACCTTACCCTTACGCGTATCTTGCGCTCCGGTATCTTTCGCATCATACACCTGTCATCGAAAAGGATCAATATTCTTTTATATAACTTCTTGGTCATACCAGCAAATCTCACGCCGAGACAAATGATTCTTCGCAGTAATTGTGATACACTTGCATCACATGGACGCAACCATAGTAAGGAGTGAACCCTGTGGGTCATCTCGGCATCGGCAAAGCCGACGTTTTCCGTGCGCTCGCTCATCGGTTGGATCAAAACCCCACCGGTGCTCCCATGAATGAAACGCTGATGCAAATCCTGCACATCATGTATTCCGAACCAGAAGCGCAGATCGGCAGTACCTTTCCCCAAGGATTTACCACCAGTGACAAAATCGCCAAAGCGTCCGGACTTCCGGAAGCAACGGTTCATGCGCACTTGGAATCCATGGCCAATAAAGGCCTGATCATTGATGTTCCCCGCAAAGGTAAAAGTCTTTACATGCTTAGCCCGCTTGTCATCGGTTTTTTTGAATATACCTTTATGCGTGTGACTGACCAATTACCGATGCATGATCTGGCGCATCTCTTTGAGCAGTACCACCTGGAACGTGGTGTCAGTGAATCCTTCTTCGGCGCTGAGACCAAAATGTTTCAAACCTGGCCTTATGAAAGCACCCTGCCCGACGCGGCCGTGGAAACCGAAGTGATGCCTTACGAAAAAGCGTCCGCCATGATCCGCGACGCCGGCGGCGGCTCTTTGACCATGTGCTACTGCCGCCACCAGGCCTGGCATCGCGGCACCGCTTGTGATGCACCGTTGCAAGATGTTTGCACTTCCTTAGGCACCGCTTCCGAGTTCCTCGTCCGCCGCGGTTTTGCCCGTCCCGCCACGGTGGACGAACTGCTGCGTGTGCTGGAACAAACGGAAAAGCTCGGTCTCGTTCACCTGGCCGATAACGTGCAAAACCGCCCCGCTTATCTTTGTCATTGTTGCGGCTGCTGTTGCGGCGCCTTGCGTGTGCTGAACGAGCAAGGCATCCCTTCCGTTCACCCTTCCAATTACATCCCCGTCATCGACGCGGCCCGGTGTACCGGTTGCGGTGCTTGTGTGGACGCCTGCCATGTGCACGCACTGGCACTGATCGACAGCGAACCCGGTGCCAAAACACGCCGTCAAGCCATGGTGCTTACCGAACGCTGCATCGGCTGCGGTGCTTGCATCCAGCGTTGTTCTCGTCGCGCCATGACCTTACATCGCCGCACCCATCTGCACATTCCTCCCAAGGACAAACGGGAACAACTGTCCCGCATTGCCAAGGAAAAAGGCCAATCATAAATCTTCATGGATGAAGGAGTCGATACCCATGCGCAAGGCTTACTGGCCCCAACTCCTGCTGTTACTCCTGATCAGCGGCCTCTGCTTCCCCTTCACATTCGCCCTCGCTTGCGGTCCGTCCCATCCGCCGGCCGGTGCGCCAGCGCCGCCGCAAGTGACGGCCACCTCGCCCGTGAACGGGGCAACAGCAACCTTACCATTAAAAGAGATCATCATCGTCTTTAGTCACGCCGTCTCCCCTTGCACAAGTTATGGTGACATTGCCCTCCGTGATGGGCAAAACCAAGCCCTATCGATTCAAACCAAGATCGATGATCGCCAGCTCACCATCTACCCACAGCAACCCTTGCAACCGGAAGCAACGTACCGCCTCATCGTCCCGGTCAGTGCTGTCAGTGATATGTATAACCAGCCCAATATCCCCGCCTTTGAACTTACCTTTCAAACCGCCGCCGGGCCGCGGGTATTGCTCAATCAAAAAGATCTCGCCTTCACCGATGCTCAACCCTTTTTCTGCCCCAAGATTGAACAACTGCTTGTTCCCCTCCGCGCCGTCAGTACTACCCTTGGCGCCCCCATCCGTTGGGACGGCGCTACCCAGTCGGCCATCATCAGCTACCAAGATCGCCAGATTCGTCTGACCCCAGCGCAGAAACAAGCTTGGATCAACGAGCAACCACGCCAGCTCAGCAACGCACCGGTCCTCTTCCATGACCGCCTCTACATACCGCTGCCTGCTGTTCAGGAACTATTCGGTATCGCCGTCACCTGGGACGAAGCGACCCAAACCGCCACCATCACCACAACGGCATCATAAGATACAAAAAGACGCCAGGAAACGAAATTCCTCGCGTCTTTTTTTTATTATGTATGTAGCGTTCATTATGTTTATGTGTGTAGCTTTCATTGTCTATGTAACCAGTGAGTATGTACCTAAGGGGATCAGTTCCATACACGCCGCTCAATTAACAGCGGCGGTCGAATCGTCAAATACAATGCCGGCCCGACGAACGGCAACAAACAAGCCATCCAGTAGGTTGCTCCGTTCCAATACCCGCGCCGCATCATATCGTCGCTTAGGGTCAACGCAAACAAAAACTGCAACACAAAAAAGTCAATCGACATGATATGGACCAAACCATTTTGTCGGAATTCCGTAAGATAAGCGGACCAATCACCCCAGATCAACCCATAGACACTTAAGACCGCCGCGGCCACCAAGGTCAGTGCGCCCAAAATACGCGAGTCCAACCAGCGTACCCAGCCACGGCGCTTGCCCAGAAAAGTGTATCCTTCCTGGCGTAGCACAAAATACGGCAACAGCGCGAACCCGCCCAGGACAAAGGATAAAGCAACAAAGGGCCACGCCGGCACATCCTGTTCACGTCGGTCAAAAAGCACCACCGCCGCTAGCATCAGCGGAAACAGCCCCAGTGACTGAAAGACAGCAATCACCAGGGGATTATAATCATCCCACCGCAAGGTGAGCAAGTCCACAACCAGTTGAAACTCATTGCCCTGTGATGGGGCCAACCAAACGGCATAACCAATCAAGGCCACCCAAGCCAGAAAAAGCAGTCCTTTACGTATCATCGGTTTTAACCTCCACTTGGCCTTTTCTCATCCTTGATCTCCGTAACCTTACCCTTGAACAAAGGTTAAACAAGGAGAAATGCATAAGATTATCATACACGATAACCCGGTTTATCGCTAGCCTGATTACGACAACGATGCGTCCTAGCGGCGCCGGTGGAGCAGACCTGCGATTTCTTTTGATTTCATTTGATTTCATAAAAAAACCCCGGAGATGGTGCTCTCCGGAGTTTTCCTGTTTATTTGTTGCGATTCGTTCCCCGGCGTACCGGCTTATTCGTACCCGGTTTACCGGAACCGGCCTTGGAGCGATGCCCCGTCGACTGCGCTTTCAGTACCTTCTGGCCACCGCTCTTTTGCGCTTTGCCTCGGTACGGCGCTTCACCGGCATCAGGAGCCCGACCAATCGAAGCAGCTTCAAATTCACCGGCCTCCTCCGTGCGCGCCTGCGGTTTGGCTGACTGCAGTTTGGCAAACTGCGGTTTAGCGGACTGCCGATGGTCGCCGGAACGCATACCCGGTTCCTTAAGACGCTTCGTCGGTTTTTTGGCACCGACGCCTCGCTCATTCGTCCCCAAGGAAAAGGTAGCCCGCTCCGCTTCAATCCCTAACTCGGCACAAAAAGCCAAGAGACGCTTTTCTTCTTCCGGCGTAACGAGCGAAATCACTTGGCCGGCAGCGCCCATACGGCCGGTTCGGCCGGCACGATGTACATAAGCGACCAGCTTTTCCGGCAAATCATACTGGATTACATGGGTCACACCAGCCACATCAAGGCCCCGCGCCGCCAGATCCGTCGCAATCAGTACCGGTGATTGACCATGGCGAAATTTTTGCATCACTTGGCTTCGCTCGGCTGCCGGTGCTTCCCCTTGCAGCACTTCCACATCGACCTTTTTTTCCAGCAGTCGGCTGGCCACGTGCGGCAAAAAAGCGCCGTCATTGACAAAGACCAACGCCTTGATCGGCCCGCTCTTGATGATGCGCCGCAATAATTCGGCTTTGTCAGGCCGCCGGCACACATAATAGCGATGGGCTACGGCGATCGCATCCAGTTCCTGCGCCGATACCCGAATGACCTCGGGGGAACGCAACAGGCCCTGCGCGACCGTTTCCACCTTGGCCGGTACCGTTGCTGAAAAGAAAAGCAGTTGGCGATCACGGACGGTGGTGCGGATGATCTCCCGCACGACACCCATAAAGCCCATCTCCAGCATCATATCGGCTTCGTCGATCACGATCGTTCGTACTTCGTGCATCTTGAGTTTCCGCGCTTGAATCAGATCCGCTACCCGCGCCGGTGTCCCGACGATAACTTGGGGATGGCTCTTTAATTTTTCTACTTGACGGCGCACATCGGCACCGCCGATCAACGCCACCGCACCGATGGACGTTCCTTGGGTGAACTTCTGCACTTCTTGGTGAATCTGCACCGCCAGTTCCCGCGTCGGCGCCAAGATCACCGCTTGCGCGTGATGAATATCCGGGTTCATCCGCGATAATATCGGCCATACATAAGCCAACGTTTTCCCTGTGCCGGTGGGCGACTCGGCGAGCACGTCCTTACCGGCCAAGATCAGCGGCACTGCTTTTTGCTGGATCGGTGTAGGCTTCTGAAACCCATTGGCTTGACAAACCGTTAGAATAAACGGCGGCAACCCCTCAAAGGTCTGCCAGGGATCCGTCATACATTACCGACTCCTTATTGTTTATTATTAAAACCATGTACTGCCATCATAGTCCCCTACTGATCTCCTGTCAACCAAACCTCATCAAGCCGGCCAATCTCTGGCAATCGCATAAAACCCCGGATTGCCCTTTTTTCCCCTTCCCCCGGTTGTTATAATGTACGTATCATCGCCATTCATCGACAACGGACTTTCGAGGAGAACTGTCATGAAAACGATTCTGCTCACCCTTAAACGTGTCTTTCTCGCCTCTTCCGCCGGCATCACCGCATTTATCGTGCTTTACGCCTTCAGCCCCCTTACCTTTCTCCCGGCCCTGCTCGGCGGCGGCGCGACTTACGTCATGACCAACTATGCCCTACGCCAACGCTCTACTGCGCGCGCCCTGCTTCCCGGTCCCGTTGGTGATGATCGGTACTTTGCCGAGCAAACGTTAAAAGAAGCCCGAAAAAAATTACGAGCCCTCGGACGACTTCGCTTCAAAATTCGTTCCTTGACCGTCTGGCTCAAAGTTTCCCGGCTCTACAAACTAGCCAACCAGATCATCACCATCGCCGAGAAAGAACCACAGCGCATCAAAAAAATTCCTACTTTTTTCAATCACTATTTGGATGCCACCGTCACCATCATGGAAAAGTATGTGCTCTTGGCCGCCCAGCCCATCGAAAACAGTGAAATTCGCACGGCCATGACCAAAACGGAAAGCAGCCTCGACGAACTGCATCGGGCGCTGGAAACCGAACTGCATCACCTGTTATCCAACGACATTTTGGATCTCAATGTTGAAATCGATGTCCTCAAATCCACCTTTAACCACAAAGGAGAAGGAGAGAAAAAATGAGCACACCGAGCGATCCTTTCGCCACACCAGGCCCCTTTACTCCCTCCGGCGATTCTCTGGCATCATCGCCCAAGGTGACCTCACCTCATGCCTGGGCCGGTAATCCCGCAGCCCCCCCCAGCGCTCCCGCGGTGCCGGTTCCCACAGCGACCCAAGCAGCGCCGTCGGATATTGCCACCATCGCGACCCTGCCGCCGGAACAACAAAAACAAGCGCTGCAGTTGGCCGGGCAGATCACCCCGGAAAACCCGCAAAGCTTAATCCAATATGGCGTTCCTGTACAAGCAGAACTTTCGCGCTTCGCCGACAGCATCCTCGATCATGTCCGCGCCAAAGACACCGGTCCCGTCGGCGAACTCCTGGGCAATTTGATGATCCAGCTCAAAGAGGTTAACCCCAGTGAACTGAGCAGCGAAAAAAGCGGCTTTTTTACCAAGCTTTTCGGCAATGCTAAACGCTCCACCGAAAAAATCCTCGCTCGCTACCAGACCGTCGGCAATGAGATCGATCACATTGCCCAGCAGCTTGACAAAGCACGGTTGCAACTTTTACGCGATATCACCTTATTGGAAACGCTTTTTGAGAAAAACCGCACTTATTTTCGCGAACTCAACATCTATATCGCCGCTGCCAAATACCGCTTGGATGAACTGCAAAACCAAACCATTCCGGCACTCCAACAAAAAGCGTTACAAACCAATGATGCTACAGTGCTGCAAACCTTAGATGACGCCATCCAGTTTGCCGAACGGCTCGACAAAAAAATTCACGACCTCTTGATCAGCCGGACGGTCACCATGCAAACAGCACCGCAGATCCGCTTGATCCAAAACAACGACCATGTGCTTGTGGAAAAACTGCAGTCTTCCATCTTGACGACGATTCCCCTTTGGAAAAACCAAATCGTCCTGGCCGTCACCTTGCACCGCCAGCAAAGCGCCTTGGCGATGCAGCGTCAGGTGACCGATACGACCAACGACCTCCTGCTTCGCAATTCGGAAATGCTGAAAACCAACAGCATCGGCGTTGCCCGCGAAAATGAGCGCGGCATTGTGGACCTGGAAACGCTGCAAAAAACACAGGCAAACTTGATCGCCACCTTAGAAGAAACACTGAAGATCCAGCAGACCGGCCGCGCCAAACGGCGCGAAGCCGAAACAGAACTGGCCCGTATGGAGCAAGAACTGAAAACCCAGTTAACCACCCTGACGACAACACCGCTGAAGCGCTAATCGACGGTTCTGGCACGTAGCGGCAGCGCCATTGTTCACCACTTTCGGGATTTATCGTCAACGATAGTTTACTGCCGCCGGCGGTTTACTGCTGCCGGCGAGTTCCCGCTTCTAGCAGCCTGCGCAATTGTTGATAGCGGCGAAGAACAACAGTCCAATCGATATTTTGAAAAAATGCATTGATATAGGGTCCCCGATTGGCTCCATAATCGATAAAATAAGCATGCTCATAGACATCGATGAGCAGCAAGGGATAGGACGACTGTACGATCCCGACATTGTGAGCATCGGCTAAAAAGTTATGGAGTGCACCGCTGCGGTAATCATAGGCCAACATGGCCCATCCCCGTGACGCCGCAGCGGCAGCCCGAAAATCTTTTTCCCAGGCATCGAAGGAGCCAAAGTCCGTTTCAATCGCTTGCCGCAACGCCGGAGCGGGCTGTTCCCCGGGAGCGGTGAGGTTTTCGAAGTATAATTCATGGAGAATCACACCATCCAGGTTAAACGTTTCCTCCACCTTCATTTCACGATAGGAACTGTACCGGGGATTGACGTTTTCACGGCTCACCGTCCGTAAGTCTGTCCGGATCCGATTGACCGTCGCCACGTACCCTCGATAGAGGATCTCAAAGTGTTCCCGGATTTGACGGGCTGAAATCCCCTGCAATTGAAGCCATTTCGGCTGAAACGGCATTGATGTCAACTCAGCCATCGGTTTTATCTCCCTTCATCGCTCTTTTTCTTACGGTACGAACAAGTTAACCATTTTAGGATAGCGTAACAGAGAAAAAAGCAGCCTCACGACAGCCAATCATTGGCATCGTGAGGCTGCTTTTTTACGCAACCCGCTAACTTGTCAAGGACAAAGACCTTAGCGCACCGCACTTGATTTGGCCACCTTGGCCATAACCTCGACCATTTTTTCCACTTCCACGCCACTTAGGCCGGCTTGAGTGGCTTTTTCGATCGCGCCTTCCCACTGCGTATCGCGATCTTCTTTAACCGCCAAGATGGAGCGATAGTCCTGCAGCGACGGTGGCTGCTTTTGAATGCTTACCACGTAGCCAAGAATGCGCGTGTGCGGGCCTACAGGTAGATCTTCATAGTAGGGATTCGCCGCCCGCAGCCACGCTTGCCCGCCTTCCACGACATAAAACTTCAGCGTCGCCCGCCACTCACCGTCATCCATGCCGGCGGCAACAATCATGCCCGGGCGCGGCGTATCGGTCTGCCGCAAAATGGCGATGTCGCCGTCGCTGATCCCGGCCCAGGACATACTGTCGCCGGAAACATGCAGGGCAAAATCAGCATGCAGTTCATCAGGCACAGCGATCTCGCCCTCAATATGCTCATCGGCCAACAGTGGAATCCCCGCTTTGATCGTCCCAAGAATCGGTACCCGTTCCAGTGGCTTGGCAGCCCGCAGATCGATGTCCCTTTCCATGCGCCCCAAGATGTAGTCAACGGACGTGCCAAAAAAGTCCGCCAGTGTTCGCAACGACTTATAATCGGCTTCACTGCTGTTTGTCTCATAGCGCGTATAGGTTGAGCGCTTCAGTCCCAGGTAATTGGCTACTTCCTCCTGATTCACGCCTTTGCGTTCCCGCAGCTTTTTCAAGCGTTTGCCTACGTCCATTTTTATCACCTCATATCCTGATACCCTTATTATACGTTACGTTATTGCACACGGAAATATGATGTGCAAAAAACTCACAAAAGATACTTGACGTGCGTTTTTGTAACATATATAATCAGGGACACAAGGAGGTGATGCAAATGCACAAACGAATTCGCGACAGGCCATTTTTTTACCCAATGATGTTACCAAAATTCACACAACAAGCGCACATTACAAGCACCCAAAATAATCGTCTGTCCGCACAGAAAGGAGCTATTTTATGGCGACTACCGCTCAACCCCTCTACCGGCGCGGCATGATTGTCATCCAACCGGCCGTCAATCAGCAAGGGATGCCGGTCCTCAAGCAAGTGGCCATCCCGAACTTACGCCCTGAAAGCAATCAAGCCGACATCTACAGCACCCTTCAAGCTATCGGCCAATTACAGCGTCATCCCGTAACCGGGATCATGACCGTTGATACGGCCGAACTGATCGAAGCGTAAAGGAGGTGAACAAGCATGGCAGTAACCTTAACCCCTCAAAGCACAGCACTGCTCATTTCCCTTGAAGAGGGCACAACCACTTCGGGCAGTCCCAAGTACAAAACCTTGACCTTTAGCAACATCAACACCGGCGCGACCAACCAAGACGTTTACGACATCGGCGCCGCACTGGCCGGTTTGCAAAATAAAACTCTCTATCAGATCGAGCGCAAAGACAACGGCACACTCGCCAGCGCTTAATCCCAGGCTGACAGGATGGTTTTACCTTACATCCAGCCCTACATCCGGTAACCTCATCCTCCGAACCCCATTTGGGCGGAAAAATCATCATCACGTAAAATAAAAAATTAGAGGAGAAATGAACCATGGCTAAAGTACTTCGTATGACCTTTGCCACCAGTGAAGGTGGCTCCTTTCAACTGAACATTCCCGATCCGCTGGACACGCTCGATTCGACGGCCATCGCCAACGCAATGGACCTGATCATCACCAAAAACGTCTTTACGACCAAAAAAGGCAATCTGGTGAGCAAAAAAGACGCCGTCGTCGTCGAAACCACGATGACGGACCTGTACACCCCGGCCGTTTAGCCGATATTCCCTAATTTCTTTCCGTAATTACCGGACTTCTCTTACCTTTGAGCGGGATCACCTAAGCAGGTGCCCCGCTCCCATCACCTCAGAAAATCAAATTTCAAAAACAAAAATCATATAAACTCTGAGAGGTGACTCCTTCCTATGGACGAGCAACTCCTGCGCAGCGTTGCCGACGTCGGCTTCCCGATCGCCATCGCCAGCTACTTGTTGATCCGTTTTGAACCGCTGATCAAAGGACTGGAAAACACGATCCACATGCTGACGCTGATCATCGCCAAGCAGCAAGACCTGAACATCGAAGAGGTCAAGCCCTTGATCAAAGGCGTGAACGGTTAGCGCAACAAGCGAATTCCCGTATATTCCTTACCCCTAGGCCCTCCTAAATAAAAAACCCGATCATAAAGCCCCAGGAATTCTTGAATTAAAGATTTCTGGGGCGTTTTACGTTCAGGAAGATATCACTGTCAGGTCCGTTAAATCAGGAGAGCATCAAGGATTTCCGGGTTTCCCTTTTTCGGAAAATATAACGCCACGATGAAGCCACAATGAAATCATGCTATACTAAATTCATCTGAATTGGTATTTTATTTTTATTTTATGTATTTAGCGTTGACGAAAATCCGCGAGCGGTGTGCCGCTTTTGCCATACACTTTTGTCCAAGGAGGTTGTTCGATCATGCCTACATCTATCCGCTCGGCACTTACACTCTTACGTACCGCTCCGTCTTCGTTAAGCAAAACGATATTATCCGTGATCTTTGGTTTTGTTTTTTTGATTGTTACCACCCTTTGGGGAACGCTCTACTTCAAAATCTCCCAAGAACGGGAAGCCGAAATCCAGCGCACTTATACAGAACTGTCCAATTTGTCCAAAGCCTTCGAAGAACATATTGTCAGTGTCATCAACACAACCGACCAGGATTTATTACTGCTAAAATCAATTTATGAAAAACAGGGCCACCAGGGACTGAACACAGTCAAACAAGGCATTATTACCCCTATAAAAATCAAAGAAATGGCGCTTTTCGATGGGTCCGGCCAAGCGATTTACACGACGCTCCCGCCACGCCCAACAGCGGAACCGCTGAACATCGCCAATCGCCCTTATTTTACCGTTCACCAGAACCAAAGTGCACAGTCGCTTTACATCAGCCCGCCGCTCAACGAGGACTTGACGGGGAAAGCAGGGATTCCCTTTAGCCGGAGCCTCAATCATCCCGACGGCTCCTTTGCCGGTGTAGTCGTGACGTGGGTCGAATCGGCTTATATTTCAGATTTTTATCAGAAATTCGACCTTGGGAATAATGGTCTCATCAACTTTGTCAGCCTCGATGGCCTGGCCTATGCCCGGCGCGTGAACAATAATGCCGAATTCGGTCAGGACTTGCGCCAGACCAAGCCCTATCAAAAAATTATGGCCAGATCGCTCAGCGGTAATGAAGAAACGGTCAGCCCTATCGATAACGTGCCGCGCTTTGTCCATTACCAGAAGCTACCGCAATACCCCTTTTATCTTTCCGTCGGTATGTCGCAAAGCGAAGCATTGTATGCCTTTCATCAACGGGAAACAATGTACTATTTATGGGCCTCGATCGTGACTGCCGGGGTCATCGCCTTTGGTATCCTATTGATCCTCTTGCTCTCCCAACAGCATCATTACGATCGTGAAAAACAAGAAAGCCTGTATGCCATACGCACCGCCGAAGCGGCCAATCAAGCGAAAAGTGCTTTTCTCGCCCACATAAGCCATGAAATCCGCACACCGATCAACGGCATCATTGGTATTAGTGAGCAAATGATCGAACAGCCTATGAGCCCGATTTTAAATCAATATGCCACCATCATCAGGCAATCAGCGGAAGCGTTACTGCAAATCATCAACGATATTCTCGATGTAACCAAAATGGAATCGGGCCGGTTTTCGATTGTGACGGCCCCCTTTGACCTTCGTAACTTACTTCAGGAAGTCATTGAGCTGCTTATCCCCAAAGCAAAGGAAAAATCAATTTCCTTGCATACCCAGATTAACCCGGAGATCGCCCCGGTCATCGTCGGTGACGCGTTGCGCGTTCGCCAGGTATTGCTGAACTTGCTTGGTAATGCCGTCAAATTCACCGACCAAGGTTCCGTAACCATCGCTGTTACGCTGCAACCCGGTGGAGAGCATTCTGAATGGATTCATATTGCCGTGCAAGATACAGGCATTGGCATCGATACCGGCGATCAAGCACATCTTTTTAGGCCCTATGTGCAAGCCAGCAACCACGCCGGGCACAAGTATGGCGGTACCGGTTTAGGATTAGCGATCAGTAAAGATCTGGTCGAACGTATGGGAGGACAAGTCGGCCTACAAAGCCAAAAAGGCCAAGGTTCAACCTTTTGGTTTACCCTTCCTTACCAGCCTTTCCACTCCACTGTTGAACCCGGTGATACCGTTGCTCCTGGTCCTACCGGCGAAACCGGCCCCGACACAAGTAACTCGGGCAACGTGGCATCCCTGCAAGCAGCACAGGCGATGGAGCTTCCTGTCTTACTGGTCGAAGATAACACCGTCAACAAGCTGATAACTGTCATGCAACTCAAAAAGCTGGGCTTTACACAAATCGATACCGCCATGAACGGCCATGCAGCATTGGAAGCCGCCAACACCAAACCCTATGGATTGATTTTAATGGACGTAATGTTACCGGACATGACCGGCGACAAGATCACCCAAAAAATCCGTGAATCTGAACAGTCGCTTAATCGCCATACACCGATTCTGGCACTGACCGCCCAAGCCATGGATGACGCTCGGGAACGGTGCTTTGATGCCGGTATGGACGGTTATGTCATCAAACCGATCCATTTCGCTCAGTTACGCGATGCCATCGTCGAAGTATTGGCTAAAAACTTATAAAATTCTTGACGTTCTCCTGGTACAATGAATCATCATACCGGTACTTCGATGAACGGAGCGATGCTGTGTGGCACTAACCATCCTTGTTGTCGATGATGAACAAAAGATCCTCGATATGGTAACCCGCTTTCTGACCTCCGAAGGCTACAACGTCAAGCAAGCCCTGGACGGACCGGCTGCACTGGAAACCATTCACCACAGCCCGCCCGATCTGGTGCTTCTGGACTGGATGCTTCCCGGCAAAAGCGGCATTGACGTGTGTAAAGAAATTCGCGCCCATTCCCTTATCCCGATCATCATGCTAACCGCCCGTGTCGACGAAAGCGAAAAAGTGCTTGGTCTGGAAATGGGCGCCGACGATTACATTACCAAGCCCTTTGGCCTGCGCGAACTGGCGGCCCGGATTCGTTCCGTCATGCGCCGCTACGAAAAGCATAGTGAAATCACTGCTCCCGTCAACCCCTCGATCCTGCGTCGCGGCGCCTTGTCCATCGACACCGAGAAATTCGAAGCTTCGCTCCAGGATCAACCGCTGAACTTGACAGCGACCGAATTCAAGATTTTACACACCTTAGCCCAGCGCCCTGGTGTTGTCTACAGCCGACTCCAACTCATGCGCCTCGTCATGGGGGAAGCCTACCTCAACTACGAACGTTCCATCGACACCCACGTGAGCAATTTACGTAAGAAAATCGGCGATACCCAGGGAGAACAAAAATACATCCTCACCGTTTTTGGTGTAGGCTATAAATTTGCTGAACGTTACTAATCCTATGCCCCCTGCGGGCCTACCTTCAATGAGGCGATGAACACCGATGCGACTACAAAGCAAACTCCTGCTGGGCTCCTTTTTGATCATTTTTACCCTCTCCAGCGTCTATCTCATGCTTTCCCTGCGCGCTACCGATATGGTTTTCGAACGCTTTGAAGGCTTTGTCCAAAAACAAATGGCCGAACAAATGCAAGACGCCTTGATCGATTACTACTTGGAAAACGGTGAAAGCTGGGCGGGTGTGCAACAGTACCGGTTTTCTCCGCCACGCCCTCGCGGTCGACCGGACCGGATCACGATGGCGCTTTTTGATCAGCAACATCAACTGATTACCACCTGGCCCGCTATCCCGCCCGGCAACGACCTGGACATCAACTTTTTTGCCCGCTTCGGTGTTCAAGTTCCGCTGCTTGTGGACGATCATCCGATCGGCACGCTTTGGCTTCCTTCCCATAACCCCATTTTCATTGATGGCATCCGCGCCAAATTATCGGTATCCTTAATCAATAACTTTTTGATTTCCATTCTGCTCAGTTCCGCCATTGCCATTGCGCTCAGCTATTTTCTGGCCAATCGCTTGACCCATCCCCTCAAACAGTTGGCTGTAGCCGCCGGGGAAATCAAAAAAAGACGCTTTGATCGGCGCTTGCCCGTGACCTCCGGTGATGAAATCGGTACCGTGATCACCGCCTTCAATGAAATGAGCGAAGAACTGCAGCGCGGCGAACAAGTGCGCAAAAACATGGTCGCTGATGTAGCCCATGAATTACGCACACCGCTGACGATCATGGAAGGCCAGTTAGAATCGATCCAGCAAGGCCTGATTCCGGCTACCGTAGAAACAGTGTCACCCATCTATGATGAAGTGATCCGCCTGACCCGCCTTGTCGGTGATTTACGCCAATTGACCTTAGCCGAAGCGGGACAACTTCCCTTGCGGCTTATGCCGACCGATGCGGCAGCGGTAATCCAGCGTATCGTCGAAACCTTTGCCTTCGAGGCGGAAGCGCAAAACGTTACCATTACCTTGCATTCCCAGGATCGTCACTCAACGCTGGATGTGGTGGCCGATCCCGATCGCCTGACGCAGATCATCGTCAATATCGTCGGCAATGCTCTTACCTATTCGCCCGTCGGCAGCACCATCATCGTTGGAGTGGCACAGGTCACCTTGCCGGCCGGTGCGGCGTCATCGTGGCTGGACACCTGGCTGCAAACCCATGTCCTTGATGAAGCTCCGTCCAAGGATACTTCTCTGGCTCCCTCTACCGACGCCACGGCATCGCCAGGCCATCCTTCGCCATCGGTACCCGGCATCATCGTTTGGATCGCCGACGAAGGCCCCGGCATCGCTCCGGAACATCTTCCCTTTGTTTTTGAGCGTTTTTACCGTGGTGATCCTTCCCGTAGCCGGGAAAGCTATGCTCCTGGCGGCAACAGCGAAAATCCTTCCGTACCGTTGACGCAATCGCCGGACGCCGCTTTCAGCGATCCTTTTCAGGATCACCCTTCTCCTGCCGGCGGCACGATTGGCGGTACCGGCCTCGGCTTGGCCATCGCCCGCGAGTTTGTGCTTGCTCATGGCGGCCAGATCACCGCCGTCAACCGCCCGGAAAAAGGCAGTTGCTTTGCCTTTTATTTACCCTCCCGCCCGACCGATGCTTCCTGATCTGCCGGGCGCACAACGCTTGACTTCCGGCACACACAACGCCCGACCTCCGGCGCACACAACGCCCAACTTCCGGCACCAGCCCGGAAAACTCCACAAAATCTTGATACCTTCCTGAAACCCACTAAAAACACGTAGGTTATTCTATAGTCAAGGGAAAACAGTCCCGCACCCCATGAAATAGGAACAAAGAAAAAGAGGTGGACACTTATGCTATCCATGAAAAAAGGAATGATTGCCCTCGGCCTGATTGGCACTGTATTTACCGGTGGGGTCATTGCCTATGCGGCTACTGGAACAACCGATAACAACGCCCCGCAACGACCTGCTTTTGGCTCCTGTTTTGGCGTTAACAAAGTCAACTGCGGTCCTGGTATGCAGGGAAAAGGCCAACCGATAACCGAACTGGCGACGATTCTCAACATCGATGCGACTGCACTGCAAACGGAATTGCATAGCGGTAAAACCTTAGCGGAAATCGCTCAAGCCCAAGGCATCACCAAAGAAGACCTGATCGCCAAAATGGTGGCAAATGTGCAAACACGGCTGGATCAAGCTGTGACCGACGGTAAAATTACCGCCGAGCAAGCTGCTACCATGAAAGCAAGAATGACCGAGCGCATCACGGCGTCTGTCGACAACAAGTGGGAAGGCAAGCTCGGCCCGCGCGGTGATAACTTTGGCAATAAACGTGGCGGTGGATTCCTTGGATTCGGTGGACCGGCCTATATGGAGCAAATCGCTCCGATCGTCAACTTGACCGTTGATGAATTACGAGCCGAGTTACAAGCTGGCAAATCCCTTGTCCAGATCGCCCAAGCCAAAGGCATCAGCGCTGATACCTTAAAAGCGCAAGTTCTCGAAGTGGCCAAGAAAACCATCGCCACGCAAGTGGAACAAGGCAAGCTGACCCAAGAAAAAGCGGATCTCATGCTCAGCAACCTCCCCAACCACATCGATACGTTCTTGAATCATTGCGCTCAAGGCAAAGGACTCGGTAATGGGTCCGGTAAAGGACCCGGCAACGGGTCCGGTAATGGGCTCGGTAATGGATCCGGCAGAGGTTACGGCAATGGCTTCAAAGGCCAGGGCCAAGCCCGAGCCCAAGCCCCTGCTCTGTAGAAACTACAGCTCCTAAAGCCTCGATGTAAGATAAGCAAGCCGCCTCCTCCCGCGTCAGCGTGGAAGAGACGGCTTTTTTTTATGCGTCCCAATCAACATTTATAACCAGGCACTGACACCGAGACGGCCATTAGATTCTTGACAACTTCTTGATATTTTCTCAATTCGTTTTGGTTGTTTTTGGTTTATCCTTAAAAACGACCTCCCTGTTGCAGGGATATTTCAGGACATAATGAAAGGAGCCTTTCCCCATGAACCTTCGTGTATTGCTTTCCACCTTTTCGCTTTTCCTGCTCAGCCCCGTCGCCGCTTGGGCCGATGGCCCGCTCAAAGACCCCATCGCTCAACAAGTCGATGGTAGCGGCAAGATCATTGTACCCTTGCTGGCCCTTACGCTGTTATCGGCCATCGTCGTGCGTTTCAGCAAAAACAAGATCATTCGCAAACTGCATCAAGGCATTGGTCTGATCGCCGGTCTCGGTGTGTTCGGCCATGCTGTCTATGCGCTCAGCCAAATGGGCTTTGAAAAACCAGGCGTCAACATCACCGGCATGGTCGCGGCCATCGCCGTCGCCATCGCTCTTTTCTCCGGATTCCGCAAAATGTCACCGGCGTTTCACCGCATTGCTACAGTCGTTCTCATTGCCGGATTTGTTGGCCACAAAGCTCTGATTGCTTAAGACCATCCATCAACGCATCGGGGGATTGGTTATGGGGAAAACTGTTTTTTTCTGGCCCTCGAAAAACCCTGTGCTCAGCATTCCCTTGGCCTTAGCACTTGGGTTTCTCATTGGGTTACAGGCGGACACGACATTTCTGAGTAGTTCCATCCTCATTTTCACCTTTTTGATGATCTACCCCACCATGATCGGTGTAAAATTAAGAGAAGCCTTTGATTTGAGTCACGCCAAAGTAGTCGGCATCTCACTGCTGATCAACTTTTTGCTTATTCCGCTGCTCGCATGGGGGTTAGGCAAGGTTTTTCTCTCTAACGATCCCACGATGATGGCCGGCTTAGCCATTGCCGGCCTGCTGCCGACGAGTGGAATGACCATATCATGGACGATGATGTTCAAAGGCAACGTACCGGCCGCCGTCAAAATGACCGCCCTCAGCTTAATTGTCGGCTCACTGCTGGCACCTTTTTACCTGTTGCTTATGGTCGGTAAGTATGTACCTGTCGATATCATGAAAACCTTTACGACGATTGCCATCATTGTCTTCTTGCCCATGATCCTCGGCCATTTCACTTTCCAGCAGCTCTTGCGCCGCTACGGCCAAGAACATTTTCAAAAAGTGCTTAAGCCTTACATGCCGGCCTTCAGCTTCTGGGCCATGTTAGCGGTGATCTTTTCTTCCATCTCCATGAAAGCCAAAACGGTCATTGCCCAGCCCCACTTGATCGGTGGGATCCTGGTCGCCTTGGTGATTTTCTACCTGGCCAACTTCACCGTAAGCACGGTTATGGCCCGCCTCTTCTTCGCCAAGCCCGATGGCATCGCTTTAATTTATGGCACAGTCATGCGTAACCTTTCCATCGCCTTAGGTTTGGCCATCACCGCCTTTGGCCCCCAAGCCGGGCTGGTCGTAACTCTAGCCTTTATCTTGCAAGTGCAAGCGGCGGCATGGTACGGAAAGCTGGCCGAACAGTATCACTTTTTCGGTAAGCCGCAGGAAGTGACCGCCAAGCAATAACAATCAATGTGATTAAAAAATCAATAAAAAAGGAGTATGGTACCAGCCATGCCACGATCACAGTTAGGAGGCGCACAAATTGTCCAAGATACTAATCGTCGAAGATGAAATCAAACTACGCGAGAGCATCGGGCAGTTTCTCCGCAGTGAAGGTTTGGCAGTGATCGAGGCTGCCGACGGCCTGACAGCATTGAAGAAGGTCCGGGAAGAAAAACCGGACCTTCTTCTTTTAGATATCATGCTCCCGGAGCTTACTGGCATCCAAATCTGCAAGATTGTCCGTCAGGAATGGTCTACGCCGATCATCATGCTCACCGCTTTAGGCTCGGAAGATCATGTACTTGACGGCCTTGAGCAAGGTGCCGACGATTATATCGTCAAGCCCTTTCGCATGCGCGAACTGGTCGCCCGCATTCGCGCGGTCCTCCGCCGCCATCATGCTTTACCGGCCACGGGGAACGTGCTTGCTTATGGCGAGTTAAACCTCGATCTCGATGCTGTTCGCTTAGAAAAAAGCGGTCGTGAAATCCCGTTAACGCCTACAGAATTCAAATTGCTCGCCATGATGGCCCGGCAGCCGGGACGCGCCTTTACCAGGCTCCAGCTGCTGGAAGGTGCTATTGGTGAAACTTTTGAAAACTACGAGCGCACCGTTGATACGCATATTTTCAACTTGCGCAAAAAAATAGAAGCCCATACGGGAAAACCACAGTACTTACAGACGGTTTTCGGCATCGGCTACCGTTTTGGAGAAAAGTCATGATCTTACGACGTATTTTCATGTCTTTTTTTCTGTTTATCTTGCTTACCGCCAGCTTGAATATTTTCATTGGCCACTTTTCCACTCAGCATTTATTACACTACTTCACCTTGAACTTCCAAAATGAGGTTTCTCAAGATGTGACCCGTAATTTTTTCCTACGCTCCATCACCCGGATGAACATGCTGTCGGCCATCCTTTCATGCGTACTGGCACTTGCGTTCGCCTATTTCGTTTCGCGATTTTTTTCGGCCAAAATCGAAACGCTGGCCCGGGCAGCTCATCTGATCGCCCAAGGTCAACTGGAACACCGGGTACCGGTAAGCCCCAACGAAGTCCTGGGCAAACTATCGGCCGATTTCAATACCATGGCCGACCATTTGCAAAAAGGGCAACAGCTTCGCCGCCAGTTGCAAGCCGATGTGGTCCATGAACTGCGGACGCCGCTGGCTGTCAGCCAGGGCATTCTTGATTCGCTGGAAAGCAAGGTCATCCCCTGGGATGAGCGATCCCTGTCCTCTCTCCAAGAAGAGATCGGCCGCATGAACCGACTCGTTACGGACTTGCACGATTTAAGCAAAGCCGAAACGCGCCAGCTTTCCATCCAAAAAGAACTGATCTACGTCGGTGATCTGTTGGAACGGGTACAGGAATCCTTTCAAGAAACGGTCCGCTTGGCGGGGGTACATTTTCAGGTTGGCCTCCCCCCTGCCGAAAGCGGCGCTTTGCTTTATATCGATCCCGATCGTACCATCCAGATTCTTTTGAACCTCCTGCATAATGCGCTACGCTACACTCCATCTGGCGGGATGATTCAGATCAACCTTTGTCTTCAAATCGCCAACAACAGCCCTGGAATCAACATCATGGTCACTGATACAGGAACAGGTATTGCCCCGGAACATTTGCCGTTTATCTTTGATCGCTTTTATCGAGGCGATCAAAGCCGCAGTCGCCAGACCGGCGGTTCCGGCCTGGGGTTAGCCATTGCCAAAGAGTATGTAGAGCTTCAAGGCGGTCAGATTATGGCGGCAAGCACGTTAGGCGCAGGAACAACCATTCGTCTTTGGCTTCCCGTTGAATCCGAATTAGCCACGGTCGAATTAAAGTAGGTCCCTGTTCAAACCCATTACTGTTTGAACAGGGACCTTTTCGCTGGTTTTATCATTATAAAGGCTTGCGACATGCTCTGTTTCACAATAACAACGCTTACTCCACTGGCAGACCATACTGCCTTGCCTGCGCTCGTATGGCCGCCATCGCCGTCTCCGACGGTGGTTTTACACCAACGAGTGCATTGGTAATCCCCATTTCCTCGCGCTTGCCTGCCCCTAAGGTATGATAGGGCAAAAAAGTCACGCGCCGGATGATCCCGCCCAAGCCTACAAGCAAACGGCAAAGCTGATCGATGTCCTCCGGCGCATCTGTAGATCCCGGCACCACCACATAGCGAATCCATACCGGAATCGCCCGGTCTTTTAGCATCCGGGCAAAAGCCAATATCCGCTCATTGTCGACGCCGGTCAGCGCCTTGTGCTTATCCGGATCAGCCTGTTTGATATCGAGCAGCACCAGATCAGTATCATCAAGAAACAACTCCGCCTGCGCCGGTTCACAATAGCCGGACGTATCTAAGCAGGTATGAATGCCCTCGGCATGACAGCGTTGAAAAAGCGCCCCCAGAAAGGCCGCCTGCATGGCCGGTTCACCGCCGGAGACCGTAATGCCGCCGCCGGACGCGGTAAAATAGGGACGATAGCGCCGCAGTTCCGCCATGATCGTTTCGACCATTTTGATTTCACCGGCTTGGGGGCTCCAAGTGTCTGGGTTGTGGCAATAGGCACAGCGTAAGGGACAACCGGCCAGGAAAAGCACGTAGCGGATCCCTGGGCCGTCCACGGTGCCGCAGGTTTCTACCGAGTGGACACAGCCCTTCGTCGCCAGAATCTGCGCTTCTGGCACACCGGCCAGGGCTAGTTCGCCGTCACTGTCCGTCAAATCGATCATCATCATGCCCGGCACCTCCTCAACGCTTGCCCGTCCCTAATTAGATCCCTTCATGGAAAGTCCGCTGAATTACATCCAATTGCTGCTCCCGCGTCAACTTGATGAAATTCACCGCATAACCAGACACGCGAATCGTCAATTGGGGATACTTTTCGGGATGCTCCATCGCATCCATGAGCATTTCCCGTTCAAAGACGTTGACATTGATATGATGACCGTTTTGAGCAAAATAGCCGTCCAACAACGCAACCAAATTGCGTACCCGGCTATCGGCCGTCGTTCCCAAGGCCTTCGGGATGATCGAAAAAGTGTAGGAGATCCCGTCCTGGCTGTGGGCATAAGGCAGCGTCGCCACCGAATTCATCGACGCGACGGCGCCTTTGTGATCGCGTCCGTACATGGGGTTCGCACCCGGTGCAAAAGGTTCACCGGCTTTGCGGCCATCGGGCGTGTTGCCCGTCTTTTTCCCATAGACCACATTCGAGGTGATCGTTAAAATACTCATCGTCGGCACAGCCTGGCGATAGGTCCGGCACTGGCGCAGTTTTTCCATGAACATGCGCACCACATCCTGGGCGATGCCATCGACGCGGGGATCATCATTGCCAAATGCCGGGTACTCACCGGCCACTTCATAGTCCACGGCCAGTCCCTGTTCATCGCGGATCACCCGCACCTGGCTGTAGCGAATGGCCGATAAGGAATCAACTACGACCGACAAGCCGGCAATCCCGCAGGCCATCGTCCGCAGCACTTCCCGGTCATGGAGGGCCATCTCGATGCGCTCATAGGCGTACTTGTCATGCATATAGTGGATGATATTCAACGTATCGATATAAAGCCCGGCCAGCCAATTAAGCAGCGTATCGAACCGCTTCATCACGTCATCGTAATCAAGCACATCGGCCGTAATCGGTACAAAGGTCGGTGCCACCTGCTCACCCGATTTTTCATCTTTACCGCCGTTGATCGCATAAAGGAGCGCCTTGGCCAAGTTGACGCGGGCACCGAAAAACTGCATCTGCTTGCCGATGCGCATCGCCGAAACACAGCAAGCGATGCCGTAGTCATCGCCCCAGTAGGGACGCATAAGATCATCGTTTTCATACTGAATCGACGATGTAGCCACCGACAGTTCCGCACAAAAACGCTTGAACCCTTCCGGCAGCTTTTGCGACCAAAGCACCGTCAAATTCGGCTCCGGCGCCGGTCCCAAATTGGTCAAGCTGTGCAGGATGCGAAAAGAGTTTTTCGTGACCAGCGTACGTCCATCGACACCCATACCGCCGATGCTTTCGGTCACCCAAGTAGGGTCGCCGCTGAACAGTTCATTATAAGATGGCGGACGCAAAAAGCGCACCAAGCGCAGCTTGATCACCAGATCATCCATCCAAGACTGCACGGTGGCCTCGTCGGTCGTTCCCCGCTTTAGATCGCGCTCCAAGTAGATATCAAGGAACGTCGAGATGCGTCCAATACTCATGGCCGCCCCGTTTTGCTCTTTTACCGCCGCCAGGTACGCCAGGTAGAGCCATTGAATCGCTTCCCGGCCGTTTTCCGCCGGGCGCCGCACATCGCAACCGTAGCGCTCAGCCATGACGGCCAGTTCCTCCAGCGCCGCCATTTGCTCACGCAGTTCCTCACGGAGGCGAATTTGCTCCTCCAGCATACCGGCATTCCCTACCGTGGCCAATTGGGCTTTCTTGTCTTCGATGAGCCGCGTCACACCGTAAAGAGCCACCCGCCGGTAATCACCGATGATCCGCCCCCGCCCATAAGCGTCAGGCAGTCCCGTCAACAGCCCGTTGCGCCGGGCCGCCCGCATCTCCGGCGTATAGGCATCCATCACCGCTTGGTTATGGGTCTTGCGAATCGTGGAAAAAATCCGGTCAATCTCCGGATCCAGTTCATAGCCGTAGGCCTCACAAGACTGGCGCACCATGCGGATACCCCCAAAGGGGATGACGGCCCGCTTGAGTGGTGCATCGGTCTGCACGCCGACGATCTGCTCCAATTCCTGATCGATATAGCCCGGTCCGTGACTGATGATCGTGCTGATCGTCTTTGTATCAACATCCAGCACCCCATCGCGGTCGCGCTCCTGCTTTAAAAGCTCTGCTACTTTCGCCCAGAGCCGTTGAATGCGTTCGGTCGGAGCGGTTAAGAAAGAACTGTCCCCTTCATAAGGTCGATAGTTCGCTTGGATAAAACCGCGAACATCAATCTCCCGCTGCCAATCGCCACCGCGAAAATCTGCCCATGCCTGTTGCATTTGCATTGCCTCCTCAACATCATCTGGTGATTGTATCGATGTCCCGGACAGCTTTTTTTCAACCTGCCCTCCGTCAAGCGCCGGTTTCATAGAACCAACCCTTCCCGAGGAACCGATTTAAAAAACAAAAAAACCCCTGGACAACGATTGCCCAGGCGGTCGGCATAAAAGCTCAATCACACTCCCTGTGGTATACTCCACTTCCGCCAGTCGTGTGATTGCGTAAATTCAATTACTTTGTCATTTTATCGCCCGCTCGTCTTGTTTGTCAAGAAGCATGTTTTGGCACTGCCACAACCAACAACATGGTTGAACGTCTTTCGCATGCAACTGCTTGGCGCCAAAGTGGAAGCCGTCAAAACCGGCACCCGTACGCTGAAAGACGCGGTTGACGCCGCGTTAGTTGACTATATGACCAACTACGAAAACACCTTCTATCTCCTCGGTTCCGCCGTCGGCCCCCATCCCTATCCCCTGATGGTCCGTCACTTCCAGTCGATCATCGGCATTGAAGCACGTCGCCAAATCTTAGAGCGGGAAGGCCGTCTGCCCGATTATTTGCTGGCCTGCGTCGGCGGCGGCAGCAACGCTATTGGTCTTTTTTACCCTTTCCTGGAAGATAAGAGCGTCAACATCATCGGTGTGGAACCGGCCGGCCACGGTTTGGAAACGGGCCGTCACGCCGCAACGATAACCACCGGCTCCCCCGGTATCATTCATGGCTTCCGCTGCTACGTCATGCAAGATGAGCAAGGCAACCCGCTGCCGACGTACTCCGTATCAGCCGGCCTGGATTATCCCGGCGTCGGTCCGGAACATAGTTACCTCAAAGATAGCGGCCGCGCCACCTACGTAGCGGTCGATGACAAAGAAGCGCTCAGCGCCTTTGCCCTGCTTTCCAAGACCGAAGGCATCATTCCGGCGCTGGAAAGCTCTCACGCCGTGGCTCATGCGCTTAAGCTGGCACCGACACTTCCCCGCGATCAGATCATCATTGTCAACCTCTCTGGCCGTGGTGACAAAGACGTCGAGCAAGTCAAAGCGTTACTTGGTTAACGCACTTCTTACCTTTTACCTAAAAATATTAAATATATTGCTCTGATAACGTAATATAACAAGTTATTTAAACACCTCTGCGCTTTGTTTAAGTGCAGAGGTGTTTTTTTAGAAAAAATTCATAGAAAAACTGATTATCTAGCAAGATTTATCACAGTTCACGTCGAATAACCTCAGAAGCAAGTGCATATAAAGATCGATTAAGGGGGCATCTCTATTGGGCTGGCTAAACAATCTGAAAGTTTCGCAGAAAGTCATGCTACTGATTACCGTAGCGGCACTGTTCATGACTCTTCTCGGTGGCATTACTTACACCTATCTATCGGAAATTGCTCACAGTACGAACGAACTTTATGCTTCACGCTTGTTACCGGTAAAATGGCTCAACGAATCACGTACATTGACCGTTGAAAGCGAAGCCGCCACATTGCAAGCGATATTTTCCCAGGATCCGCAAGAGCGTCAACGGTTGTTTGCCGTAGTTGAAAAAAACTCCCAAAAAATTCGGGAGCTTGAAGATCAATTTAAGAAAACCGAACTGGATGCTTATTCACAGGAACTGGTCACCGCGTTAGATCAACAATTGGCCACGTTCGTAGGCATCCGGGGACGGGTCATCCAAGTGGCCAACCTCGGCAACAACGAGCAAGCTTTTTTAGCCTACCGTATCAGCCGCCCTTACTATGATAAAGTGGCTGAATCACGGCGTTTGCTTGCCGAACACAACGCAGAGTTAGCGTCGGAGCTCAACAAAGCCGTCAACGAGTATATTACCCAGATCATCTATACCTTGCTGGGCCTTACGGCATTAGCTATCGTCTTATCCAGTGTCTTTGGTATCTGGCTGTCCAAACGCATCACCAACCCCATTCAGGAAATTGAAGAACAAATGATTCGCGCCGGTGCCGGTGACCTGACCGTGCAAGGGGCAGTCCATTCCGTTGACGAAGTGGGACAACTTACCGCCTCGTATAACCAGATGATCAATCAGCAATCGCAAATGGTCAGCCTCGTCCGCAAATCAGCAGACGAACTGGCCGCTGCCTCGGAAGAAATGGCTGCTTCCTCGGAAGAAGTTTCCGCTACCATCAATGAAATCGCTCAAAATGCCCAAAAAGTCGCAGGGGAAGCACAAAAAGGCAGCGGATCGATCCTCGATTCTTCCGAAGTTCTCTTGGAGCTTTCCTCATTGATTCAGATCGCTCGCGAGAAGTCCACCAAAGCGGCAGAATCCTCGCAATTTACCCTCAATACGGCCAAAGAAGGTACGCAAACTGTCTCCGAATCCATCGCCAGCATGATGAACATCAAGCAAAAAACCTTGGAAACGGAAGAACGCATGGCGATCCTCAACGATTACTCGCAACAAATCGGTCTGATCACCGAAACCATTGCTAACATTGCCGGTCAAACCAACCTGCTCGCCCTCAACGCCGCCATCGAAGCAGCGCGGGCCGGTGACGCCGGTCGCGGCTTTGCCGTCGTTGCCGAAGAAGTGCGGAAGCTGGCTGAGCAGTCCAACCAAGGGGCAATAGAAGTAGCCAACTTGATGAGCAAAGTCACCGAAAATACAAGTGCCGCCCTTGAATCGACATTGCTGACACGCAACGAAGTGGAAAAAGGTGTGACTGCCGTTAACAACGCCGGACAGGCCCTGGAACGAATTCTGCATGCGATGGAAAACACCGCGTCCGCCGTCGATGACATCTATCATCTTACGGAAGAAGAAGTAGCTAGCTCCGATCGCATCTTGAAGCTGATCGATTCTATCGCCTCGGCGGTGGAAGTCATCAATCAACAAATTCACCAGATCGCTGAATCAACGGAACATGTCTCCCTAGCGATGGAAACGATCGCGGCCAGCACCGAAGAAACCAGCGCCATGGCCGGTGAACTGCGGATGAACATGAGCCGCTTCAAAGTGCAAGATGCGGGAACCAAAGCCGATCTATCGGTTGTCGATATCCTGACCAAAGCCAAATCGGATTATCTCCTCTGGAAAATGCGCGTGGAAAACTTGGTGGCCGGCAAGGAGGCTTTTAGCCTCGATGAGCTTCCCCAATTCAAAGATATGCCACTGACCAAGTGGTATATGGACGAAGACAACCCGCTCCGTCGCGATCCCGATGTGGTTCACTTGAAAAAACCACACAAACAAGTGCACGAAGCATTGAAACGGACGGCCACGGCCTGCTCTCTGGAAAACGTGGCCGAATGCCAATACTTCCAGGCTCAGTTGGGACAACATATGGAATCTTTCATCGAAATGATTGATGTTTTAATTCGCAAGTTTATGAAGTAAAAAAACGCGGCGCCGGAAATTCCGGTGTCGCGTTTTTTGCCGCTTGATTGTATTTCACAGACTTTTTTTATTTTTCCAGTTTTTCTGCTCCCCCACCGCCGGGCTTTTATCGCGACGGGTCAACCGGAAGGGCAAGTAACAAAGCCCGAACAGTACCAATCCCACTGCTTCCAGCGACAAGATATACCACGGCCATGGCCCCATAACATCCATTATGGATGCGTTCATTGGCTTCGTGCAAAGAAAAAGATAATTACCGTTGACCAGCCAATTAACAATCGCCACAGGCACCATATAGGCATTGGTCACCCAAAAGGTTTTTTTGATCGACCCGATCGTCGGGACAAATCCATCGATCCATGTAGCATACAAGCACGCCAGGACGATTGCGCCGTGAACAATAAAAAAGTGAAAAAAAGCCACACTGGGATAGTCATTATACCCCAGCGCCGGTGTCAGCAATGCTTGCACCGCACCGGCCATGCCCCAGAAATAAACCACTTCATAGATACCATAGCTCCGCAAAAAAAGCATGACTACCGCCAGTAAAGCCGCTATGCCGCAAATATGAAGCGGTAAGACCGTCGCTGCCGACCACGTACCTGCGGCCAGATGGGTGTACTGCGTATAGGCTTCCTGCAACAAAAGAACACTGATCAAACCCGTGCGCACGATCCGGTCCACATCGGGCTGCTGCAACAGCGCCCGTTGCCAATACAAGAGCAAACAAAGCGCTACGATTACCGCAAGTACCACAAGGTGAGAAGAGGAAAAAGGAACAAAAAGTTTGGCTTCCGTTACGGTTGGCACAGCCCTCTCCCTTTCTTGTGTTAACTCTGTGTTTTGTTTTAGTTTGCATAACCATATCATCATAACCATAATCAAAAGCCACCGCCGAGATCGTCTCTGGCGGTGGCTTTTGATTGGGGAAGGAACCGATTGCTTCCCGATGCGATGCAGCGCAACGGAAAACACTCCTTCCATCAGTCAATGCTAGGCACTACCGGTGCGATGCAGCGCAGCGGTTGTGCCTCCTTCGTCTGCTTATGTTGCTTCGATTGGAGGGCTCTGGCGTGAACATCTCCGTTGCGATGCAGCGCAACGGAAATCTCATCTACTTTTGCCGCTTCTCTGTGCGTATCTACGGCAGTCTCGCCGGTGCGATGCAGCGCACCGGGAAGATCTACATCGAAGGCATTTCAAAAATACGGCGAAGTAAGTCGTAGGCTTCCTCACGAGTGATGCGTGCCTCCGGTCGGAAGGTCCGATCGGGATAACCCAACGCTAAGCCGTGGGCATGGGCACTGTTAAGGATATCTTTGGCCCAGGAATCAGCAGTGTCACCAAATGCAGTTGGTGCCTTCTGCCCATTCCAGGCAAAAAATCGTGATAATTCAGTAACCGCTTCCGCGCGGGTAAGCGCATCGGCCGGTGCCAGAATATTGCCGGGACGCCCGATCACTAGCCCTTCTTGTACTAATCCGGCAACACCGGGCTTCAAGGCAGGATGGGTACGATCGCCGTCAGTAAATCGTTGTAAGATCGTCGTCGCTGCTGCTTCCGATACGTTCGGCACCGGGCGCAGTGACGACGTAACGCTCAGCGACTGTTGGAAAAATTCTTGCCGCGAAATCGTCCCTTGCAAATCGGCTGGGCTTTGAGGCCACATGACCATATCGGAGATGCGCACCGCACTGTAGTTGGGACGATTAAAGAGGAATTCCAGCATGGGCACCGCATCAAAGCGATAGTTGACGATTTCCACCGTCAACGAATGGGGCGTTGCTTCAATGAATTTCAGCGCCGGCGCGTTGGGACTGTCGACGATAGCGTTGACTTCCCAGTTGACCATGGAGGGAATGTCCACATACTGATCAAGCGTCTCTGCCGTCGGTGTCTTCATGTAAGCCACACCGTAGGGCAAGGTTAAAGTGACCCGGCTGCCCTGGTGTACCGTGGCCGGCCTAGGTGCCTTTGGCTCCGTTGGTGTTGCGGCCATGGATGCTTCCGCCGTTGGTTCTTCCCTTGTTAGCGCTGCTGTTGCTGAACCTTCCGTCATGGAAGCTTCCCTTGCTGGCGCTTGCGTAGTTGGTGCTTCCGTTGTCGGCGCTTCAACGGGAGGAGCTTGCCGCCCATCGGCTTTGAAGTAAATGAAGCCCATCATTTGGTTTTCGCCAAAGCCAACCTGCGGCATCGATGTCGGTATGTTTTCACTGGTCATCGTGCCTTCGTACTGGACGTTGATCGGCCTCCAGGAAGATACCTCTGCAGCCGGGTCAGTGACGCGAATGCTAATATCGCCAGCCTCAGCAGCCGTACCTAGTCCCAAAGCGAGCAAGCCCGTGAGTATACATTGGATGATCTTTTTCCGCAATATGTATCCCCCTTCATGAAACATTTCATTACAATGCAAAAATCCGAGTTGTCCCGATGTTATTTTCGCATTCGGGGGCGATTTTCCTGCTTTTTCTTTATAATGATTTCAAGAAGATCACAAACAAGCGTTACTGATTATGCGTTACTGAATGCGTTGCTTATTACGCTTCTTCGCCGGTCTGGCCTTTTTCCGCTTCATACAGATTGATTACATAACGCCGGAGACTCCAGAGAACAACGCCAAAGACAGTTGTGCCGATCACGGCGTAAAGGGCGCCAACGAGCGAATACATCACCACTAAACCCAGAACAATGATCCCCAGGCCTGTCGCATGGTCCATCCACTTGTCAATTTCTTGTTTGGTCATTTTGTATTAACCCCGTTCCTTTCTCTCATGCACCTGATGTCCATTATAACATTTCTGGTTATTCTTTTCGTCAAAAGCAGCTTGATTTCCTGCCCCGCCGCTGATTGCATATTTTACAGGATTTCATCGGCTACGCTCAGTATCCGGTAGTTGCGCGCGCCTCCCGAACTATCCATGGATTACATATTCCGCAGACTCGCACTCGCTTTGGTGTAATGCTCTTTTATATAAGTCCAGTCTTGTCTTATCAGCAAAAATCTTGTATCGTAATTTCTCGAAAGCGAGGAATAGCCAATGGAACACTTAGCTACCTGGGTCCTTGAATATTATCAAATCAATGAGTCCATCAAGGATCTGAATGAACGAAAAAAACAACTGAAAGAAACCATCGAAACAACGATGATTCAACATGAAATCCCACGGGTCGATGCCTCCACCGATCATGGGCAACGCATCGCTGCCATGCTGATGGGAAAAATCGAAAAAGGGTTGGACAAAGACAAGCTTTGCGAAAAATTCGGTGTCAAAAAGTCCGATCTGACGATTGATAACTTCATGCTCTGGGTTGAGCAAGGCTTGATTACACCGGAAGAATTTCAACAGTATAAATTCGAAGAACAACGCACCGTCGTCTCCATCAAGAAAGCCCCGAAAGGACGCAAAGGCCGCGCCCCGAAAAGCGCTGCGGCTGAATAAGCGGCGACAGACGTTTTTTCGAAGCACCTATGCAGGGTCGCACCGTCGCCGCCAAAGCGCCGTTGCGACCCTTTTTTGTCGATGTAAAGTCGTTTAACCGCTATGAGAATAGGTTGAGCATCGAGCCACTTCGTCCGCATCCAGCCACTAAAATGCACATCAAGCCACTTTAAAGTAAGGAGAAAAAGCCATGGACTTTGTCGCCATCGATTTTGAAACGGCCAATTCCTATCGCAACAGCGCCTGTGCCGTCGGGATTACCATCGTCAAAAATGGACAGATTGAAGCCAGTCACGCTTGGCTGATCCGTCCTCCAAAACTTTATTTTCAATTCACCTTTATCCATGGCATCACCATCGATGACGTACGCCATCAACCGACCTTCGGTGATCTGTGGCCAACGCTTCTACCGTATCTGCAAGGACAAATTCTGGCCGCCCATAATGTCTCCTTTGACAAAAGTGTGTTGGCCGCCACCTTAGCCTACTACCAGCTTCCCCCGCTTGCAGCGTCATGGCTATGCACGGTGGAACTGTCCCGGAAAGCCTGGCCTGATCTACATAACCATAAGCTAAACACCGTTGCCGAATATCTTGGTGTGAATCTCAACCACCACGAAGCGCGCAGCGATTCCATTGCTGCCGCCCAGATCGTCTTGCACGCCGGCCGTCAGTCAAAGAGCATAACCATTCAAGACATCATCGCCAAGCATGATCTGACCCGCTATTTAATGAACTATCCGGAAATCAGTTAAAATAACGGTGCCGGGGTGCTTTGCCTCTTTGCTTCCTTGCCCCTACTCATGGGTTCCCCCTGCCAGGTTGAGGATGACAACTCCGGAAATAATCAAACCGATAGCAAAGATTTTAATCATGCTTATCTGCTCTTTAAATATGAAAAAGCCAATCACAGCAATGAGAGCCGTACCCACACCCGACCAAATTGCATAGGCAATGCTCACATCGATCTTTTTTAATGAAAATGTAAGCATGGACAAACTCAATATATAAAATATGCCCATCGCGATCGATGGAATGAGCTTGGTGAATCCATTTGAATATTTCATCGAAGTTGTACCCACCACTTCGAAGCCAATTGCCAGGACTAAATATAACCAGTGCAATATAAAACCTCCCGCTTTTAAGTGAACCAAGCTGCCACAACCACAGCCACGCCGGCACCCATGGCCGAACTGATAAAGTTAACCAGATCATTATCCATCCAACGCCAACCCCGGCTGTAACGATTAGGCACACCGCTTTTGGTGCGCTTTTTTTCTGTCTCTTTGCCCGTTTCCGCGTTCACATACATGACCTGCACCGTAGCGCCCATCAAGCTGTCGGCCAGGGAGCCGCCTAACCCACCGATCATGCCAGCCAGAATGATCCACCAACCGTCCACAAAGCCTGCCAGCGGTACTCCCGGTGCGTTCACTCCGGGTACATTCACGCCAGCCGCGTTCACTCCAAATGCGCTCACACCAAGTGCTTCCACTCCAGCTGCATTCACTCCGGCAGTTCCGCCCAGCATACCAGCCACGCCCACGAAGACCCACACCGTCACGCCGATCAGTAGGCCGCCCAGGAGCGTTGCTGTCGTTCCAAGCGGCGTAATCCCACCGCTCGTTCCCGGCACGACAGGCTTACCGGTGGTGATCAAGCGGGGCCGACTTTTGCTTAACACACCGATTTCCGTCGCCCACGTATCGGCGTTGACTGTAGCCATACAGCCGATGAAAGCGGCAAACAGCGCCGGCTCACCGGGAAAGTAATAATGAAGCAGCGCCAGCACGCCGCCAAAGCCACCGTTCGCTAAGGCCTGCCCAAAGTCGCGCCGGCTCCCCTTATCGAACTTCTCCTCGGCGACGACATTTTTCTGCGCTTCCTTATACTTCGACAAAGCCGAACTGTAGACAAAAAAAGCGACCAACGTCAATCCCCAGATCCAGCCGCCAAAGCCAAAGATCAGCGTACCCACCAGGATCGCCCCGGCCACACCGCTTTCCGCCAGGGAGCGCCGTCGGTACGCCAGCCACCCGATCAGCGAGCTTAAAACGAGGCCCGTCAGGACCATCGACACCGGAAAGCGATCATGGAGCATGAGCCAAAGAAGACCGCCCGTCCCCAAGGGCACGGCCACATTATCGAGCCCTTTGAGAGAAACTGCTTCCAGCACCGTGGCGATCACTGCCAGGACCAAGCTCACCATGATGATCGGCAGTACACCCAAGTCCGGGCGTAGCCACGCCAGCGTTACCGCGATGACCAAAAACGAAACGACGGCCATGGCCAAACTGCCTTCATAGGTCCGGCGATGTCCGCCGATCATGTAGACATGCTTACCCATCGCCTGCCCGATAATGGCCGCAAAAGCATCACCCCAAGTCATGATCATCGTCGCCGCCACCGCTACTTCCACTTCGCCGCGCGGCCAAAAGATCAACAGTAGCAGCGTCACCGATGCAGCAAAATAAACCGTCCCCAGCGTATCGCCGGCAAGGTCGACGGCTTTATTCAGGCGAAAGCGGTAACTGATATAGTTGAGCACGATAAAGGAACTGATCGGGATCACCCCGTATGTCCAGTGATCAAAAATCGCCACAGCACCGACGATCCACATCCCTGCCCCGATATGGACAATTTTGCGGGTAAATTCCGGCGGATAGCCACGCCATTTTTGTACCAGTGTCGCTACGATCAATAATCCCAGCACATACCCGTAGGAAGCGATCAAGCCAAAAAGATCAGATTGCGTCATGATCGTTCAGAGGCCCCCTCTTGGTTACATTCACGCATATCGGCATGGGCTTCACACCGTTTCTTGTGCCTACTGTTTCGACAAGCATGCTTGCCCCCCCTTCCACCGAAGCAAAAAGGACCGATACCTACAGCATAAATCAAAAATCGATCAGGCTTGCTTTTTTCAATAAATTGGCTTCGTCAAAAAGTTGTACATTGGCAATACTGGTCTCAAGTTATTCAGCGTTTTCCTAGTTTAAATTATTAATATTCAGCAATAATTAATTGAAAATCCTTATCTTATCCAACCATTATTTAATCAACGGATAAAAATCGTTAATTATCAAAATACACATAGAATCCGGATAATTTCTATGCCATAATGTAATCAGAATACGTTATCAATTAGGGGGCTTCGCCTATGGGTAAAATCAAAATGATGATTGTTGATGACTCGGTTTTTTCCCGCACGGTGCTCGCAGATACCTTTCGCCGGCAAGGCTACGAGGTAGTGGGGGAAGCGAGCGGACTGAATCAACTAGTCGAAACCTATGATTGCTGTAAACCTGATGTTGTAACGATGGATATTGCTATGCCAGGTGCCGATGGATTTGCCTGCAGTCAAGCGCTGCTTGCCCATGATCCGGCAGCCAAGATCATTATGATCAGTTCGATTAAAGATCCTGCAAGTGAAGCGGAAGCGTTGCGTATCGGCATTGCCGGTTATGTTCAAAAACCGGTTGAAGAAGAAGCACTCAAACGAGTCGTTGAGTACACCCTGTCCCCGGATGCGCCCTTTGAGAAATTACTACAACTGAGCGCTGAAGCTTTTAAGGAATCACTGGCCCAAAATGTTACCCGTCTGACCAAAAAAACGATTGCCTTTTCTTCCCAAGATGCACAAGACCCGCCCTTTACCTCACAAGGTATTACCGTCGTGATTGGCATCATCGGTAATTATTCCGGCTCGATGATCATGGATCTTTCTGAAGCTACGGCAGCCAAAATGACGGAAGCGATCCTGCACCACCCTGCCAAAGACCACGAAGAAATTTTATCGATGAGCGGAGAATTCGCCAATTTAGTCGCCGGCATCGCCTGCTCGATGCTCAATAAGCTGGACAAATCCTTCCGGTTACGGGTATCGCCACCCAGCGTAGTTTACGGTGCGCCAACGGAAGTAGTTAGTCCGAAACTCCAAGCTCACAGTATCAATGCCAACTCCGATTACGGTCGTATCTATGTCAGTGTCGGTTTTAAAAAGGGGTCTTTGTTATGGACATAACGTGGGGCACTCCCGTTTTTACTGCCATTGCCACCGTGCTTCCCCAAATTGGCTTTAACAGTATTGAGCAAACAAGCATAGCTGCGGGAAATAATATTTATATCAATGCCGGCGTCAGCGTCAATGTCAGCGTGATCGGTTCGATCAAAGGTTCCATCTTGATTAGCAGCACCCTTGATGGTGCGATGCAATTCGCCTCCAAGATGATGATGGGTATGCCGGTTACGGAATTAGATGGAATGGCTCAAAGCGCGCTTTCTGAAATGGGCAATATGGTTTGTGCCTATGCCTGTACTGTTTTTAGTGAACATGGTATGCCCGGACTGGATGTTTCTCCGCCAACGATATTGATCGGCGAAGGCGCCACGATCATGGTTCCGGCACCGCAAACCCTTACGGCATCCTTTACGGTCGATGCTATTCCCTTGCGTGTTTGTGTCGGTCTGACCTAGCCCCGCCTCTTTACTTGTAGCCTACACCTTTCCGGCATAGGCTTTTCAGGCTTTCTCTAGGCGTGGGGTAACCACAAAGAAAAACACGAAGGAAAAGCTGTTCCCTTCCTCGAAGATATGAGGCAGTGACAGCTTTTTTGCATTTCTATTTCATCATTTGCTTCTGCTTCTATATACAATAGGAGAACTGCATGCCCAAAGGAGAGCTTTCTTTGCCAAAGGAGAGCTTTGTGACCAAAGGAGAGCTTCATGGGAGAAGAACGTAAGTTTATTTTATCCGGACTTACCTGTGCCAACTGCGCAGGCAAAATCGAAAGAACCTTGGTAGAACGAGGCATTATCCGGGACGGCGATTTTAATTTTGCCGCTAAAACTGTATTGATTCCACCCGATCAGGCCGCGAAGGTTCAGCAAATCATTGATCAAATTGAAGAAGGCGTTTTGCTGATTCCCGCTCAAAAACCACCGCAAACCTCTCCATGGCGTTTCTGGCTTCCGATCGGTTTCGCTGGGATATTGCTGGGTCTCGGGATCTTCTGGCGTGCTGAACTCCATGACCGGATCGAGTGGCTTGAATACCTGCTTTTTTTAACAGCTTACCTTCTCGCCGGTGGCAACGTTGTCAAGCTCGCCGTCAGAAACGCCCTGCGCGGTGATTTCTTTGATGAACGCTTTTTAATGACTGTGGCGACAGTGGGGGCCTTCGCGATCCGGGAATTTCCGGAAGCGGTAGCGGTCATGCTTTTCTACCGGGTTGGTGAATACATTCAAGGGCTGGCCGTCAACCGTTCCCGCCGTTCCATCCAGGCACTGATGAATATCCGCCCCGACTACGCCAATCTGCAGATCAATGGCGGCAGCCGTAAAGTATCGCCGGAAGACGTCCCTGTAGGAGCTTCCATCATCGTCAAACCCGGTGAAAAGGTTCCCCTCGACGGCGTCATCATCGACGGTGCTTCTTACCTGGATACATCGGCACTGACCGGTGAGTCCCTTCCGCGCTATGCAGCAGCCGGGGCAGCCGTCAAAGCCGGGATGGTCAATCAACAGGGGCTGTTAACCGTACGGGTTGAAAAAGGTTATCACGAATCTTCCGTAGCGAAGATCCTCGATCTGGTGGAAAATGCCGTTACCCGCAAGGCGCCTACGGAGCAAGTGCTCACCAAGTTTTCCCGGGTCTACACGCCCTTTGTCGTCGTGGCCGCGCTGGCCGTCGCTTTTCTTCCGCCCTTACTGCTCCCCGGTGCCGTGTTGGCCGATTGGATCTATCGCGCCTGTACGTTGTTGGTGATTTCCTGCCCCTGCGCGCTGGTCATTTCCATTCCGCTGGGCTATTTTGGCGGTATCGGTGGCGCATCCCGCAACGGCATCCTCGTCAAAGGCGCCAATTATCTGGAAGCATTAACAGAGGTGCATACGGTGGTCTTTGATAAGACCGGCACGATCACGGAAGGCCATTTTCAAGTGCGCGCCGTTATGCCCCAAGACGGCTATCGTCAGGACGAGATTATACGGTACGCTGCCATGGTCGAAGCCGGGTCATCGCACCCCATCGCCAAGTCGATTCTTACCGCCTATGCTCGCCCTGTCGACGCCGGAGCCATCGAGCATTTTGAAGAGATTCCCGGTTGCGGTATCCGGGCCGTGGTGGAAGGCAAAACGATCCTGGTCGGCAATGATCGCTTGCTGCACCGGGAAAACATCGTCTTGGCCGATTCTCTTGGAACTTCTTCCGGCACCGTTGTTTATCTGGCCATAGACGGACGCTTTGCCGGCGCGATTTCCATTGCCGATCAGATCAAAGCCGACGTAACCGCAGGAATTAGGGAACTAAAAAGGCTGGGCGTTCAACAAACGATCATGCTGACCGGCGATGATCAAGCAGTGGCCGAACAGGTCGCCCAAGCGGTGGGCATCGACCGTTTTTATGCCGAACTATTACCAGCAGATAAAGTCGCCCGGTTAGAAGAACTGGAACAACAAGTGCCGGGCCGCCCCAAGCAAAAGCTCGTTTTCGTCGGTGATGGAATCAACGACGCCCCTGTGCTGGCCCGCGCCGATGTGGGGATCGCCATGGGCGGGCTCGGCTCCGATGCAGCCATCGAAGCGGCCGACGTGGTGATTATGGAGGATCAGCCAAGCAAAATCGCTACGGCCATCCAACTCGCCCACCGCACCAAACAGATCATCATGCAAAACATCTTCTTTGCCTTCGCCGTTAAAGCGTTGTTCATCGGCCTGGGCATCTGGGGTGTTACGACCATGTGGGAAGCCGTCTTTGCTGATGTGGGCGTGGCGATTCTTGCTGTACTCAATGCCACGCGGGTACTCACTATTCGTCCTGAACCAAAAAGGCCATGCTCGCCATAATGGCAGGCATGGTCTTTTGTATCGCTCGATGGCCATTAACCCCAAGAAAGCCGTCCGCCCTGATAAGCGACCAAACTGGTCATCACCACCAAGGCAAACAGGAGGCCTTGGAACAAGAAGCCATTCCAGGCCATAACACCAAGGATCTGCGAAAGCAATAACGCCCAAGAAAAGATCATAAACAAGAAACTGGTGATCACTTTGAACTTGACCATCGGGTTGATCTTCTTGGCGAAGTTAACTGTCCAGCTCAAAAAGCCGGTAGCAAAAGCAAAAGGCCCGCTAATGGCCGTGGCGATCAAGCTTAAAAAACCAGCCAGGTAAAACGCTTCCCATCCTAACGCCGGAATACCTAAGAAACCTTTGCTGATCCCCATGGACTGCAAAATGGCCGCCGGAAAATAAAAACCAAAACAAACGATCGACAATGCGATAGGAAAATGCACGGACGCCGGATGCGGATGAAAGCGCATGATGAAGTTGAGCACTTGCTCCGTCGGATTTTCCTTGACCCGTTCCAGTCGAGCCACCAAGGGAAAGCCAAAGAGGTATTCCGGATCATGCGGCGCATACTCTAAGTGGCGCGTCAGATCCCGCCCGGCCGCATGGGCAAAGTGGTGGCCCTTTTGCCACATCCGGCTGACCGTCACATCATAGACCCGCCCTCGATAGCCCACATAAGCCGGTTGGCCATGTTCACCGTTATATTCGCGCAGTTCCTCCACGGTCATCAGCCGATCCGGCAAAGGACGGTCATCTTGGGGCACATCGGGCACGATGGCTTCCATCTTTTTATGCACATCCGGCGAAAGCGGTTTTTCGCTGGGTACGTGCGGTACCGGCGTTGATCGGGACGTTGCTGGTGCCGGTAGTTCACCGCCGGCCCAGCGACCGATGACAGGAAATCGCTCCATCACATCAGCTGCATGGGGCGCTTTCTCCATATCGCCGGTCAAATCGCCGCCGGCCCAATGTTTAAAATGCTTGCCCCCGCGCCATTTGGCACTTTCTGTGACATCATAGACCAAACCATTGTAAACAACATAGGCTTTGCGGCCTTCTTTACCATCGGCGGCCGCCAGCTGTTCCGGTGATATCACCGGTAAATCTGTACTCATCCTTGCCCCCCCCTATTCCTTCCATGTTCCTGGGTTACATTGTATCTACAAGTGTATTATTCGATCATTACTATAAAATCTCCTTTTCCTTCTTGCCATGGAGATAAGTAAATAACGAAAAACGCCAAAAAAACCGAAAAGTGAGCTCCAAAATCCACAAACCCGAAAACGCTAAAAAGCTCGGTACGGCTATCCGCACCGAGCTTTTCAGTATCCTCAACATTTCGTCAAGGTAGTTGATCAACTCCAAGTGACTTATCCAAAAAAGGCATTGGCCACCAGTAAGGACACCAAGGACGTGGCCCAAGCGATGGTCGTCGGCACCGACCAGACTTTTAACTGTTCACGCGTATCTTCGATGCCGAGCATCCGGTTAACCACCCAGAACAAGCTGTCATTAAAGTAGGAGAAGACAAAGGCACCCATGGCCGCTGACTGGGCTGCAAAGACCGGGTTGACGTTCATATTGGCCAGAATCGGTGCGGCAATCGAAGAAGCCGTAATCATGGCTACCGTACCACTTCCTTGAATTAACCGTACCAGTGTCGCGATGACAAAGGGAAGCAAGATGGCAGGCAAAGCCGTTTGCGCGATCAAGTTGGCCATGTAGTCACCGGCGCCGCTGTCACGCAGCACTTGACCGAGAGCACCACCGCCACCGGTAACCAAGATGATGATCCCAGCCGATGTGACGCCTTCTTCCATCCGTTTCAGCACTTCTTTTTTGTCATCCCGACCTGTCAGTCCATAGATCGCGATCAGGAGGCCAATGCCTGTCGCAATGATCGGCGTACCCAAGAAGATGAAGGCATCGGCGACCAAACCGGTAGCTTTCATCGCCGCCAGCACCGTATTCGCCAAAATCAACAGGACCGGTACAATGATCGGAGCAAAGGAAATCCATGTCGATGGCAGATTTTTTTCTTCCTTGCTTTGCATCCAGTCCGCATAGGCTTGTTGTAATTGCGGCCGTTCCCAGTTCATGCCTGTTTCATCAGGCAACGTATAGATTTTTTTACCCAGCCACATCGCATAGAGCACACCGGCGATAACCACCGGTATAGCAAAAACCATACCCCAGAGAATCATCGCCCCCAAATCAGCCTTGAAAATCCCTGCAGCCCCGAGCGGACCTGGCGTGGGCGGTACAAGATGGTGCGTGGCAGCCAATCCAATCGCTAAGGAAATGCCCAGCGTTACGGCTGATTTTTTTGTTTTTCTGGATAACGCCTTGACCAGGGGCATCAAGATGACAAAACCGGAATCCACAAAAATCGGAATGGAGACCATGTACCCCGTCAAGGCCAGCGCCCATTCTTCTTTTTTCTTGCCTAGATACTTGAGAAAAGTATAGGCCATTTTTTCGGCAGCACCCGATACTTCAAGAATCCGGCCCATCATTACACCAAAGCCGATGACGATACCGATGCTGCCCAAGGTACTGCCAAAACCATTGGAAATCGACTTGGCTACGGCCGGGGCGGCCATACCACCGACGAGGCCCGTAACGGAAGCAGCGATGATCAAGGCCGGGAAGGCATGCACCTTGGTTTTGAGCACCAGAAAAATCAACAGAAACACACCCAGGGCGAGGCCAATCATCATTTGTGAGCCTGATACAGCAGGAACAGCAGCTTGTGGCATGAGAATACGCCTCCTTACAAACGGACTTATTACCTGGTGCCTTTAATGAAATGGGGTGCATAGCGAACTGCTAACAAAATCGCTTCCGTCATCGATACGGAGCTGGCTTTACCGGTCCCGGCAATATCAAAAGCCGTCCCATGATCAACGGAGGTACGTAAAAAGGGCAATCCATTGGTTACCGCCACCGTTCGCTCAAAATCAACCATTTTGGTGGCGATATGCCCCTGATCGTGATATAAAGACAAGACTGCATCATAAGCACCTTTACGGCCAAAGTGGAAAACCGCATCGGCCGGTACCGGGCCCACCACATTCAGCCCTTTGGCCCGTGCAGCGGCAATGGCCGGAACGATTTGCTCATCTTCTTCGTGGCCAAACAAGCCGTGTTCGCCACTGTGGGGATTAAGACCGGCTACGGCAAAGGACGGCTTCGCAATCCCTAAGCGTTCCATGGCCGCCGTGCAGCGAATCAAATAATCAAGTACCCGTTCTGTCGTAATCAAATCACAAGCTTGCCGCAGGGACACATGGCGGGTCAAGAAAAAAACACGCAGGCCTTCCACCTGAAACATCGTGAGTGGATCAGCAGATCCTGATAAGTGGCCGAGCATTTCCGTGTGTCCGATGTGCGGGATCCCGGCGGCTTTTAAGGCTTCCTTATTGATCGGCGTCGTGGCCATGGCATCAATGGAACCGTCCATGGCCAACGTCACTGCCCGCTCAATATAATCATAGGCGGCTTGTCCGGCCATCGCTTGTACCTCACCCATGCAGAGCGCCGCCACATCGACATTGGCCAAGTCCATCAAATCGATCGTTCCTGCCTGATAACGGCCGGCCGCCGGTTGTTCGATCGGCTGGATTTGCAGCGTAAGATCGCAAAATCGTAACGCTTGCCGAAGCACAGCCGCATCGCCAATCACCAATGGCCGCGCTTTGGTGTAGAGAGCTTCATCCGCTAAGGCTTTAACGACAATTTCCGGACCGACGCCGGCCGGATCACCCATCGGAATGCCGATTATGGGACGCGTCATCGTTCCCATCTCCTCACAATTTTGTATTTGTATTTGCCCTTGCTATCTTGATCACAAAGTTGGCAAAAAAGAAAAATCACGTTGCCGGCACTGCCGGATAGACCTCATTGGAAATCTTGGTCAGCAGGTAATCGACACAATTGCAGATGGCCTGATCATCGCCGACGAGACCACCCTTGGTGATGATCGGCATTCCCGGATAGCTGCCACCGATCAAGCGACCATAGGCCGCCAAGGGAACCACTTCATCCTTCACTTCGATCGCTGCCGCTTCTAAGGCTCGGCAAACGGCAACCGTTACATCGCCGCCGCTGGTATATAAGCCACCGACTTCACCGCGGGCTCGGGCCACCACTGCAGCGGTAATCCGCGCCAATCCGGCGGTAATCCGCGTCGTCACTTCTTCTTCAGTTATCGCCCATTGCTGGGCTACTTGCGTAAGATTGAGTCGATCGCTTTCATCGCGCATCGTCCGAATACCGAGCACGGGGAACTCCTCCAGTTGCCCCATGATCTCACTGGCAACCCGGTCAACTTCTCCCTCCACACGCTCCGGATTGATCAAAGCTCGTGCATCGACAAAAGCCAAATAACTGCGGTAGCTGTTCTCCACTTCCTTTAACTGGCGGCGGGCCAATGGAGTAGCGCTGCCAACGGCCAAAAATACTTTTTGCCCACGACCACGCACTGGCGGCGGCAGCAAGCAAGAAGCCAGTGCCATCGTAAAGGGACCGGGATCGACAGCAATGATCGGCAGCTTCGTAGCCAACGCTCCTTGCGCAATCGTTTCGAGGTCTACCTGGGTGGTTGCATCCATGACCACCAGACGTCGTCCGGCCTGCTGATGCTCCAGCAGGGCAGTTGTAACGGCTTCTTTTCCTTGGAGAGTCACCGTCAGCGGAATGTGCCCGACGGGATACTTGGACTGCGCTGCAAAAAGTTCCGTCACTATACTGCCGCGGACAGGTGTTTTGGGATCACGGGCCACATCGGTTTTTTCAAGGGGCACCCCATGAACCAGCAAATAGCCACCGATCGTTACCCGTCCGGACGCCGGGAAGGCAGCTACGACAACAGCCATGCTCTCATCACCAAGCACATCCAGCACTGCATCGGTCTCAGCGCCTAAGTTGCCGCGCAGTGTACTGTCGATACGTTTGGCAAACATCAAAGGGGCTCCCTTGCGCATCGTCGCTGCCGCCTCGGCCACGCGCCGGTACGCTTCCTGTGCATCAATGGCCCGGCTGTCCGTATTGATGGCAATCACATCGTACCCGGCATACTGTTCGGTATCATCCATATCCAACTGCAAAAACGTCGCTGTGGTATAGCCCTTGCGGGCCAGCAACACTCCGGTTGCATTGGAACCGGTTAAATCATCGGCAATAATGACGATACGGCCCATAGTCATCCTTCCTTCCGGTTGTTCCAGATGCTCCGAGAAAAGGGGTTACACAATCCGTACATCCATGTCTAAGGTGAGCAGTTGCCGATCAAGCATCCCAGTTTCTTTTGCGCCCGCCCACCGTTACAGTATAGTGTGATTCCCGGAAGCTCAAACAATTCCGCAGCGATTTTTAAATCATTCGTGATTACTGTCAATTATTTACATTCCGCCAAACGCCGGGCCAATAAAAAAACCTTGCCAACCAAGTGCGGCAAGGTATCTTCAATATTACAACATGCGATGTTACAACATTGATACAGATCAACGAATTACGGCATCGGGTTGCCATAATCGGCATCCCAGGCAATCTGCGACATCCGTTGCAACCCACTTTGATGCTGCGAAGCCGTTACATCGGTAGGTACTACAACGTCATTCAATCCATCCGCGTGCTCAGGACGTACTGTATTAGCATCTTTTTCCGCCATACCCTTCACCTCCTTGGTGTATCATGCCCAAGAAAGGTGATCATGATTAATCCTTTTGTGCCGATTTCTGTTATTGAGTTATTCCTGACCGCAAGCAACCAGATAACACCATTTGAGACTTCCAAACAAAAAATCATATTGATTATCAATATACTATTTAAATTAAACTACCTTTACTATATATTAATGGTAGAGGTGGTATTATTGACAACGATACATCAAGCTGTAAGCGGCTATGCGTCAATTACGATTTTTAATAAACGCTATTGGATAACCCTTCTATTTTTCGTTACGATTTTTTATAACTTGATGCTGGGCGTTCCCGACGCCACATACGCGCAGCAGCCAAAAGCCAAACCGGTGGAAACGCTGGGCTTAGCATCCGGGAAAGCTCCCGAACCAATCACGTTGCAACTCCGATGGAAACACCAGTTTCGATTTGCCGGTTATTACGCCGCCATTGCCAAGGGCTATTATCATGATGCCGGTCTCGAAGTGATCCTCCGTGAGGCACCGAGCACCGATATCGTACCGGAAGTGCTGGATGGGCGTGCGCAGTACGGCATCGCCGACAGCAACCTGCTCTTGTACCACCAGCAAGGAAAGGCGATCGTCGTCCTGGCCAATGTGTTTCAACATTCACCTTTGGTTTTTTTGACACTGAAAAATCCCGGCACCCATCCGCCCATCCATCAGATCGACCAACTTGCCGAATACCCAGTGATGATTGAACCCGCGGCAACGGAACTATTCGCCTTTTTGCGTAAAGAAGGGATTCCTCCAAATAAGCTACAGATGAAACCCTATACGTTCTCCATCCAGGATCTGCTGGAAGGGCGTGTGGCAGCCATGGGCATCGATGCGACGAATGAACCTTATACGCTCGAGCGCATGGGCATTCCCTATCGTCTATTCTCGCCCCGCGCAGCAGGTATTGATTTTTACAGCGATACGTTGTTTACGACTACGGAAGAAATGCGCCTCCATCCTGACCGTGTCTGGGCATTCCGGCAAGCAAGTATGCAAGGCTGGGCCTATGCGTTAGCCCATCCGGGAGAAATCGCCGATTGGATTATGAACAATTACCCGGATTCTGGACAGACCCGGGAAAAACTGCTTTTTGAAGCTGAACAAATTCGCCATCTAGTCCAGTCTGATCTCATTGAAATCGGTCACATCAATCCCGACCGTTGGCGCCATATCGCCGATACCTATGCCGACTTGGGGATGCTGTCCGGCGATGTGAACCTTACCGGCTTCCTCTATAATCCGGAAGCTTATGTTGCCATGGAACAAAACGAGCGTATCCTGGGCGGCGTGCTGCTAGTGTTGTCGGTTGGCGGATTCATCGTTGCCTATGTAATCGGGCTCAACCGGAATCTATCCAAACAGAATCGCCGCCGTGCCCAAGCTGAAAGACAACTGCGCGAGTTGCTCATCACCTTACCGACGGCCGTGGTGATCACCACTCAACGGGACGGCTCTTTCTTGCTGGTGAATAACAGCGCTTCGAAAATGTTTGATGTTCATCCGCAGGAACTGCTTCATAGCAGTTTCAGCGAATATTACGCCGATATATCCGTACGAGGGCGATTAAGAGAATTATTACTCACACAAGGCACACTTAACGATTACGAAGTGCAGTTGCGTCGCAAAACCGGCGAAACCTTCTGGGCGCTCTTCGACGCGCAAACGGCCGATTTTGAAGGGGAACCGGCCTTCATTGTTACACTGGTCGATATTGAGTTACGCAAACGGGCGGAAGAGGAAATGCGTGCAGCCAAGGAAGCGGCTGAAGCGGCCAAACTAGCAAAAGGCTACTTTCTGGCCAACATGAGCCACGAGATTCGTACCCCCTTAAATGCGATCATCGGCTTTACTAACTTAGCGCTGGGCGGCGATTTAGACGCAAAACAGCGTGACTACCTGACCAAGATCAATACCTCTTCCATTTCGTTGCTCCGGATCATTAACGACATTCTCGATTTTTCCAAGATTGAATCGGGGAATCTCACCATGGAGTCCATTGACTTTCATCTTGACGAAGTGATCTCCCATGTGGTCGATATGGTGACCATAGAAGCCACCCGGAAAAACATTGAATTGGTTTGCACCTTACCGGATCAGCTTCCTCCCGTGCTGATCGGTGATCCCATACGACTTACGCAAGTGCTGCTGAATCTTGTAAACAATGCTGTCAAGTTTACTTCCAGCGGCTCTGTGCGGATTGCTGTCGAGCAAGTAACAGCAGACAATCAGTGCTGCCGGATCAAGTGTGCTGTGAGCGATACCGGTATCGGCCTTTCTCCCGAACAGATCAGCAATCTTTTCAGCCCCTTTACCCAAGCTGATGCATCGGTAACACGCCGCTTCGGCGGGACCGGCCTCGGATTGTCCATTTGCAAACGATTGGTCGAAATGATGGATGGTGAAATCACCGTAGAAAGCCAGCAAGGCATCGGCAGTACCTTTTCGTTTACGGCCTTCTTTGGCTACCGGATGACGGAGAACCGTTCCCAATCTTCATCGGTCGTGACAACAGCAAGAGCAAAATCCAGGCAAGATACTTATCACCCTTGGCTACCTGCCGGATCGTGGCCCGCGGAAAAAATCACAACCTTTACCGGCGCCAAGGTGCTGCTCGTCGAAGATGTGCCGCTCAATCAACAAGTGGCCACCGGGTTGCTCGAACGTTTCGGCGTTGCCGTAACCATTGCCAACCATGGTGCCGAAGCATTGGATGCATTAGCAACTGCAACTTACGATCTGGTTCTCATGGACGTGCAGATGCCCGTTATGGACGGCTATGAAGCTACCCGACGGCTCCGGACAAATCGGGCCCATGCCGGCTTGCCGATCGTAGCCATGACGGCCAATGCCATGCAAGACGCCCATGCAGCCTGCTTACAAGCGGGAATGAATGACTATGTATGTAAGCCCATTGACCCAGGTCAGTTGCTGGCCATGTTAAAACGCTGGCTTCCGCTAAAAGAAGCCACCATCCCTGCAGAGGAGCCGGAAATCAGGGCGGAAGCTCCGACAATCAAACCCCAGATAACCAAACCTCAGATATCGACACCGCAGAAAGCAGACCCTCGGCTTCTCCCTACCGATGTACCGGGACTGGATATCACCAAGGCCCTGGACCGCTTCCTTGGCGAGCAGGAATTCTACCGCACTCTGTTGCTCGAATTTATCAAAATCTTTCGTGATGCGCCACGGGAGATTCGTCATCACATCCAAAAGGGTGAGCAGCTTGAGGCCCTTCGCCTGGCCCATAAGCTCAAAGGCGCAGCCGGCAATTTAGCGGCAGAGCAGATTTTTGCTATTGCCCGCGAGATCGAGTCACTGATTAGCTCCGGCGAAGAAACGGGCCCTGTGGACGTTTGGGTGCCAAAACTGGAGGAGGCTTTTCAACCATTGATCAAATGGGCGGAGTCAGAGGGATAAAGGAAAAAAGAAGCGCTCCTGTAATCAATACAGGGGCGCTTCTTGCTGTATCCTTAGGAGTACTGTATCGGTGGTAGTACCGTATCCGTGGTAATCAGCACTTCACTGTGGCGATGGATGAACTGATGCTGCGATCGGCATCATGATGCGTTCCTGCATCGGTTCGATGATTTCATGAATCGCAGAATAGCGCAACACCGGCATACTCCAAGGATAACGGATAAGACTCTCAGGTATCTCCCCGGCAGGCGGCAACAATAATTGCACCGGAATAGCTGCCAGGCCAGGCAACGCTTGTTCTAACTGCGGGAAAACACCTTGGGCTTCGGTAGCATCGGCAATGATCAACCGCGATAACCGTGCAAGCGTCTCGACGGTTTGCGTCCCTTGGAGCAGTGCCGGTTTTTCACAATCAACCCAAACAGGGATGTAATTTTTCTTCCGGATTTCCGCTCGGAATGCTTCAAGCACCGCTTTTCTTTCCGGGGTAAAATGGCCAAGAATTAAAACGACTTTCGCCGCCAGATGGTCGATCACTGTGCGCAGCGTATAACTGTTGATTAAAAGATCGATCAGTTGCGCTACCTCCAGATTATCAACCACGATCTTTTGTGCTCCATCGCCACTGACGATCAAGTCGAACTGCTCCGTGCTTTCCCGGATTTCCGTTTTCCACAGGGAAATCCCATGGATTTTGCATCCCGAAAGATTCGCGTTCGTAAATTTGGTTTTGATCAAACTACTGTTATGTACGTTGGCTTCGCGAAGATCGGCCCGGCGCAGATTGGCCTCGCTCAAGTTTGTCCCGTTGAGGTTCGCTCCGCGCAGGTCAGCGCCGCCGAGATTGGCACCTTGCAGATTAGCCCGGCTAAGGTTTAACCAGCGGAGATCGGCCCCACTGAGATCGGCCCCCCGCAGATCAGCACCACTGAAGTCAGCCAGGCTGAGATCGGCCCCGATCAGGGTAGCTTGGCACAGATCAGCACCGCCAAGGTTTGCCCCGCTGAGATTGGATCCGATCAGGTCCGCTCCGCTGAGATTCGCCCGGCTTAGATCAGCTTCACGCAGGTCTGTCCCGACAAGATCAGCACCACGCAGATCGACGCTGCAAAGGTTGGTGCCGATCAGTCTGGCCCAACTGAGATTGGAGTTTCGAAGATCGGCCCCACCTAAGTTGATTCCGACAAGGTTCGGAAGAAAAACCAAATCGTCTTGACTTACCCTCCACTGATTCCAAGCTTCCACACCTTGCTTCAGAATCTCAACATGCTCCGGATTGGCCATCTCGTCCACCAGCTTCCATGTTCTTTATAACTCAATCATACCAACCCTGAAAATTTCCGTCAACAATTCTCCTTTATTCCCCGGCCATCTGTTCGACAACCCGCCGGAAATATCGGCAGTTTTCTACCAGGTCGGGGCCATGTCGGAATAAGCCGCCGCCGATCAAAAAGATCACATCATGCCCATAGACACGAAGCATTTCCGGGATCGCTTCCAGCGACATGCCGCCACCAGGGCTGGGGAAAATCGGTTGGATTGAGCCCATCGCTATTTTCGTGCCCAAGGTGATCTGCCGGCACTCGTCCTGACTGAAGGAAAAGCGTCCGCCAAAATTAGGGTAGATCACCGCATCGGCGCCAGCCAGGCGCGTGATCTGTCCGAACAACGCACCGTGGCCGATGCCGTTTTCCGGCGATGTAACATAACTGCCTTGAAAAGCCGGGTGACTGAAGATCGGCAAGGCCAAGCTGTCATCATCGGCCAGTTCACGCATCGTATCAAGCCCGGCAATAGCCGGCGCGATCATCAAGCCCCCGGCACCGGCCGCTTTGGCCAGACGAGCCCGCTCGACAATCTGCCGATAGGGAGCCGTCACGTTGGGCACATAGATCGCACGGTGTCCCGTTACCGCATTGGCCCGCTCCACCGCTTCAACACAGCGTTGCAGCCGCTCTTCGTAGGGCGCAAAGCACTGGTTGGTTAAGCCGTGATCATCTTTGATGATGTCAATGCCGCCCAGCGCACACTTATAGGCCATATCCGCCAATTCCCGGGCCGACAGCCCCATCGGCTTGAGTGCCGTAAACAGGAGCGGACGCTTGGGTACCTTAAGCCACGCCCGCAGGCCTTCGCGGCCAAAGCGCGGGCCGCGAAAATGCTGCAAGATCGCTTGGGGCAAGCGAATATCTTCCACCACGATGCCCGGCTTGATGCTGATGTTGCCAAAGATCACATTGATCAACTGGGTTAATTCACCCGATGCTGTTTCCACCGCATAACTGATTTCAGCCCGGTAGCTTTTCTCTACCAGCGTCAACATTTCCAACCGGCCGACTACATGATCACGAATCATACCTTGCGGAATGAATTCTTCCGGAAACTCCACGGTCTGCTCCAAGCAGATATCGTGCGCTTTTTGGCGCGCCGTTGCTTCATCACCGGTGAGCCGGTAGACAACGGTAAATCGTTCTCCCGATATCATCACAACGCCTCCGCTTTAGCCAAACTGTGTACGGCCGTCAGGTGTGCCTCGGCCAATTCGCTTTCCGCGATGCCCAAGGTTTCGCCGGTCAGGCGTTCCACTTCCGCAATCAGCGCCATAGCGTCCAGGCCATATTCCTTCATCAAATAGGCCTTGCTGGCACCATGGACAAACGTATCCCGGAGACCGATGCGCACAAGTTTTTTCCCGAGGCCCTGTTCGGCCATTTTTTCCGCGATGATCGTACCGAGCCCGCCGATGATCGAGTGGTTTTCCATGGTGATCACACCGTAACGGGATTGGGCGATAGACTCCATTACAGCCGGATCATCAAACGGTTTCAGCGTCGTAATGTGCAAATGTTCGATGGCCAGCCCACGGCCCTGCAGCACTTGGACAGCCCGCATGGCTTCTTCCGTGCAAATCCCACTGGTCAGCAGCGTCAGATCACGGCCGGTGCTGACTTTCCGCGCTTGGCCAAGCACCATTTTCTCGGAGGGGTGAAAAAGCCGGGGGATCTCACCGCGCAAGATCCGTACATACACCGGCCCATTGACAGCGTGAGCCACATCGAGCACCGATTCGACATCGGTGGCGTCACCGCATTCAAGAATGGTCATATTGGGCAGCGCCCGCATTACGGCAATATCTTCGATGGCTTGATGGGTCGCACCGCCCGGCGTCATGATGCCCGGCAGGAAGCCAAACATCCGTACCGGCAAGTTCGGATAGGCCACGGACATGGCAATCTGGTCATAAGCACGGCGATAGATAAAAACGGCAAAGGTATGAATGAAGGGAAAAAAGTCTTCCCGGGCCAGCCCGCCGGCAAAGCTCAGCATATTTTGTTCGGCAATCCCCATCGAAAGAAAGCGCTCGGGATAGGTGTCGCGAAACAAATCGATCTCAGTGGAACTGGTCAAATCCGCCGAAAGCACAAGCACTTCCGGCTTGTCTTTGGCCCATTGCACCAGGTTTTTGGCATGGACTCTCGTCAATATCTCCATGATCATGGCTCCTCTTATTCTGGCTTATCATCATTAATTAAGGTCAAGCTTCCGCCGAAAAATCCGCCAGCACTTGGCGATAGCGCTCCCGCTCTTCCCCACTGACAAAACGAACATAATGCAGCTTGGGAATACGGGTCTGTAAGATCGGCAAACCCCGGCACGGGTCGGTGTCAGCCAGCACCACCAAAGGGCGACCATCCGGTTCCAGTTCGGCCGGTGCGGCCAAGGCATCCAGATCGTGACCGTCAACGACAAAAACGCGCGCGCCAAAGGAAGCCAACCGTTCGTGCAGCGGTTCCATGTTCATGACCGAACAGACCGGTCCGTCACACTGCTGCTTATTCACATCGACATAGATGCCCATGTTGTCCAAACGGTGATGAGCCATCGCCTGCAAGGCTTCCCAGTTTTGGCCCGATTGCAGTTCACCGTCCGATACAAATACCCAGACGCGGCCCGTTTCGCCACGCAGTTTGCGGGCCATGGCGATGCCGGCGGCCTGACTTAATCCTTGGCCCAAAGACCCGGTCATCACTTCCATGCCCGGTGAATGTTCGGCACCGATCATTTCCACGGTACTGCCGTCTTGGTTAAAATGGTCAAGTCCCTGCTCATCCATGCGCCCCACTTCGATCAGCGCCGCATAAACAACCAGCGCATACTGGGCCGGCGATAAGATGAAGCGATCCCGCTGGGACGCCTTAGGGCCATGAAAGATCGCACCGGTAAAGCTGTTGGGATTATCCGGTCCCGGCACACCGGCAAAAGGCGGCGGTACCAGGGGCTTGTCCACCGGAGCCAAATTCATAATCTTGGTATACAGGGCAGCCAAGATCTCCGCCGCCGAGCAAGCCTGGCTGAGATAACCGCCGTTGTTATTGACGGTATGAGCCAGCACCCGCTGGCGAATGCCACGGGCCACCTGCTGTGCGCGGCGTTGCCAACGCTCACCGTCATGGTGCGTTTCTTGTGTCATGATCATAACTCCTTCGCATAAAATCATCGGGTTGCAGCGCAATCCCGAGTATTCAAACCAGTTCATCGTATATTATCCAACATTACTAGCGCTGTCAACTTGATTGTACACCGCTTTGCCCATAAAACAACAGTGTTGCACGTATTCCTTTGATAAGAACCAAAAGTAACGGGCGTAGCTGTGAATACAGGCGAACGAATATCGCTGATTGTTCAAGATCTTACATTAGTGAAATTGTATTTTAAATAATTATTATTTGCTGAATGAGAATGCATTGTATAATAATTCTACATGATGCAACAGGAGTGGAGATGAATGGCCCCTACTACGAACAAACGAACTGCGATCATCGTCGGCGCCGGCGCTGCCGGACTCAGCACAGCGGTCCGGTTGGCTCATCAAGGCTGGGATGTAACCATATTTGAAAAAGAAAAAACTCCCGGCGGCCGACTTAGCGCTGTCGAGGAAAATGGCTATACGATCGACATTGGACCGACCATCTTGCTGATGGATGATGTATTTCGTCAGCTTTTTGCCGATGTGGGGCGCAAGCTGGAAGACTATTTGGAATTGGTTCGACTGAACCCGCTTTATCAACTTTGTTTTTCCGACGGTACTGTTCTGCCCCTGCCCAGCACTACCAAGGAACTGCTCGACGAGATTCGCCGGATCAATCCCGACGATGTGGACGGCTATCTGCAATTCCTTGCCCAGAGCAATGATCGCTACCGGGCGGTACGGGAAAATTTTTTCGAGCGGCCCATGAACACCCTTGGCGAACTGTTAAGCATGGATTCACTGTTCGGATTCTACCGATTAAAAACGCTAACCAACATGTATGCCGATATCAGCCGCTACATCGCGGATGAGCGCCTGCGCCTGGCTCTGACCTTTGGAGCCATTTACATGGGCGTTTCTCCTTATAGCACGCCCTCGGCCTACACCATTATCTCCTATGTGGAACACGCCGTCTGCGGCGTTTGGTACCCCAAAGGCGGCATGAACAAAGTCAGTAAAGCGCTGGTCAAACTGCTCGGTGAGTTCGGTGGGCAGTTGCAGCTAGGCCGCGAAGTCAGCGAAATCATCATTGAAAACGGCCACGCCCGCGGTGTGCGCTTGGCTAACGGCGAAACCCACCATGCCGATGTGGTCATTTCCAACGTGGACTTCCCTACGTCCATGGAAAAGCTCGTCAGCCCGCCTTACCGCGGCAAACACACAACCAAGAACTTGGAAAGCATGACTAACTCCTGCGGCGCTTTGATGTTTTACCTGGGCATCAACCATCGTTATGACCATCTCGATGTTCATAACATCTATTTTACCAGCAACTTCAAAAAGACGATGGATCAAATTTTTGAAGCGAAGGTCTTCCCTGACGAGCCGGCGATCTATCTTTATTCTCCGACGCGCATCGACCCGTCGATGGCACCGGAAGGCAAAGAAGTGCTCTACATCCTTGTACCAGCGCCCAACATGAGCAGTTCCGTCGACTGGATCAAGGACGTCCCCCGCTTCCGCGATATCGTCATGAGCAAACTGGAACGGTCGGGCCTCACCAACCTACGGCAGCATATCGAATTTGAGCGGGTCTATACACCGCAAACCTTTGAGCAACGGTTCAATCTCTATCAAGGTGCTGCTTTCGGCTTGGCACCGACCCTATTCCAGTCGGCCTATTTCCGTCCCCGGATCACTTCGGACAAAGTGGATAATCTTTATTTTACCGGCGCCAGTGTCCACCCCGGCGGCGGTGTTCCTGTGGTTATGGTCTGCGCCAAATTGGTCACCGATCTGATCCTCAAAGACCATGGGTACACCCCTGTTTGGGCTGATCCCAAAGCAGCCGTATAACCGGTACCCAGCACTTATCGAAACCACAAGCGACGTCAGCACCGCCCATAGAAAAGAGGATGTTCATGTGTCGAGACGATACATGGACATCCTCTTTTGCTTTTGCTATAGCGACTCCGGCGATCCTGCCGTACTTTCCGCAGGCAAAGCCCGCTTCGCATCCCATTTTTCTTTGAGCCGGTAGATGTAGATGAAAATAATTGGAATGATGATCACCGTAAAGAAGGTCGATGTGAGGAGGCCGCCGATGATGACCCAGGCCATGCCAACACGGTTTTCGGCACCTTCGGCAATGGCCAGCGCTGTTGGGAGCATACCAACCACCATGGTGATCGTCGTCATCGAGATGGGCCGTAGCCGCGTCTTACCTGATTCGATGATCGCCTCACGGGGTGACTTGCCCCGTCCCATTAAGGTTAAGGCATAATCAAGGAGCAGCGTGCCGTTTTTGGCGACCAAGCCGTCCATCATGACGATCCCCATTAAGGAGAAGAGGTTCAAACTGTTTTTGGTCAACGCCAGGATAGCGAGCGCGCCGATCATCCCTAGCGGCAGTGAGAACATCCGAATAAAGGGCGTCAGGAATGATTCGTACAAGACAACCAGGACCATATACACAAGGAGCAGCGACAGGATCAAAGCGCTGATCATTTGTGTAAACGTATCGTTCATGTTTTGCACTTGACCGGCCAGTTTGACGGTATAGAGGGGATCAAAGTTTTGCGCTTTGATCTTCTCTTGTACTTCCGCCGTGAACTCCTGCAGTGGCCGGTCATTCAAGTTACAGGTGAGCGTGATTGTGCGCTGTTTATCGATCCGCCGGATGCTACGCGGCCCCGTGCCTTCTTTAAAGTCGACGAGATTGCTCATCGCAATGTTCTGACCGCCCACGCTGATGGGCAGCTTTTTCAAGTCGCTGATCTCCATCTCGTCGCCGTCTTTGAAGCGCACATTAATGTCGATATCTTCGCCTTGCAACGTGAAGGTGCCCGCCGTGCTGCCGGTGACGCCCGTTTGCAAGACGTTAGCAATATCATTGATCGAAGTGCCGTAGTATTTGACCCGTTCTCGGTTGATCACCGTCTGAATCTCCGGCTGCCCGGTGCGCCAACTGGTGTTAACGTCTTTGGCCCCAGGCGTGTTACGCATGAGATCCATCACTTCATTGGCGATCGTTTGCAGTTTGTCCGGGTCAGGACCCATGACGTTGATCTGTACGTTCCCGCCGCCGCCACTGCCGCCAGGCCCACCGCCACCGCCGGGCCCTCGTCCGGGCAAGCCGGCAATGGAGGCTGCCGTTTCACTAACCCGTACTACGCCCGGCGGGAATTGTTCTTTGCCCCAGGCGCGCACTTGATCGGCAATCTGCCAGACCGTACGCTCGCGCTCCCGTTTGTTCGTCAGCATCACCGAGAGACTTCCGGAGTTGCTGCTGACGCGAGCCTGGACGAATTTGACCTCCGGAATCGACTCCAGGATCAATGCTTCCATCCGCTTGGCAACGCGATCGGTTCTTTCAAAGGGCGTTCCCTGCGGCAGCTCAATGTTGACGGAAAAGCTGCCTTCATCAGTTTGCGGCAAGAATTCAGCACCCACCACTTTCAGGGGGATCAAGCTGACGGCCGCGATGAACAAAACCAGCGCGCCGGCCAGCACTTTCTTGCCGTTATTTAAAGCGCTGTTGAGCGTTTTTTCATAGAGATGCTGAAAAAATTGCCCCACTTGATCGACCTTTTGCCAGAAGGGACCTTGTTTGATCTCATGACCGCCACGCCGGTAAAACTGCGACGACAACATGGGCGTGACCGTAAAGGACACAAAGAGCGAGAACAACGTGGCAAATACGATGGTCAAACCGAACTGGCGGAAAAATTGACCGACCATCCCTTCCATGAAGGCGATCGGTAAAAACACGATCACGTCACAAAGGGTGATCGCAATGGCGGCCATGCCGATTTCGTTTCGCCCTTCCAGTGCCGCTTTGTCGGCCCGTTTGCCCATGGCCAGATGGCGATGAATATTTTCCAGTACGACGATGGAGTCATCGACGAGGATACCGATACACAGGGCCATCCCCATCAAGGACATCATGTTAAAGGAAAAATCATTGATGTACATGATGAAGATCGTCGAGATCAGCGACGTCGGGATCGCCACCAGCACCGTCAGCATCGACCGCCAGTCTTTTAAGAAAAAGAACAAAGCAATCGTCGTCGTCAAGATGCCCTCGAAGATGCTCATCTGCGTATTATTGAGCGACTTGTTCACATAGTCCGACGAGTCGTTCCCGATGATGATATTGACGTGGGGCAGTTCTTTTTGCAGCTTTTCCACTTCGGTGCGCAGCGCCGCGCCCACATCAACAACGCTGGCATCGCTTTGCTTGAAGACGGCAAGACCGACCGATTCTTCGCCGTTTAAGCGGCTCATCTCGCGGACTTCCTGGATTTGCTCACGAACGGTGGCGATCGTCTTTAAGGTCACCGTCGTGCCGTCACCGGTCGGGATGGCCAGGTTTTCGATCTCTTTGATATTGCTGAATTCACCGAGTACGCGCAAATCGTAGTCTTTTTTCTGATAAAGTTTACCTGCTGGCTTGTTGGCATTTTCCGATTTAATCTTATTGACGATAGCGTTGAGCGCCACATTGTAGACATTCATTTTCTGGGGATCCACTTCGACAGCAATCTCTTTTTGCCGCCCGCCGTAGATCTGGATTTCCGACACGCCGTAGACACGGGCAAGCCGCTCTTGGATCAAGTTTTTGGCCAGATAGTAGGTATCGGCCTTGCTCATGCCTTCGCTGCTGATGCCTAGGTTCATGATCGGTGCCGCGTTGATGTCCCGTTTGATCACCATGGGATCGTTGGCATCTTCAGGGAGGCGCCCTTTGACGGCATCGACTTTTTTGGTCACATCCAAGGTGGCTTGATCGGCATCGGCTGTCAAATCAAACTCCAAGACGATGGAACCGGATCCCTGGCTTGCCGTCGATGAAATGGATTTGAGCTTGGACACGGAAGAAACGGCGTCTTCCAGGGGTTCAATGACTTGCGCTTCCACTTCTTCGGCAGCGGCGCCGGGATAGGATACTTGCACCGTTACATAGGGCGTGTTCATCGCCGGCAAAAGCTCCACGCCGATGCGGTCATAGCTGTAGAGCCCAAGCACGACAAAGAAAAGAACGATCATCGAGATGCCGGCGGGGCGCTTGATGGAAAACTCCGTTATGTTCATATGCTGACCACCTATCGCTTAGTTGCCGGCAGGGGCACCGGCCGGCCGTTGACCGCCGGCACCGCGCTCGCCTGGTGCACTGGAAGCGCTGCCTTGCCCGCCCCGTTCTCCTTGGGCACCGGCTGCATTGCCTTGTCCACTGCGTTCGCCCTGGGTGACACCAGCACCGCCGTTACCCTGACCACCTTGTCCCGCTGTCGGCTCCTCCACGCGCACCACCGTACCATTGCGGATCGCCATCAAGCGGCTGGTGATGATCGTTTCCCCGGCTTGTACGCCGGCGGTGATTTCCGTTTGCTTTTCTCCCACTTGGCCTGTCGTTACGTTGCGCTCGGCCGCTTTGTCGCCATCGAGCACGTAGATCACTTTTTTACCGGCCCGTTCGGCAATCGCTTCACTGGGCACCATGACGGCATTCTCGCGCACTTGCGTGAGCAAGTGAACTTCGGCGAACATGCCCGGTTTTAACAGTCCCTGAGGATTATCGATGGTCACCCAGACAGGATACATCTTGGTTTTGCTGTCGGCGGCCGGGCTCATACGGGATACTTGGCCTTGAAAGGGTTCCGGTGCCGCTGCTGTAACGGTCACTTCGGCCGGCATGCCCGTACGGACTTGATTGATATCGTCTTCGCTGATGTTGACCATCACTTCCACGCGGCTCAAATTCATGACAACAAACGGTGCCGTACTGCTGGAAACCACTTCGCCCACATCGGCATTTTTGCTGGTGACGGTTCCGGCGATCGGCGAAGTAATGCGCGTATTGTCGAGATCAACTTGGGTCTGGGCGATGGTGGCTCGGCTCTGTTCTACACTGGCTTGGGCTGCCGCTACGGACGCCACGTTCATGTCGTAGTCTTGCTTAATCGAATCATAATTGGTCTGGGCTGTATCCAAGGCAGCTTGGGTCACGATACCGCCGTTAAAAAGCTCTTTTTGCCGCTCGAGATTACGTCGGGCGTCGTCAAGCTGTACTTGCGTCTTGGCGACTTGGCTTTTGGCCCGGTCCAGGTTGGCCTGGGCTGACGCTAAGGACGCACGGGCACCGTCCAGCTTGGCTTGCAGATCGTTGTTTTCCAGTTCCAAAAGCACCGTGCCCGGCCCTACGCTTTGGCCCACATCGCTGTAAACACGAGCCACTTTCCCGGACGTCTTGGGCACAACGCTGACTTCTTCCACCGGGGCAATCTTGCCGCTGACGCTTAATAAGGTCGACAGCTTGGTTTTTTCTGCTTTGGCAGTTGTGACCACCGGCGTCACTGCACCGGCTTCAGTCGGAGTCGTTGCTTTTTTGCCGCATGCCGTCGTTGTGACGATCATCGTCGCGGCAAGCAGAAGAATTAGGGCCTTTTTGCGCAATCTAGCCACCTCTTTGCCTGTTCTGTTCGCTTTGATTATACGGGAAAGTTATCAAGATTTGTTTAAGATATATAAGAAAACCTTGTGTGACTGCCGGGCAGTTTTTCACACAAGGTTTTTTAGCGGTGATGCTGTTTTTATTCCGTGGGAACCGATGGAGGCGCGATGAAGGCTTGCCCCATGTTGGGATGGTGATAGTTTTTGTCTTTTGGCTCCGTAAGGTGACAGACGGTGCAGTTGCCGTTGGCACCGATGGGGGCAGCAAGTCCTTGGTACTGCACAGGTTGAATGTTGAGATCATAGCCAAACAACGTGTTCGTCGGATACTGCAAGTGCGGCGAACCATGGCAGCTGGCACACATCATTCCACTCGCATCGGCCGTAAAGCGGTAGTTGGCTTGCATGCCCGCCGTCCAGTGACCATAGGAGTCTGCGTTCAAATCTGTTTTGCCGTAATTGGTATGACAAGAGAGACAATCCGGTTCTTGTGCCCATGGTGTGCGTCCAACAACCTTCGTATTTTCAGGCAATCTCTCTTCAAGCCATTTCAGTAATCGCTGGGCAGCAGGCAACTCCTTTTGGGCGGTCAACAAGGATACGGCATGCTCTTCCAAGGTTCCGTGACAGCTCTGGCAATCCATCCCAAATGATGTATGTACGCTGCGTTCACATCGTACTTGTCCGGTCTTGGACGTTGGGTGGCAACTGGCACAAGTTTGCTCCGTATTTCCGGACATAAACTGAGCATGTTTGCCATGCATGGCCGCCGACATGCTCAGCACACCCTCTTTGCCTTTAGCATTCACATTTGCTGCGGAATGACAATCGAGGCAGTTTTGCGGGCGTCCGGCTTCCGCTTCTGCCAATAAGTTTGTGCCCTGGTTTTTGTCATGGGCCATCAGAATATTGCGCGCCGTTTTGTCAGAAAGTCCAATGCCATCTTCCGCTTCCCCGCCGCTATGGCATTTGTAACAGCTTACTTCTGCCGAAGATGGCAGGCCCGCCTTGGTACGAATCAATTCGGTACCATCGGTACCTTTGACGCTTACATCATACATGACATAGGGCTCAATTTGACCGTCATCCGTATAGGGAGATATGGGGATTCCCAGAGCCGTAAAGGCCTTTTTTTCCCCATTGAGCTTTAAGATGCCGGTGTCCGATGCGTTCCCGCTTTTACCGACATTTTTAGGGATCTCTTTGTGCATCGTGAACTTGGCATAATCCCAAAAATTAATCGTTTTCGAGGGATCGTTGTGATTTTCCGGGGCCCTGTACTCCACTTGAATCCCATCGGTCACAATGGCCGGCGGATCACCGCGTTTCACTACTTGTACCCATAAGTCATTGCCCGGTGTGTGCATGGCAAAATATTTATCATTATCACTGACGCATTTCATGCCAATGGTATTCCAGGCGAAAGCGACATAATCACCCAATACCGGTTTCGGTGGCTTGGCAGCGCTTTCCGTTTGGTTATGTGTGACGACAATACTGGTTGCGATGCCAATAGCAGCAATGATGCCGGCAAACGTCAAGGCGATGGGCTTCCAATTCTGCTGAAATCGATTGTTGCTGTCCATGATGTTCCTCCTGAAATCTGAATTATCAGAATCGACCCTCAATAACGATTACACCACAGAGTATTATACCATTTTAATTTTTTGACTTCTATGATCGATTGAAAAATTCTGAATAATTCCTCGCTTTCAAGCAAAAAAGACTGGATTTACATCCAGCCCCTTCTGAAGAATCCTTTAGATCACTAGGTCAATCTGTTGTACCGTACCGACTTGTCCATTTTCCTTGACAAAGATGCCGCTTTGCTGCACCTGCCCTAAGGCTTCATTGCTGCTGTTTTTGATCGTAAAGCCGGTGGCTACACTGCCGAGGTAGATGGCACCAACACCCTTTTGGCCCAGGGCAAAAAGATAATCGTTGCCGGCTTCATCCTTGGACCAGATGCGCAGCTTTTCGAAGATCGGATCATTTTCGTCAATCCAGTTGTTGTTGTCACTGTCAAAAGCAGCCAGTTCCGCAAAGCCGTTGCCGCTGTTCGGACCAAACAGTTCACTGCCGTCATTGATCGTTCCGTCGTTATTGCGGTCCAGGGCCAGAAAGCCGCTGCCCGGTTTGACAAAGGCGATGCGGTCGGCGCTACCATTGAGGTCAATATCAAAGCTAACATTACGTTCCGTCAGTTCGGCGGCCTTGCCGTCAAAATTGATCACGAGCGGATCAATGGCATCACCGGCTCGGATGCTGATGTGTTCGCTGGCGGCAAAGGCACGGCTCATGGTCATCTGAATCGCAAAGTTCACGCTTTTGCCGTCCGCCGTTTGGAACGTACCCTGGGCGTTAAAGGCCATTTTTTCTTCTTCGCGGTACTCGATGTGCCGGTCATAAGCACGGCCCCAACCTACGCGCGCTTGACTGCTTCCCGCCGCCGTTCCCTGCAACTGCAGTTGCAGGGAACGGCCTCCCTGTTCCTTTTTGATTCGTTCCGGGAGAATAAACTTGATCTCTTTGCCGGTCATCGCTTTGATGAACTGCTGCAACATTTCAATCTTCTGTCGATCTTTATCGGATAGCGCGAAAAGGACGTCATCTTCCGGCTCGACGGCCCCCGCTTGTTGCGTTTGTTGCGCCTGTTGTTGGATCTGGGCTTTAAAATCGTCGGATAATTCAAGAGCGTCAAAAGCCAGCGCCGCACGTCCGTCGTTCATCGCGCGCTTTTCGTCCAGTCGCACACCGCCGCGCTCATCGGTCGTCAGCGTCGTCAAGGTATTGCCTTTTTGAATACGCAGCGTCTCCGTTCGAGCATAGCTCTCGCTGGCGCTGTGCGCACTGGCCATCGTGATATTAGAGTTCATGATCCGCATCCTGCACGCCTCCTGCCTTCCCGGTACTGATCGTTGCTTTCCCACGCTTCCTTGCTTCAGGTAAAAAGCACGGACTTTCCTACGATCAGTATCGTGTTAAAAGACGTAAAGGCTTAACAGTTATTTTCGCAGATGCTTCGTTGTTAGCTTCTCCCGTTGCTTCCCCCTTCGCTGATCCCTTCCTGCCATCGTCGCTGCAAGGAAAAGAGCCGCAACAAAAGCAAAAGTGCGCCCAGCCCCAAGCCAGTGATTAACCCCACCCAGTACCCAAACGGCCCCCAAGCCGGCATTCCGGCCAGCCAATGTCCCAAGGGCAGGCCCACCAGCCAATAGGCAACTACGGTAACGACGAGGGTAACATTGACATCCTTGTAGCCGCGCAGTATCCCTTGCACCGGCGTAGCCACCGCATCAGAGAGTTGAAAAAAGATCGCATAGATTAAAAAATGGCCGATCATCGCTGCTACCGCCGGATCGGGTGAATAAAAAGCGGCCACTTGCTTGTTCAAGAGAAACAACAATGTGCCTCCCAGCAAGGAAAAACCGACGGCCAGCAACAATCCCAGCCCGGCATATCGCCGCGCTTCGGCAAAACGTTGGGCTCCGGCTTCATAGCCAACAAGGATCGTCATGGCCATCGACATGCTGAGGGGTACCATATACAAGATGGTCACAAAATTTAAGGCCGCCTGGTGCGCCGCAATGGCCACCGTATCAAAGCGGCTCATTAACAGCGAAATGGCGGCAAAAATACTCGTTTCGATAAAGATGGCCCCACCGATCGGCAGACCAATGCGTAATTGTTCCCTCCATGCCGGCAGGCTAAGCGGATAAAAACGCCGGGCTACCCCGTAGGAAGCAAAAAAACCCCGCCGAGCCATGGCTACCGCGATTACGGCCATACAGCCATAGGTCACGGCCGTCGCATAACCGGCCCCAGCGCCGCCGAGCCGCGGAAAACCGCCGTGACCAAAAATCAGCAGGTAATTCAAAAGCACATTGATGGGCAGTGACCCTAGCGTGATCAACAAGGTGATCCGCGTTTGCCCAAGGCCATCAAAAAAAGCCCGCAGCACTGTGTACACAAAAAGCGGCGGAATGCCCCAGGCGATACCGATCAGATATTGCCGGGCGATCTGCCCGACCGCCGGCTCCAAGTTCATCGTAGCCAACAACGGATCAACTGCCAGCACTCCGGCCATCAGCACGATGCCGGCAATGGCCATAGCCAGATACATCCCTTGATCGACTGTCTTGGCCACCTGGTCATTCCGTCCCCCGCCGATCAGATGGGCGACGAGCGGTGTCACGGCCATCATCACACCGGTCAATCCCGTGTATACGGGTAACCACAAATTCGATCCAATGGCCACGCCAGCCAAGTCTTCCGGACTGGCGTGACCGGACATGACTACATCAAAAAAGCTCATCCCATGGAGCGCCAACTGCGTTGCCAGCACCGGCAACAAGATGGACGCCAGTCGCCGAAACTGTTTCTGAACCCCTGCTGTATACAAAAGAACTTTCCCCAATCCTTCTCGATAAACCCAGTATGTCGGTTCGCCATCAAGCCACACCCTCACAGGGTGCCTTAGGTGCCGCGCAGCGGCATGAGGGTCTATTTGTAAAATCTCTCCATGAGAATGCTATGACGAATCGACTCTTGCTCCAGCTTCTTGCGCAGTTCCTTCTTTTGTGCTTCGTCGGTAGCAGCTTCCAACTGCTTCTTGAGCTTTTCCACTTCTTGGCGGATCGCCACTTCTTCCGGTACCATGCCGGCGTTTTTTAGAATATGAAAAACCATGCGTTTGTCGGCTGGGATAAAAGGATTCTCATCGTCCAGATTCAGCGGTTTTCCTTGCCCGGGCAGATCCTTTAAGTCGCCTTTGGCAACGGCTTCACGCATCCTCGCTTCAGCCATGATTTCAAACATGTTGGGCACCAATACTCACCTCATTTTTGCGAATGAAGATAACGTTCCCTATCGCGAATAGCGTAGCCGATTCCTCAAAAAAAGGGAAGTCCCTCAGTCGCGTGGAACTATCTTTTTATCTTATGGGACGTACCTGAGAGGGGCGATGACCAGTGAAGGCCACGGGCACAATACATACGCCAGAATCATCAGCGATGATCGCTACCGCACCGAAGAGCGCCTGGTTTCAGCGACTCTTTTTTCTTTATAACCAGTATTACTTACTCCGGCGCAACTTTCACACACTGTTGATCCGGGGAGACATCGATCCGTTTGTGCCGGCCTTAGCGCCGGCCAGGTCCGAGGCTGGGGCTGGGGTCGGGGCTGGTACTGCACCCATTCTCTACATGGCCAACCACAGCAGTTGGTGGGACGGGCTTTTGATCTATCATGCCCTTACGGTGCGCTCGAAGGGCGATCACTATATGATGATGTCCCAGCAAGAATTGAACAAGTACGGTTTTTTTCGTAAGATCGGCGCGTTTCCCATGGATGCCAGCACCCGTAGCGGCATCATGGCGTCGTTGGATTATGCCGTCCGGTTGCTTCAAGCCAACCGTCAAGTCTGGATCTTTCCCCAAGGCGAGATTCTCCACCAAGATCGGCGGCCTTTTCGCTTTATGACCGGCATCGGTCATTTGCTCCGCCAGTGCCCGCAAACACGCGTAGTTCCGGTGACCTTGAATTACACCTTCACACGCTTGCAAAAACCAGTCGTATCCATGATTTTCGGTCAAGCCTACCACGAAGATTGGTCGGCCAGCGATCGCAAGACGATCACCGAACGCTGCCGCTGCTTGCTTGAAAAGCAAGCCGATGAGCACCGCGCCCTGGTGATCGACCACCCCGAGCCGCCCATAGCTGGATTTACCTCCATCCTGGCACCGACCAAAGCCACCGATGAACAATTTACGCTGGTCAGAGAGAAGGTCACTCGATGGTTTTAGTACTCACCGTGATCATCGTTCTGCTCGTGATACAGTGGCTTTTTGTTTTCTGGAACATGAGCTACTTGCTCCCCCTCAGTTCATCCATCGAACCATCCCAAGGCTCATCGATTGCGCCCCCTACTTCTCAGGGGCCTGTCTCTGTAGGCGCCGTAGGGTCCGGAGACAAGATCAGTCTCTCCCAAGTCAGCGCCACCCACACCGCTTTGGCCGCCCCTTCCCTTTCCATCCTCATCCCTGCTCGTGAAGAAGAGGGCAACATCGGCGAATGCCTGCGCGCCCTGCTTGCCGATCCCGATCCATCGCTGGAAGTGATCGTCCTCGATGACCACTCCCGCGATCAAACGGCGGCCATCGTGGCGGCCATTGCGAACGAAGGCCCTCGCGTGCGCTTGATCGCCAGTTCCCCGCTACCGCCGGGTTGGCTGGGCAAATCCTATGGCTGTCACCAACTGGCCCAGCAAGCCCAAGGCACGTGGTGGCTTTTTCTCGATGCCGACGTGCGCTTACAACCGGACGCCATTCAGCAGATCAAAGCCGCCGTTCATAACTTGGATCGCGGCCTCTTCAGCGGCATTCCCTTTCAGGAAACCGGCAGTTGGCTCGAAAAACTCGTCGTGCCGATGATGGCCTTTTTGATCGCCTGCCATCTGCCGCTGCACCTCGTGCGGACTTCACCGGATCCTAAATTTACGGCTGCTCACGGTGCTTTTTTACTGATTCATCGCGATACCTACAAAGCCTGCGGCGGTCATCAAGCTTTTCGAGGCCATCTCCTTGACGACATGCAAATGGCGCGGGCCGTCAAAAAGGCCGGCCACCCGCTTTTTTTCCGAGCGATTCACCACTGGGTGCACATGCGTATGTATCACAATGCCCGTGAAGTCTGGAATGGATTCAAGAAAAACCTTTATCCCGGTCTTGACCGTAATCCGCTGATCCTCGGAGGAATGCTCAGCCTGTACAGCTTGCTTTACCTGCTGCCGCCCCTCGTTCTCGCCGCCAGTTGGCTGCAGCCCTCTTGGTTTTTGCCGTCCCTGACAGCCTACTTGCTCGGCGTGGCCATCAAGATCACCGTTGATCGGTGCAATGGTCAACCTTCCTGGTTGGGCCTTTTCCTGCCGGCCAGCATCTTGTTCACGATTTTGATCGCCCTCGCCTCCTGGCGCGTCACGGTGACCGGGCATGGCTATCGCTGGAAAGGGCGAACCTACGAATAAAAATTTTCCGTTAATCCATTCTCAACTACCCATGCCACCATTTTCTTTAACATAACGGCAAGGTAATGGTAACGGTTGTTCCCTTTTCGAGCCCTTGACTTTCGATAGAAAGCGTCCCGCCCATCTGTTTTAAAATCGAATGGGATAAATATAACCCCAATCCGATTCCTCCCTGTTGGCGTGAGTACGATCCATCGATTTGTGCGAACATCTGAATCAGCATATTCACTTTCTCCGGTTTAATGCCCACTCCTGTGTCTTGAATATAACAAGTTACCGTCGATGCTGTTGTCTCTGCATAAATTCTAACTGAACCGGATTGAGTAAACTTAATTGCATTGTTTATGACATGATAAAAAACTTTTTTTAGCAATTGAAAGTCACAACACAGTTGTACCAATGGCGAAGGATATTCAATAATCAAATCAATATTTTTAGAATTAAACTTTCGTTCGTACGTTTCATTTATTTCTTTGAATATCGACTCAAGCGGAAACTTTGTTGAATCACTGGCTAAATCGTGACCTGAATTAATTAATGATATCTCAACTAAATCCGAAAGCATCTCCAGCAGCTTGTTACCATTTTTTATAATGTTCTTAACGTATATTTTTTGTTCTTCACTAACATCTTCTTGAAGTATCTGTGCATAACCGAGAATGGCATTCATGGGAGTTCTTGATTCGTGAGAAAAATTGGATATAAATTCCGATTTAAACCGGTTGGATAATTCCAGTTGATTATTAATCGCTTTGACTCTTTCTTGAGAATCGTTGATATGGTCAAGCATATCATTCAACGTTACTGCTATATCAACAAATTCATCATTACCGGAAATTTTCAATCGACTTGAGTAGTCTTCATTTTTATTTATATTAGACAAAAATTTATTAACAATCTGGAACCGCGCAACAAATATTCGTTTAAAAAGAAATATGCTGAACAAAGAAAAAAAAGTTCCGAAAAACGAGACAAGAATAATAAAATATCGCATCTGTTCTTGCCCTTGATTATATATGGCTCTCGGTGTAGAAACCTCTAAAAAATATTCTTTTTTATTATTGAGATCTTTGAGCGGGAAATATCCATTTATCACATCATGACCCATTACAAAGTGAAGATAGCCATCATGGTTTTGATGTGAACCGTTGGGGATTTTATCCACAAAACTTATTCGGGCTTGCGCAATCTCATCGAACTTGCTTAAGAGCGATTGATCCATATTACGAGTATATATCAAAATACTTGAGCTTTTTTTCGAATAATCACTGTTAGCAATTCTTCTTCCCGATACTAATACGGGATATTCAGATGTACGAACAAAACCGCTAAACTTTTCTAACGAGTTATTTCCTTCGAATTCTTTCTTTTTAATTATTTCGACAAATGAATTTAGTAACTCATTTTTAAAGGGAATTACCCATTTATTATTTATCCCAATATTCTTAGCATAGAGTATATTACCCTGATCATCGATAACGGCTACGAAATCAACAGCGAGGTTTTGCATATTTGCATCCGTAAAATAAAGGTCAATAAACTTTTGGTTATTTATTGGATCCTGCGCAAATTGATACATGTCATCCCATTCAGCCCAGTCCCTGGCTCTTGATAACAGTTTGTCCTGCTCATTTTCCCATAGTGAAGAAACCCTTTTAATGTTTTCCGTTATTTCTTGTTCCTCTAGGTTTTCGTAATTTTGAACCCAAACTCGTTCTCCCATAACAAATAAAGTTAATACAAATGAAGAAAAGAGAATTATATAGGTAATCAGCATTTTTTGAATAAATGACACGGTTATCAACCCCACTGATCCCATGTATTTTTGCATAATAATGTATCTTTAATTAATTATACTTCTCAAAGAAGAAGGGCACAAGTTTTTTCCGACTTTCTGAGCAAACTTCACTATCAAAAAAAGTGATTACGACTTGTGTAACATGGGCATCGTTCTTTCGACATAAATGTAACGGTATCATCATCGACTTTTCAGCGGAGGTGCGGAATATGGATAACCATAACTGGCGATATCCCACCGTTCAGAAGCGTTGGGAAAGGGCGCCATGGCAACAGCAACAAACGCCACCGCTCAGCCTGACCCTTGCCGAATTAGCCCAGTACAACGGCAAAAAAGGCATGCCGGCCTACATCGCTGTGGACGGCGTCATTTACGATGTCACGATGGAGGCTGCCTGGGCCGCTGCCAGCCACTTTAGCCTGAGGGCCGGCCAGGATCTTTCCGGCCCCTACCGGGCGTGTCATCGTGGGCAAGGCATTCTTGCGCGTTTAAAGGTGGTGGGACAACTGCGATGACAACCTTGACCCAGGCAAAACCAAACCTCCTCTGGCTGGAACTGACGGGCTGCTCCGGCAACATCATCTCCCTGCTCGATGGCGCCCATCCCGGTTTCATTGATTTGGTAACGTCTCTGGTCAACTTTCGCTATAACAACAGCTTAAGTGCCGGCGAAAGCAGCGATGCCATGGACCAACTGCTTGCAACACTCGGGACCGATTTTATCTTGATCGTGGAAGGCGCTGTAGCGACCAAAGCCAATGGCCGTTACACCGTGATCGGCTCAGTGCAAGGCAAGCCGCTTACAGCCCTGGAGGCGCTCCGGCTGCTCGGTGCCCAGGCTCGGCACATCGTGGCCGTTGGATCTTGCGCTACCCATGGCGGTATGTCGGCAGCCGCTCCCAACCCGTCCGGATGCATCAGCGTACAACAAGCCGTAGGCCGCCCGGTGATTCAACTGCCCGGCTGCCCTTGTCACCCCGATTGGATTCTCGGTACCTTGACGGCGCTGCTTGAGCATGGATCCCTGGAACTGGATGAGCGCCACCGCCCTCGCCTTTTTTACGGCAATTTGATCCATGACCGTTGCCCCCGCCGTTCCTTCTTTGACCAAGGCATCTTTGCCCGCCGCCTCGGCGAAAGCACCTGTTTGTTTAAGCTGGGCTGCCGCGGGCCGGTAACCCGCACCGATTGTCCGACACGACAATGGAACCAGTACGTTAACTGGCCTGTCGAGGACAATACACCCTGCATTGGCTGTGCTCAATTCGGTTTTCCCGATCAGATGGAACCATTCATTTCCTATGACATTACCTGAGCGGTTACACGCTGACATTACCGTTCAGTTATCCGCTGACACCACCTAAGCGATACCCGTATCAGTGCTGGGGGAAGGAGGTGCCTTCGACGCGCGTTACGCTTAACCCGGTCACCCGCATCAGCGGCTTTATGGCCATTCATGTAACCATTGAACATCATCAAGTTACGGCAGCCCAAACGGAAGGTATGCTTTTTCGCGGTTTTGAGCAGATGCTCATCGGCCGCCAACCGTGGGATGCCGTTTATTTTACCCAGCGGATCTGCGGCATTTGTTCCGCCGCTCATTCCACGGCTTCGACCTTAGCCTTGGAAAACGCCATGAACCTGACGCCCAGCGAACAGGGCCGGTACCTTCGTGACATCATCCACGGCTGCGAATTTCTCCAAAACCACATCCGCCACTTTTACCAGTACACCGTGCCTGACTATGTCCGGATGCCGCAGGAAGTTCCCCTCTTTCAAAGCAGTTACGGTGACTTTCGCTTGCCTACGGCCGTGAACGATCAGTTGATCCGGCATTACTTTGCTTCCCTTCCGGTCAGTCGCGCCGCTCACGAAATGATCGCCATCCTGGGCGGCAAAGCACCGCACAACCACGGTATTTTCGTCGGTGGCATCACGACGGAGGCTACCGTCGACAAGATCATGAAAATCCGCTCCCTCCTTGCCGGCATTCGCCTTTTTATTGAGACCGTGATGATCGCCGACGCTGAAACGATCGCTCGGTACTATCCCGAGTACTTTCATCTCGGTCGAGGCTACGGCCGGCTTTTGTCCTTTGGCTGCTTTGATAACTACCCCGTCACTGGTACCTTGTATGTCGATCCGTCCCTGTACAGGGCCGATCGCATTGAGTCTTTTGATCCGGCAAGAATTACCGAAGAAATTGAGCACTCCCGCTATACAGGTGCGCCGGTTGCCTACCAGCCCTTGGAATCCATGACGACCGATGCCATCGATAAGCCTGCCGCCTATAGCTGGATCAAAGCGGCTCGCTATCAAGGCCAACCTTTTGAGACAGGGCCGCTGGCACGGCAGTGGCTGAGCGGCGCCTACCGGCGCGGTATTTCCGCCATGGATCGCACCATCGCTCGGGTCCGGGAAGCGCTGACCATCGCCCGGATTATCGAAAACCTCCTTGACCGACTGGAGCCGGCCGATACGATGCAAACGGCTTATTCACTGCCGCAACAAGCTACCGGCCAGGGCCTAATCGATACAACTCGCGGTGCGCTGGGGCACTGGCTGAAAATTGCTGATGAAAAGCTCAGCTTTTATCAGGTGATCACGCCGTCGGTGTGGAATCTCTCCTCCCAAGGCAACGACGGGCAACCCGGCACCGGTGAAGCAGCGCTGATCGGCACACCGATCCAAGATCCGACGCAACCGGTGGAACTGGGCCGGATCATTCGCTCTTTCGATCCTTGCGTTTCCTGCGCCACCCACGTTTTTATGCCGGGCCGAAAAGCGCCGGTGACGGAGGTCATCGTCCCATGAGTTCCTTGCACCCCATGGGTCACTTGTATCCCACAAATCCCAAGAGCCCCACAAGTCCGCCCGCGAATGCACTTATTTTAGGCATCGGCAACCGCCTCATGAGCGACGACGGGATCGGCGTAGCCCTCGTCGAAGCGTGGCAAAAAGAGCAAGAAGCGGGGTGCCCTACCTCGGGTCCACGGACGTATTGCCTCGGCGAAAGCGACGTGGACTACTGCATCAACCAGATCGCCTGCCTCTCGCCGGGCGATGCTTTGATCATCATCGACGCCGCTTACCTCGGTCAACAGTCCGGCCAGATCACGGTGCTTCCCTGGAAGCAGGTCTTTGCCGAACTTCCCTGCCGCTTGGATGCCCACAGTTACCACCTTTTTCACGCCCTGGCACTGTTGCGCCCGCAAAGCCTGGGCTGCCTCATCGCCATCGAACCGTTCTCACTTGACTGGGGCGATCAGCTAAGCCCAGCGATGGCGCAACGTTTCCCCTTTCTCTTGCTTGAGGTTCATCGCATCATCGATCGCCATTTGCAAGGGAGGAGTTCCTATGTATGATCGCGACGCCGCTGTCGCGTACGCTAATCGTTACTACCAAAACCATAATCCCGCCTATCCTGACTTTGATGATCAGCCCTGGGAGGGCGGCAATTGTGCCAACTTTATCTCCCAGTGCCTCTATGCCGGCGGCATGCCCTGGATCACCGGCCCGCCAAGCCAGTACACTTCCGTCAAATACTGGTGGTGTCAACCCGGTGCCACCGATCGCGACGGCGATAAGCGTATTACCTTGACATGGAAAGTGGCCCTGGCCTTTGGCCTTCATTGGGCCAAGCGCGCCGCCAAGTATACCGAGGAAGCACCGGCGACGGTGCTCCTCAATTTTAACCTCTGGTCACGCCGCCTTGACCGGGGCGACGTGATTCAACTTACCCAAGCCAACGGCAATCCCTATCACACCTTGATCCTTGTCCAGCGCAGTGGCAGCGACTGGCTCCTGGCCGCCCAAACGTACGATACGAATGACCGCTCCCTCTTTAGCACATTGACAGCGATGGCCGGCACCGGGCAGCGGGTTCGTTTCTATCAGATGGGCTAACGAAAAAGACCGTCGACAATCTTTGCGGACGTAGGTAATACCTCCTTGTCGCCATCCTTCTCTAGGGATATAATAAGCAAAACGTTCCATATACTGCCTATTTACTTACATCCTGCCGAAAAGCCCTGGAGAAAGGACAATCATCATGGAGAATCGTCGTCTCATCATCTATGCATCGCTGCTGTTCTTTGTGTTTCTCGCGGCCTATCTTGGCTATAGCTCCTCGATCTCGCCCAAAGAAGTGCCGACACCGCCACCACCACGGCGAACCGCCGCTCCCCCCGTGGAAGAAGGCCCCACCGAAAAAGAAAAAGCCGCCAAAGAATCGCTCAACACCCTCAAAGGCATGGCTAGCAACATGCGCACCACCATGGTCACGGCGGACGAACTGCGCGAAAAAATGCGCGGTAACGAAAGCAGCTTTGCCGTTTTCGATCTGCGTACCAAAAAAGAATTTTCTAAGGGGCACATCAAGGGCGCAACCCATCTCCCCTTCGATGAATTTCCGGAAAAACTAAACACCTTACCGAAGGACAAAACGCTGGTTTTGTATTGCGCCACCGGCCAGATGTCGGCAGCAGCCCTCACATCGCTCAAGCTTGCCGGCTATGAGAACATCTATACGCTCTTCAAAGGCTATAACGACCCGGAGCTTTCCCGGGCCGGCTTTACCATTCAACGGTAGCCACCATAAGAAAAGCAAAACCCGTATGGCCGGTACGATCGGCCATACGGGTTTTGCTTTGTGGACTTCGGGCGTTTTTGCATAATTGCAGTTAAAGTTTTTACCGGGCCGATTATTTACCGCCTTTTTTACGGATAAGCCGGTCCAGATCGGCAATGACCATCTGCGAATTTCTTTCAATCTCCCCGAGGATGCGTTTGGCCTCGGCCGTATTGCCCGTTTGATAGGCTTGGGCAGCTTGCTTCGCCAAGGCATGGACTTTGGCATGAGGTTCATCAATGTGCTTGAAGATGCTATCATCGCGCAGTGGATTGTTGGTATCAAAATACCATTTGCCAAGGTTACACTCCGTATGCGTGCTGATCGATTCGGGATCGATCTGTTCCAGACCATCGATCATATTGGCAATACGCAGTTTCCAAAGCAGGTGATCCGATTTGGCCCGCTTCAAGATTTCTACATCCGATAAGACTTGCTGATGATCGTCGGTCTTAAACTTCGTCATGCTGGTTCGCAACTCACTGGCCATGGCACTGGTTTGCTCTGTCGCCGCCGCGATCGTATCCATGGCAGCCGTCGTTTCTTCAGCCGACGTTGCCACTTGTTGGATCTGCTCATTCATATTTTCAATTACGGAAGAAACCGAATCGATCAAGTGAAGAATTCGATCGGAACTGGCCACCTCTTCATCGGTCAATTGGGTAATGTCATGCACGGCGGCTACCGTATTGTTGACGGCCGCTAAAATCCGCTCTAACGATTCGCCGGCATTATGTACGGCTCGCACACCATATTCAGCCACAGCCCGGCTTTGCATGGTCGCTTCCAGGGCAGCCGTAGAATTCTCTGTTACCTTACGCATCAAGGTGGCCACATCGACGGCCCCTTGATTGGACTGCTCCGCCAGTTTGCGTACTTCTTCAGCGACCACGGCGAACCCTTGTCCGGCTTCACCGGCACGGGCCGCTTCAATGGCGGCATTCAGGGCCAGCAAATTGGTCTGGCTGGCGATGTTGGAAATCGTCTCCGTAATCTGCTGAATTTCCTGGGAATATTGATTGAGCGTCGTCATCCACTCGGCCGTTTCAACCGCTTTTTCCTTGATTTGCTCCATGCTGCTGATCGTCTCGCCGACCGTTCGTTTGCCATCATGGGCGGCTTGTGCAGTTGTATCGGAAGTGGCTGCAGCCTTCGTCGCTTTATCTTTGGCGATTTGAATCAGCGATGACAATTCCAGGAGAACCTCGGTCGACTCGCTTACGGCTTGATTGCCTTTTTCCGATTCTTCGGCAATCCGATACACCGTGCTGGCGATTTCACTGACTGCGGCTGACACTTCCTCCGTCGAAGCCGCCATCTGTTCCGAAGCGGCGGCCAACTCATCAGCCGACCGGGTAATGGTCGTGACCATGTCCGATTGCTGGCGAATCATCTGGTTAAACGATGCCGTCAGCAATCCTACCTCATCGGTCGAACGAACTTCCCCGCGACTCGTCAAATCACCGGCGCCGGCACGGTTCATCTGCCTCTGCACGCCAACGAGGGGCACGGTGATTTCCCGGACCAGGAACATGGCCAGAAGTCCCACGATGATGATATTTAATACATTCAGGCCGATCATAGTCAACGTTGCTTGCTGGGCATGAGCCTCTATATCGCCATACAGTTTATTGGCTAATTCGGAATTATGATCGGCCAATACTTGCTGGGTATGACTAACTTGTTCAAAGGCTCTGGCGCTGGCAATATACAAATCATAAGCTGCTTGTTTTTGCTCGCGCAGGGCAAAATCCAGCACACGGGTACGCACGGCCAGGTACACTTTAGATTGATTCTTCCATTCGGCGATCTTTTCTAACTCGAAGGCATCCAACGCTGTATTCTCATAACGCTCTTGTAGATCCTTGATCTGCCCTGTATTTTCATCAACCCGTTGAATATAGGCTAAGCGCGTCGGCTCATCGGTACTCCAAATCGCTTGTTGCATCTTCGCTTCATTGTCGCGCTGAAGAGTCCGAATCTCATTCAGCCACTTTACCGTTAACAATTTGTCGGCATACAGTTCTTCCGCGTTACTTTTGATTTCGTTCATTAAGTAATAGTTGATGGTGCCCACAATGGACATCGTAAGTGCCGTCAATGTGATTAACAGCATCATCTTTTGTGCAACTTTTAGATTTCGGATCCAATTCACCGGTATCACGCCTCCTTGCCTTTTCTTTTCCTTCCTTCCCTCTACCTATGCTTAGGTAAGAAAAAGTTAAATCATTCTCTATGATTATAAGATAAACTGCTTTGCCAATGTATACTTTCAAGCAATAATTTAATATTTTCATTTAGCACGCAGCGGGTTGTACTTATTTCCGCGCCGCGTCCCAGGTGCCATCGGAAAAGGGATAATAACTTCAAGAACAAAGCAGGTAATTCCCCCAATTTTATCGTATTCTTATGTGTAATTCACAAGAAACAGGAGGGATCCCCCATGGATATTCGTAAGGTCATCGTCATCGGTGCCGGTCAAATGGGTTCCGGTATCGCCCAAACTGCTGCTGTCACCGGCCTGGAAACTGTACTCCATGATGTCCGCCTTGATATCGTGGAACGCGGCATCGCCAATATTGCCAAAAGTCTCGCTAAATTCGTTGAAAAAGGAAAAATGACGGCCGAAGAACGCGACGCTGCCCTGAGCCGGATTCGTCCTTCCGATAATTTTGAAAACGCTCGTGATTGCGACCTGGCGATCGAAGCCGTCGTGGAAAACCTGGCTGTTAAATCGACCATCTTCAAGAGCTTGGACAGCGTCATGCCCGCTCATGCCATCTTGGCCTCGAATACATCGTCCTTGCCCATCACTGAACTGGCCGCCTTTACCGGACGTCCTTCCCAGGTCATCGGCATGCACTTCATGAACCCCGTACCGATCATGAAACTTGTCGAGATCATCCGGGGCCTCCAGACGAGTGATTCCACCTTTGAAGCCATCGAAAATTTGGCCAAGCAAATGGGCAAAGTACCGGCATCGTGCCAAGATGTGCCCGGCTTTATCTCCAACCGGGTGCTGCAAGTGATGATCAACGAAGCCATCTGGTGCCTCTACGAAGGTGTAGCCACCCCTGAAAGCATCGACACGATCATGAAGCTGGGCATGAACCATCCTATGGGCCCCTTGGCCTTGGCCGACCTGATTGGTCTCGATACAGTGCTTTCGATTCTGGAAGTGCTGCAAAACGGTTATGGCGATCCCAAGTATCGCCCCTGCCCGCTCCTGCGGCAATATGTTAAAGCGGGCTGGCTCGGACGCAAGAGCGGCCGTGGTTTCTATAACTATCAATAATGCGACTATCGTTCCCTACCACCATCATCGTTCATTATTCTGTTGTCAACAACATTCCCTTCACAATTGCCAGTAACTAAAGGAGGAATTTTGATGGATTTCCGTCTCGATGAAGATCAAGCATTATTTGCAGCAACCGTGCAAAAATTTGTGCAAAACGAAGTGGCCCCCCTGGCCGAAACGCTCGATCGGGAAAGCCGTTTCCCGAAAGAAACAATCGCCAAGATGGCTGAACTTGGCCTGATGGGCGTTTCCGTTCCGGAAGAACTGGGCGGCAGCGGCGGCGACTATTTAAGTTACATTCTGTTCGTGGAAGAACTGGCCAAAGCCTGCGCTTCCACCGCCGTGATCGTCGCGGTACATACTGGTCTCGGCTGCGGCGCGCTTCAAGCTTTTGGCACACCGGAGCAGCAAGAACGCTTCTTGCAACCGCTGGCGGAAGGTCGCATGATCGGTGGCTACGCCTTGACCGAACCGAACGCCGGCTCTGATGCCGCTTCGATTCAATTGGAAGCTCGTGATGCCGGTGACCATTTTGTGCTTAACGGCAGCAAAATGTGGATCACCAATGCCACCGAAGCCGGTGTCTTCATCACCTTTGTACGGACCGAACCGGGATCACGCGGCGCCAACGGTGTTACGTGCTTGCTCGTCGAACGGGATACGCCGGGCCTAACGATCAGTGCCCCCATCGAAAAAATGGGCTTACACGGTTCCCCCACCTGCGAATTGATCTTTGAAGATGCCCGCGTTCCCAAAGCCAACGTGCTGGGCACCATCGGCGAAGGCTTCAAAGTGGCCATGCGCCTTTTAGACGGCGGACGGATCGCCATCGCTGCGCAAGGTCTGGGCATCGCGGAAGGCGCCTTCCAGTATGCCTGCAAATACATCAAGGAACGGCAGCAATTCGGCCGTTCGATTGCCGCCAACCAAGGGATTCAGTGGATGGTCGCCGATATGGCCAGCGAAATTGAAGCCGCCAAACTGCTGGTCTATCAAGCCGCTTGGTTGAAAACCAACGGCCTGCCGCACGGCAAAGAAGCATCCATCGCCAAAAAATACGCTACCGACACGGCCATGCGCGTCACCACCGACTGCGTGCAGTTGCTGGGCGGCTATGGTTACAGCAAGGAATACCCTGTCGAGCGGTACATGCGCGACGCCAAAGTCACCCAAATCTACGAAGGCACCAACCAAGTTCAGCGTTTGGTCATTGCCAAATACCTGTTGCGCGACTAATGTAGGAGGCTTACTTGTGACACAGCAAAAACGCATCTCCCTGAAAGAAGCTGCCGGACTGATCAAAGATGGCGACGCCATCACCTTTTCCGGCTTTACGATTTGGCGCCGTCCCTTTGCCATGATCTACGAACTGATCCGCCAAGGACGCAAAAACCTTCACCTGATGGAAGTCAACGGTGGAACCCATACGGATATGTTTGCCGGCGCCGGTGCCTTAGGTATCTGGGAGTCCTGCTGGGCCGGTCACGAATTATACGGAAAATTAGGCGCCAACGTGTCTCGGCGTGCGCAGGCCGGCGAAATGCTGGTGGAAGACTACAGCCACGTGCACATGGTCTGCCGCTTTGCTGCCGGTTCCATGGGTCTTCCTTACTATCCTACCTACGCCTCCCTCGGTACTGACATCCTCAACCCGGCCTACGATACCCTGGGTAATGCCGGTCTCCGTGACGGGAGCAACCCCAAAATTCCCCGTCACAAATATCTCCATGCCACCAGCGATTTCTACGAGCCGAGCCATCTTCTGCACATTCCTGCCGCTCGGCCGGACTGGTGCATTGTCCAAGCCCAGCTTGTCGGGGAAGAAGGCACGATCCGCATCAATGGCCAGAAATACTCCGATGAAGAAGCGATCAAGTCCGCTGAGCGCGTGATTGTCCTGGCGGAGTCGGTTGTACCGGAATCGGCACTGCGCCAAGAGCCGGAACGCAACCTCATCCCTCCCTATTTTGTCGATTACATCATTGAAGTTCCCTGGGGCGCTCACCCCACCGGTGTCTACGGCAATTATGAAGTAGACGGGAAATTTATTAACGACTACTACAACCGCACCAAGACGCAAGAAGGTTTTGATGCCTGGGCCCAAGAGTGGATCTATGGCGTGGAATCGCATGAAGAATATCTCGCCAAGCTTGGTATTTCCCGCCTGGAAAGCCTGCGCGCCAACCCCATGCTGAAATATTCGACCAACGTAAAGCGAGGGAGCCGGTCATGACCAAATTAGCACCTGGTGAATATAAAACCATCGATCTATTGGCCGTGGCTGCCGCCCGGGAAGTCAATGATCGCGACATCGTTTTTGCCGGCACCGGACTGCCGATGCTGGCGATTCTTTTGGCCCAAGCAACCCAAGCTCCTGATGCCGTTTGTATCTATGAAGCCGGTACGGTCGACGGACGGCCGGTTCACCTGCCCACGTCCGTCGGTGATGCGCGTTGTGTCTACCAATCGTCAGTGACATCGGGCCTCTTTGATGTCTTTAATCAACTGCAGCGTGGCAAAGTGGATCTGGCGTTTCTTGGCGGCGCTGAGATCGATCAGTACGGCAACGTCAACACGACGGCCATCGGTGGCTATGCACCGACACCGAAACTGCGTCTGACCGGCAGCGGTGGCAACCCCGATATCAACGCGTTGGCCAAACGCACTGTCTTTATCATGGTGCAGGAAAAACGCCGGTTTAAGGAGCGCGTCGATTACATCACTTCCCCCGGCTGGCGCATTCCCCGCTGGCCCTCCGGCGAGTTGGTGCATAAACGCGAAGTCTACGGTGACAAATTCCGCGGCGGTGTATCGGCCGTGATCACCGATATGGCTGTTTTTCGTTTTGACGAAGAGGGCATTATGTATCTCGACACGGTTCATCCCGGCTTTACACCGGAAGATGTGCTCAACAACGTCAGCTTTGACCTCAACATTAGCCGATGCCGCGGCGTTACCGAGCCGCCGACCCAAGAAGAAATCGATCTTCTTTACCACAAGATCGACCCGGAAGGGATTTTCTTGAAATAGCAATATCGGCATTGAACACTGTCCTTACTTCCTGTAGAATAAAAATGAACAATGTCATCTACTACATGAAAATTGCTTAGGTAAATGTAAAAAAATAAGGAGGAGCCTGTCACCAAGGCCCCTCCTTATTTTTTTACAAGTGAAAACTAGAGGAGGTATGATCAGTGAACGATGTTGCTTTTGGAATTTCCATTCTTGTTTTTATTGTCACTTATGGACTGATCATCTGGGAAAAGGTTCCTCGTGCCATTACGGCCATGCTTGGTGGCCTCATCATGATCTTGCTTGGCCTTGTGAGCCAAGAAGTGGCCATCAAAGATGACATTGATTTCAATACACTGGGACTGTTGATCGGCATGATGATTTTGGTGGCGATCACGCGGCGCACAGGTGCCTTTGAAGCCTTAGCAATTTGGGCGGCCAGAATTACCGGTGGTCATCCTCTTTACTTACTGGGTTTGCTGGCGTTGATTACCGCCGGTACTTCGGCACTGCTGGATAATGTCACAACAGTACTGCTGATCGCGCCGATCACGATCATTTTAGCGGAAACCCTCAAGCTTCCGCCGTTACCTTTTTTGATCACCGAAGTACTCGCCTCCAACATTGGCGGTACAGCCACCTTAATCGGCGATCCGCCGAATATCATGATCGGCAGCGCGACCGGTCTGGGCTTTGTCGACTTTTTGATGCACATGGCCCCGATCGCCATCATCATCATGGTGGTCACCATTGCTGTTTTAATGTTCATCTATCGCCGGGCGCTACAAACCGATGAAGCCACGCGCCGCAATATCATTGCCCTAAGCCCCCAAGACGAGATCAAAGACTGGGCATTGCTTAAAAAGTGCTTGTTGGTTTTAACCCTTACCATTACCGCTTTTATGTTTCACGGTGTCCTTCACCTCGAATCGGCCACGGTGGCGCTGACCGGTGCGGTAATTTTAATGATCATCAGTCGGGAAGAGCCGGAGGAAATTTTCCTGCTCATCGAATGGCCGACGATCTTCTTCTTTATCGGTCTTTTTGTCCTTGTGGGTGGCTTGAAAGCGACCGGTGTTATTGCAGCTCTGGCCGGTTGGGCCTTGAACATTACCCAAGGTGATCCGCAGACAACAGCTTTGCTGGTGCTTTGGTTATCGGCAATCGCCTCTAGCTTTATCGATAATATCCCCTTTGTGGCTACGATGATTCCCATGCTTCAAGAAATGGGCAGCTTATCAGGAATGCCGCTAGACACCATTTGGTGGGCGCTGGCCCTGGGTGCTTGCCTTGGCGGTAACGGTACCCTCATCGGTGCATCAGCGAACATTATCGTCGCCGGTATCGCCGAAAAAGCCGGCACTCCGATCTCTTTTCGCCAATTTTTCCTCATCGGCTTTCCGCTCATGCTGCTTTCGATCGTCCTGGCTCACGGTTATATTTATTTACGCTATTTCCTCTAACGGTGCCGGAAAACCGCAAGCCCCTTGAAACTTGTGATTACTTCCGGTAAAATTAACAGTATCAACATTAACCACCCATATAACGGAATGCATATACGTGTTATAACGAACCGATAACAAGGAGGAGCCTGTCACCAAGGCCCCTCCTTGTTTTTTTATGCCCTTTTCAAAATGAAACGGAGGTATTGCCAGTGAACGATTTTGCTTTCTGGGTCTCGATCATTATCTTTGTTCTGATCTATGGTCTCATTATCTGGGAGAAGATTCCTCGCGCAATCACAGCTATGCTCGGTGGATTGATCATGATTCTGCTCGGCTTTTTAAGCCAAGAAGTAGCCGTGCAAGACGATATTGACTTTAACACCATCGGATTGCTGATCGGCATGATGATTCTTGTGGCGATCACGCGGCGCACCGGCATCTTTGAGGCCTTAGCAATTTGGGCCGCCAAGATCACCGGCGGTCATCCCCTCTATCTGCTGGGCTTGATGGCACTGATCACGGCCGTTGCGTCGGCACTGCTCGATAATGTCACCACGGTACTGCTGATCGCGCCGATCACGATCATCTTGGCCGAAACGCTCAAGCTTCCGCCGTTGCCTTTTCTGATCACGGAAATTATCGCTTCGAACATTGGTGGCACAGCCACCTTAATCGGTGATCCCCCGAACATCATGATCGGCAGCGCAACCGGTCTTGGCTTCGTCGACTTTTTAATCCACATGGCGCCGATTGCCATCATCATCATGGTTGTCACCATCGCCATTCTGATGTTTCTTTATCGTAACGAACTGCAACGTGATGCCGACGATCGGCGCAGTATTCTTGCCTTATCGCCGCAAGAGGCAATCAAAGATTGGGCATTACTCAAAAAATCCCTTTTTGTCTTGGGCGTAACCATCATCGCTTTCATGTTGCACAGTGTTCTTCATCTCGAGTCTGCCACTGTGGCCCTGACCGGCGCGATGCTCCTGATGATCATCAGTCGGGAGGAACCGGAAGAAATCCTTCTCCTGGTTGAATGGCCGACGATCTTCTTCTTTGCCGGACTCTTTGTACTCGTGGGCGGTCTGAAAGCGACCGGCGTCATTGCCGCCTTGGCCAACTGGTCTCTGACAGTAACCCAAGGTGACCCCCAAACAACAGCGCTGCTGGTCCTTTGGTTATCGGCGATCGCTTCCGGCTTTATCGATAATATCCCTTTTGTGGCCACCATGATCCCCATGCTTCAAGAGATGGGCAGTTTATCGGGGATGCCCCTGGACACCATCTGGTGGGCGCTGGCCCTGGGTGCTTGCCTCGGCGGCAACGGGACTCTCGTCGGTGCCTCGGCCAACATCATCGTCGCCGGTATCGCCGAAAAAGCCGGTGTGCCCATTTCATTTCGTCAATTTTTTGTCATTGGCTTCCCACTGATGCTGCTTTCGGTTGCCATCGCCCACGGTTACCTGTACCTGCGTTATTTTTAACCCTGCTTGTTTTTATCTGCCTGATTTTTAATCCTGAATTACTTTTAGTTCCGTTTTTTGGGTTGGCATCGGGTCGCTTCTTTTTTCCATAAGAAAAAAAAAGCCTCACGTTACGCTTAGGTCCGCTGTGAAGCGGCACCGGGCAATCACGTGAGGCTTTTTGGTTATAGCGGCACCCCAAGGCGCCGTAATTCCTGAATCACTCGCTCGGGAAAAAACCGATGTTGCACCACGAATTCCCGCCACTGGGGGAATTCCTTTTCCAAGATGGCAAATTTCTCAGGGTCCTGACAATAGTATGTATACAACGCTTGGGCATCCTCGCGATGGGCGCTGAGGAACCGAAGCGTTGCCATTTTTTCCACGAGACTAATCGCCCGCATGGCGCCGGTTCCCCCTTCGCAATCAGCCGCAATCAGCAATTTATTAGCCCAGCAACGCCGAGACGCCGTTAACGCCAAGGATCGCCACAAGGGCAAAGTAAATCACCGATAACACCGCCATCACGTAGCCGCCGGCCACAAAGAGCCCATCACGCATCAGTGCACCGCAAGCTAAAAACAACACGCCATAGGCCGGAATCGTATTGGACATAGGTAACGGCAAGGGCAAGGTCAGCAAAAGGGCGTTGCAAACGAGGCAGATGGCATTTAAGCGTCGCACTAACCGTTGTTCCGTCATCCAACTCCAGCGGGGACGGGCAAGGGCCTCCAGCTTATGAGCCAGATGAGATGCTTTTTCCAGGACATTGCGCATGGCATGGGAAGGAATCGGATGCCGGGCCACCCGTCGCGGCAGCGCCGGCGGGCGATCCCATAAACAAGCCACCCCAAGTAAGGCAATCATGACACCGATCGGCGTCGACGAGCCCGGAATGGATACAGGCAGCAAAAAGGGTACCGTCATGACGGCACAAAGGGTCCAAATACTTTGTTGCCCCATCAAATCGACGACGCCACCTAAGGTTAAACCATCGTGAGGCAGTACCTTCGATAAGCGATGCAACGATTGGGAAAAGCGTTCCTGATGATTCATGTTCCCACCACCTGCATTCCAACTAGTCTGGGATTTCTCTCTATAACATATGTCGCGACGGAGGTTTTAAAACCAATCGCCACCGTCACCGCCGTCATCAAAACCACCGTCATCACCGCTGTCAAAGCCGCCATCATCGGCACCGTCGTCAGACATCATATCGTCAATCACACTGCCGGCGACCATGCCGCCTAAGAAGCCCGTCATGGCACCGCCCATGCCGCCATGATGATGTTTCTTGTGACTATGATGCCCCATTCCCTGCGGATAGCCCATCGGTGCTTGCCCATAAGGGATCACCTGGGTCACTGCCCCTACCGGCAATTGCCCGTTAAAGCGGCGCAAATGATCATAGATAGCCTGCGCCACCGCTTGAATTTCTTCGTCCGTTCCTGCCGATAGCTGAGCATAAGGGAACCACAACTGCGACCGCTGCTCATTAAGATCAAGCGACTCCATCAGCAGACCGCCAAGCCCGCCTACGCGACGCTCCACTTCAATATATAAACGCAATCCTTCCGGCTCATGCATAAAGACGACGTCCAATTCTTTCACGTAACTGCTGAGCGGACCTTGTGCATAGAACTCCAACTCTTGGCCCTTCCGCTCCAGTTCCGCAGAAAAGCGTTTTTCCACAAAGCCCAAGCTGCCCAGCGCGCGCAGTACCGTTTCCATCGGTACACTGGGATAGACCGTAATCGCATCGCGATCGGACGGGTCAATGGCCTGGTCAATATCTAACCCACTGGAGAAATAAAAGCTGACACCGGGCCGGGTAATCGGCAAATGAGCGGGAATCATCATCGAAAAGGGCAGACGCATGGCTTCACCGCCCGCACGCAACAGCATTCCCGGGTAGTTGACGGACTGAACTCGCACATCATGACGGTGATCACCGTCAACATAAATGACATTCAAGTACACATAGATCTGATCGACTTGTTGATCGACTTTGCCCGGTACAACCTGCAGGTATCCTGTGGCCATTTCACCTAAACGCCATTCCCGTCGATCCAAAACCAGATCCACTTTCGCCGAACCAACACCGATTTTCGCCATCAGTCGTTCAAACAACGAATTCAAACCCCTTTCACTTTGTATCAGCGGTACCTCTTCCCGAGCATCATCGGCCCGTTAAGGCTCACTTGAAAAAGCGTACAGCTATACTGTATACTTATTATTACCCAAATGCAAGCCCTTCCATGCTTTTTCAACAATAGGCACAGGGTGTAATGACGAGGTAGGTGATCAATATGGCAAAATCAACAACATACCGCATCAGTGAATTGGCTACCCGTTGTGGCGTCAATCGCCGGACCATCGATTACTATACAACGCTGGGCTTGATCACTCCGCTTCAGCGCACCGGAAGCAACTACCGGCTTTTTGATGAGTCGGCCGTCTCCATCGTGCAGCAAATCAAGCAAATGCAGCAAGCGCGCTTGACACTGGAAGAAATTCGCCAACAACTGCAGCGTCACCCCGTTGCGGCTACAGCCCCTGCCTCGGCCCACGCATTGCCTGATCTTGCGCCGGTTCCATCCTTACCGTTTCGTGAATCCATCGATCCCTCGGTAACCGTAAGCTCCCACATTGACAGCCTCATTACTGAACTTGAACAATTGCAAGTAAACTTGTTGCCGTTGATCCGACGGCCGGAACTATTGGAACAATTCGCAATGGAATCATCATTGCGGCAAAAACTTGAAGCACTGCTTCAGACCGATCAAGCCACCCACCAGTTAATCACTGCGTTATTGCGATTGATCCATTAACATTGAAATTGTATCCCGATAGCAAAATGTTTCGCCATCACTGGCTTTTCTTCCTGCCCCTGCCGGAGCAGGATTTTTTATGCACAGCGTAGCGCAAAGGAAATCTTAATTGCTGGATTCTTATAATATTTCAGTTAATTGAGCAGGAACCCCCTCGCCTTTGCCGAATATTTCTTATGTTCTATAACTCCACTATCAACCTTACTTTATTTCATCCTCTCCTTGTATAGCTATCCCATACCCATCACACTATTTTAAGGAGGAATTCCCCTTGTCTCAACCGCGCAATATGCAAGATTACGACAAAACCTACGCTGAATTCCAATGGCCCCACTATGAAACGTACAACTTCTCCCGCGATGTGATTGATCGTTGGGCCGAAGATCCGAACAAACTGGCCCTCTGGTGGGTTGATGACCATCAAAACGAAGTAAAAATGACCTTCCGTGAAGTCAGCGAAGCTGCCCAAAAGTTTTGCAATGTACTGCAAAGCCAAGGTATCGGCAAAGGCGACGTAGTGATCTTGATCCTGCCTCGTCTGGTCGAATGGTGGGTAATCAATATTGCTTGCTTGCGCATCGGCGCCGTCGTCAGTCCCGGCACCACCCAGCTAACGGCCAAAGACCTCCGTTTCCGCCTGCAAACAGCAGAAGCTAAATGTGTAATCACCAATGAAACCCTCGCCGGCCGCATTGACGAAGTGATCGGTGAATGCCCAACGGTGCAAAGCCGCATTATTCTAAACAGCCACCGCGAAGGCTGGCTCAACTACCATGAGGCTATGGTCGATGCTTCCCCGGAATTCCCGGCTGTCGATTTGGGCGCCAACGACAACGCGATCCTCTACTTCACCTCCGGAACGACGGGCAATCCCAAAATGACTGTACATACGCATACCAGCTATCCCGTGGGCCACATGGTCACCGGCAAATACTGGCTTGATTTGACGCCCGATGATCTGCACTGGAACCTTAGTGACACCGGTTGGGCCAAAGCCGCTTGGAGCAGCCTCTTTGGCCCCTGGATCTGCGGCGCCGCCCTCTTCATTCATCACAACGACCGCTTTGACCCCAAACAAACACTGGAGTTCATGGGCAAGTACCCCATCACCACCTTCTGCGGCGCGCCGACCATTTACCGCATGCTGGTGCTGGAAGATCTCAAGGCCTATACGTTCCCCACCCTCCGCCATTGCGTCGGTGCCGGTGAACCGTTGAATCCGGAAGTCATCTCGGTTTGGCAAGAAGCGACAGGCTTGACCATTCGTGACGGTTACGGTCAGACCGAATCGGTATTGCTCGTCTGTAGCTTCCCCGCTTTTGAGCCGCGCTTTGGTTCCATGGGCAAGCCAACCCCCGGCTTTGATGTGCAAGTTATCGATGAAGACGGCAACATCCTGCCAACCAACCGGGAAGGTGATATCGCCGTACGGGTAAAACCTAACCGTCCGGTCGGTCTCTTCAAAGAATACTGGAAGGATCCTGCCAAAACGGCTGCCGTGTACCGCGGCGACTGGTACCTGACCGGTGACCGTGCCTACCGTGATGAAGACGGGTACTTCTGGTTCGTCGGTCGCGCTGACGATGTGATCCTTTCGGCCGGCTACCGTATTGGGCCTTTCGAAGTGGAAAGCGCCTTGCTGGAACATGACGCTGTCGCTGAATCGGCCGTTGTGGCCAGCCCCGACGAACTGCGCGGCGAAATCGTCAAAGCCTTCGTTGTATTGGCCCCCGGCTACAGTCCGTCGGAAGCCTTAGTGAAAGAACTGCAAGACTACGTCAAAAAAGTCACGGCACCGTACAAATACCCTCGGGCTATCGAGTTTGTCACTTCGTTGCCGAAGACGATTTCCGGTAAAATCCGCCGTGTGGAACTGCGGAATATGGAGTGGAAACGGTAATCTGCGGAAATACAGATAAGCTCGAAAATTTACTACCAATCACAAAAACCCTGCTTTCAAAATTTGAAAGCAGGGTTTTTACTATATTGGCTATGCCGTATCATAGACATGGAGCACTCCAAAAGATTAACTTTCATAATTACTAAGTACTTCAGTAAATTCTTTGACATATTCAAATAAATCATAGTTTTCGAATAGCAAATGTACAATTTCCGCATCCACGGCATTGTCCTTAACAATTTTTATGAAAGTTGCTTCAATCTGCCCTCTGTCTAAGCCTGATCGATAAGGTCGATCCTCGATAAGAGCGGAGAATATATCGGCAACAGCTACAATTCTACAGCCTATATCCAAGTCTGCTCGACCTACACGAAACGGATATCCTTTTCCGTCTAAACGCTCATGGTGAAACGCTGCCCAACGGGCAATATCACTGAATTCAGGAATATTTTTTATTATATGATATGTATGATATGCATGTTGCTGTATTATTTTGAATTCATCGCTTGTCAAAGGACCAGATTTTCGAAGAATCGATTCAGGTATGGAGATTTTCCCCAAATCATGCATTAATCCGGATAACTCCAACCGCCTGACTTTATCCGAAGAAAGCCCTGCAAGCATTCCTAGCTGTACCACTGAATTTGTTACTAAATGAGAATGACGATAGGTAAAATTACATTTCATATCAATGATTTTAGAATAAACTTGGATTAAGCTTCGCAATGCCTCAAAAGTAAAATTTACTTCAAAACTATCTTTGTCAAGTTTTTCAAGCGTCAACTTGTCAATATAGGGTGACATTAAATCTAACCAAAAGCTCTGCCGAGTTCCAATCTCATTAATAACATCTTTTAAATCTGGGCGAAGAACAGTACCAAATGCATCGTTTAATTTATCCATTATCTCAGAATGCTGATGAAGAATGTGGGTATTTGTTAGTGTAGAAACCATGAGATCTGCAACATGGATCAGATCACTCAATAAATCGAAAGAATATGTTTCTTTCCTTTCACTCCAACAGTCTTGATGATGCAAGATAATTTTTGAAATGTTTTCGAAGTGAGGAACGTTTTTAAGAAGATGATATCCTTTGTAGCAACTATGATTATTTTGTAAACGCACATTAACATTTAATAGACATTTCTTTTCAACGGTTTTAACGGCTCCAATATCGTGAACGCTTGCTGCACAATATAACTCGAGAAGTTCCTGGGACTGAAGCTCTAATGCTTCGCCTATACTAACAGCGATATAGGCCACCCTTTTATGATGATTTTTTATCTCACTAGCCTCTAGTTCAAGGGCCATTGAGAATGTAGTTAACAAATTCGGAAGGTTAATTTTTGTATAGATGACAATAACCCCCTTTATCTATTTCCTCCTCTGTGATGACAGTTATCGTAAGTTTTAATCACAAAAACCCCGCCTTATCAAAGCTGATAAAAACGGGGTTGCTGTATCTTATGTCGTAGCCATAATTTTTCTGGTCTCAGCATAACAATCTCGATATATCTTGTCAATTATCAACCCAAGATTAATCAACATTTATCGACACACCACCGTACGTACCGTTCGGTATACTGCGTTTGGCTAACATTAAAGAGAAATATTAAGGAGTGAATAGTTTGTCAGTAGGCTCTCTTGGGGCATCTTTAATTAGTTCACTATTTCTAATGATATTCGGACTATTTTCAATTTATAAGCCACACATCATTGGAAAAGAGTGTTATTGGGTAAGATACAAAAGTATATACATACCCAAATATAGGAATCCAACTAATCCATATTATCTTCATCAAATTAAAGTTGTCGGGATTGGATTAACGCTTTCATCCGCATTAATATTAATTTCAATATTTTTTGCGATATATCAACTGAGCTAGACAATATCCCAAAATGGCAATAGCGTCAACACCGAAAAAACGGACCAGTAGTGATTCTCGCCAACACCACAAAGACGCTGCCATTGCACTGGCAGCGTCTTTGCTTTACTTGCCCAACGACAAGCATGATGTGCTATTCCATTACATATTCCGGCGGTATTTCCCGCCCACTTCATAAAGGGCGCTGTTGATCTGCCCCAGGCTGGCCACTTTGACCGTTTCCATCATCTCTTCAAAGATGTTGCCGCCGCTGCGCACCACTTCTTTCAGGCGCTCTAAGGCCTGCGACGCTTGGTCACTGTGTTTAGCATGAAAGGCCCGCAGTTCGCGGATCTGCTGTTGTTTTTCCTCTTCCGTCGCCCGGCTCAGTTCGATATCATCACCGACCACAGCGCCGCGCGGGTTAAGGAAGGTGTTGACGCCGATGATCGGCAGTTCACCGGTATGCTTGCGCGTTTCATAGAGCAGCGACTCTTCTTGAATCTTGTTGCGCTGGTACTGAGTTTCCATAGCACCAAGCACACCGCCACGCTCGCTGATGCGCAAGAATTCGGCGAGCACCGCTTCTTCCACCAGTTCCGTCAACTCCTCGATGATGAAGGAACCTTGCAGCATGTTTTCATTCTTGGCCAACCCAAATTCCTTGCCGATGATCAACTGAATCGCCATGGCCCGGCGCACGGAGCTTTCTGTCGGCGTCGTGATCGCTTCATCATAAGCGTTGGTATGGAGCGAGTTACAGTTGTCCAAGATCGCCATCAACGCTTGCAGCGTCGTCCGGATATCGTTGAAATCCATCTCCTGCGCATGGAGCGAACGGCCGGAGGTCTGAATGTGATACTTCAGCTTTTGGCTGCGCTCATTGGCATGGTATTTGTGCTTCATGACGATGGCCCAGATGCGCCGCGCCACTCGGCCCATGACTGTATATTCCGGATCCAGGCCATTGCTGAAGAAGAAAGACAAGTTCGGCGCAAAGTCATCAATTTTCATGCCCCGGCTCAGATAGTACTCCACATAGGTGAAGCCGTTGGCCAAGGTAAAGGCCAATTGGGTGATCGGGTTAGCCCCGGCTTCGGCAATGTGATAGCCCGAGATGCTGACCGAATAGTAGTTGCGTACTTTGTTTTGGATGAAGTACGACTGGATGTCGCCCATCATCGTCAAGGCAAACTCGGTAGAGAAGATACAAGTGTTTTGCCCTTGATCCTCTTTCAAGATATCGGCCTGCACCGTTCCCCGTACAGTTTGCAGCGTCTTGGCGCGAATCGTCGCGGCTTCTTCCGGCGTCGCGGACCGTCCCGCTTCTTTTTCAAACTTTTCGATCTGCTGATCGATGGCCGTGTTCAGGAACATGGCCAAGAGCACCGGCGCCGGTCCATTGATCGTCATCGACACGGACGTACTCGGCGCGCAAAGGTCAAAGCCGGCATAGAGCTTTTTCATATCTTCAATGGTGCAGATGTTGACACCGCTGTTGCCGATTTTGCCGTAGATGTCGAGGCGCTCATCGGGATCTTCGCCGTACAAGGTCACGCTGTCAAAGGCGGTGCTTAAGCGAATCGCCGAATCTTCCCGGCAGAGGTAGTGGAAACGGCGGTTCGTCCGCTCCGGTGAGCCTTCGCCGGCAAACTGCCGTTTGGGATCTTCACCTTCCCGCTTCAAGGGAAACACACCGGCTGTAAAGGGGAACAATCCCGGGAGGTTTTCGAGCATGGTCCAGCGCAGAACTGTGGCACGATCGTCATACTTCGGCAAGGCCACCTTGGGCACACGAGTCCCGGCCAGGCTGGTCGTGATCAGCGGCGTGATGATTTCCTTGTCACGGCTCTTCGACACCAGTTGATCCTTACGATAGGTTTCTACCACACAGGGCCAGTCTTCCAGCGTTTTACGGCAATAGGGATCGAGCTTTTGCCCCACCCGCTCCATCTGTTGATCGATGACCGCCAGGGCCGTTGCAGCCTGGACAGCCTTTTCACCGTCACATTCCACGTTCTCAGCCAGCAGTTTGCGCGTGCCTTCCAGGTGTTCCAGTTGGCGCGCCACTTCGACTTGCTGATCGACAAAGCTGCGATAGTCGTGGACGGTATGGACAATCTCGGCGAGATAGTTGGCCCGCTCCGGCGGGATGATCCCGCTCCGCGACAAGGGGCGTCCTTCCGGCAATGCCATAGGCGCTTCCGACCAATCGGCCTTTTCAGCGACCAAGTTCATCACGTATGCAAAAAAGCGATCAAGGCCGGGATCTTTGAACTGGCTGGCGACGGTGCCGAAAACGGGGAGCGCTTCATCGGCCAGGTCAAAGCGATTATGGCTGCGCCGCCACTGCTTGCGCACGGCCATAAAGGCATCTTGGGCACCGCGGCGATCGAATTTATTGATGACAATCGCATCAGCATAATCGATCATATCGATCTTTTCCAATTGCGTAGCTGCGCCGAATTCGCTGGTCATCACGTACACCGACAGATCGCTGACCTCAATGATCTGATGGTTGCCTTGACCGATCCCCGATGTTTCCACGATGATCAGATCAAAACCGGCTGCTTTAACGACGGTAATCGCATCATCGATGGCTTGACTCAATTCACTGTGCGAATCCCGCGTAGCCAAGGAGCGCATAAACACGCGCGGATGATGGATCGCGTTCATGCGAATGCGATCACCGAGCAGTGCGCCGCCGGTTTTCCATTTTGTCGGATCGACCGAAAGAATGGCCAGCGTTTTGTCGGGATGGTGGGCCAAAAAGCGCCGGACAAATTCATCGGTTAAGGAACTCTTGCCGGCGCCGCCCGTACCGGTGATGCCGATGACCGGGGCGTTGCTCTTGGTATTGCGCAGTTCTTCCCACAGGGCCAGTTGCACCACACCAGGCTGTTTAACCTGCTGCTCGGCCCAGGTGATGTAGCGAGCGATCCGCGGCCAGTTTTCCTGGGCCGTACCGAGAGGCGCCGCTGCTTCCAGGTTGGATTCATCTAAAGCGCTACTGGCTTTGGCTACGAGATAGTCGATCATCCCCTGAAGGCCCATGGAACGGCCATCTTCGGTGGAGAAGATCTTCGTTACACCGTACGATTCCAGTTCGCGGATCTCCTGCGGCACAATGACGCCGCCACCACCGCCGTACACTTGGATATGGCTCATGCCGCGCTCGCGCAGCATATCAACGGTGTATTTGAAAAACTCCGTATGCCCGCCCTGGTAGGACGTGATCGCGATCGCATGGGCATCTTCTTGAATGGCCGCGTCGACAATTTCCTTCACTGAACGGTTGTGACCTAAGTGAATCACTTCTACACCAGCCGTTTGCATCAAACGGCGCATGATGTTAATCGTAGCATCGTGTCCGTCAAAAAGGCTGGTCGCTGTAACGATACGAACGGTGCGTTGCCCGGGGCAGCGCGCTTGTTTTTGCATGGCAGGACGCTCCTTGAAACCAGATTACTTCAACAATTGACCGGCGATCACGATACGCTGGACCTCACTGGTGCCCTCGTAGATCTCCGTGATTTTGGCATCGCGCATCATCCGCTCTACCGGGTACTCCCGTGTATAACCGTAGCCGCCGTGGATCTGAACCGCCTTGGTCGTCACCCACATGGCCGTTTCCGCCGCATAGAGCTTGGCCATGGCCGACTGCTTGCTGAAGGGCAGGTGTTGATCTTTCAGCGATGCTGCTTGATAGACAAGAAGCCGCGAAGCTTCAATGCGCGTCGCCATATCGGCCAGCATCCACTGAATCCCCTGATTGGCGCTGATCGGCTTGCCAAACTGCTCCCGCGTTTTGCTGTAGGCCAGCGCTTGATCAAAAGCACCTTGCGCGATCCCCAGCGCTTGCGCAGCAATGCCAATGCGGCCACCGTCAATGGTCATCATGGCGATCTTAAAGCCCATGCCTTCGTCACCGAGGCGATTTTCCGCCGGAATTCGGCAATTATCAAAGACTAACTCGTATGTGTAGGAAGCGCGGATGCCCAGCTTGTGCTCTTTTTTACCAAAGGTAAATCCGGGGGTTCCCTTTTTCACGATAAAGGCCGTCGTACCTTTGCTCTTTTTCGATGGATCGGTGCTGGCGATGACCACATAGGTGTCAGCGCGCCCAGCATTGGTGATGAAGATTTTCGAGCCGTTTAAGATGTAGCTGTCGCCGTCACGCTGGGCCGTCGTTTTGATCGAACCGGCATCGGAACCGGCACCGGGCTCAGTCAGGCCCAACGCGCCTAAGGCTTTGCCTTCCGCTAAGGGACGCAGATATTTCGCTTTTTGTGCTTCTGTGCCGAATTCAGCAATCGGCCAGGCGCAAAGTGAGGTGTGGGCGGAAATCAAAACACCGGAAGACGCACAAACGCGGCTCAGTTCTTCCACAGCGATCACATAACTGACGCTGTCCATCCCTGCGCCGCCATCTTTTTCATCGAAGGGGATCCCTGCCAGGCCCATCTCGGCCATCTCATCCCAGAGTTCCCAATCATAATCTTCTTTTTCATCCATTTCGGCTGCTTTGGGGGCAATTCTTGACTCAGCATAATCACGAACGGTCTGACGCAACATTTCTTGCTCTTCGGAAAGTACAAACATGAAAATAGTCTCCTCCTCAGTTGATTGCAGTTTGGAAAGTCGTGTATTTTTTCGTCCTAGGCAAGCAAAAATCCTGCACTCAGCGGGCAGGATTCAGAATATTTTATCTCTTAAATTTTCTTATGTACGGGAGGATGCCTTTCAGGAAGCACCGGAACTATCGTTGGCCCCGTTTGGCCAGATAATCACCGAAACTCTGCACGCACTGTACGAGGATGATCAACACAACAACGGTAACGAGCATAACATCGGTTTCGTAACGATAGTAACCGAACCGGATGGCCAAGTCACCGACACCACCGCCACCGACAATGCCGGCCATCGCCGAAAAGCCAATGAGGCTGACGGCGGTCACCGTCATTCCCCGCATTAATCCGGGAAAGCTCTCTGGCAGCAACACATCGGTGATGATCATCCGGGGCGTTGCCCCCATCGCATGGGCCGCTTCGATCACGCCGCGATCGACTTCCCAGATCGCCGATTGCACAAGCCGTGCATAAAAAGCAATCGCCGCGACCGACAGCGATACGGATGCCGCGAAGGGACCGACGGTTGTACCGATAACGCGCTGTGTCACCGGTAAAAGCAAAACCAGTAGAATCACATAGGGTGTAGAGCGGATCACATTGATCACGAATCCACCCACAAGATTGACCAGCTTGTTTTCTGCGAAAAGCCCCTTTTCGGTGATATACAAAAGCAATCCCAAAGGAATCCCCAGCACAATGGCCAAGGTCAGCGATATGCCCACCATATAGAATGTTTCCAAGAGTGCTTTCAGCAGGTCGTTGAGCAGTTCTGGGTTATTCATGAGCTACCTCCATGTGGTACACCCGCGAACGAATATAGTCCACCGCCAGCGAGACATCAGCGGGAATCCCCTTGATCGTCACAAGCATCACACCCAGTGGCTGATCGCCGATGTACTCGATTTTGCCATGCAAAATATTGAGCTTAACCTGAAACTTGTGTGCCGTATCGGTGAGCACCGATTCTTCCGCGGCCGGACCGCGATAGACGATCTTCCAAACCGGCGTCGATTGTTCCTGCAACAGCCGTTGCGGTAAATCCAAATCATAAGAGTGATTGACCAGTTGACGGGTGAACTCATGTTTCGGTTCGGCAAAGACGTTAAGAACCGTATCGTTTTCCACCACTACACCGTTGCTCATGACGGCTACGCGATCGCAGATCTTTTTGACCACATCCATCTCGTGGGTGATCAGCACGATCGTGATCCCCATCTGGCGATTGATTGCTTTGAGCAGTTCCAAAATCGAATTGGTCGTTTCTAAGTCCAGCGCCGATGTGGGCTCATCGCAAAGCAAGACGCGCGGGTGGTTGGCCAGCGCCCGGGCAATGCCGACACGCTGTTTTTGACCGCCGCTCAATTGTCCCGGGTAGGCATCGGCTTTTCCCTGTAGTCCAACGATATCCAGCAGTTCACGAACCCGCTTGGTGATCTCATCGTTGGATGCCCCGGCCACTTTCATGGCAAAGGCAATATTATCAAAGACGGTTTTGCTGCGGATCAAGTTAAATTGCTGAAAAATCATGCCCATATGCATGCGCAGTTCACGCAATTGCTGTCCTTCAAAAAACGTGACGTCCACGCCATCGATCACAATGCGCCCGGCGGTGGGCCGTTGCAACAGGTTGATGGCGCGAAGCAGGGTGCTTTTCCCTGCTCCGCTGCTGCCAACGATCCCAAATATCTCTCCTTGATTCACATGGATGGAGGCATTCTTGACGGCCTCAATAGGCTTGTCGCCTACGGTAAACGTTATGCTTACGTCTTGAATATCAATCATCGGTTTCTCCTCAAAGTCGTTGGGCTCGCCGGTTGCGACCAATCATGATTTTCTACTTAACATTCCATTTGTCTTTGTACCATTGCGGTTTTTGGAAGTCTTTGAACACATTCTTGGGATCTTCGATGGCATTCTTGAAGGCTTCTGATTCAACCACTTCTTTGAGATCCTTCACGAAAGGTTTGTCCAGATCTTCCGTACGCACGGCCACCAGGTTTTTATGATCTTCGATCAACTCTTCTTTAATGATCGCCGAAGAAAGCGGGATTCCAGCAGAAATGGCGTAGTTGCCATTGATGACGGAAAGAGTCACACTGTCCAGGGTACGGGGAAGTTGGGCTGCTTCCATGGGTACGACTTTCAAGCTGTAGGGGTTCTTATCGATATCTTTTTCCGATGCTTTGGTGGCATCGATGCCTTCTTTGATCGTGATCAAACCGTTTTTATCCAACAGACGCAGCGCCCGGGCCAAGTTGGTCGGATCGTTGGCCAAGGTGATTTCATCACCGGGCTTGATGGCTGCTTTTAATTCATCCCCATTGGTGGCTTGGAGCTTATGGGAATAGATACCCAGACCGGCGGTAGGCACGTTAATCACCGGCGAAAGCTTCAGCCCTTTGTCCGCTGAGAATTTTTCCAGATACGCCTTATGTTGAAACAGATTCGCGTCGAGCTCTTTGTTGTTCAGCGCCAGGTTCGGCTGGACATAATCGCTGAACTCCTTGTATTCGAAGGTATAGCCCTTTTGCTCTAGGGCCGGTTGGATTGCTTTTTTGAACATATCACTGTAGGGTCCGGGGGCAAAGCCGACGACCAATTTTTTATTTTGCCCAGTTGTTCCCCCTTGTGAACTTGACGGCGTGGATGAGCATCCGGCCAAGGTAGCCCCCATCACCGATACGGCCAGAAAAAGTGCTGCCGCTTTGAGTACTTTTTTCATTCTTTTGTTCTCCTCCGTTTTTTGTTTTGTTCTGCTTCATCGTTGTTTGCTTGCCAGCAGTTTATGGACAACGCCCTTTTTACGCGTCGGACCATTGGGTCAGCATATACTGCCAGCGCGCATCGCGATCACGTACCGCTTGGGCAATATCGTCGCTTTGCAGATGTTTGAATCGCCCTTGTTTTCTTAGGTAGTCCTCGACAGGCGTAAACGTTTCCGGACGCTGGTTGAGCCTGTACTTACCTTGGCTGTACTCGGCCAGGTACCACAAGCCGCAATCGACGGACTCCCGGGCAATCGTCAAGGCGTGCTCCGTTGGGATTCCCCACCCTGTCGGGCAAGGCGCCATCACATGGATATAAGCGGTGCCACCGCATTGGGAAGCGCGCAGCACTTTGTTCATGTAGTCCTGGTAGTACCCAATGCTGGCCGTCGCTGCATAGTCGATGCCATGGGCGGCGACGATGTCGAACATGTTTTTCTTTTTGGTCGTCGATCCGCCAACGACGGACCCGTCGGGTGTTGTCGTGGTGCGCGCCCCCAAGGGCGTGAGGCCGCTTTTTTGTGTTCCCGTATTCATGTACGCTTCGTTGTCGTAGCAGATATAGATGATCCGCTCACCGCGATCGATAGCACCGGATAAGGCCTGGATACCGATATCGGCCGTTCCGCCGTCGCCGGCAAAACCGACGATATGAACATCTTCCAAACCCTGCGCCCGGGCGGCGGCGGCCATCCCGGCCAGCATCGATGCCGTACCGGCAAAGGTGGAGATAATGGCGTTGATGCCAAATGCCATTTGCGGATAAATAAAACCGACGGCCGACATGCATCCTGCCGGCAAGGCGGCAAAGGTTCGCTCGCCGAGCACTTTCAAGGCCAGGCGCACGGCCAGTGCACCGCCGCAGCCGGCGCACGCTTTGTGACCGAAGAAGAATTCCTGCTCCGTCATATTCCGAGAAGAAAACACGGCGTTATTCATCCGTTGCCACCCCCAGGTGAATGAATTCGACGCGCTTGGCGGCCTTGCCGTCCATGGCTGCCGCCAAGCGTTCGAACATCTTTTCGATGTCTTCCACGCCGATATCCCGTCCGCCCAGCCCGGCGATAAAGTTCAGCGCCGGTGGTACGACCTTGTTGCCGATGAGCGCCGAATTGACGTTGGTAAAGACGGTACCTTCATAACCAAAGGAGATGTCCCGATCCAGCACGCCGACGGCGCGGGCATGGCGCAGCGCCCGGGCTACTTCCTCATGGGGGAAGGGGCGCATAAAGCGAATTTTCAGCAGGCCCACTTTTTGGCCTTGTTCCCGCAGTTGATCGACGGCCTGCCGCGCCGTGCCCGTCACCGTTCCCACCGTAACCAAAATGCGCTCGGCATCGTCGCAGCGGTAGGCATCGATCAAGCCGCCGTACGCACGGCCAAAGTGGGCATGAAAGGCCTGTTCCACCTGGGCGATCACCGGTCGTGCCGCTTCCATCGCCTGGTGTTGCTGGTATTTAAACTCCATGTTGTTGGGTGGTGTCGAACTGAAGGCCATATTCAAGGGCCGGTCTAGGTCCATTTTGACCGGTGCCTGGTAGGGCGGTAAAAAAGCATCGACCGCTTCTTGCGTAGGAACAAAGACGGGCTCATAGGTATGGGTCAGCGTAAAGCCATCTAAGTTGACCATCACCGGTGTCAGCACTTGTTCATCTTCGGCAATCGCAAAAGCCTGGATGATCATGTCAAAGGCTTCCTGAGCATCTTCCACATAGACCTGGATCCATCCTGAATCGAGGAGTGACAAGGAATCACGCTGGTCGCCGAAGATACTCCAGGGCAGCGCAACGGAACGGTTGGCGTTCATCATCACGATCGGCCAGCGACCGCCGCTGGCATAATGAAGACATTCGGCCATATACAACAATCCTTGCGAGGAAGTGGCCGTAAACGTCCGCGTGCCCATGGCACTGGCGCCCATGGCTGCCGATAAAGCCGAATGCTCCGATTCGACCAACATAAACTCCGTTCGCAGTTCGCCGTCAGCGACCATCTCCGACAGTCGTTCCATCGCCACCGTCTGCGGCGTAATCGGATAGGCCGTCACCACTTGCGTACGAGAACGCTGCACGCCCAGTGCGACCGCTTCATTGCCGGAAACAAAATACTTTTGTTGCTTCATCATCATGTGCCCTCCGCGGTCATGTGAATCAAGTCCTTGGGACACTCATGCACACAAATTCCGCAGCCTTTACAAAACTCCAGATCAACTTCCACTTTGTTAGCTTGGCGCGCAATGGCCCCTTCGGGACAAGCCAAGTAACAGCGCAAACAGTTGATGCATTGCCTTACATCGATCACCGGCCGCTCCAATCGCCACCCTGCCGCTTTATCGACGATGTAACCGGCCTGAAAATGAGGCCCACAGGGATAGTCACGAATATGGTTGGGCCGGGGATACTCTCGCACAGGTGGTCGCCGCATGTTTTCACCTACTCAACCTTTCATAGGCCCGCGTAACGGCCGCCACATTACCCTTGGCCAGCGCAGGCTTCATCTCTTTTTGTACGCCTTGAACGGCGGCTTCCAGCGAAATGATCCCGGAGACAGCCACCAATGCGCCAAGCATGGCGGTGTTGACAATGGGCTTGCCGATCGTTTCCCGGGCGATCTGCAAGGCATCAATCGTCACCAGCCGGCGGTCTCCTGCCGCATCGGGAAACCGTTCCGGCCGGCTTGTATTGAGCAGCATCAGACCGTTCGGTTTTAGATCATCCCAAAGACGAGGTGACCATAAATTTTCATCCATCACGACGAGATAATCGCCCTGTTTGATTTCACTGCGCAGGGTGATCTTTTGATCGTCGATGCGCGTAAAGCCGAGCACCGGTGCCCCGCGCCGCTCCGGTCCAAAGGAGGGAAAAGCCTGGGCGTATTTGTTTTCAAAAAGCACAGCCGCCACACCAAGCAATCGAGAAGCCGTAAAGCCTCCTTGCCCACCGCGGCCGAGCCAGCGTACTTCGATCATCAGCGATACTCCTTCAGCCGCAGCAACCGTTGCCCTGCCGCTTCCAATGTCTCCTTGCGCTTCGCAAAGTGAAAACGGATCCACTGCTTCACAGGCTCCCGAAAAAAACTGGAGCCAGGCACCGCGGCCACACCGATTTCCCGGGCCAGCCAATGGCAAAAGTCTTCATCATCGTCGTAACCGAAGGGCTCAATGTTGACCATCACATAGTAGGCCCCTTGCGGCACTGTGTACTCCAATTCTGCTTCCTGCAAGTAGCGCAAGAAAACGTCGCGTTTTTCGGCATATTCCGCCGTTAAACCATGGTAATAGGAATCGGGCAGTTGCAGCGCCGTCACTGTCGCTTCCTGCAGGGGCGCTGCGGCTCCGACCGTCAGGAAATCATGAATCTTGCGGCACCCGTCAATCAAATGAGGAGGCGCAATCACATAGCCCAGACGCCAGCCGGTAATAGCATAGGTTTTGGATAAAGAACTGCACGAAAGGGTCCGTTCAAACATCCCCGGCAAGGAAGCAAAGTAGGTGTGCTCATAGGGCGCGTACACAATGTGTTCGTAGACTTCATCGGTGATCACAAAGGTATCAAAATCTTCGGCCAGCCGGGCGATCACTTCCAGTTCATCACGGCGAAAGACTTTACCGCTCGGGTTCGACGGGTTGCACAGGATCAGCGCTTTTGGCTTTTGCGCAAAAGCGCGGCGCAGTTCCGCTTCATCAAACTCATAGGCCGGCGGGCGCAGCGGCACATAGATCGGCTCAGCCCCGGTCAAAATCGTGTCGGCCACGTAGTTTTCATAAAAGGGCGAAAAGACGATCACTTTGTCACCGGGATCACAGACCGTCATCATAGCCACCATCATGGCTTCCGTACTGCCGCAGGTCACCACAATATGCTTGTCCGGATCGAGGGGAAGCTTCATCCACCGCGATTGTTTTTGGGCCAGCGCTTCACGAAAGTTCGGTGCGCCCCAGGTCACCGCATACTGGTGTGGTCCTTCATAGGTGACGCGCTCCAGCGCTTGCAACAATACATCGGGCGGGTTAAAGTCGGGAAATCCTTGCGAAAGGTTGATGGCGTCATAGGTTTGCGCCACTCGTGTCATCCGCCGAATGACGGACTCGCCGAAAAATTGCAGTCGTTTACTTACCTGTGGCATTGCCAGGCCTCACTTTCTTCATTTAATTAACGATATTTTCAGCCTGTTGCCTGCTCTTCGCGCTGATCGACGACGCGCTTCGCTTTATGGGTCGCCCGCGGCAACGTGTTTTCCGGGAGTACCTTCACGTGAGCCGGACGTACGCCAAGGCGGCTTTTAATCCGGTGACTTAATTGGTCGGCCAATTCGGTTTCCGAAGCAGACAGATCATCTTTTTCCACTTCGATTTCAAACTTGGTCAAGTGATTTTCCCGGTATAAGGTGATCCGATATTCACCGTTCAAACCCGGCAGATTGCGCACCACATACTCAATATCGCTGGGGAAAATATTGACGCCGGAAACGATAAACATATCGTCAACACGGCCGAGTACTTCAAACCGTTTATGAGTACGGCCGCAAGGGCATAGCTCCGGGAACTCCTTGACGATGTCACCGGTGCGGAAACGAATCATGGGCCGTGCTTTTTTGCGCAAGGTCGTCAGCACCAGTTCACCGGCCTCTCCTGGCTTCACCGGTTGCTGCGTGTTCAGGTCAAGCACTTCCATCAGGATCTGGTCCTCCACAATGTGCAAGCCTTCACGGACTGCACACATCCCGGCGCAAGCGCCGAAGATATCCGATATGCCATAGAAATCATAAAGTTCCGCATTCCAAAGCTTTTCGATCGCTTGCCGTGTCGCCGGGATCGATCCTCCGGGCTCACCGGCCACGATGATCTTGCGGATCGCTAAGTCCGTCGCCGGATCGATGCCATGTTTTTTAGCCGTCTCCCCGAGAAACCACGCATAGGATGGTGTTGTCCATGTCACGGTAGGCTGCATTTCCTTGAGAATATGTAACAATCGTTCCGAAGGGATGGCCCCTGCCCAAATGCAAAGTGCCCCGAGGCGCTGGGCACCGATGACGTCGGGGCCACCGACAAACAAGGTAAAATTAAGAGCATGAACATAGCGATCACGCGGGCGCATGCCGGCGGCCCAGAAAAGCCGGGCTTCGGCATCCTGAAAGTCATCAAAGTCTCCGGCCGTAAAGGGACTTAGCGTAGCCATCCCGGTCGAACCGCTTGACGCCGAAACAAAGACTACATCTTCTTCCGGCACCGCCACCATATCACCTAAAAGCGGAACTGCCGCTTGTCGTTCGCGCTCCGTTTGTTTATTGACGAAGGGGAATTTTCGCAGATCGTCCAGGCTTTCCAGCGTGTCCGGTCCCACACCGGCGGCATCAAAAGACTGGCGATAATAGGGGGAGTGCTCATAGGCCCAGGCTACATGCTCCCGCAATTGTTGCAGTTGATAGGCTTCCAACTCATGGCGCGGCAGGGTTTCCACTTTTTCATTCCAGTAACGTTTTTCCGTCATCACGACACCTCTTACCTTTTTTGCCGAACAAAAAAAGGCATAGCTAAACCAGCCCCCCATGCGCGGAGAGTCAGTTACGCTAAGCCTTCAGTCTTTCTGATCAGCTTACTCTTTTTTTGTAGTGAACCTTGAATGATTACCGGGAAATCGCTGCGAAGATCATCGCCGTATATTCCAACTATCCCGATAAGATTATATACATTTTATGAGCCAGCGCGCATCCTGTCAACCCTATTGCTCATCTTTTTTGGTTTCCTGTCGAAAAAAAGCGACCGCCGCTTCCCCCATCTTACGATACCCCTCCCGACTGGGATGGCAAGAATCCACCGCATACTCCGGCTTCATCGTCCATCCATCATCCACGGCCAGGGCCGCAAAGAAATCGATCACCGGGATGCCGATAAATTCCGGATCTTCCCGCAGCGCCGTCAACATCGCCTGACGATACCCCAGCAACCGCGCGCCAAAAGGCTCTTCATTGATCGGGATCGTTAAGCCAATCACGGCCTGGCAGCGGGCAATGCGCACACGCTCCAGCATATCGCGGTAATTGCGGATAACCTTTTCAGCAGGTACTAATTGAAAAGCATCGTTGGCCCCGCCGGTGATCACGACGATCGACCGCGGCTCCACATCCGGCAAGATATGAATCATTTCCCGGCGCATATCTTCTGTTGTGGCACCATTCGTACCCAGATTGATCACCGGGCACTGCAGCGCTTCTTCCAGGATTGTCGTCCATGAATAATCAGGCCCCTCCGGATAGCCCCAGGTCAGCGAATCACCAAGGGCAAAAATCATAGGTTGCTCCATGAAAACACTCCACCTCTTAAATGCATCAAGTTACAGAACACATCAAAGTTACTGATCGGGCTAACCGGAAACCAATCATCCCTTATCCCGTAGACTCCTTGCTGCCGTTGCTGCCAAACTGGCTGTGATACAGTTCGGCATAGAACTCCTGCTTGGCCAGCAACATGTCATGGGTACCTTGCTCGATGACCTTTCCCTGATTCATGACCAAAATCAAGTCGGCATCCCGAATCGTCGAAAGCCGGTGCGCAATGACAAAACTGGTCCGCCCTTTCATCAAGCGACGCATCGCCTGCTGAATAAACACTTCCGTCCGGGTGTCGACGCTGCTCGTCGCTTCATCGAGAATGAGAATCGCCGGATCAGCCAAAATCGCCCGGGCAATCGTCAAGAGTTGCTTTTGTCCCTGCGAAATATTCGATGCTTCTTCGTTCAAAATTGTATCATATCCCTCGGGCAACGTTCGGATAAAATGATCGGCATGGGCCGCTTTGGCCGCCTGCACCACCGCTTCCTCCGACGCCACATCACAAGCATAAGCGATATTATCGCGAATCGTCCCATGAAAAAGCCACGTATCCTGCAAGACCATCCCAAAGAGACTGTGCAGTTCGCCGCGCTTCACCTGACGAATGTCCACACCGTCAATGGTGATCGCTCCGCCATCGATTTCATAAAAACGCATGAGCAAATTGATCAGCGTCGTTTTGCCGGCCCCCGTCGGCCCGACAATGGCAATCGTCGCGCCAGGCTCGGCGGTAATGTTCAAATCGTCGATCAACCGTTCCTCCGGGGAGTAGCCAAAGCGAACATGATCAAAGCAAACACGGCCTCGCGGCGCCGTAAGCTTGACCACCTTGGCCGGTTCCGGTAGGTCCTCCGGTTCATCGAGTAATTCAAAAACCCGCTCCGCCGCCGCCACCGTGGACTGCATAACATTGACGATCGACGCCACTTGACCGATGGGATGGGCAAATTGCCGGGCATACTGGATAAAAGCCTGCACATCGCCGATGGTGATCGTTCGTTGGGTGACCATCACCCCGCCGGCCACAGCCACCAGTACATAACCAAGGTTATTGACCAGCATCATCAAGGGCATGATCATCCCGGAAATAAACTGCGCCCGCCATCCCGCATCATACAGATGATCGTTGATCCGGTGAAAGGCGGCAATCGACTTTGCTTCATGACCAAAGGCCTTGACGATCGCATGGCCCGTAAACATTTCCTCGACGTGACTGTTCAGATTGCCCAGCGTCCGCTGCTGGTTGACAAAATAGGGCTGCGCTTTGGCCGCGACCACTTTGGCCACCACAGCGCTCAGCGGCAAGGTAATCAGGATCATCAGCGTTAAAAATGGGCTGATCGTCAGCATCATCACAATAATGCCCAACAGCGTAATGACGGACGTCAGCAGTTGCGTCAAGCTTTGCTGCAACGTACTGTTGATTGTATCAACGTCATTGACAGCCCGGCTGAGAGTCTCGCCATGGCTATGGCTGTCATAATACTTAAGGGGCAGACGAGCCAGTTTCGCACTTACGTCCCGGCGCAGATCATAGACGATCTTCTGCGCCACACCGGCCATCAAATATTGCTGCAAATAACCAAAAATTGCGCTCAAGCCGTACAAGCCCACCAAGATCCACAGAATCCGGTGAATATAGGGAAAATCAACGGCCGCTCCCGGCAAGCCCTCCATCTTGGCGAGCATGCCTTCAAACAGTTTGGTCGTAGCATCACCCATGATTTTCGGACTGACAATATTGAAAACCGTGCTGAGCAAGGCTGTGAGCAACACCGCCGCCAATGTCCACCGATGAGGGCGCAAATAATGAAGCAACCGGCGCAGGGTCCCCCGAAAATCGCGGGCTTTTTGCACAGGCATCCCGGCCGCTCCGGGACGAGGCCCGCCGAAGCTGAAGCCGCTTCGCTCCGTATTCTGTTTTCGCTGTTGTTCACTCATGGGCGTCCTCCTCGGCCCCTTGGGAAGCCACAATCTCCCGATACACTGCACAGGTGGCCATCAACTCACGATGGGAACCGTTCCCGGCAACGCGCCCCTGATCGAGCACGATAATGCGTTCGGCTTCCATGACCGTGCTGACGCGCTGCGCCACGATCAGCACCGCCGCTTCGTTGGTGATTTCCTTGAGCGCCGCCCGCAGCTTAGCATCGGTCTTGTAATCAAGCGCTGAAAAGCTGTCATCAAACAAGTAGATCGGCGGCCGGCGCACAATCGCCCGGGCCATGGCCAAGCGTTGTTTTTGTCCGCCCGACAAATTCGCGCCCCCCTGGGCAATCAAGGCGTCATAGCCTTCGGGCATCGTTTCGATAAAATCAGCCGCCTGGGCAATGCGGGCCGCTTGCCGGACTTCTTCATCGGTCGCTTTTTCATTGCCATAGCGAATGTTCTCGGCCACCGTTCCCGTAAATAGTACCGCCTTTTGGGCGACCACACCTAACTGCCCCCGCAGTTCGGCCTGGGTCATCGCCCGGACATCGGTGCCACCCACACGGATGCTGCCGCTGTCCACATCATAAAAACGCGGGATCAACGCCAGCAGCGTCGACTTGCCCGCCCCGGTCCCGCCGATAATCGCCGTTGTCTCCCCAGGCCAGGCGGTAAAAGACACATCCTCCAGCACCGGTTCTTCCGCACCGGGATAGCGAAAGGTCACATGGTCAAATTCGATGGCCGGCCCTTTCAGTTGTGATGGCGCCATCGGTGTAGCTGTCGTGGCCGCCGTGGCCCCCGTGGCCGCCGTAGCCGGCAGTGGCTGCGTGGTCACCATCGCGCGTTGCTCCGTCCGTGCCGTCGCCGACTCCTTAATCTGCGGTTCCATCTCCAGCACTTCATTGACGCGCCCCGCCGACACGGCCGCCCGCGGGAGCATCACAAACATAAAAGAAAGCATCATCAAGGCAAATAAAATCTGCATGGCATACTGGATAAAAGCCATCAGATCGCCGATCTGCATTTTTCCCAGGTCAATGCGATTGGCACCAAACCAAAGAATCGCCACCGTCGACAGATTCATGATCAACAGCATCAAGGGCATCAAGGAGCCCATGATCCGGTTCACCTGCACCGATGTAGCTGTGAAATCCCGGTTGACCTGATCAAACCGTTCCTTTTCATAATCCGTACGATTAAAAGCGCGCACCACACGAACACCGGTCAAGTTTTCACGTAGCACCCGGTTGATCCCATCCAGCTTAACCTGCACCTGCCTAAAGAGCGGTATCCCCCGACTGGCCACCAAGTAGATCACCAGCGCCAGCACCGGAATCACCACCGCCAGCACCAACGACAACTCAGCATCGCGCGAAACAGCCATGATGATACCACCAATACACATGAGCGGCGCACTGACCATCAACCGGAGCATTACCGTTAGTGCCTGCTGCAACTGGGCGATATCATTGGTCGTCCGCGTGATCAAAGACGCCGTGCCGATCTGATCAAACTCTTGCAGCGAAAAGTTCTCCACATGGGTAAACAAAAGGGCTCGTACCTGTTTACTGAACCCCACCGCCACACGGGATGACAAATAGTTGGCCCCGATGGCACAAAGGGCGCCTGCGGCAGCGACGGTCACCATCACCGCGCCAATTTTCAAGATATAGGCCGTATCACCGCGGACAATACCGAGATTAACAATATCGGCCAACAACGTCGGCAAGTACAATTCCGAAAGGGACTGCAAAAAAATCAACAGCAACACCATGGCGATAGCCATGCGGTAGGGCTGTAAAAAACGGGCTAATTTGATCATGACGTTTGTTATCCTCTCTACTTCCATTGAACCTGTTCTGAATATCCCTATTATAGACGATTGCCGAAGCAGTCGCGACTCCGTTTGCCCTGCCTGAAATAAGACTTTACTCCCGTGTAATTCTACAATGCTTGCATTTGTGTAATTAACCAATTACAGTGAATGTATAAGTGATTATTTGTATTATCGTTCGGTGGAAATGGGGTGTTTTCATGGAAAAAGGCCGCCATACCGTTATTATGAACCGTTGGCTCCACTTTTTTCTCGACGGTTATATCCATGCACCACTGGAAATCCGCCAAAAAATGAAGTATTGCCTTTATCAAACGCTGATCTGCAGCGCAGTGGTACCGATCATGCTGTTGACCCATACGTTTGAGGAGTCCAGCGTATTGTTACTCACCGGCGACCTGCTCATGCTCCTTCAAGTTATGGCTACATTCTTTTTTATCCGTAAGCAAAAACCGATCGCTGCCACTACGGTAACCCTTTCGCTGCTGCTGATCATTTTTCTTCATAATGTCGTTGGCGATTTTTTCGCTGCTGAACCTCGTCCCATCGAACGACTGACACAAACCTATACGACCATCCTCATCGGCTTCTTTTGTGTTGGCTTGGTGTGCTTACGGCGCTGGCAATTGATTCTTTATACCTTCCTGGCATTATTCGTCCTCTTGGCTCATTACGAGGTGATCATTCATCGCTTTTATAGCGGCCTTCACAACGAGCTTACCGTCAGTTACTTGATTGCCGGTGTTTGCATTATCATTTGCGCAGGCTTTATCAGCAATCTGATGCTGGCACTGTCCCATGAACTGATCCGGATTGCCGAAAGGAATGCCACGGAGCTTGAAGAAAAGGTGCAGCAGCGGACACAAGAACTGGCACAGGCCAATCAAGAATTAGCGCGAGCTAACCAAGTGAAAAACGACTTTCTGGCGATTATGAGCCACGAGATTCGCACCCCCCTCAACGGCATCATTGGCATGACCGATTTATTACAGAGCACACCGCTCGATGAAGAACAAAAGGAATACGCTTCGACAGTGCGAGAATCTTCGGAATTATTACTCACCGTCATTAATGACATTCTTGATTTTTCCAAGATCGAAAGCGGCACTCTTGTTCTTGAAGAAATGGATTATGAGCTTCCCGTGCTCATCCACAGCGTTCGCTCCTTAATCAAACCGAACGCCGAAAAAAAAGCGCTTACCTTTGAAGTATGGGTCGATCCGCTGCTCCCGCAAATCGTCCACGGGGACCCCACGCGCCTACGCCAAGTCTTGCTGAACCTGCTCAGCAATGCCGTCAAATTCACCATGACCGGATTCGTGCGCTTGCAAGTGCGGTTCGCCGGCCCCGCGGACCCACCGGAAGCATTGCTTTTTGAAGTAAGCGACAGCGGCATTGGGATTCCTATCGAACATCAGCAATTGATCTTTTTGCCCTTTGCCCAAGCGGAGCACTCGACAACCCGCCGCTTTGGCGGTACCGGTCTTGGCTTATCGATCTGCAAACAACTGGTAACCCGTATGGGTGGGCAGATTGGCTTTCAAAGCCAACCGAACCAGGGATCAACCTTTTGGTTCACCTTGCCGATCACCAATCTCAAGAGCCAAGCGATGCAAGCGGCGGCGGAAAACCGATGCCATAGTCAACGTAAACTTACGATCAGTCATCCTCCGCGCCACCCCGTGCTAATCGTCGATGATTCGCTGATCAATGAACGGTTGTTTCGTGCCCAGATGAAACAACTTGGCGTCCCCATCCAAATCGCTCATCATGGTCAGGAAGCACTTTATGCAGTTGCACAGAATCAATATAGCTTGGTTCTGATGGATTGCCAGATGCCGGTTATGGATGGCTGGGAAGCAACCCGCCGGATCCGCCAAGTCGAAACCGAAGCCAAATCCGAAACCGGTACTGGCCGGCGATTATGCATTATCGCCGTCACGGCCGATGCTTCCCAATACGCTCAAGAGCAATGCCTGCAAGCCGGCATGGATGATATCCTGCACAAGCCACTTCGTTTACATGAACTGCATGCCATGTTGGAAAAATGGTTGCCTTTTGCCGAATCGCCAGATCATCAAAAACAGTGTTCTTAATCCAAAAAGCCCAGGAAAGTTCTCCTCCCGGTAATTGCGGATCACCGCCGGGATCGATCGTTCCCGGCAGTGGAGAGACGCTCGGTTAAAATTCAGGAAGTCCCGCACGAATTGCTTTCATGCGGGACTTCCTGTTTGTCGTTCCATTTTGTATTATTACTTATTAATCAGTTTCGATTCAACCAAAAGATTCTTCATTGCTTGTACTGCTTCTGCATAGGTTAAGTTCGCTTTTGGTGAAATAGTCGTTGCTGTATTGCCATTGAACACATGAGCCGATAATACTTCTTTTACGGATATTGTCGCCCAGCTTTCGACCTGCTTGTAGTCCGTGTAACTTTCATATCGGTTTAAATCTGTCCCTACAAGTTTTGTGACCTTCATAGCTCGCTGATACATTGCCATGGCTTCTTCTCTTGTAATCAGAGCATCCGGTCTGAAAGTGCCATCAGGATATCCTGTCACGATGCCAGATTCGCTGGCAATGAGGATCGCTAGGGTTCTGTCTCCGTTCGCACTGACATCCTTAAATTTGTTTTCATGCTTTGAACCTTCTCTGTAAAGACCCAGGGCTCTGATAATGTATTCAGCGAAATCTGCTCTTGTGATGACTTTGTCCGGTGCAAAGATTTCTGCATTGAATACTACAAGTCTAGATGCCATGTCGTTGACTGCATCTTTAGACCAGTGGTTCTCAACAGATTTCACTGTAACCGGATTCCAGATCACTGAGTACGTAGAGTTAGTCAGTGAGTGGAGCTTCGCATACCACTTACCATTCTTCTGGAATACTTCCGTTGGTACATGGCTGTAGGTTCCGTCCGGATTAAAGACAATACCTGTCGTGATCTTGCTTGGATCTACTCCTGCCGGAATTTCCATTATTCTTTCTACATAGTTACTGAACTTATTGATTTCCACATCTGCTTTGGTTCCGTCTGATTTTGTTGTCTTTGCAACAATTTCAAAGGTTATCGGCGGGAATACCAGCTCTGCTCCATTGGCTTTAGCCACTTCGTTGTACTTAGCCGTAACCGATGCATCCAGCGTATTGATTTGCACTTCTATCCTGATGTCTTTAAGTGCTTGTTCAGATACACCCAATTCTTTGGCAACGCTAGAAATCGTAAGTTCTTTTGCAGGAATAACGTATTCCACAGTATCACGTTTAATGGAAACATCGAAGGTGTTCTCTTCGAGTTTTTTTACAATATCTCCAGTCAATTCAACCTTAACAACTTCTGAGGTCTGATCTGCTACTCGGATTTGAACAAAATTTCCATTACCTGTTGGATTATTCTTGATCGCTTCTTCGATTTTCCCATCGATGACTGTGTTATTTACAGCGATGGTTACCGTTGCCTTACCGCGTTCATTTGTCTTGGTTTCTGTCCCAACATTCTCTGATTTGCCATTGACGATGACAACTACAGGTTCTTGATGGGTAGGTGTACTCAATGTTGAGCTTCTACCGCCAGAACTGCCACCACGAATCTCACTGCTTGGTACAGTATAAGCTGCAATATCTATCTTCAAAACACTACTTACATTTCCTGTAGCATCCTTTACAACAATATATATGTCCTTTGCTCCAGCTGTGAGTCCTGTCGGGTCGGTGATGGTTGTCTCACTCGTAGTGCAAGCTGTTCCTACTCCGGATATGTCAATCGTTGGTGCCGCTGCTCCGTCTGCCACTACTGCATAGTAATATTGGCCTGCTTCATCTGATGTGAACTTCACCGTACCTGTCGTATCGGAGCTACGATTCACAGCGCCTGCTGTTAGCGTTGGCAGAGTGACCGTGTGGACCGTTATCTTCGCTACACAAATATCTGGTTGCAGATTACCGGCTAGATCTTCGCTGACCACATAAATGTCATAATCCGTATTTGAGGTTAAGCCTGCAACATGGGCAGTTGCAACCGTTTGGGGCGATAGCAGCCAGGAACCATTGGCGGCAGGAGCGTTCCCCCTCGCATCAGTCCCTGCCTTGATCTGTTTGGCTGTTGGTTTGTCCGCATTCTTGGGTAAAACTACATACCAAGCAGTAGCGGCTTCGTCCGTTTCTGTCTTCAAATCCAACTCACTGGAACCGATGTTCACTACATCCGGATAATTATTAATGAAAACTGGAGGCGCATAGTCAATGTGACTGGTCTGCCACGGAAAATACGGGTAAGAAATTCGCTCGGAGATGCTCCCTTGGTCATTTGGATTGATTGTCCAAATAGGTGTAGTGCTGAAAATCCAATTGGCATCGGTGAAGGTGGCTTTGTCCTTCATCTGAGCGGTGGTTTTGGGTTCTCCCTTCCCGGTGTCAGACTGGCCAGTTGTGTATTGGTCATAGAAGCTCTCCGTAACTGTCCCACTGTTTTGTCCCACTAATCCACCAACATTTGTTTGCCCCTGTACAATTCCGATGGCAAAGGAACGAGCGACATTTCCACTTCCTTCATTACTTCCCGTCAGACCACCGACACTATCAATACCACTCACACTACCGGTGGAGTAGGAATCATAAACATCCTTGTCCTTGAGTTGACCTACTAAGCCGCCGACATAACTAGAACCTTCCACCTCTGCCGTAGAATAAGAGGCTCTGATGGTATTGCCTGATCCGCCTCGACGGGTGTAATTGCGGGTGTTCCATTCTTGGGCGTAATCTTTTTCCGGAAACGTGCCTAGATCATTGTACGGATAGCTATCCATCCCCACGAATGGTAACGGGTCAACGGTTCGCCCTGTTTCCTCCTTGGCAGACTTGTACCAGACCGCCCCATAGAGTACAAAGCTACGCTCCATTCCCGATTCAGGTTCCGTATAATCGAATTTAAGCGATAACTCATCGCCATAACGCATGATGACAAATTGATTATCTTGGCTCTGCATCAAAGGGGTTACATCCCCATACCGTGTAAAACTGCCGAATTGATAGGCGTACAGTTCTTCGGGTATGGGAGAAACATTATCGTAGTTAAAAGTCCAATACGGATACGTTGTTTTATCGGTTGAAGAGAATCCGCGAAAGTGAAGATCGGCCATCTCCGGAGACTGGACTGTCTTAACAGCGTTAGGTGGTGTCGATGTATCAACAGCGATATAATCCCATTTCACAAAGTTGAAGCCGATTCTCACCCTGTAATCATGGGATACAAACTTGTTGGTCAAATCAATGAATTTGAGCGAGGGTGTGCTTAAAGGCTGACGGAGCTCCTCTTGAGAATAGGCATCAACCCAATCGCCATTCTCGTCAGGAACCTGCACCATGCGTTTTATTGTGTTTATATCAAGCTTTCCTTCCTCCAAGCCACTTTCCTTCACCAGGTTGTTATCGGTTGTGCCAACAAGTAGCAAGTTGATATGATCTGCATCAGACAAATCACCTAAGTTAATTTCCACAGGATTGATAAAATTTGTCTCCTTACTTCCGCCTGAAGTCCATTCATTATCCCCGCGAGACGATATTGCATCAGTACAATCGAATCCTGACAGTTCCTTAACGGAAACAACTGGCTTCGGATTCGTACTAACTAGCTTAATGAAAGCATCTTCATTATTCTCTTGATCTCGCTGAATAAACGAAAGTGCCGGTGTATATCCGGGTTGATGGTCAAATGCCAGCAATGAGACCTGGTCCAGATAGGAGATTTCATTAAATTCATTAGTGATATTGAGATAATATGCGCCATCTCGAGGTTGGAGAAGCCCTGGTTCCAATTCTGCATAATCCTTTGGCATCGAGTAATAGCGCTTGTAGTGTGGAAGCCTCATTCCCAGCTTATTTACAAAACGAAACGTTCCCATGCTATCTGAAGCAAAAACAAATGGAGTCGAAGACCCGGAACCAATTGCGTCTAGATGCGTGCCCAACAAACCACCGGTATAATTATTTCCCTTAACTTTGCCAGTGGTGTAGGAATTATTGATCGATCCGATCGCTGTACCGGCTAGACCGCCTACATAGTTATTGCCAATAATATCGACTGTCTCCAAACCGACATTGGATACGACTCCCCCTTCACCGATGACAGCAAAGAGGCCAACATAATCAGTATTCGGTCGATTACTGGAAAGACCGGTAATCATGTACCCCTGTCCATCAAAGATTCCTGTAAACTGTTCTGTATCATTGCTACCACCAATAGGCAGCCAACCCTCAGTAGCCCACTTGGCATACCCGCCTCCACCGGGTGACAAATAGCCAGATAAATCGATATCATTCTCCAGTTTGAAGTATTTACCTGTTGACTCACTGCCCAAGAAATTGCGAACATTGTCAAGATCCTCTGGAGTTGTAATCATCCAAGGATCTTCCTGTGTCCCGCTTCCACTCGCCTCTGCTTGCACATGAGGAGTAGCTGCGATTACAATCATAAATACCGTTAGCAAAGAAATGATTCTTCGAAAATTTAATATTTCCCACCATCTTTTAAGTCTATTCATTCTAAAACCCCCTCTTATATTTATTTTTATACTTCTTAGAGTCTGTCTAAAAACCCCCGCATTGCAAGGGTACCATGCTTGTTTTCATTAGGTTCCTCGACGGACTCTATTAAGCAAATTATACAGGGGGCTTCTTACAAACCTCTAACATAATCGCACAATTCTGCATATAAGGCGCTAATTGCATTGCGAAATTAATTCATAAAGAAAAAAAGTTCCCTATCGCCGTTATTTCAGACGATAGGGAACTTACGTTATTTTTATTCCATCATACGTTATCCTATTCCCATGAGCCTTCGATACAAGTCGGTTGTTTCCAACTGCGGTGTAATGCTCATTTCCCTGGCTAATCGTTGGATGAATTCCTGATGAAGTTTCGTCATCAGTGCGGCATTTTTTTGATGGTGGCACGCATATAGCAAGCTGCGATGAATTTCCTCGTCAAAGGGTTCTTTCTCAGCTGCTTTAAGCAAGGTTTGAACTGCTTTCTGGTAATGGCCATTTTCCTCGTAAAAGCCGGCCATATGCAAGAGCATATTCAGATACCGCTGTCTGAGCCACGCCCTTTTGGCTTCACACCAGCGGTAGTCTTTTTTTAAAAACAGGTCCTCCTTGTACAGGCTGCTGATTCGTTCCCACTTCTCGATATTGCTGTTACTGATGATATCGCTGCCTACGACTGCCTCTTCAAATTCCAGTAAGTCACAGGAGAGATGGTTCAAGGTGCAATGGTACGTACCATTTCTGCCTTTTGCCGATAAGATTTCGATCGGTAAGCCTTCCTCTTTGATGGTTTTTCGCAGCCGGAAAAGGGTGGTATGTAGGTTGGCCTTTACTCGATCTGGCTCCGCCTCAGGCCATAAGGCCCCACCCAATTCCCAACCGTCCAGATTGGTATTGCGGTTGACGATCAAATAGGCGAGTAGTTCCTCCACCTTCCTTGTGACCCAAGTAACCGGCCCATTTTCACCAATGACTTGAAAGTCACCGAAGCAATAAATTCTTTTTTTAGATTCCTCCGGTCTTGCCGCATCGTTTATACCCTTTAGCTTATTCAGCCTGGCAATGCATTTTTGTATGGCCTGGGGCGTGACAGGTTTTAATAGATAATCTAACGCATTGACGTTAAAAGCCTCCAGGGCGTATTGATTGTACCCCGTTACAAAAACGACCATCAAATCCGGATCATGCTCGACGAGACGCTCGGCCAACTCTAAGCCGTTCATTTCCGGCATTTCAATGTCCAGAAATAGCGCTTCCGGCTTGATGATTTTGATGTTTTCCAATGCTTCTTGGGGATCCGTATAAGCTCCCTCCACCGTAACCATGTTTGTTTTTTCCAGAACCATTCTCAGGAGGTTGAGAACCGGTACTTCATCGTCCACAATCACCGTACGCAGCATTAAGCACCCCTCGCTTTTTATTCCATTTGCTCAGGGATGGTCAAGGAAACCCTTGTTCCTTGATTTTTTTCTGATTGTAGGCAAAGCTCCACGCCATAGTAATTCATGAGGCGGCGGCGGATATTAGCCAGGCCCACTCCTCCCGAGCGCTTTTTGGCTACCTCATTGGCCTGTACGATCTTCTCCGGCGTTTCCATACCGATACCGTCGTCCTCGATGCTGATCTGAATCCGGTCCAGAACTTTGACGACTTCGATAGTTACGGTACCGCCATTTTTCCTTGTCATTAATCCGTGACGCACGGCATTTTCCACCAACGGCTGGATGGTCAGCGGCAAAATTCTCTGCTCCAGCAACTGCTCGTCCACGCGGAACACCACGGCCAGCCGCTCGCCAAATCTCGCCTTTTCGATCTCGACATAGGCTCTGGTCAGTTCCAGCTCATTTTCGATAGTGACCGTGGAAACGGTATCGTCGATGGCAAAGCTTTTTTGCAAATATGCGCTCAAATGGGCCAGCAGTTCTCCGGCCTTTTCTCCGTCAGTATAGCAAAAGGACATGATGGTGCTTAAGGCATTGAAAAGAAAATGCGGCTTAATCTGGGCCTGCAAAAAAGCCATTTCATTTTTGAGGGCCTGTTGGACTGATTTTTTGATCATTAACAGGGTCGCTACCCTGGCCCTTAGCTCCTTGGCGACGAAGGGTTTGGATACAAAATCATTTGCTCCTGCTTCAAAACCGGCGGCGATATCCTCTGGTGTATTGCGGACGGTAAGCATCAGGATGGGAAGATCATAAAGGGAATAGGATTCCCTGATGGTCTTGCAGGCTTCGTAGCCCGACATGCCAGGCATCATCACATCCATCAGCACCAAGTCAATATCCCGCCGCTCACGAAGTAGCCCTATCGCTTCTTGCCCGTTAGATGCTGTCAGCACGGTATAGGCTTGTCGCCCAAAGATGGATTTCAATACGCGCAGGTTCGTATGTTCGTCATCAACGGCCAGAATGACAAAATCCTGCCCGATGGTATCATGGCTGATTTCCATCGGCTCTGCCGTTGCGTTGCCGTAGTCCTCTTGCCCCTTCCCATCGGCCGGCTTGCCTGCGGCTTTGGGAAGCAAGATAGCAAAACGCGTTCCCTTTCCCACCTCCGACCATTCCAGAAGAATTTTACCGGCCATGCGTTCGATCAGGTTGCGTGTTATATAAAGACCAAGGCCGCTACCTCCATACTGTCGTTGGATTGACTCCCCGCCTTGTTCAAAAGCTTGAAACAACTGTTCCTGTACTTCTTTGGCGATACCGACTCCGGTATCTTCTACGGTAAGCCTGATATAATGGCCTTCTTCTCTTACCGCAAGCGTAATCATTCCTTTGAGAGTGAACTTTACCGCATTGCCAAGAATATTATATAGTATTTGAATAAGCCTGGTTCTGTCGGCGAGCACTGGGGGAAGCTTCGGAGGAATATCCAGCACGATCTCTGTATGCGCATCATCGATCAAATGGCGGAAGACATCGACCGCCATGGGTAATGCGGCTTTAAGGTCAATCACTTCCGGATGGATCTCGAGTTCATTTCTCTTGATTCTTTCGAGATCAATAATATCCTTGATCAGGGAAGACATCTTTTTGGCTACCGCCAAGATCACTTGAAGTTCATCGTTCTGACGTTGGCTCAGCCTGCCGTGATTCTCTTCGGCAAGTCCTTCGGCAATATTGATGATGCCGTTTAAAGGTGTTTGGAGCTCATGGGATGTGTTGATCAGAAATTCGTCCTTCATTTTATCTTGTTCCATCAGCTTTTCCGTCAGTCGCTGCAACGCGTCGTTGGTTTGCAGCAATTGCTGCTCTGCTTTTCTTTTCTGCTGCCGATTGATCAGCAACCCGAAGATCAGCAGGGTCTCCACAAGAATTAATGCGATTCCTCCCATGATATATACCTTATACCGCTCCCAGAAGCTGATTTCACGGTATTCGATTCTACTGTTTTCCGGAAGACTCCTCTCAGCGATAGCCCATTTCCGCAACTGCCGCCAATCAAAGACGCAAGGATTCTTGATTTGCCGACTCCTTGCGACATCGTTGATGCTTTTGCTGTTCAATATATCCAGTATGGTGTCAGCGCTCGCTTCTCCTAAAAGCGTTGGCTCCCGCACATAGCCGCCGACCATTCCGCTGCCAAGGAAATTGATATCCACACCATAGACCGGTACTTTGGCTGCGTTGCAGATGTCGGCAATCACCTGCTCGGGAATATAACTTTCCCCATGGGCATCGGCAAGCCAGCGAAAATACAGGATCGCCGCATCGGCTTCCACATCCTTCACGGTTTCCAGCATTCGCTTGTAGGACATACGGCTGGTAATCGCGGTTTCTACCTTGCCTTTATATTTTTCTCCTGCTTCCTTCAATCGTTCGGTGAAAATACGTTCATCGTTAGAATCACCGATAATCATATAAATCTTTTTCGTCTTGGGCCTTGTATGTAAAATCAACTCGATATTGTTTTCGATATCGTTCGCTTGCTGAACAAAAAAATGATTACCATAGTTGTCTTCCGGCAGAGCATCCATCCTATCCTGCGCAATAATCACGGGGACATCGGGGAAAATTTTCTGATCATTGGAGCCCAGCAGTTGCATCACATTTTCCTCGGTGACGATAAAATCGGGCCGATGATTTTTATATTTTACTTCAAGGTATTGGGCTATATTTTGAAAATATCCCCGGTCATGAGAAAAGCGCGAATAATCAAGGTATTCATAGGAATAGTCAAACTTATACGCGGTGCTCTGATCCAATTTGGCGATTATTCCTTGGTTATAATGCTCGTGGACAGGGTAAACGGGCGTGAAGGCATGCAAAATCAGCACGTGTTTCGTTGGAAGGCTTTGGGCCTGTACAGGTGTGCTTGGCAAGACAAATAGGGCAATCAGGATGATGGTGATATTTAAACAACTTTTTGCGAATCTGTTCAAAAAAATCCCCCTATTGGTTTGATAGTCAAATTCGACGAACTTCTTCCTTACATCATATTTTATCTTCTCTTGCATGCCAACCAGAACCGGGTTTATTGTTATAGCATCTGTAGAAAAACCCGGAATCGTTGCAAGAATATCCTCATTTTGTTGCCTACACAACATAACGCAAGAAACGAGGTGCTCCCCATGATCACCACATTTTTACGCCGCATTGACCGCAACTACTTTTTCTTTCTTCTTTCGACGGCACTGATCGGCATTGGCCAGAGCGTCGATGGGGCTACCCTCTCTAATTACCTAAAAGAAAACCTGGGCATGATGATCTTGGAGCGTTCTGCCCTGGAATTCCCGCGAGAACTGCCCGGTCTGCTTGTGGTGTTCGTCATGGGCCTCCTCGCTTTTCTCGGCGATGTGCGCATCGCTGTTGTGGCTAACCTACTGGCGGCCGGCGGCATGCTGGCTTTTGGCTTTATTCCACCGGAGTACAGCCTGGTGATACTGACCATGTTTGTCTACAGCACCGGTGCCCACCTCTATATGCCCCTGTCCAACAGCATCGGCATGAATTTTGCCACTGCCGGCGATCTTGGCAAAAAATTAGGCCGCATGAACGCCGTCAATACACTGGCCCTCGTCATCAGCAGCGCCGGCTTGTGGGCACTCTTTCAATTCGCCCACATCAGCTATACCACATCATTCACCATCGGCGCCGTTGCTTTTTTGCTGGCCGCCCTTTGTTTGCTCATGATTAAGCCCATAGCTGGAACGCAGAAAAACAGCCGTTTTATTTTCAAAAAAGAATACAGCCTCTACTACTGGCTTTGTGTTCTCTTTGGTGCCCGCAAGCAGATCTTCATCACTTTCGGCCCCTGGGTGCTGGTGGAAGTGTTTCAGCAAAACGTTACCACCATGACCGTGCTTTTTTTTATCGTCTCCGTCACGGGCATCTTCGTCAAACCCTGGATCGGCCACATGATCGACCTTCGCGGCGAGCGCTTTGTCCTTTGCGCCGAAGCCGTTGGCTTTTTCTTTGTCTGCCTGGGCTACGCCTTTGCCACGGACCTCTTGCGTCCTGAGTGGGCGCTGTACTTGATCTTCGTCTGTTACGTGCTTGACTTAAGCATGACTTCTGTCAGCATGGCTCGGGCTACCTATATGCGTAAGCTGGCGCTGGTACCGGAAGACATTTCTCCAAGCCTTTCCCTGGGCACCAGCATTGATCATATCGTCACCATGTTTCTGCCCATGCTCGGCGGGCTCGTCTGGTACAACGGCGGAGCCAACGGCTACAAGTATGTGTTTATCGGCGGGGCTGTGGTGGCGCTGATGAACTTGGCCTCGGCGTGGTTTATCCGGATTCCCGCCCGTTCTTCCCCAGCGAAGGCTTCATCGTAATGGAACGGCGGGAAATTCAAAAGATACAATAGCAAAATATCGCCAGCAGTGGTAGGATGAAGCTAGACGAATTGAAAAAAGAAGGTGGATTGCGCCATGCAATCCACCTTCTTTTTTGTTCACTTGATTTACAGAGATTGTTCACTTTGTTTGCGGGGAAACTGCCGGATCGTCCACACTACGTACCCTAAAGGAAACAACCCCGCCATCGCAATCGATACTCCCGGCGCAACGCCCAGCGCCGAAGCACCAGTATAAAGCGCCGCCCCCATCAGCATCGCCACATTATCAATCAGGTTCAGAATCGCAATCGTTTGCCCTACGCCTACTGACTCCACGCCGATTTCCTGAATTGCTGCATTCATGGGCACCAGAAAAATACCGCCGGCCGCACCAAAAGCGATGAGGATGAGCAACGCCATCGGAATGGAAGCGCTTAACGGCAACACCATCGCCACCAAGCCCAGCGGAATGGCCGCCCACCGCGCACGGCTCGGCAGAGGAGCTAGGCGCGGTGCCAGTGCCGCCCCGATGGCCACACCGATCCCGGCGCAAGCAACGATGGCCGAGATTTTATCCACCTCAGTAATGCCAAAGACAAGCGGTATCCAAGCAATGACCGCCAGCCGCAGCGCCGCTGATGTCCCCCAAAAAACACCGGCCCCCATTAAGGGCACCTTGGCTTCACTGCGAACGACCGTCCACCCATCGTGGAGAAATTTTTTCGCCGAAGCCAGCGTCATGCCATCAGCAATGACCAGACCCTTGGGCAACAAAAAGGCCAAAATCGCCGAAACAAGATAAGCCCCCATGCAGATACCCAAGGCCAGAGGAATCGATTGCGCCGCCAAGATCCCCCCGCCCACGGCACCGGCTAAAATCGCCAGAATCGTCGTACCTTCCATCCACCCATTGGCCCGGACAAGCGCCTGTCCTTTGCCGGCCAGTTCCGGTAACAACCCATACTTGGCCGGCGAATAGATCACCGCGCCAACACCAACAATGGCATAGGCAATCACCGGATCGACACTCAGGAACATCGCCGCTGTCCCCAAGGCTTTGACCGCATTCCCCACAATCAAGACACGGGATTTGGGCCAGGAATCGGCGAAGGTACCGACAAAAGGGGCCAGCAGAATGTAGGCCACAAAAAATGCACCTTGCACCACCCCCAGATACCAAGCCGGATGGTTCCCGGCGTTAACAATGGCCAGTGTGGCAAACAAAATGGCATTGTCCGCAAAGGCCGATAAAAATTGCGCGATCAGCAGATTGATGATCACCATACTCATGTTGAGGCTCCTCCCGCATCCAGCACCCGTTGCAACGCGCCATAATCGACCTTGCCACTGCCCAAAAGCGGAATTTTTTCAATGCGAATCACTTTCGAAGGGATAAATACCGGCGGAAGCCCGGCAGCGGCCAGGGCCGATCGCAATTCATCCCTGCCGATCAAAGCCGTCGTAACCAGCACAATACTTTCACCTTTGCGCGGATCGCTACGGGCAATGGCGGCCACGGCGGTAGAAGCAACACCAAAGGCCGTCACCACCGCTTCTTCGATGGTGCCCAGCGGCACCATTTCGCCGCCAATCTTGGCAAACCGTTTTAACCGGGAAAGAATCCGGATAAAGCCGTCTTCATCGATGTCGGCAATATCGCCCGTATCATACCAGTCATGTTTAGGCAAGGGAACAAAACCTTGACCTTCGATAAGATAGCCCCGCATCAGATTCGGCCCGCGCACGAGCAGCCGGCCGCCCTGGTGAATACCCTCCACCGGTTCGATCCGCCCTTCCATCCCCGGCAGAATCGGCCCTACCGTGCCCGGCCGATGGGCCAGTGGCGTGTTCACAGCGATCACCGGTGCCGTTTCCGTACAGCCGTAGCCCTCCAAAAGTCGGATCCCAAACCGTTCTTGCCAAAGATGCCGCACATCATCACGCAGCTTTTCAGCACCAACGATGGCCAGCCGCACCGAACGAAAATCATAAGTTCCCGCATTTTTGCCATAACCTGCCATAAAAGTACTCGTGCCAAAAAGAACGGTACAGTTTTTATCGTACACCAGTTCCGGGATCAGCGTGTAGTGTAGCGGCGTTGGATATTGATAGGCATAGGATCCCGCAAGCAAGGGCAGCAAGATACCTGCCGTCAGTCCAAAAGAATGAAAAACCGGCAAGGCGTTGAAAAAACGATCTTTGGGCGTCACATCGACAATGCTTTGAATTTGCCGCACATTGGCAATCAAGGCATCATGGGCAAGAACCACACCTTTGGGTTTCCCTTCACTGCCGGACGTAAACAAAATCACGTCACCGGGCTGCCCGACCCTTTGGTTCATCATCACCGCGGTAGCTGCTTTCATCTTGTCTGCCTTCGTTACTGCTTGCCGGAGATCTTCCAAAAATACCAGCGTCGCTCCTGATTTGCGGCACAGATCAGCCGCCACCTCTTCCAGATTAGCTTTTTGCAAAAATGCTTTGGAAGTCAGAATGTACCGAAGCCCGGCCACTTGAGCACAATGGGCCATGCCTTGACTGCCCAGCGAAAAGTTCAAAAAGGCCGGCGTCACTTGCACCCGGCACAGGGCCAGCAGGGCGATCACCGCCACCACCGATGTGGGTAGCAAGATGCCCACCCGCGCTTCCTCGCCAATGGCCCGTTTCAGTGGATGGGCCAACCCATTGGCCGTGAGCAGCAATTTTTGATAAGTCCACGTCTTGGTTAAGGGATCTTCAAGAATCTGGGCTTGGGCACCATAGATCTTGGCCGCTTGCAACACTTCGTCGTACAAATTCGCATCAACGGGACGATTTGCCTCAAAGGTGATCTGTTGGAGCGCCCGTAAGATCTGCGTCGATGCCGCTTGTTTGGCTTGTCGCACCGAGTGGCGTGGCCCTGGTTCAATATAAAAGGGCTGCCCGAAGGTTAACGTCACTTGGGGAAACCATTGCGTCGGGAAAATATGCCCTACATAGGATAGTTTTGAATGCAAAAGCCCGCCCACATGGACGGGAATCACAGGAACACCGGTTTTGAGCGCAATAAAACTGATGCCATCATAAATTTTCATCAACCCGCCGGTTACGGTGATGCGTCCCTCCGGAAACAGTACGAGGGGCCTGCCAGCGGCAACGGCGTGAACGGCTTTACGCAGGGAATAAGGATTGGTGGGATCGACCGTAATACAATCGCGCATCTTGATGATCGCTTCATACTTTTGAGCAATCGTTGTATCGACAACAAACAAACATTCTGCCGGCAGATTGGCTGCCAATACAACAGCATCCAACAGCGACACGTGGTTGGGCATAATGATCGGCGCTTGTTGGCATGCTTTGATTTTATCCAAACCGATGATCTCCACGCGAAAAAGCGAATTGATGAGCCATTGAAGTAGGGACGTTTTTGTTTTCACGAAAACCCCGCCTTTAACTTCTTTTTTTCATAGAATTTTCCCATGAACTCTTTGCCATGGGATACCCCGTTCTGCACGAAGCCGAAGGATTCCTTCTTAGCGTTTTGTTTTATCGCTGGTCATAACAACGACACCGGCCACCGGTACCTGTTGATGAACCAAACCGATGTTCACCGTAAATTCACCGTTTCACTTGATAAATTCTTTGGTTCCATCCAGGGGATCGACGATCCACAGCATCGCCCAGTCCTTGCGCTCTCGATAATCTCGGCCTTCTCCTTCTTCACAATTCATATCTTTGCTGACACTAAACACGCCGATCGCTTTGCCGTCCAGCGAAGTAATCAGTCAATACGCTACCAGGTACTGGTTTCCTTCAATGTCCGCTTCATCGATGTATTCTTTCCCTTGGCTCAGAACGATATTGGCAATCTTTCTGTTTAATACTGTATCAACAATTCGCTGGCCCTCTTTGATAATCGTAGTGGCCACCCGTTTATCCCCCAGAAATAGAAAACAAAGAGTAATACAACCTTGTTTTTAATTGAATCTTTGCATAATTAGTGGTAAAATTATTTCAAAGAAGGATACTCAAAGGGATATTTGTAAAAAAATACATGGAGGGGGGGCTGTTATTGATATGGTAAATAAGAAAAAAATACTTATTCCTTTGGTTAGTCTTTGCACATATTTAACCATGAACGTTGGAAGTGCTTTTGCGTGGTCATATTCCGATTACTCACATGGAAGTTATGTGCCCAAAAACGGGGATATTAGTAGAACAATTTCAAGCGACAAAACATACTTCATAACAAGAGTGGACTTTACTTTAGACTCAACTAACAGGACAAGTATATTGGACTACAACAATGGAGGAGATAATCCGGGAACGTCTTGTGACAATAAACAGGCTTATTTAACCCTTGATCAAACAGCTGTTCCTGAAAACACACTTGATCTGGAAATTTCCGCATCAAGTGTAGTCTCTAATCTCCCTAACCCTAAATATGATCTTGAAGTGAATTACGTGGGGATTGATAACGATGAATCAGAGGTAGTGGCTCTCGGTTCAGTTTCGGCATATAGTTATTACATGAGAACTGCATGGAATGATTATCGTGATGGTGGTAGCTTAGACGGTGGAAAAATTCAAGCCCAATTTGCTATGAGTAATCTTGGAGTAAGTGACTACATTCGTGGTCGGTTAACCATATATAGTAAAATTCATTCAATGGATTCACCAAATTCAAAATGTCACATGAGGATCCCAAGGTGGGATAGCACCTATATCCTGGATATCCTACGTCATAACTGCAACAATCATAGGAGATTTTTGTGAATCGGAGTTGTTTTCCCGATATAATTTGGAAAATTAAAGAGATCAACGGATGGAATATGAGCTTTCATTTGGACAAATCTGGTTAACCGAACACGAATGTAAGTGACTATAATAACTGTACTCAATCTGACGTTATTCAAGCCATTGTAACTTATCCAGATAACTATGGACAATAAATAAGGAAAGGTGGTTTTTCAGTGAAAATGCTAAAAGAAAAAGCAAGAAGGTCAGTTATCGTGTTTATGTTAATAGGACTAGTTGGGAGTATTTCTCCTGCTTATGCAAAGAACGAACCTTCAATTGCCCAGTATAATTCAATAGAAAAGAGTTTAGATGGTGTAACTAATTATAAATCCAAGATAAATAACATAAACAAGGGGCTAAAAGAGAAAAAGGTTAAAGACATTACCTGTACAATCACATTTAACAAAACTCTCGATGACGATAGTCTAGAGGAATACATAAAGAGCCATAAAATAAAACCCATACAGATTCAATCAAGGGGTATTGAAAATAATGAACGAATAACGGGTGCCTCTATTTACCACAATAACATGAAAAAGCAATTAAAGGAATTAATGGGGGAAGCAGCGTTCTTGGGATTTACAGATATGTATTGCAAAATAGATTATGACAATATTGAACAAATTGAAAATGATCCTTTAACATTTTTGGTAGATACGAGCCTTGACGATTCAGTAACCAATAGTAAAGAATTTTTTCCTCATTCTCTTACATGGCTACTTGAGGATTTAAATGCCTAATAATATTCTTAATAACAAAGGGCAATCTTTAAGGTTGTCCTTCTTTTTTGTATTGATCTCTTTATTGATTTTTTCCCCCAGTTTATATATAGAGTACGAAGAATGGTTGATTGTCGTTGTATTAACAATATTGCACCCACCTACAAAAAAGAATAATAATAACCTCTTATCCCAATTAATAACTACATATGTTTTTTACATTGTTTTTGTAATTTTCGATGTATTTTTCGACTACTATATAGGAACTTATTTTGTATTATTAGGCTCGCCCCAGGATGGCGTAATACCCTCATTCTGGAAGGTTTTTTTTGATTCCATTGAGGAGTACAATCTTCATAATATTTTGGTCCCTTTTTTTATTTTTTATTTTAGAAAATCTTTTAATCGTTAGTCTCCTAAAGATAGGTAAGGAGCAATTAGGTTTTGACTATGTAAGAATTTTGCGTTCGGTGCACCTAAGCTTCTCCACTCCCATGGGATACCCCGTTTCGCACCTCGCCAAAAGATTCCTCCTTGGTGTTTGCTTTTATGCGGAGGCGTCTTCTTGTGTCGTGGGGCCTTTTTCGGACATGATCAAACAGGGAAGGAATGCTGCGATGCCAGCACTCCTTCCCTGTTTGATCATGATGATTCAACGTATTATTTCCTTGGCGCCCAACCGTTAAGCGTGTACACCCGTCAAGCCACATTAAAAATTTTCGTAGCCTTGATCTGCAAAGCGACCCGCTCCTGCTCCCGCAGTGCTCCGCCAAGCGCTTTGGGCACATGGGCCGTAATGCGAACCAGATCAGCCAATTCCAGGTCAACCTTATAAAACTCCCCAAGAAACGTCGTCGCCAAAACGATCCCTTGAATATCGGCCGCCGCCGACCAGGGCATGAGTTCCACATTTTCCGGCCGAACGATGACCACGACTTCTTGCCCCTCCGGCACATTACCTGCGGGAAATTGCAGCACACCCAGATCGGTAACGCCATTTTTGATCACCGTCCGGTAGCGATTCACTTCCCCGACAAAAGCAGCCACAAAGGGCGTGTCTGGGCTGTCGTAAATCTCTTCCGGTGTGCCGATCTGTTCCAACTGTCCCTGGCGAAAAACCACGACTCGGTCAGCGATCTCCAAAGCTTCTTGCTGATCGTGAGTAACAAAAATACTGGTAATGTGCAGATCTTGCTGCAGCTTCCGCACCCAACTGCGCAGTTCCTTGCGCAGTTGCGCATCAACAGCCGAAAAAGGTTCATCCAACAGCAAGAGCCGCGGTTCATTAGCCAGTGCCCGGGCCAGTGCCACCCGCTGGCGCTGCCCACCCGATAGCTGATCGGGAAACCGACCTTCCAACCCCTGCAAATCCACCCGCCGGAGCAACTCACGGACCCGCGCTTGGATCACATCGGGCCGCTGCTTTTGCACACGCAGCCCAAAGGCTACATTTTCAAAGACGTTCATGTGCTTGAACAGCGCATAGTTTTGAAAGACTACGCCAATTTTACGCTCTTGCGGCGGCAAGTGATCCACACGCTGCCCGGAAATATAGATTTCACCGCCTGAGGGCTTCTCCAACCCGGCGATCATCCGTAAGATCGTCGTCTTGCCGCCGCCGCTGGGTCCTAAAAAAGCGGTCATTTCGCCTTCGCCCAGCTCAAAACTGACACCCCGTACCGCCATGTGGCCATCAACAAAAGATTTACTTAAATTGCGGACTTCAATACTCATGCCTGCCGCCCCTCTTGATATTTTTTCATCGATTCCATCAATACCAAGATGACGATGGAAGTTGCACAAAGCAGCAGCGACAAGGCATAGGCACCGGCCGAGTTAAAATCGGCGGCCGCCTGGTACACATATAACGTCGCTGATTGCGTTTGATTGATCAAGTTGCCTGACACGACCAGCACGGCGCCAAACTCACCCAGGGAGCGGGCGACAGTCAGGACAATACCGTAAAAAACGCTGCCGCGAATCGAAGGAAGCGTGACCTTCCAGAAAATCGTCCACGGACTGGCCCCCAAAGTTTGGGCGGCCTGCTCTTGGTACGTGCCCACTTCCTGCAACGCGGGCACCACTTCGCGCACCATAAAGGGAAAAGTGACAAACAAAGTTGCCACGATCATGCCCGGCAAGGCAAAGATGATCTTATAGCCCATCTCACCGGCGAATCCACCGATCAAGCTATTCGGACCATAAAGCAGCACCAGCATAAACCCAGCGATGATCGGTGACACAGCAAAGGGCAAATCGACAATCGTATTCAAAACGGTCACACCGGGAAAGGGATGGCGCACAATCAACAGCGCCGTCAAAATCCCCAAGACCGTGTTGATCACCACGACGATCACCGTAATCAGCAAGGTCAGCTTCAAGGCAAAGAGCGCTTCCGGTCGAAACAGTTCTGCCCATAAGCGGCTGGCGCCCTCATCAACAGCACTGGCCAGCAACGCACCGATCGGTCCCAGCAAGCTCAGCAGAAACCATGCGTATGTAAAACTAGATATCCCAATTCTCCAGTTCACCGGCCCTCTCCTTTCTCCGCGTCCACCGGGCCAAGATGCGCTCCCACCAGCCAAACCGCTGCCGTTTCATCCAAAAGTTTTGATACAACAGCAAGCCAAACGAAATCAACAGCAACACAATCGATACGGCGCCGGCGCCGACAAAATCACCATTTTCCACTTCGCCGTAAATATACACCGAAGCCACCTGCGTCTTAAAAGGAATATTGCCGGCCACCATGACGACAGAACCGAACTCGGCCAAGGCACGTGAAAAGGTCAAGGTAAATCCCGCCAAGATTCCCGGCAGGATCGTCGGCAGTTCCACATGCCAAAGTACCTGCCAGCGATTGGCCCCCATCGTGCGGGCCGCTTCGATCATCTCCTGACCCATCTCTTGCAAGATCGGCTGCACCGCTCGAATGGTAAAAGGAAAGGTCACAAAGATCATCGCCAAGACAATGCCCGGCGTCGCATAGACGATTTCAATGCCATACAGGGAGAATGTTTTGCCGAGCCAGCTTTTCGGTCCATAGAGCATCAACAGCATCAAGCCACTTACGGCTGTGGGAATCGCGAAAGGCAGATCGACCAATGCATTAAGCACGCGTTTTCCCGGCAAGGGATAGCGCACCAGCGCATAAGCGCAAACGGTCCCCGTCACCGTATTGATCACCGCCGCGATCAGCGCCAATCCCAGCGTGATCTGCAAGGCAAACCAAGCATGGGGCTGGGTGAGCGCCGCGATAAACCGCTGCCAACCACCTTCCAAGGTCGTCAGCAAGAGTTGGCCGATCGGCAGGATGATCAGCAACAGCACATAGCCGGTGACCATACTGCCGAGTGCCCATTTCCCGAGTTCCATGGGCGGCGCCGTTGTGGCCCGCGCTAAGGGTACCCGCTCTGCTTGCGGTGACAATTGTAGCGGTTTCATGAGCGGCGCTCAGCTACTTCGGTCCAGACACCTTGGGGACCGTACAGATCTTCTTTGACTTTCGACCAACCACCGAGATATTCAATGGTAAACAAGTCAGCCGGTTTGGGGAACTTGGCTTCGTTGGCTTTGGCTACTTCCGGGTCAACGGGACGAAAACCGTATTTCGCAAAGGCTTGCTGCGCTTCTTTACTCCAAAGAAAATCAACAAACGCTTCCACCACTTCACGGTTGCCATGTTTATCGACATAGGTATCAACAAGAGCCACGGGGTTTTCCACTAAAATCGTCGCTGAAGGGTAGACAATATCATAGATCGGCCCTTCCATGTTGCGGAGCAGCAGTTCATTTTCATAGGTGATGACCACATCGCCTAAGCCTTTTTCAAAGGTTGTCATGGACTCGCGGCCGCTTTTATCCATGACTTTAACATTTTTCTGAATCTGAGCCAGCAAGCGCTTGCCCGCTTCGGGATCCTTCGCGCCTTGGGCTTCCGATTTTTTCAACCCGGCACCATAAATCGCATTGACATCCCACATGGCACCGCCGGAAGTGCGCGGGCTGGGATAAAGCACCGCTACCCCCGGTTGGGTCAGATCTTCCCAATCGCGAATCGCCTTGGGGTTGCCTTTGGGTACGCCCAAGGCCACGACGGACTGGGTAATCATGCCCTGATGCTGTTTCTTTTTCCATTCATGCTTGATCAGACCAGCCTTGGTGATCACATCGATATCCCCTTCCAGGGAAAGGGCCGCCACATCGGCTTCCAAGCCCGATGCAATCGCTTTGGCCTGCGCACCGGAGCCAACATAGGACTCGGTGAACTTCACTTCCTGGCCGGTTTTTTCACGCCAATGCTTCTGGAAAGCCGGGATGATTTCTTTTTGATAGGCTTCCTTGGGCACGGTATACGCGGCGAGAACAATCTCCACCGGTTTGCCACCATCGGCCGCCTTGGAGGAACTGCCGGCACCTTGCTGGGCTCCACGGTTGCCACCGCAACCGGTAAGTACCGTCGTCATCAACAATCCCACGGTCACCAAAAGCGTTACTGCCCATCTTGAACCTTTACGCCGCGATCCGTTCATCCCCATCCGTCCCTTCATTAATAATTACTTCTCTATCACGATACTGCGCTTGAGCTTTTTCCGGAAAACTTGCCGAGGTGCCGCCGGTTCTGCCTCTCGCTGCGACTTCGCCTGGTTCACCGCATCAGCCAAACCGACGATACTGCCACCGCCGCTGACTTCAAAGCCATCGAGGATGACAAACCGGCCTGTTTCGGCAACCTGCGTGAACAAGTCAAAAGCCAGCGGTTGCTTAGTGCGCAAGGTTACTTCACCGACAAAGTTGGTCGGCACCTGATCGAGTGCATCAGCGGTAGACAAATCACTGGAATCATAAACATGATCAATCGCCGCGACTTCGCAGGTTGTTTCTTGCGTCGTTAACTTGATCGTGTAACGCTTGCCTGCGCGCAAGGGCTGTTGCCCCAGCCAGTAGATCGTAACTTTCAAGTGATCGCCGACGAGCGGCGGTGCCTCTTCCCGGGCGATGACCGTACCTCGCTGTAAAAACACCGGATCTTCCAGCGTTACCCCAACGGACATTCCTGCCGTCAGGGTGGTCAGCGGCTGGTTACGCTGCCAGCTTTCCAGCGATTTGATGCGCGTGCGCGTGCCTTGGGGCCAGCAAACAATGGTATCACCCACCTGTAAGGTGCCACTTTCCAGCCGTCCCGCCACAATCCGGCGATGATCAAATTTATAGATATCCTGCACCGGCAAGCGCGTCGGCGCATCGGCTTCCGGGTGCTGTGCCTTCAAGGTATCGATCGTCTCGATCAGCGTACGGCCCTGATACCAGTCCAGATGGGCAGAACGCGCTAAAATATTTTCACCATGTTTGGCTGCCATCGGGATATAGGACAGCGCCTGTAGTTCCACTTGCGCCAGCGCATCGGTGCAGACGGCAACAATCTGTTCAAAGACGGCCTGCTCATAGCCTACCAAGTCCATTTTGTTAATGACCACATGAATCTGGCGAATGCCTAACAGTTTAAGAATCGTCGCATGGCGGCGTGTTTGCTCCCGCACACCTTCTTCGGCATCAATCAGCAGAAATGCTGCATCGGCATCGGAAGCACCGCTGATCATATTTTTCAGAAATTCTTTGTGGCCGGGCGCATCGATGATCACATAGTTACGCTGAGCACTGTGAAACTGAATGCGCGTGGTATCGAGCGTGATGCCTTGCGCTTGCTCTTCTTCCAGCGCATCCAGCAAAAAGGCATATTCCATATCTTTGCCTTGATCGACGCAGCGCCGCCGCACCGCTTCGATGCGATCGTCCGGCACACTGCCCGTATCGGCCAGCAAGCGACCGATCAACGTTGATTTACCATGATCCACATGACCGACAATGACAATCTTCAGTTCACTCATCCTACATATACCCCCGGACGCGCAGTTTTTGCATCGCATAGGCATCGACCTGATCTTGGGCGCGGCCGCTGCGTTCAGTGACATTGGTATTTTTCAATTCTTCAATAATCTCTTCAATGGTTATTGCTTCTGACGTGATCGGCGTGGTGCAAGGGGCACAGCCCAAGCTGCGATAGCGCCGACCGTTTTTGGCAAAGTAAAGATCGATAATGGGGATGTTTTCCCGCAAAATGTACTGCCACACATTCAATTCGGTCCAGTGCAACAGCGGATGAACGCGCACATGGGTACCTTCGGGAAACTCCGTCTGGAACTGGTTCCACAATTCCGGCGGCTGTTCTTTATAGTTCCACTCAAAGTCGGCATTGCGTGGGCTGAAATAGCGCTCTTTACCGCGCGATCCTTCTTCGTCACGGCGGATGCCCATCAAAAGCCCTTGGAATTCATATTGGGCCATCACCTGTTGCAGACCTTCCGTTTTTAGGGCATTGCAGCAAGTCAAGCGCCCTTTGTCGGGACCCATGCCGTTTTGCAGCGCTTGATCATTGGAACCGACGACCAACTTGAGATTCCACTCTTGGGCAATTTTGTCCCGGTACGCGATCATCTCCGGAATCTTATAGGTCGTATCGATATGGACTAAGGGAATCGGACAATGTCCATAGAAGGCTTTGCGCGCCAGATGGAGCAGCACTGTCGAATCCTTGCCAATCGACCAAAGCATGGCGATTTTCTTATATTTTTGATAAGCCTCACGGATGATAAAAATGCTCTCGCTTTCCAGTTTTTCCAACTGATCCATCCCTGTTTCCCCCTGTATATTTGAAGTCTAGATAACGAAATTTTTCGTTCGTCCTTGCCCATCGACGATCGTCCAGTGCATTTTCCCGCCGACCTGGCGTGCCCATAATCGCGAACCTCGGCCGCCCACTTCCGGCGGCAGCGTCAGCGACAGCGCTTGGCGGGGACAAACCTTCACACAAGCGGCGCAATCCCAGCAGTCATCAGGTTCGCGGGAAGCGATCTGGCCTTGCTCACCGAGCACCAGCAAGTTGCCTGGACAGACATCGGCGCAGCGAGGATGACCGTTACATCCCTGACAGCGTTCGCGATCGATGCATAAGGTCATGCCGATATCCCTCCCCTGACGGCCGATTCCCCCGGCGCCTGTTCCTCCGGTACCGGTTCTTCTGACGCTTGTTCCCGCGGCACCGCTTCTTCCCACACTCGTTCCAAAATCTCCAGCTTAAGCTCTTCATCGGCATCAGCCCTACCGTGGGAGCGCCGTGTGTTGAGCCAGGTGCGGTCCAGTTGCGGATCCGGCGCCGGATAATCAGTGCGGCTTTGGTAAAGCGGTAAGCGGCTTTCCCGGCGATGGCTCTGATGAACCAAGAGCGCCGCGGCCACGAGCAGTCGATCGCGCACTTCATGGACACGCATCAGTTCATAGGGCGTCGTCGCCCCCAGCGCCGCACCGGCCTTGCTCAATTGCGCCAGACTTTGCTGCGCCCTTTCAATGCCGGACTGCTCATACCGGTAGCCACCGGATCGGCCGCCGGCATGATACTCCATCACCGCTTGCAGCGCTTCTTCCACTTGCCGCGCCGTTGCACCGGCGTCGTTGTTGAGCGGCTGCCGGGCACGCCGCCATGCTTGCTCAAGGGCTTCCGTCCAGCCCGGATGGGGAGCCGCTGCTTCCCGCAAGAAGTGGTCAAGGGCGTGTTCAGCGGCAATGGCCCCTTCCGCCATGCTGCCAGTGACGTATTTTTTGGGCGCTCCCCCTACGGCATCACCGGCACCATAGAGCCCGGCAATCGTCGTTTGCCGGTGCACATCCACCCAAAGACCGGCCGTACCGTGACCGCCGACGAGATAAGGTTCACTGCCGGTAATCGGTACAGCCGCCGTCTCGGGCCGTTGCTCGGCATCAGCCCACTGCAACACCTGCGTGGGACACATACATAAGTAGGCTTGCGCTAAAAGATCGCCTTGCTCCGGCGTGAGGCCCCGTGTATCCAAGGCGCACGGTCCCCGCCCGGCTTTTTCTTCTTCCATGGTCGCCCAGAGCAGTTCTGCCGTTGTTGGCTTACCTTGGGCATAGGCATAGTTGGGCACATAGTTCACACCATCGCCGTTGATCTGCTTCGCCTTGACACCTTGTGCGATCGTTCCCGTCGGCGCCATCGTGTGGGCCACGCGCAAGGCGATAAAGCGCATCTCCAGACTGGTCAGTTCAGCGCCGGCCCGCAGCGCCATGGCCCAGCCGCTACCGGCATTAAACGGTGAATACCATTGCTTGTGCCGCGCTGCCCCGCCAGTATTCGGTTGATAAATCCCCGATGCTCCGCCGGTAGCGATCAGCACCGCTTTCGCACGCACAGCCGTGAATTGTCCTGTATGTAAATCAAAATATAAGGCACCGGCAACGCGTCCATCGGTGACGATCAGATCGGTCACGACGGCATGATTGCGCACCTCCGCACCGGAAGCTTCCAGGGCTGCCGCCATCAAGGGCTTGATCGCTTCGCCGTTGATCTGGATGCTGGCTCGGCCGCGCTGCCGGTAGCGCCCCTGCTCATCGCGGTAGATTGGCAGCCCCCAAGCCGCCAGACGATCGGTCATTTCATTCAAGCGCTCCGCCAGCGACAGCACGAGGTCATCACGGACCTGTTGGGCAAACTCTTTTTTGACGTACTGTAAAAAGCTCGCCGCTGTTTCGCCCGGATTGAGATAGGCGTTGATCGCATTGATCCCGGCGGCCAAACAACCGCTGCGGGTTACATTCGCTTTTTCCAGCACCATGACCCGGCATGTTGGAGCCAGTTCACGAGCCCGCACGGCGGCCATGATCCCGGCAGCACCGCCGCCGATCACCAGCCAATCCGTTTCCAACACTTCCGGGTAGCTGACATTCTCCACTGCACTTCGCACGCTGTTATTTCATCCTCTCGCACATAGGCTCGGCCATACGCTCCGGCCTTCGCTGCCTTTTACCCGTTACCCGCTGTCCCCAGCGACACATCACGTCCGGGTAAGTAGCCGGCTTGCTCCAGATAGGCAAGGATTTTCGCCAAACTTTGCGCTACCGTCTCCCGCTCGGTTACGACCGTCACTTCCGGCTGCAGCGGCGCTTCATAAGGGTCCGAGACACCGGTGAATTGAGGAATCTCCCCACGGAGCGCCCGCTGGTAAAGCCCTTTGACATCACGCTTGGCACAGGCTTCCACCGATGCTTGCACATACACTTCTATAAAATTGTTGCCATGCAACTCGCGTACGGTTTCACGTGTTTCCCGGTAAGGAGAAATCGCTGCCGTAATCACAGCCACACCATGGCGGGCCAGCAAGCGTGCTACATAACCGATACGTTTGATATTGGCATCGCGCCCGGCGCGATCAAAACCCAAATCAGTGGAAAGGTACTCCCGCACTTCATCACCGTCGAGAATTTCTACCGGTTGCCCGCGCTGTATCAACGCTTGTTGCAGCGCTTGCGCCAGCGTAGACTTGCCGCTGCCCGAAAGGCCGGTCAGCCAAACGGTATATCCTCTGCGCTCACTCATCGCTCTCGTCTCCTCCCAAGTTGCTTCTTGTGCTTTTTTCGAAAAAAAAAGAGACTGCCCTCGTTACTTTACAAAAGGTAACGAGCAGACAGCCTCCAATTTTTTTGGTCAGCCCTGCATATTTTCGATTGTTTCCGGCGAATCTTATATATTCCGATTTGCTTATGTGTATTTTATGGTCTTCCACCGTATCTGTCAACTATTTTTTCTTAAAAACCTATAGGAATTACGGTAAAACATGGTGTGCAAAGCCGGGGCGAAGCGCCAAAAAGTGCGGATTGCGTAAATTTTCCTTGTTGTACGTCAGCGGTCGGCGATCAGTTGCCTGGATCACCACACCACCGGCATAGCGAATGATCGCTTCCCCGGCCGCCGTATCCCACTCCATGGTCGGGCCGTGGCGCGGGTACAGATCCACCACACCTTCCGCTACCTGGCACATCTTGATCGTGCTGCCCAGCGTTACCGGATGCACTTCGCTGCCCCAGTTCCGCTCCAGCGCCGCCAAAAACTCTGCTGTCTCCGGGGCCATGTGCGAACGGCTGACGGCCACCGTCAGTCGCTCATGAGTACCGGCTAAAGGTAGCTTTTCTCCGTACCGGCAAAAATCGTCGACACTCTGAATCCGGTTCATCACTTGCCGGCATTCCCGGAGGCGGTACGCGCCCCATCCGTCTTGCGCTACATAAGCAATATCATGAACCGGCAGATAAACCACACCGGCCACCGGTACCTGTTGATGAACCAAGCCGATGTTCACCGTAAATTCACCGTTGCGCTTGATAAATTCCTTGGTACCGTCGAGCGGATCGACGATCCACAGTGTATGCCAGTTCCGGCGCTGTTGATACTCCAGCGCTTCTTCTTCTTCACTGAGCAGGGGAATATCGGGATAGCGGCTACGTAACGACTGGGCAATCCATTCGTGAGAGCGGCGATCGGCCAAGGTCAACGGTGATGCATCGGCCTTCCAGTTCACTTGCATATCCTCATTTTGATAGACTTCTAAAATCCGTACCCCCGCCTCCACCGCAATCGGCAGAACGTGCGTGATGTCCACAGGCACAATCATCGTGTTGCTCGTTTCCTTTCCACTGTCTTTTCTTCCACTCTGATCATTCTATTTTATCCAGGATAGTATGTCCATGAAAAAACCCTGTCGCCACAGGACGACTGTCTCAACAGGGTTGAAGAATTGCTTGTCCTTATCTGCACGAGATTCTTGCATATTTCTCCATCGCATCTTATAGTAAATATGTAAAGTTAAACTTTATGGGGATCACATCATGCCATTGTTCTACAAACAACGATGAAAGAGGTTTGTTTTCATGGTCAATAACCCGCAATTGCTGCATAGCAATGGCCGGTTCTTAACCCGATGGTTTCACTTTTTTCTAGACGGTTACGCCGGTGCACCCCTGGAACTCCGAAAAAAAATGAAATATTGCCTCTATCAAACGTTGATCGGCAGCGCCATCCTCCCCATCATGCTTTTGATCCATATCTTTGGTGAATCCAATCTTCAATTGATCCTTGGCGATCTCATTACCATTCTCCAAGTCATTCTCACCTTGATTTTCATCTGCAAGCAAAAACCTGTTGCTGCCACCACCGTACTGCTACTGTTCCTGCCGAGTATATTTATACAAAACGTGGTGGGCGATTTTTTTTACGAAGGAACACGCCCGATTGAACGCATCGCCCAGACCTATACGAGTATCCTGGGCGGACTCTTTTTTTTCAGCTTGGTGAGCTTGCGCCGTTGGCAACTGGTTGCCTATATCGCGCTGGCACTGGTCGTCGTTTTTGCGCACTATTGCGTGATCATCTTCCGCTTTTACGGCGACCCCTACGATGCCATCACCGTCAGCCATTTGATTTACGGCACTTTTATTATCATCTGCTCAGGCTTTCTCACCCATCTGTTTCTCTCCCTCTCCCGTGAACTGGTCGGTATCGCCGAAGATAACGCCCATTCTCTCGAAGCCAAAGTTCAACAGCGCACGCAGGAGTTAGAACGGGCCAATCAAGTCAAAAGCGAATTTCTCGCCATCATGAGCCATGAGATCCGTACGCCCCTCAACGGCATCATCGGGATGACCGATTTGCTACGCCGTACGCCGCTCAGCCAAGAGCAAACCGAGTATGCGGACGTCGTTCGGGAATCGTCAGAACTGCTACTGACCGTGCTCAATGATATTCTTGATTTTTCCAAATTCGAAAGCGGCAATTTGCTTCTTGAGGAAGTGGATTACGATCTCCCGGCACTGATCAGCAGCGTCCATGCCTTGCTGCTGCCGATCACGGAAAAGAAAGGACTTTCTCTGCATTCCATCGTCGATCCGCGGCTCCCGCATACACTGCGAGGTGACCCAACGCGCCTGCGCCAAATCCTGCTTAATCTGCTTGGCAATGCCGTTAAATTTACCCTCACCGGCAGCATACGCTTGCAGGTGCACCCTGCCGACAACGGATCACTTGAACTGCCAGCCACCCATCTGCTTTTTGAGATCATCGACAGCGGTATCGGGATTCCACCGGAACAGCGGGAACTGATCTTCCAACCCTTTGCCCAAGCAGAGCGCTCGACGACCCGGCGCTTTGGCGGTACCGGGCTGGGCTTGTCCATCTGCAAGCAACTGGTAAACGGCATGGGCGGCGAGATCGGCTTTCACAGCCACCCCGGTGCCGGCACGACTTTCTGGTTCACCTTACCGCTGACTGTCGGTAAAAGCATGGCCCCAACGGCTATCTCCCTGGAAACAACGGTTTCTCGCCCCCTCACCGTACGCCAACCGCCTCACCAACCGGTGCTGATTGTGGAGGATACGGTGATCAATCAAAAACTGATCCGCCATCAAATGAAACAACTCGGTGTTCCCATCGAAATCGCCACAAACGGCCAAGAAGCGATCGCAGCGGTACAGCAAAAGCAATTCAGCCTCATCCTGATGGATTGCCAGATGCCGGTCATGGATGGCTGGGAAGCGACATGCCGGATTCGTCAAGGGGAAGCACAGACCGGCACAGGGTTGCCGATCATCGCTTTGACTGCTGATGCTTCCCCCAAGACCCGCACCCTATGCCTCGAGGCCGGCATGGATGACATTCTCCATAAACCGCTGCGCCTCGAGGAACTCCATGCCATGCTGGAAAAATGGCTGCCCCAGACAGAAGCAACAAGCGTTGCGGCAATGGCGGGACCATCATCGGCCGAAGTCAATCCCCCTGCAAGTCTTTGGGAATTTACCTTGCTCGATCATCGCCAAATTCAAGACTCCCTTGCTGAAATCGACCATGATCATGATGCATTTCGGGAACTGGTCCTCTCCTATCAATCCCTCTTGACAACGAAAATACCGGAGTTGCGTACGGCTGTACAAAACAACGATTTTTCCGCGATCCGTTCCATTGCGCACAGTCTCGTTACCGGCAGTCATTTCATCGGCGCCCTTTCCTATTTTCAAATTTTCCAGGCCATGGAACAACAGGCAGCCGCAGCGGACATCGCGACCGTGGCCGGCTTATTCGAACGTGTGGAACAGGATTATCCGCACATCCATGCCGATATCACCTTGCTGCTTACGGAACAAGAAAAAGCCCCGGACAGTTCATTTTGTTGAACTGCCCGGGGCTTTTTCGATATATCGGCCGACTTGATTACCCTTCGGCGTGCCGGCGTTGTCGCAAGTACGTCTGGCGAAAGGTCTCTTCACCTTGCCGGTCAGCAAGCCATTGTTCCAGAATCGTCACAATCGCTGCCGGTACGGCATCGGGTTCCACGATCCCCCAGTGCGTGCCCAACAGGGGATATTCACCGTCCTGCCCACCGCCAACGGTGATCGCCGCCGCAAAATGGCTGGGCTTCTCTTTATTGACGGTACCAGTCAAACCAATATCGACCATCTGCGGACGCGTACAAGAACTTGCGCATCCGGAAAGATGTATGCGCAATTGGTCAAAGGCCGCCAGCAAATGGGGCTGTTGCTGCAGCTCCGCTTCGATGGCCCCGCGCAACGCCGTATCGATCAAGCCGCGACCGCACAAGGCACGACCGGGACAAGCGGCCCAGGCAATCTTCCTCGGTTGGCCCAAACCCACCGGCGCCAGTTCCGCCAGGAGATGGGCTTTTTCCTCCGGCAACACACCGCGCCAGTAAATCTGCCGCTCTGTTCCGAGATCGATCACACCTCCGGCAAAACGGCGCGCGGCCATCGCTAATGTGTGCAGTTGTACCGCCGTCAGCGCCCCATTGGGAACATCGATGATCACCACTTCCCCCGCCGGCAGCTCTACCGACGGCGGCAACTCATCGACGGGCGTCCACCGTTCTTGCACTTGCGCCCAAAACTTCTCCACGCCCAAGGACTGCACCAGTACCTTCATTCGTTTCCCGGCACCTAACGCAAAAAACAAGTCCAAGATCGCCAGGATCAAACTGCGCACCTGTGCCGTCGGCACTTCCACCGGCAGCAATTCCGCCGGCTGCGGTTGCCGCCCCAAACCGCCACCGACATACACTTGCCAGCGCAGCCCTTCGGGCCGGGCGACCGGGATCAGGCCAACATCATTAAAAAGTACCGCTCCCGGCAAGGATTCGCTCACGGCAATCTTAAACTTCTGCTCCATCGTTACATGGGCCACAGCCGGAGGTATCGTCTGATTAAGAAACAGCGCCAGGGCCGCCACTTCCTGGGCAAAGGGACCATTTTCATAGACGGCCACCACATTGCGCACCGATTTGCCCCCGCTATTTACTGAAGAAAAACCCAGGGGCGCCAGTTTCTCGCGAATCGATTCAATCTCCGCCAGCGTCAGTCCATGAATCTGCACTGATTGACGCGAAGTAATTTCCAATTGTCCCCGTTCCGTCTTCTCCACTACGTCCGCCAATGCTGCCAATTGTTCTGCCGTCAACCGGCCCAGCGGTAAGCGAAAGCGTACAAAAAAGCGGTCTTTTTGGCGCTGTTGATAGATCCCTTGCAAGCGATAGGCGCTAATTTCTTTTGGTGTTAATTCCATCGGAACATCTCCGTTCACTTATTCTCATTATCCTATAGGAATACTATCATTCGGATGGACGCCTGTCAACCAACGGGATTGCCGTCAACCAAAGGGATGTCGTCAGCGAAAGGGATCTGGTCAACTTATGAGCTGCCAGCTTTTATTTATTAGCAAAACCGACTTCATCCGCATATATTGCTGGCGAGAAGGAGGTCGGATATGCATGGCAGTGGTTAAAGTTCCGGATCTGCTTGTATCCCCCGTATCCAATCCCGATATGGATGAAATTCGGTTTTGGCTGCGCATTATGATGGAGCACTCGTTGTTTATGAAAATTGGGTTTCCTTGTACCGAACTTGAATTGATTCGCCGGGCCGGCGAATTTCAAAAAGGCTTTCAAGAGTTGCTGAATGAATCAGAACGCGTTCATCCATCACAAATGGCCGATTTCATCAAGAAAACAATCTATTGGGTCGAATGCCTTCGCGCCTTCAAACGCCATGTATTACACATTGTAATTACATGTGGGTTTAAACTGGGAGGATATAACTATCCGCTACTCCTTGATCACATCTCCCGCGAAGCAGAATACTTTCTGCTGGTGCTTAGAAAAGCGGAGACTGGGGAAACAGGCACCCCGATTCAGTCGATTATTCAAGAAAACGTTTTTTGGCTGCGCATCATGTCCGATCATTCGAAATTTATCCGCAGTTTATTGGATCAATCGGAACGTCAACTTGCGAATCAATCCCAAGCATTTAGTGATGAATTCGACACCCTGCTCGCGCAGGCCCGCGATCTCGAAGGGATGTTATGGGACTTCAAAAAAATCCCCACCTTATCTCGCTTTGAAGGCGACGTCAAGGGGGCTACTCGCCGGTTACGGGATTTCAAACAAGCGGCCAAAGAACTATTGGAAAATTGCGCCGCCCTTTCGCTGATTCCGGTAGCATTAGCCGATCATGTACGGCGTGAGGCAGAACATTTTCTGATGATTATTGACCGGATCGAACATGAATTAGCGAACTAAACCACCTTCTACCGAAGCTTTTTAAGCCAACCTCCTGCTACCGGAACCCCTTATCAGTATCGCCCTAACTATCAGGAGCAATGAATGCGTGTAGGAGTGGAAATGTTGTATTACGAGCAGAACGTTGATTATCCTCCCTTTACGTTAAGCCGAGCACAGATGGAATTGCGGGATCGTGTTCGCATGCTCTGGGAACAGCATGATACTTGGACATTATCTGCCATCACCAGCCTGGTATTTGGCTTGCCAAATGCAGATGCTGTGGTTTCCCGGTTACTCCGTAATCCTGATGATTTTAAACAGGTGCTACAGCTTTACTATGGGGAAAGAATCGCGTCCAACTTTCGCGACTTATTAAAGGCACATCTGAGTATTGCGGCCGATCTCGTCAACGCAGCCAAAGCCGGCGATGCGAATGCAGCCAACGCGATTGAGAGAAAATGGTATGCCAATGCCGATGCCATCGCTGTTTTATTAGGAAGTATTAATCCGTATTGGCCTCAAGAGCAGTGGCGAAGAATGCTGTATCGCCACCTTGAACTGGTCAAAAGAATCGCCGTTGACATGCTGAACGGACGGTATCCGGCTAGTATCGCAGCGTATGACGAAAATGAGTTGCATACATTGGTGATGGCCGATGTAATGTCCGGCGGTATCATTCATCAGTTCCACATAACCTGATGTTCGCATGATGTCTCTCTTCATCCCAACCAAGGTGATGGGCTGTTTATAGTAAATAACCCCGGTTCGCTTCAACGTTAGCGTACCGGGATTATTTTTTTGGCACGATTCATGCGCCTTGATTTCCTATTTAATTTTCGTTTTAGGCGATAGTCGACAGATTCACCTACCGTCATTACGAATAAAATCAACTTGTTGCAGACAAGCGCAAGTGTGTCTGACGGAAGGTTTCTTCGCCCTCACGCTGGGCAAGCCACTCCTCTAAAATCGTCACGATCGCCGCCGGCACCGCCTCCCGTTCCACTACGCCCCAGCGGGTGCCCAACACAGGATATGCGCCGTCAAGCCCACCGCCGACAGTGATCGTCACTGCCGGCTGGCCCGGCTTCCCTTTCATCACGGCACCGTTCAAACCAATATCCGCGACCTGCGTACGGGTACAAGAACTTGGGCAACCGGAAATATGGATGCGCAAGCGGTCAAAGGCAGCCAGCAGATGCGGTTTTTGTTGCAGTTCTGCTTCGATGGCGCCGCGCAAAGCCGTATCGATCAAGCCGCGGCGACAGGAGGCACGACCGGGACAAGCAGCCCAGGCGATGATCCCCCTTTGACCCAATCCCACCGCTGCTAACTCCGCCAGGAGATGATCTTTTTCCTCCGGCAAGATGCCGCGCCAGTAGATCTGCCGCTCCGTCCCGAGATAAACTACGCCTCCGGTAAAGCGGCGCGCTGCCATGGCCAATGCGCGCAGTTGTACTGCCGTCAGCACGGCATCAGGAAGATCAGTGATCACCACGTCCCCCTCCGGCAGCGGTTCCACCGCCGGTAGCAATTCATCGATTGGTGTCCAACGTTCTTGCACTTGCGCCCAGAAATCCGCTACACCCAAAGAGTGAACGAGGGCTTTCATCCGCTTCCCGGCACCTACCGCTAAAAACAAGTCTAAGATCGCCTGGACTATACTGCGCACCTGCGCCGTCGGCACTTCCACCGGCAATAACTCCGCCCGTTGCGGCTGCCGTCCCAAACCACCACCCACATACACTTGCCAGCGCAGCCCTTCCGGCCGGGCCACCGGTAACAGCCCGATATCGTGATAAAGCACTGCGCCTGGCATAGCATCCGGTACGGCATCACTCATGGGAATCGCAAACTTGTGCTCCAATATGACAAGGGCCACATCGGGAGATATGGCCTGATCAAGGAACGTAGCCAAGGCCGCTACTTCCTGAACAAAATGGCCCGTTTCATACAAAGCCACGACATTGTGCATGGATTTGCTGCTGCTGTTTACCGGAGAAAGGCCCAATGCGGTGAGTTTCTCACGCATTGCCTCGGTTTCCGCCCGCGTTAATCCCTGCATCTGCACCGATTGCCGTGAAAGAACTTCCAGTTTCCCCTGTTCCGTCTTCGCGACCACATCGGCCAATCCCGCTAATTGCTCCGCCGTCCACCGGCCCAGCGGTAAGCGAAACCGCACGAAAAAGCGATCTTTTTCGCGTTGTTGATCAATTCCTTGTAAGCGATGGGCGCTCATTGCTTCTGGTGATAATTCCATCAAGCCATCTCCGTTCGCTTATGATACTTTCTACGACAAACCCTTTCCCATGCTTTTCTTCTTTAATGCCAATACACGTGGCTTTTTCGATTGCTCAAGCTCAAAGTTCATTCCAATACGATAAATTTCCGGAATATAGTATTTAAGCAACCCGTCTTTATCCGTATCTTCATAAAGAACCCCCATATTCTTCAGAAACTCCAATTGTGTTGGTGTAATCCCCAGTTGTTGAACCGTAAAAGGTACACGCCGTTTATCCGGTGCTAACTGTTTCATGTCCTCAAACCAAGTTTTAAACTCACCGGACTCATTCATTACTTCTTCCAGCTTTTTCTCACTGCAAGGGCGCAGGGCATGCCGAATCGCCTGCGGTGGTAAGATGCGATCCTTCTGCCAATGACGAAACCCCACCCCCTCCGCATCTTCAGATGTTTTTTTCGCTGCATGGTAAAGAAACCGCACAATATCCCGCGCTTGAAGGCGCCCTTTGAAGTCACTTAACGCTGCATAGACCCAAGCGGCACTATTGGCTTCTTTGGAATTATCTTTTCCTAATTTTTTGCCCCAAAGCTGTTCCAGTTCATTGATAACAACGGTGCGTCCCAGCGAATTCACTTCAATTGTGGGATCGTAGAATCGCGCTTGCTGACCCAACCAATAAACAAGGTGTAAAAAAGAATCTTGATCCCACGTCAGTTCATACGGTTTATACCGGCTTTCCATTTGCCCTGCATTTTGCCGAATGGCATAACGAAGATAATCTTTGCGCAAAAAAATGATCATCCCCAACGAAGACTGCCGCAATGTATCTTGCAACCTTTTTGGGAAATCCAACAGCGCCTTTAAAGCGACCTGCTGACTTCGTTGATCGGCAATACGATCGAACAACTCTTCCAGCCCATCGATAATCAGCACCAAGCGAAGTCCACCTTTTTCCAATTGACGATTCAGCGTATGCATACCCGATGTAATCGCTATGTCAAGGTTCTCTTGCGCAGGAGATTCAAAGTGAATGTTCATCGCTTTGGCGATGAGATCAAGCCAATACCAAATCCAATTCAGTTCTCCCCATTCCGGTTCCCCGTCTAACTTGGATTTAATCGCCAGATCACTGATTCCATTGGCAACAAAATACTGATGATGCGCAAATGATGCTGTTTTCGTATGTGGTTGATCCGGGCTTGGGGTAGCATCATTGATGATTTGCGTGACTTGATCACGGGCTTCCCGGATAATTCGATTCATCTTATCGTCAAGTTGCTTCGGTGCTAATAGCGGATAAATATAGCTACAGCACTTTTTTTGCATAGCTCCGTTTTCCTTACCACTCACTTTATCCACAAAAGTTTCCCAGTGCTTACACCGCGCTAAGTGAAGATAGCTGAACGTTTTTCCCGCACCTTTGGCACCAATGGAAATCACCTGCGGAAGTTCATCGCGATACTTGATGGCGAGATTTCGTAACGCATCCGTCACAAGCAGGTTGTCTCCGATTCCTTTTTCAGCGTATTCCTCACATTGATCCCGAAGAGCAACCACCTGCTGTAAATCATTATTTCCTTTGCGCATTCTCGCTTCGCGTCGATTGTCTTTTTTCGGCCAATTCTCACCGGCCCACTTTATAGCCATGTCTGTTAGGGAAGAGTTGGAACGGGTCTTATCACGGGCATCGTCCCAACTCTTTACATAAAGTAGTTCTTGTGAAAAGTAAGACTCCCAACAAGTCAATCGAGTATCATATCCATTGTCATCCATGTTGCTCTCGGAAAAATGCACATCATAAGCCTCTTGCAATTGCGCGACTGCATCTTCATAGACGGAGCTTTTCCGCAATTCCGGTGTGAGCATGGTAACAATGACTGTAGGATCATAATATTGTCCTCGTCCGGTTTCTTCCGGAGGCGGAGCCAATTTAGCCATCTGTTCTAACACCAAGCATGTGCCATGAATGGACTGCTCCGATAACGTCGTTACAAGAAAACGTTCGATTTGAGCATCCATTAAAATCGGACTGGCCAGATCGCTAAGTCCTGCCCGCAAATCAATCAAGATAACGTCAGCTTGAACAGCTTGCCCCAGTTGCCTAATGGCGGTCGTTGTCTGCCAAGGATTTGCCGCACTTCGCGCTAGATGTTGCGGCAAAATCGGCGTGTCCAGCAGTTGCTCTTCCGAACAAAAAGCAGGCAGAAAAAATACTGTGGAATTGCCGATCTGTTTGCGCGAAGAAGCTAATTGATTCGTGACTGCCTCCATCGCCTTTTCCCGTTCTACCGGCGGGTAGTGATAAACTTCTAAAAAATCAATAAATGAGATCTCCGGTTGTAAACGTTCTTGGCGATCCCAGTAGGTGAGTCCCGGTGCCTCTAGATCGGCGTCAATAACCAGAATCGATATAGGTTTACCGGTATCATGTGCTCGTTGAAGCAACGAAAAGTAAAACCCCGCCATATGCGTCGTCCGCCCAACGCCACCTTTGAAAGAGTGAAACGCTACGATATGCGGGGGTTGCTTACCGGATGTCTTCGCTACTATCCGCGGTATCGATGTCCCCATCGGTCGCCTAAATGGTGGCTCGTCTTTTGATAAGTACGCTAATTCTCGCCAAAGGGGAACAATGACCTTTTCCTGTTTAGGCATTTCGCCGTGGACCACAAAGTCAACCGGCAAAAAGGCGTTTTCAATGTCCAAGCGAATTTGACGTCGCTCCGTATCATACCAATCCCCAAACCATTGCTGGATTTCTTGCGCAGCTTGTTGCTGAAACCCCAAACTATCGATCATAATTTCCACGCCATCGGAAAAACAGTCAATATCTTTGATGCTCAGTGGCAAATTTCTTTTATTATTCGTTAATTTACGAATCCTTCGCTCAACATCCAACCAAGTTAGTAACTTCAAGCCAATTCCCTCCCGACCCAAGTAGCGATTCGCTCCAAGCGGTCTTCCAATTCTTGATCACTGTATGCCTGCGACGAACCACCATAGCGCCACATTTGATTGTAATCACCTGCATAAACTTGTCGGCTTATGTAGTTCCCGTCGTCACTCCGCAAATCATTCATTGCTGTTACTGGTAAGTTAAGATCTTTTCCGGCTCGTAGTGTATCCAGTAATTCATTGATGTCATGCTGTATTTTTCTGAATTGCCGGGAACTTAACCTTCCACCGGTGTAATCTTCACCGTTTCGCACCATGATCAAAGCTTTTAAACCACATTCGACCGCATAGAAAAGCAATAAGCGCCTTGTATTCGAGGTATTCGCGTCATTTATCTGTCTCGCGGCTTGGTAATGCCGCCACCACGCATTTTTCATTTCCCGACGGCTAAAGGGTATCACGGCACAGTCCTCCGGTTTCAGAATTCCAAATATGTCTACATTTTATATGATTAACGGTGCCCTAGTCATCAGGGTGCCGTATCAGTATGAATATTCCCAATCATTTTTCTCAATTCCAGGATTTGCGCCAAGGGCAAGTCCGTGATTCTCGCAACATATTCCGGGTCTGAACCATTTTCCAGCAAAGCGATGGCAACTTTTATGATCCCTTCTTTGATCCCTTCCTTTTTACCTTCCCGCTTCGCCCTGGCCCGCTTGTCTCTAAGATAAAGCCCATACTTCATACACGCCCAATAATCATCCCGCACATTAGGATCATCGCTAATCCGGTTCACGTTGTTCATTGTCCGTTGCAAAATCTCATCATAGGCTGTCATCTGCTCCACTTCCCGTGCAATTTCCGGGTCATCCGACGCCAACAACAAAAGCAACTGTTTCAACGCCTGCTCACCCAGTCTTTCCATTTCCCGCTTTCAAACTCCTTACGCACCCGCCGGAGATCCAAGAAAATGCTCTCCCGCCGCTCTGTTAGTAAAACCCGCCGCCGATCTTCCCACCAGTGAAATTCATAGCGATAGTCATCGCTACCCGGGAAAGGTTGATAATTGGTGCTTACCACTGATATCGCCCCGTGTACATCCAGATAGCCATTGCCCTCCGTCATAATATCGGCAAACATGGCGGCAATATAGTACACAATGCAATTACTCCTAATCCCCATAAATATTTCCACCCTCCCCCGCTCACACTGTAACCAACCAAATCCATTTCCCGGAGGCTAACCCATGACATACGCCACCATCACCGACCACCTCAAAACCCTGCAAAACCAACTTCGCGAAATCAACAGATCCCACCCTTCCCTCTGTCTCAAAAAAATCAAAGACAACCAAGCCTTCGACCTCACCCAACTCGACACGCTCACCGCCCCACCCACAGCCAAAAGCAAAGCAAAACCCCAGCTTAACTCGTTCTCCTCCCGCCTGCTCAACGACCTCATTAATACCAACAGCGCCCTCATCCTCAGCAACCGCCACACCAGCCCCGAAGCCGCCCACCTGTCCGCCAAATTAACCCGCCTCAGCAAAGAAGCCAACCAGCGCAGCGACCAACTGGGCCTGTCCCAACTCCACATCGGCTACCCCTTCCTCCGCGGCACCTTCGCCAACGGCAACGCGCTCCAATGCCCCCTCCTGCTCATCCCCGTCAATCTTACCCGTAAAAAAGACGGCGAAAGCGGCTGGTACCTCGACCGGGACACCGACGAACCCATCCGCCTCAACGCCATCCTTCTCAAAGCCCTGGAGCAATACAACCAACAACGCATCGAAGCAACCATCGAAGACGCTCTCATTCCCCTGCTCTCCACCCCGTCCCTTTTGCTGGAGCAAATCGCATCAATCCTGCAACACTACGCCATCCCCTGCCAACCCATCCTCACACCGGCCGCCCCCATAAGCAACCAAGGCATCGCCCCAACCGGACCCCGCCTCCGCTCCACCGACACCACCCCGGAACCCCCACCCGAAGCTTTCTTTCCCACCCTCCCCTTTATCGAACTACCACCATCGCCATCGGCCAAACCCCTCGCCCCATCGCCCATGGAACTCTACCCCTTTCCGCTCCTCGGCCTTTTCCCTCAAACCAACGACGAAATCCTCAAAGACCTGGACGAAATCACCAAGAAAGTCCCCCAGATCGGCCTCGTCGGCACCCTGTTACCGTTCATCGATGAAGCAGACGACGCTCCTCTGGAAACCATCGACCCCGGCCGCTGCCCCGCTCTCGACCTCGATAGCCTCCCCACCGAAGCCAACATGCACGTCTATCCCGTCGACGCTTCCCAAGAAGAAGTGATCTACGCCCTTTCCCAACCGGATCTGCGGGGCCTTGTCGTCAAAGGCCCGCCCGGCACCGGCAAATCCCAATTGATCATCAACCTGATCGCCAACGCCCTCGGCAAAGGCGAAAAAGTCCTCGTCGTTTGCCAAAAACGCACCGCCCTCGAAGTCATCCTGGAACGGCTGCAAACCTTACAACTCGATGGCCCTACCTTACTCATCAGCGATCCCAACAAAGACCGCAAAAGCTTCTATCGTCAAATTGAACGTTTGCTCTCAGCCGATTTTCACCATACCCTGGATGACAACCACACCGCCTATCAGAAACTTGCCAAACAAGTCGACGATCATACCCAGGACCTCAAGAACATTCACGATGCCCTGCACAGCCCCCGCCCTTGGGGCATACCAGCCTATCAACTCTATCGCAACAGCAACAAATTTGAAGATCCCCGAACCTTTCTGGCTCTTACCGACATGGCCGATCAAGTAACGTCCGAAGCGATGGAGGAAATCGCCGCGAAGATGGAAAAACTCGGTCAATTGCACAGTCGCTTTGGCCATCACCACTACCCGCTGTTCCATCGCCACTCCTTTCAGGACGGGACCCTGCAAAACCGTGAACGTTATCGGGCATTGCTCGCCACGGCTATGGAGCAGTGGCAAAGCATCGCCACCCTTAGCCAAACCTTTCAAGTCCCCCCTTCCCCGGAAACATGTTGGAAATTTGAAAAAGCCCTGCGCCATCAGCTATCCCAGCAAAGCACCCGCCCCTTTTTCGGTTCCTTCCTCAATTACCTGCGGGACTTCTCCCATCGCCGCTCCCTCCATCCATGGCTGGCTACGATCAAGCTCACCGCCTCCAACGCTGCCAACCTCCCCACAATCGATGACTCCGCAAAAAAAGTACAAAACATCCTGGAATATACCAACGCCACCCAACAGTTCCATGCCACCGTAGATTCCCTTACTGAGTTCCTGCAACCCCAAGCCCTCCAGCCGTTCCGCGAGGCTCTTATTACCGGCAATATCGAAGGCATACAAAAAAGGCTGCAAGCGATCGCTTCAGCCTTGACTACCGATTATGATGACCTTTGCCAGATGGATAGCGCTATCCATCGCCTCAACCCGCTCGAACAACGGCTGCTTGCACTGCTTCAAAAGCAACTCCCCCCGCAACCCGGAGAAAACATCGCCGAACGCTGGGAAGAAGCCATACGCCAATCCTTTTACCATGCCTGGATTGATTGCGCGGAAACAACCCATCCCAAACTAAAAGAATTTCATACCGAGGATATCGATGATTTACCCCAAAAATGCAAGCGCCTGCTCGATGAGAAACAAAAACTGACTCCCAAGGCATTACAAAGCCGCTGGGGAAACCGTATCCAGCAAACCTTCGAAGCCCATCCCGCTCTTAAAGGCCAACTCCGCTCATCCATTATCGGCAAAGCCAAAAAACAAAGTATCCGCCGATGGATCGAGAATTTCAATAATCCGAAGAATACGAAGGCCAATCATACGCAGGCATTATTGGAATTGCTGCCGATCTGGCTGTTGTCCCCGTCCGCTGTCTCATCGATTTTACCGATGGAAAAGGAGCTGTTCGATCTCGTCATCTTCGACGAAGCATCCCAATGCCCCTTGTCGCACAGCATTCCTGCAATTTACCGGGCAAAAAAAGTGGTTGTCGTCGGTGACGAATACCAACTGCCGCCATCGACCGGATTTGTCACCCAAGATGACGATGATGATAGCGAAGACACATCCCCGCCGGAAAGCCTGCTCCATCAAGCTTTGAAATTTTACGACACCAAGATGCTCAAATGGCATTACCGTTCCACCCATGCCGACTTAATCAACTTTTCCAATTACGCTTTTTATCGCGGCCAACTGCAAACCCTTTCTCATGCCCGAAGCCACCGGATCAAACCGATTGAATGGTATCAGGTAGACGGACAATGGCGCGATAACGCCAACCACGAAGAGGCCGAAAAGGTCTGCGATCTGCTTGCCCATCTTGCTTCCTCATCACACCACCATGGCAGTGCCACCTACCCAACCGTGGGGATTATCACCTTCAATGCCAAGCAAAGCAATCTGATCATGAAAAAAATCGATGCCCGCAAAGAAAAAGACTTTGCTTTTCGTTCGCAAGTTGAAGCGATGGAAACCAATCCGGCTGGGCCACTTTTTGTCAAAAATATTGAAAACGTGCAAGGTGATGAACGGGAAATTATCATCATCTCTGTTGGTTATGGGCGCAACGAAGAGGACAGATTCATTCAAAGGTATGGCACAATCAATGAACCCGGCGGTGAACGCTATTTGAATGTAGCGATTACACGAGCCAAAGACAAAATCTTTGTGCTATGCAGCATGCCGCTGGTGATGCCGAACAATTGTAAAAATGAAGGCCCCAAGCTATTTATTTACTATCTTCAATACGCCAAAGCCGTGTCCGACGGTGACCGGGAACGGGTCGACCAGATACTTCATCAGTTGAACGATGCACTTCGGACCAAGTTTCAAGAAAAGGACAAGCACTTTGACAGTATATTTGAAGAGCAAGTCTACGCGTGCCTGCAAAAGCGGAATTATCAGCTTGATACACAGGTCAAATGTGCCGGCTACCGGATTGATTTGTCCATCGTTCATCCTCATGATCCAACGCGCTACCTCTTGGCGATTGAATGCGATGGGGCTACCTACCATAGTGCCCCTTCGGCTCGTGAGCGGGATATCTACCGGCATAACTTCCTTGAAAGCCGGGGGTGGAAAATCCATCGGATTTGGAGTCGCAATTGGTGGAAAGATCGGAATTCGGAGATTGAAAAAATTGAGCGGGCAGTTGCGGAAGAGTTACGGCGAAATCCGTGAAGATAAAGGCTTACGCTCCACTTCCCCATATCATCAAGAAACAAATCCGGGGCTGCCAATGCTTAGCAGCCCCGCGAAATTTCCAAGAAAAATGGCTCTACGTATTGCTTATCATCCTTTGCAATTCGAGAATGTCTTTCAAGGGCAAGCCGGTGATTTTCATTACATATTCCGGATCAGAACCACTTTCAAAATGGCACTGTTCAAGAAAATCCCGGCCGATTGTCCAAAAGAAAACCCAAGATAGCGCCCGTCTTCTTTTCCCTGGGCCAGTCCGAAAAAGTCCTGGCTCCCCGCCCCGGCCTCAATCGCTCGCTGAAAGACCTGATCATCCTTCAATCGCGGCAAATAAAGATAAGCGCAGGTTTTATGCCATACATCAAGTGCATTGGCTTCCGCCCCATCTTTCCAAAACCAGCGTTTCAGCAAATTCGCCAGATGGATCGGCGCCCATTCGGTGATCAAGATTTCATTTTCTTTCAGTACCCGCATGATCTCCTGCGTCAGGTTGGGCGCACTGGCATTCAGCAAAAATGGCTCCCACTTAATTTCCGAAAGGCCTTTCACCGGAACAACCTCCTGCATGGGCGACAAGATTCATTTGTAAGTTTCGCGCATGGACTAAGGCTTCCGTAATACCATTCAAACTTTAATCACCTAAACTTATCCCACCGCCCGCACATGCCTGCTAGATGCTAATTGTTTTGCTTGGAATTCATCCAATAAAGTAACTGCTCTATTTTCCCAAGACATTTTTCTAACTTCGGTTAACTGCTTGTTTTTAATACTTTCAGACCACTTATATTCTACATTTCTCAACAATGATATTATGTCGTTATGCGTATGACCAACAAAAATAAAATCATTAAACCGAATAGCACTTGGTATAGCTGTTGCGACAATAGGTTTTCCTGTAGCCATATATTCATATAATTTTAAAGGATCTGAAGCAAGAGAATGAGGTTCATAATTTCTTGGTAGCAGAAGAACATCAAAATTATGTAAATAATTTGGAACTAAATCATATGACTTAGGACCAAGTAATTTTATTTTGGGGTTATTTCTCAAGCTGTTAATTTTTTGTTCACCAATTGCATTCTCAATAACTGGACCAACAAAAACTAAAGTTCCCTTATCAAGAGAACGTGCAATGTTTATTATTAGATCTATATCAATCCAATTGGTAATTGCCCCGACAAAACCTATTATTGGTTTTTCCAGTTCTATCAAATCATTTAGAGGTCGATTAAATGATGGCTTATGTGCAAATCTTTTAATATCAACTCCGTTTGATAATAGTTCTACGGAACGCGAATAATCTTTTTGGATTTTTTCCACTAAATATTTAGATACAGCCGTCGTTAATGTGGCTTGATCTATAATTTGTAGGAACTGCCGCTCTAGAATCACTCTCTCCGCATTTGTAATACCAGGAAAGCCCAAATTATCATCAAGAATATCGAATATTAACCATCGTGGTTTTAATGCCATCATTATATTATAAGATTGACTAATACCTCCTGATGAAAGATGAAGTATTGACTCTTCTCTCCAGCTATCTCCTAATTCCTTGGATAACAGTTGCCCCAAGGTTTTCAATGACCACAAACGTTTAACATGACTTAATCCAAATGAAGAAGGTAGAGTTTCAAGTGGCGGTGTACAAACAAGAACATTTTGAGATGTATTGCAACTCCATGATGTGCTAAAAGTATAATTATTTTTTTTAGCTTTTCGATATCCGATGCTAGGGTCAAGAAAAACTTTATTAATATTCGAATACGCAAGTGTCATGGACCGCATAGTATCACTTAGTTCCTCATTTGTCCATTCATATGGATGCATTCCTACTACTATGATGTTGTTTATCATCTCTACATTCGTGTTCGGTTAACCAGATTTTTTCAAACGAAAGCACATACCCCATCCGCTGCTCTCTTTAATTTTACAAATTATATCGGGAAAACAACTCCGATTCACAAAAATCTCCTATGATTGTTGCAGTTATGATGTGGAATATCCATAATATGGGCGTTATCCCACCTTAGGATCCTCATGTGACATTTTGAATTTGGTGAATCCATTGAATGAATTTTACTATATATGGTTAACCGACCACGAATGATCATCTCTATCTTCCTTTCATATTACATTCCAAGAGAGACCCAGGTTACGCTAGCATGTCCAGCATAATAATCCACAGGATGGTTGCAGCGTTAAATATAAATACAACTCTAGGAATTTGGCATCAAGTAAGGAGAGCAACAGTTAGACGTCTTCTTTTTTACCGTTGTAGGGCGTTGCCGTCATGAGTAAGAAATGGCGACTGATCGAACCCAGTAGTTCACCGAGGAGAAATCGTTTGGTTTTGCTGATTTTGGTGCCGGAGTAGCTGGCCGACATTTTGTGAGCTTCATCGACGACAATGAGATCGCAACGAGTGAGGCGTAGTTTTTGCTGCAGTTCGTCGTTGCGGGAAAGTTGATCAATCCGGACGACAAGCAGATCGATATCATCAAAAGGATTGCCGCTGGGGGATTGAGCCACCATATCCCGACTAAAGATGGTAAAGGCGAGGCCGAATTTTTCATGTATTTCATCTTGCCACTGCTCCACCAAGCTACCGGGGGCGACGATGGGCACGCGTTTGGCGTCGGCCCGCATGAGCAGTTCACGGATAAACAAGCCGGCCATGATCGTTTTGCCAGCACCGGGATCGTCGGCCAAGACGTAGCGCAGCGGTTGCCGGGTAAGCATGGACTCGTAGACGGCCATAATCTGATGGGGCAACGGATCGACGTTGGAGGTATGTACGGTCATCATGGGGGCAAAAAGATGGGCCAAATTGATGCTGTACGCTTCGGTGACAAGCTTAAGATCGGCTCCCGGTGCATCAAATGCCCACGGGCGACCGGCCTCAGCCAAGGATAGATTCGCTTCATCGGTGCGAAAAAGCATCCGTTCTGTTAAGCGGCCATCGGTGGTTTTGTAGTATACAGTGATGGCGTTATTACCAACCGGTTCAGTGGTGACGACGCGGACGATTTGGTTTGATTCGATACCGGCGATGGCAGTTTCTTTCTTGATGTCTTCGAGTTTCATCTGCGAAAGTCACCTGCCTGGGGGTGGATTTTTTTCATGGGGCGTGTATGGTTATAAAAAGGGCTATTATTATCATTTTACATTATGGCAAAAGGGGAAAAGTGTCGAAACGTACTGGTTTGTGCGGGGAGGCGGGGGTTTTTGGGGGGTTGGGGCGGGAAAAATTTGTTTGATGGGTGGGAGTGGAGAAAGGAGAATAAAAAAAGCAACCCTTTGAGCAAATTATCGAAGCATTGCTTTCTATCAATGTATTATCGTTTTACTACTTATTCTCGCCAGACCCTTTGAACATAACCGAAATGAAACTGACTTCTATTGATCACTGTTTGTAATGAATTCCCTGTGCTTTTAATAACAAAATCAGTCACTGAAAGTGTTCTATTGAGCATAAGGTTAGTGAGCTTAATCCAAATTCTTGCTTTCTTATGCCATAATGTAGGGAATGCATTCCTTTCCGGACAATAACCAGGCTCTGGCTTCGAGTACACATTGAGTACCTCTGCTGTATAAGCAATATCATTGGTTCCGCCTGCATCCCGTCCAATGACAAAAATCATCCCTACCTTGTGACCCTGATGGATCGCTTCCTGAAAGGCTGTCACCTGGGACTCTGCCATACCGTTGGACAAACTTTCCGTAGAAAACCAAGTGTATCCTCGCGTCGCCTGATCGTCCAAATAAAATTGCATAATTTCGTGTCCAATATATGTATTTCCTCGAGTATCTTGTGCTGATCCTATTTTCATAAATATGTACGTGTCATGCCATAAATCTAATTGGTCAAATTCATGGTTATTATTCGGCATATTTTTCATCCTCCTGTTGCATTATTCCCCTTTTCCATACATTATCCTACAAATTAAATATTTTTACACGAAAAATAATCCTTCACATTTCGACATGGATTTCAGTTTTATGTTGGATTATGTCGAAAAAAAATAAACCCCCGGCTTTCGCCGAGGGCCATCCCAATTCAAATCCACCTATACCGCATGAACACACGTACTCTCGCAAGTAATCCTAACTTTCATCACCTTGTCAGACTCAGCATTTGGCTCAAAAGTAATCACACACACTTCGATTCCGCAGTGTTTCGCCAAGTAATGCCCGATATCCCTACTATAGAAGGCAGGCACATAGCCTATCTTAACTCCATTTTCGGAAAAAATTCGAAGCGCAAATGGATCAAACAGGTTATTTTCCTCATGAACAAGATTCAGTCGTTCGCCTTGCGCAAAATCATTGACGCCGAAATTCCCCTTTGCCCCCCAATACTTCCATCCTGCTACATAGAAATCATGTTGAAATGATTGATTGTCACAATTGGCCATCACTTTGGCAAACTCAAAATAATCTGTCACCAGTTTTCCGCCTGTTGCCGATAAAATCGCAAAATCATCACTATCAACGGTCAATGCATATTTGCTAAGAATGTCCCTATAATCGGGCCTTTTTTTATTCGGCAACCTTCTGGCAAATGCATTAAACAATTGATCGGACTCATATTGTTTTCTTATATCCGGAAAAGCCGGGTGAGGTAGGCATCCGTTCTTTTCGGCTTCTTTTAATTTTTCCTCATTGTACTGAAAATAATAGTTCCCCTGATCTCTCCATAACTCGCCGATAGCATGCCTTAAGCAGGTTTGCGGATCCTGCCAGATCAGCCATAACCGGTCTTCCGCTTTTGGTGTCATAACCTTTCACCCCTGAAATCTATAATTGACATTGCGACACCATCTTAACAGTTTTTTGCTCATAGCTATAAACGCACTGATTTGCTGGTAATCTTGCTCAGTCACTGCCATAGCCAAAGCAATACCGGGCGAAAAACTTATTCATCCTGTGTTTCCAATGCCGGAAGTACTTTCAAATTCAGCCTGGACAAATCCACATTCTTTACATTATACTTACCCAGGTAATGATTACTTAAGTAACAGTTGCCTAAGTAACAGTTGCATGGGTAACTGTCGCCCGGGCAATACTTAATTAGATAATCACTTGATGTTTTAATCAAAATTATATCTAGCAATTTATCAGATATGATCGATCGCATCGGAGGGCTACGTTCAAAATGGTATCGAAATCACTCTACGGCCACAAGGTAAACCAGCTAGGCCGGTTATTGACAAAGCGATTAAACGAAAAATTGACTCCAAGTGGATTGCATTCTTCACAATGGTTAATCATATTACTTTTGCATGACAGAAAAGAGTGCACACAGGTTGAACTTGGTCATTATCTTAACGTAGAAGCACCCACCATCACCCGAACGTTAACAAGGTTGGAGGAAATGGGTTGGATAACCCGGTTTGAAGGAAAGGACAAGCGGGAAAAACACATCAGGCTTACTAATAAAGTTGACGCGGAGTTTCAAAAATGGTTTGAAGCTGCTGTAAATGTGGAAAAGGATGCTTTGCGTCACATTGACGAACATGATCTTAATGTGTTTAACCGTGTTTTAGATAAAATGACGAAAAACTTAGGAGATACAAAATGATGGATATCCAATTGAAATCAACCAACGGTATGATTGAATCAGAAAACGAATCAGAAAACGAATCAAAAAGAAACTACTTTATCCTATTTCTTCGGGGATTAGTATTCATTACAGGAATACTTGTATTATCCTTGGGAGCATCAACAGCCATCACGGCAAGTCTTGGCGTACCAACCTGGGATGTTCTGCATATTGGTCTGGCGAACAAGACACCCTTTTCCATCGGAAGATGGGTACAGATTATCGGCGTTAGTATGATTTTAATGACTGCTTTCCTGGAAAAAGAAAAACCATCTCTCGGAAGCATTGTGAATATCATCATGATTGGCTTCTTTATGAATTTAATTTTAGAAAGCAAGCTGCTTCCTGTTTTTGATGGATTTATGCCCCGAACCATGATGCTGTTGAGCGGTATCACCCTGATGGGCTTCGGATCAGGAATGTATGTATCTTCAAAATTCGGTGCAGGGCCAAGGGAAGGACTCACCCTTTTTATATCAAAAAGGTTTTCTATGTCAATAAGGTTATCCAGAACCATAATTGAAGTAATTGCGTTGACAATCGGCTGGCTGCTTGGAGGACCTGTTGCATTAGGAACATTTACTACGGTTATTCTTATCGGACCGATAATGCAGTTTTCTCTAAAGTTCTGGACGAATCAGATCGAGAGAATTTCTGTAGCCTATGTCCGAATTTTAGCTTCAAAATCCGAACCACTTTATCCTTTGTACCCGCTGTACCCTGCAATACCTGATCTGATGCTACCCGAAGAAGTTGAACGGAGTTAAGAAAAATCGAGTAGGAGGGGGCGATTAACCCCCGACCTCTCACACCACCGTACGTACCGTTCGGTATACGGCGGTTCATATTGAATTACGATACTTTTG
>NZ_SLXT01000003.1 GCF_004341395.1 Heliophilum fasciatum
GTAGGAGTCTGGGCCGTGTCTCAGTCCCAGTGTGGCCGTTCGCCCTCTCAGGCCGGCTACCGATCGTCGCCTTGGTAGGCTCTTACCCCACCAACTAGCTAATCGGACGCAGACTCATCTCGATGCGGCCAAAGCCTTTGATCCCGAAGGATATTATGCGGTATTAGCAGCCCTTTCGGGCTGTTATTCCCCACACCGAGGTAGATGATCCACGCGTTACTCACCCGTCCGCCACTAAACATCGCCACCGAAGCTTTGATGTTCCGTTCGACTTGCATGTGTTAGGCATGCCGCCAGCGTTCGTCCTGAGCCAGGATCAAACTCTCCATAAAATTATGAAGTGTTCGAGTCAAGCTCGTTTACTTACTAACTGGAATTTCATTAAAAAGGTTATCACGCTTTTTCAACTGTTTGATTTTCAAGGACCAAGTTTGTCGATGCTTGTTGCTTTCTCTCGAATCACCGCGCACCGGCAAGAAGTATAGTATCATAACGTCCAGGAGACGTCAACACCTTTTTTTATAAATCGCAAAAAATAAATAACGTCCCGCAAGATGCGCACCATCTCGCAGGACGCTAATAACCACCGAAGCGCTACTCTTCCCGCAAGGCGCTAATCCCGCCAAGCCTCTAATCTTCGCGGTGACGCATCGTGGGAAACAAAATCACATCACGAATCGACGGGGAATCAGTCAGCAGCATAACCAATCGATCGATCCCGATACCTAAGCCACCGGTAGGCGGCATGCCATATTCGAGGGCAGTCAAGAAATCTTCATCCATCATATGCGCTTCGTCATCACCGGCCGCACGCAGGGCCAGTTGCTTTTCAAAGCGCTCCCGTTGATCGATGGGATCATTCAACTCCGAGAAGGCATTGCCTAATTCACGACTGGTGATAAACACTTCGAAGCGATCGGTGTACCGCGGATCGTCACTGTTGCGTTTGGCCAATGGCGAAATCTCCACAGGATGGCCCGTAATGAAGTGCGGTTGTATCAAATGCGGTTCTACTTTTTCTTCAAAGACCTCATTGATGATATCCCCTCGGGAAGCACCATCGGCAACAAAAACACCGGCCGCCCGTGCCGCTGCCAGCGCCGCTTCCGCCGTCTCCAGCACCGTAAAGTCAACACCGGCAAATTGCTTGATCGCATCGAGCATGTTGAGGCGTTTCCAGGGTGGCGTCAAATCGATGATTTCCCCTTGATAAGGAACCTTCGTCGTGCCCAGCACTTCTTGCGCCACGTAGGCCACCATATTTTCCGTGAGCTCCATCATATCATTAAAGTCACCAAAGGCTTGATAGATCTCAACCATGGTGAATTCGGGATTATGGCGCGTCGAAATGCCTTCATTACGGAAGATCCGCCCAATCTCATAGACCCGTTCCAACCCGCCCACGATCAAACGCTTCAGATGCAGTTCCAAGGCGATCCGCATATAAAGCTCCATGTCCAGCGCGTTGTGATGCGTAATGAAAGGACGGGCCGTAGCACCTCCGGCAATCGAATGCAGCACCGGTGTTTCCACTTCCAAAAACCGCTGCTCATCGAGATAACGGCGAACGGCACGAATGATCTTGCTCCGCAAGACAAAGGTCCGCTTGACGTCGGGATTGACGATCAGATCGACATAGCGCTGGCGATAGCGCAACTCCACATCCTTCAGGCCATGCCATTTTTCCGGCAGCGGATGGAGCGACTTTGTCAAAAGCACAAAGGACTTTACCCACACCGAGATTTCGCCTTTTTGGGTGCGAAATACATGACCTTCGACACCATAGATATCGCCAATGTCGGCTTTGACAAACAAATCAAAAGCAGCATCGCCGACGGCATCGCGGCGCACGTAAATTTGTATCGACCCTGACAAGTCCTGCACATTAGCAAAGCCCGCTTTGCCTTGATGGCGCTTGGCCATCATCCGTCCGGCAATGCGCACCGTTTGATTTTCCATGGCCTCGAATTGATCACGAATGTCCGCAGCATGATGACTTGTCTCAAAGCGCGACCCAAAGGGGTCGACACCGGCGCTGCGCAGTTCCGCCAGTTTTTCCAAGCGAACACGCATCAAATCATTTTTCGATTCTGCTTTTACTTCGTTTTTTTCCGTATCCATTGTACGCTTGTCCTCCTCGAAATCGTCAAAAAGGCCAGGGGACGCCTGGCCATGGGGGTCATTTGTGCACTACTTACTACTTATTGATGTCGAGAACTTTGTACTGGATCTTGCCCGCCGGCACTTGAATCTCCACTACGGCCCCTTTGCGCTGCCCCAGCAACGCTTTGCCGACCGGCAAAGCGTTTGAGATGCGATGCTTACCCGGGTCTGCTTCGGCTGAACCAACGATCATGTATTCAATTTCCTCGTCATCATCCATGTCCTTGAGCAATACCCGGGATCCAATGGCCACAACATCCGTCTGAACATTGCTGGCTTCGATCACCTGAGCATTACGAATCATCTTTTCTAGCTGAATGATCCGGCCTTCCACAAAAGCCTGCTCATTTTTGGCATCTTCATACTCCGAGTTTTCACTGATATCACCATAATCAATCGCTTGTTTGATACGCTCAGCAACCTGTCCACGGCGATGTGACTTCAACTCATCCAGTTCATCCTCGAGCTTTTGCAAGCCATCTGCCGTCAGTATAACAGCTTTTTCTCCCATGTGTGCTCCCCCACTTTATTTTTTAATGTTAGGAAGATATGAGATGCTACGATTACTTATGCAATGACAAATACAACCCTAACTTCAACCTCACTTTTACCCCATCAGTAAAGTGAGACATCCATACGCAATAAGCACTGCGTCCAGACACATCGGAACGTGTCCAGGCAGTGCTTTCATGCAAAAAATCTTCCTCGTATTATATCGATGCTACAAATAATTGTCAACATTAATTTCTACTCCTGTCTACTGCTACGCCACATCCATTCGTCCGCCCAACTTTCCAGCTTCCGCCTGAAAATCGTGTTTTTGTGCAAGGACTTGCATCGCGCTCACTTGCTCCATAGATAATTCCCCACCCAACGAAAAACATTCATGGCGATGTTCTTTCGCCAGCAAAATCGCTTCGATCAAAGCTGCGTCCACCCAGCCCGGCTGGGCAAAACTGCGCCCTTGATAGGTCATACTCGCCGGCATACTGACGCGCTGGCCATGAATCAACAGCAATTCCGGACGCCGTGCGTGAATGTACCGGGAAATCGGCGCATGATCGGCAAAATGGCATATGATCGCGTCCGGCGCTACCCCGCCCAGCCAATCATCATGGCCGAACCGCCCTTCCCCGCCGGCCCACCCGTTCATGCCTGGTTGTTCCCAGCCATCGGACGCCCCGGCCAGCACAATCACATCGGCCTTACGCACTGCCGCCTCCACTTGCCCGGAACAACTGACGGCGACACCACTTTCCAGCAAAATGCGATACCCTAATCGCTCCAATCCCCGATGACGCTGTTGACCCGGCATGACCAGCGTCAATTCCCGCATCTCCCGCGCCAGCATACGAATCAAAATCGCATCCAAGGCCCCTACGGCAAAGGAACCGGCCGCTCCGGCCACCAGCACCACCGAACAGGACGACGGACGCTTTCCATAAAACCGCAGCCACTTGCGCAGTGTTGCCAGCGTCGTACTGACCGTATAGGCACTTCCCGTCACCACCGGCACCGAATAGCGTTGCGCCATGCTCCACTCCGCGCCAGGCAGCCCCGACCAGTGCTGGCAGAGATGCCGGAGCATTCCGCCCAGGCCAATCACCCGGACACCCTGTTGCACCGCCCACAAGCACGCTTGATGGATCTGCGCCGCCATCGTTTGGATCGACGGCGATTGCCAGGGAAGCAACGTACTTGGACAAGTGATCACCCGCCCCTGGAGCCAGTGATCACCGTTCATGCCCACATGCACATGGGCCATCTCAAAGGGAGCAAAAAAGGGGAGCACACGGGTCAGCAGGCCCGGATGGACAAAGCGCGACCAGGGAAAAGCACTTTGCAATTCATGCTCATTCCATGGATGCGTAACCAGTACCACAGCAGCCAAGCGTTCACACCTTCTCCTGCTTGATATTACTACGATACATACGCATCAACTCACAAAAAATACCCAGCGTACCACTCGCTACAACGGCACTGCAGCCGTCGAACACTTGCCAACCGCCCCCCATCAATGCTATTGTTACGGTAACTATTCACACGGGGGTTTGCTTTCATGAATACCATCATCGCCTACATGACCCGGCATGGCGCCACCGCCGAATGTGCTCGCTTGCTGGCCGAGAAACTCAACGGTCCTGCCGAGTTGATCGATATCGCAGCCGATCGCGCCAAAGCCATCACCGTGCCCTTCCAACGGGTCATCCTGGGCTTTCCGATCTACGGCGGTGACGTCATCCAATCCCGTGAAATCAAAGATTTTATGCTTTCTAACTTTCAAGACATGATGCGCAAACGGGTCGGCCTTTATGTTTGCGGACTCCAGGAAGGTCCGCGTTCGCTCGAACAGCTCTATAAAGCCTTTCCCGAACCGCTGCTGAAAAAAAGCGTCGCTGTCGACAACTTCGGCGGCCGCATCATTCGCAGCCAACTCGGATTGTGGGAGCGCTTGAAATTAAGCTCCGTAACGAACGTCACCACTGACCATTCCACCATCTCCTTAGAGCGCATCCAAGCCTTTGCTGACCAGATGAACCGCACCGACTATTGATCTTCGAACATGACGACATCGCCATACTGACCCTTTCACGAAGACCCAGAACACGAAGAATCCAGAAAAAAGCCAAAGGCCTGCCGGCTCCCGGCGATGACCGAAAAATCAGTTTCGGTCATCACCCAGCCCGACAGGCCTTCTTATATTCCCTTGGTTCGCTCCAGTTCATCAACCACTTTTTGCACCAATCGAATCGCAAAGCGCTCCGTATGACATTTCAAACTCGACACAATACCGTAGAGCAACACCGCGTTCATTTCCCCATTATTACCATCATCCATGAGTGCAATCGCAGCTTCAATCTCTTCCAGATAACGTTCCCCGATCTCATTCAGGATGTCTTGCGCGATTTCTTCCACATCCACCGATCTGCGCATATCCTCACCTCTCCGCACCATCCTTCGCGTTTCGCTGCCCCACTCCTAACGTAATAAAAGATGGTTCCCACCTACTTCGACATATACTCTGCCGATTCCTTGCGCGCGCCGATATTTTCCTGAGAAACCTTTCACTTGAACGAGCAGCCCAGCGTTCCTGCCAGGGCGCTAAAAATTCATCGACTAACCGATTAAAGATCGCCGGCTGGCACAGCGACGTCGGATCAAAGGCATGGGGAACAACGCGCAGCTTAGCGCCGGGAATCGCTTCGATCACCCGTCGCATCAACGCGATCCCCAGCGCCGTATTGCCGCCGACGATGCCTAAACAAGGACAGTGAATCGCGGCCAACCGGGGCGTTAATCGCAATCCACGCATCATCCAGCGCATCTTGACCGCTTCCATGCCGCGAATTTTCGGAATCTCGGCAGTCAAACAACGGCAAGCCACAGGCCATTTCCCGTAGCTCTCCTTCATCCGCGCCAACATCCAGCGCTTGGGCATCAGAAACAGCGGTACCCCCAGCCATGTGGCCAGCCACAAGGCCCCCTCCTGGCTTATACCCGGCCGGAGTTCACTAAACGTATCGACTAAGACCAGCATGGCACACCGCTCCGGGTAACGCAGGACCAATTCCTGCGCCACAACGCCGCCAAAAGACAACCCGCAGACGGCCACTTGCTCAATCGCCAGCCTATCGAGCAGCGCAATCAAATCGGCCACCAGATCGGCCACCCGGCTTTGCCAGGACAACCCTGAGGACTTCCCGGCTCCACGCAAATCCGGCGCAATCACCCGGTATGATCGCGCCAACACCGCCAGTTGCGGCGCCCACATCTTGTGACTGACCGCCACCCCGTGGATCAACAGCAGCGGTGCACCGTCACCGCGTTCCTCAAAAAAGATTCGCCGGTTTCGATGAATAATATACGGCATCATCTAACCCCATTTACTTTACAGCATTCCAACTCTCAATCCTTCCTGCTTACTAGTGTAAACCAAAACAAGAAAAAAATGATCACTCCTCGTCCCACCCCGCACAGAGTCAAAAGGCGGTAATCGGGACATTATTCTTGCATTTTCAGACTGTTCGTTTATAGTTATCATAGACACTTGTGCGTTCACGCGTCGCGCCCTTCTTGGGACACGTCGCCTCTGTTGATTTCACATCTTGCTCAGCAAAGGAGATAGACCATGGAACCGATCAAGTCGATCAAAGTTGCCACCCAAAGCCCCTGTCCCGCCTTCGGCGGCCTGCGCGTGCTAACCCGCCTCGAAGGCTTTTTACCGGTACTGCTTGGCAACCACGGTTGCTATTACGGCCTGAACTTTCTGGCCCACTTTTATGCCGCCCGCAAATCGATCTACGCTCCCCTGCTGAATTCCATCGATTTTACCGACAAAAACCTCCAACATAACTTGATGGCGGCCTTGAAACAGCTCATCGAAGAAGAAAAACCGGAATTCGTTCCCGTCATCAACCTTTGCGTCGCCACCACCGTCGGTATCGACGTCGACGAAATGGCTCGCCAGATGCCCGAGATCATTCCGCTGCGTATCACCGGTTTCGGCACCCGCAGTCACGCCGAAGCCAAAGACGTCACCCTGGAAGGCATCTTCAAAAAACTCAAGCAAAACGGTGATCACAAGCTGCGGGAGCCGAAAAGCATCGCCTCCATCGGCGAAGTGTTCCCTTCCGACTCCATCGCCATTGAACATCTCGCCGAAAAACTCGGCCTCAAATATCGCGCCCACGTACCCAGCAAAGACATCAACGATTTCCGCAAAGCCCTCAACGTCTCAACCATGGCTTGCCTCCATCCCTTCTACACCCGCTCCATGCGTCAATTCGAAGAAGTGGGCATCAACCACGTCACCAGCGCCCCCGTCGGCGCCGAAGGCACCTACAACTGGATCAAAGCGCTCGCCGAAAAAACCGACGTCGATGCCCAGCTGGCCGAAAAAGTCGCCCGGGAAGAACGGGATGCCGTGCAAAAGATCCTCGACGGTCCTCTCAATCTCAAAGGCGTCAAAATCGTCGTGGCCGGGTATGAAGGCTTTGAATTCTCTATCGCCCGCCTCCTGATCGAAGCCGGAGCTAAGGTGACCTATGTGTCCACGTCCATCGGCAAATCGCCCCTTTGCGAGCCTGATATCACCTGGCTGAAAGAGCACGGTGTCCAAGAGATCAAATTCCGCAAATCGGCCGCTGACGATTTTGTGGCGATTAAAAAGCATCAACCGGACGTATCGCTGGCTGCTACCGACGTCGCCGGTATGGGCAAAGAGTTGGGCATGGTTTCGGTGTATTTCACCAACCTGATCGCCTCCCGCCCCATGTACCTCGCCCATGGCGCGGAAAACGTGCTGGAACTGATGCACCGTTTGATCGCAACCCGTCCGGCCGTCCATAACATCCGTTCCTTCTTCCAAGATTTTGATATGCCTCGTTCCCTGCCCGTCGCTGAAGTGGACGAGCACCTTTGCGCCTGTTGCCCGGGCGCCAAAGGCTAACCATAAGCGAACACCGATAAAGGAGATTAGTCCGACCATGCAAATGATGCGCGATGTCGATATGGCCAATGGCTACTGGGGCGCGTTGGCCGTCCTCGCCCCCATGAAAGGCAACCACTGTATCATCATCGACGGCCCCATCGGCTGTCACTACGTGCCGGTAGACTCGGCCCTTAACTATACCGACTCCATCCCGTACTTACAAAATGTCCATGCTACCCACATCATCGAAAGCGACGTGGCCCTCGACGGCACGCTCCATAAGCTGCAAAAGCTCTGCGGCGAACTGATCGACCGTTACGATCAACTGTTTATCCTGTCCTGCCAGGAAAGCGAGATCATCTCCAGCGAAGCGTCCATGCTCGAAGCCGAAATCAACGGCAAGCGGATCTGGTACATGGCTACCCGCTCCCTGGACACCGACGACTATACGGCCCGTGACGAAGTGCTGCACTACCTCTATCAAAAAGTGCGCCCCACCTTCCCGGCGCAGCCCAAAAAAGCAACCGACAAGCCGCTGGTCAACATCATCGGCCCCACCTTTGGCAACTTCAATTCCTATGCCGACTTTGCCGAAATCAAACGGCTGATCACCGGCATCGGCGCCGAAGTCAACGTGGCTTTTCCTTTTGACTGCCACATCGGCGACATGGTCCGTCTCGACGACGCCGACGCCAACGTCCTCATGTACCAGGAATACGGCCAAAAACTGGCCAACGCCATGGGCAAACCGGCTTTTCAAGCGCCCATCGGTCTCCGCGCCACTGAAAAATTCCTGCTCGAACTGAGCCAAGCCCTCGGCCTGGAAGAGTCCGCCCGCGCTTTTATCGCGCAGGAAAAAGCCACAACCTTGCAAGGCTTCTGGGATGTCTGGCGCTCGCCCCACCAAGACATTTTCCGCACCAGTTCCTTTGGCGTCTATGCCCATAAAACCTACGCCGAAGGCCTGACCGCATTTTTCAAAGATGAACTCGGCTTTACGTGCGACATGAGCGGCGTCAAAACCGACCGCTGGCGCACCAAAAACGCCATGGATATCAAAGCCTCCCTCTTGGAAACACCGCCGACGCTCTTTTTCGGCTGTATCAACGAAAAGATCTACATCACTGAAAACAGTCTTTCCACCCGCTTTATCCCCTGCGCCCATCCCATGCCGATCGTCTGCCGTTCCACCGGCACACCGTACATGGGCTTTGCCGGCGCCGTGTACCTTATCCAAATCGTCAGCAATGAACTGTTTGACATCCTCTACAGCCACATCCACATTGAGTACAGCAGTGACAAAGCGAAACGCCGCAGCGAGCGCGACAAAGCCCGCGTCGAATGGGAACAACAGTTGTTGGGCCAAGCCGTCGCCCGCGAAGTGCGTTGGAGCGATGAAGCGCTTAAGCACATGGACGTGGTGCTGAAAAAGATCCCCTTCTTCGTCCGCGTCAGCGCCTCCAAAATGCTCAAAGTGGAAAGCGAAAAACTGGTTAAAGAACAGTACCGCGACACCGTTACCCCCGACGACATCGACGTGATCTTTGCGCGCTTTAAGCGCTAACGGCAGGAGTGAAGCCTGTGCTAGGACTACTTTCCCTTCCCACCTGGATCGTCCATATCGGCAGTATCGTGGAATGGGGCTTGGCCATGGTTTTGTTCTACCGTGTGGGCCAAAAGCTGAACAACCGCATGCTCATGCTTATGCCCTGGGCCATGGTGCCCTACTTGATTAGCGGCTTTTTTGCCATCTGGTATCACCTCACCTTAGACACGCTGCAATGGTTGAGTGATGCCCAAAGCTACCTGACGCTGATGGGCAGCTGCGCCTTTGGCATCTGGGCCTTCTTCTTGATTCGCTCCCTGCCTGCTACCGGTGTCAACGAAGCGAAAGGGGGCACCCAAACCCATGTCTAGTCTTTCAGAAGCCTTGATGACCCTTTCGATTTTTCCGTATATCTACTTTCTTTATGTCATGCATAAAGTACGAAAGACCCACCCGGAAGTGATCAACTTCACCACCTACCGTGGCTTTCATGCCTTGATTGGCTTTATCTTTTTTACGGCCGGCACCGGATTCTACGCCACTCAAGTGCTCGGCGCACCGACCTTGGGCAAAGTGGACTGGCTTCACGGCATCTCCGAAGCAGGACTGACGATCACCAACGGCCTTGTCTTGCTCGGCTTAAAGCGGCAGTTAAGCGAATTAGGCAAGTAACTTTATCGCCGAGCCAAGGCCTGGTTCCTCGTTCCTAAAATAACCAATCCCATCGGGTCGCCGATGATTAACGTACAGGAGTTGTTGGAATGTCTGAAAAGAACTTCTATGCCGTCTATGGCAAAGGCGGCAGCGGCAAAAGCTTTGTGATCTCGAACCTCTCAAACAGTGCTGCCCGGATGAACAAACGAGTCCTGCAAATCGGCTGTGACCCGAAACACGACTCGACAGTCATTCTGTTTAACGGCGTCAACCTGCCTACCATGCTTGATTACTGGGCGCAACTGCAAGCAGAATCGGATGATGTCGATCCGGCACCGCGTGTGGAAGATATCATCTTCAAAAGCCGCGGCGTCCACGCGCTGGAAATCGGCGGTCCCGAAGTGGCCATCGGTTGCGGCGGCCGAGGGATTTCCCTGGGCTTTGAGATTCTGGAACGCATGGGGCTCTACAAATGGCGCTTTGATTATGTTTTTCTCGACTTCCTCGGCGACGTCGTTTGCGGCGGCTTTGGTGTGCCGATCAGCAAATCGATCGCCAAGTCGATCATCTTGGTGGCCGGCAACGATCACCAGTCGCTCTACGTAGCCAACAATATCTGTACGGCCGTTTCCTCTTTTGCCAAGCTGGGCGGCAAATCGCGAATCATGGGCATGATCATCAACAAAGACGATGGCACCGGCTATGCCGAGCAGTTCTGCGAGCGCGTCGGTATCAATGTCTTGGCCCGAATCCCCAACAATCCCGAAGTAGCCAAATTGAACGCTGCTTTTGAATTGATCAGCGATCAAGCCCCCTACGATAAACTCTTCCAAGATATCGTTGCCCGGCTGCCCCAAGAAGACGGTGTGCTGCCGAAACCGATGGATTTTGAAGCCTTTTCGCGGATTTACCGTGAGGTACCCAAAGTCACGTTGGAACGGGTTACGGAAGCGGAACTTTATTAAGCCAGTTTCCCGGGGATAAGCAAACGCGTACCGGGGGTAAGAAAAAGTTTCCCAGATATAAAAAAAGCCACTGCAATGCCAGTGGCTTTTTCACACACTTGAACGGTCAATTTGCTACAGCCGGTCATGGCTGCGGTTGATGATTCTTGCTGATGTTTTTTCTGCTACTCGCTCACCGTTCTTGCTACGATGACGTCCTTAACACTTCGCCTTGGCATATTGAGGAGATGTTCATTCATGAAAGAGCGATTGTCGGTTGACAGTGTAGCGCTCCTGCTTCTTTGTACGAGTCTGGCATTACCGAATCGCCAAGCCAAAAATCAAAAACCCCTTACCCCGCCCGAATGGGACAAACTGTCGCAACGCCTACGCAACAGTCAACTTCACCCCCAGGCGTTCTTGAAACTTACACCGGCCGATTGGATGACAACGCTCGGCATGGACGCTGCCGAAAGCGCTCGTATCGAATTTCTGCTGTCTCGCCAAAGCAAGCTATTGGTCGAGTTGGAAATGCTCTCGAGTTCAGGGATATGGATAACGACCCTCGCCGAAAAAGACTATCCGGCCAAACTCAAAAAACGCCTTGGCCCGAAAAGTCCTCTCGTTCTTTTTGGTTCCGGCAACCGCAATCTGCTTTTTTCTTCCGCCACATCGGTGGCCGTTGTCGGCTCTGGAAAAGTCGATGAAAAAAGCGCCCATTTTGCCGAACTGCTGGGACGGCGTTGCAGCAAAGAAGATCTCATTGTCGTTACCGGCGGGGCAAGCGGGCTCGAAACAATTGCCCAAAATGCGTCCCTGCAAAACGGCGGCTTTGTCATCTCGATCGTCCCTGAAGGCTTGGCGGTAACGGTGAGCAAAAAAGCGATCCAAGAGCAGTTGCTTACGGGAAAGTTGCTGCTCCTCTCTTCCGTACTGCCCACGACGGCCAATAAAACCTTCAATGCTACGGCCAGAAATAAGCACATTTATGGGCTGAGCGATTATGCCGTCGTTGTTTCCACTACATCAAAATGCGGAACCTGGAGCGGGGCCACCGAAAATCTAACCCATCAATGGGTGCCACTGTTTGTCCGCGATGGCGAGGAAACACCGGAAGGCAATCTGCAACTGCTGTCCCTCGGTGGTATTCCTATCACCGACCCGGTCGTATGTATGCGTCAGGAACGACTGGCGAAATGGTTACACAAAAGCAGCCACGGTTTGGCTGATGCTGAAAGCCTAGGCAATTCAAACAAGCCAAACAGTCCAAGCACCCCAAGTACCGCAAGGACTCTCAGCGCCGATTCACCCCCCGGTTCCGGCCAATGTAATGTCTCCGGCCAAAGTCATGTTGATGCCTTTGACCTAATCTGGCCCACCCTGCAGTCCGTCTTGCAAACACCACGCACCAAAAAAGAGGTGGCAACTGCTCTCAACGTCATCGAACGTCAAGCATCGCTTTGGCTGGAAAAAGCTCTTCAGAACAAGGATGTTGTACGACTCGATAAGACCCATAAATATATCGTTGCGGCCAATCAAGAATGTTCGTTGTTCTAGAGTTAGTATCGGCAAGCTGGCCATTCCCCCATTTTCCATACTTTTACACCCAACAAGAAAGCCACTGGACATGATTCCAGTGGCTTTCTTGCCCAAATTACTCCTTTTCTAACGCCCGGTAAACCAACCGCGGCTGACTTGCCGATCCACCAAAAGAAAACCGCAGCTTTTTTTCTTCCAGCAGCTTAGCCAGCGCCACATGGCGCATCTCCTTCGGGCTTTGTCCCAGGAGCACCGCCAGTTCGGGCAGGGAAAGCGCTCGCTGCTGACAAAGCTCCACGATGGTTGCTTCCAGCTTCTGCTGATTCGCCCATTCTTCTTCTTGAATGCCACTGGCAATCCGCCATAATTCCGGCTCTTGATCCAGCGACAGGACCGCGGACGTTGTTCCCTCTACCGGTAAAACATGCAGATTACTATTCATACGTAGCTCCGGAAACAGCGAAACCTGATGTAACGTCAACACCGTCCGATCCGGGTGCACTTGCTCCACCAGTTCCGGCTCCCGCCATTGCTGCTCTTGCCAAACCCAATAAATATTTTTGACACCGGAACCGGGCCGCTCACCGATACCAATACAGCGAAATAAATCATAGAGCCGGGGATTCCGGCGCTCGCTTGTACCACCACGCACAGCTTGCGCCAGGGGAATGCCTAACCTGCCGGGATTGGCAAAACGAAAGGTCATCTGCTCTTTCTGGATCACAATGCCTTGTTCCCCGTAATAATCGGCGTGAACCAGCGTATTGACCAACGCCTCCCGCAATGCCCGATGAATCAGCCCATCATCTTGCTGTCCCATCCCGTCGATGGTCAACGATTCCTTAATGCCGGTCGTCAACTTTTGAACGACTGCGAAGAAAAACTCGTACAGATTGGTTGTCCGGGTATCATTGGATACCAAGCGCTGTGACCATCGTTCACCCGGTTGGGGTGCTACAGCTTCACGATAATCCAAAAAATAAGCGGGAACGGCCTCAACAATTGATGGATATTTCCCAAACATAAGTAAGCCCGCTAACGTTGGGCCCTCAACACTTTTGCCACGCACCTTGCCCCAGGCACCTAAGCGGTATAAAAATTCTTTTGTCTCCAGCTCAATCCAAGGGTTACCGGGATTGCGCAGGGCCAATCGCTCACGGTAACTCTGGATCGATGCCCTATTGAAATCATCAAGATGAAAATCCGGAAGAAGCTCACTGTCCTGGGATTGCCCCATTTTATCCTCCAGTATTTTCCCCATCGTCCTTCTCCCTTTCGCTCAACAGTCACGTTGAAGAATGATTTTTTCGACAACAGCACTGCAAACTCCTCTCCAAAATCGTTTACCTGGTAAATTAATGCATGAAAACTTTGCTTATCCCACCGTTACTACGATAAAGAAAACCAAAAAACCACCGGAGTGATCCGGTGGATTCGACTGTTGATTGGAATTCGGTGCCTTTTAAGATTTCAGTGCCGTTCGAGAAAAATTCTACATAGCCGGGCAGTTCCCGCAAGAACTACAGGAATAGCGCATCGTAGATGACTGCCGCTGCACTTCCCGGGTCACCACCCAAAAGAGGCACGTTTCTTCAGAAGGCAAAAAATGATTCCCCGTCTGCTCCGCATTGACGGCGTAGCAGCCGCCGTAGCATTTTCGGGTGCACCGTCGGCAGTGCGCAGGCATCGACTGGGCCGTATCTTGCAACGGTTCCAACCGTCCATAATCAATCGAAGTATGAACATTGCCGACCTTCCACCGCTTGGTTTCGTCCGCCAGGCCCAGCAATTTCGAACAGGGATATAGGTCCCCGTTCGGGGCAACCGCCAGCGATGCGATGCCGGCGTGACAGCCCCAGCGTTCATCAGGCCCGGACTCTTTTTCAAAATCATCGATGTAAATCGGATAGCCTAGCTGCTTAAGGCGATGATATTCTTCCATGATGGCCAACAGATTGCGCCCATACACTTCAATTTCCTTCAATGACCAGAGCGCTGCACCCTGGGCCGGCGCAATGATCACCTGATTGATCCCTAAATCAACGATCTGCCGAAAATCATCAACCATTTGCTCGATGGCAGCAGGGCTGACGGTCATGCGCGCCACCACCCATGAGCGATACTGTTGAATCAGCGGGATCAACGCGGCAAGCCGATGCCAAGTACCGGCACCGCTTTTCGTCCGGCGGTAGCGGTCATGCGTTTCCGGTCCCCCGTCGATGCTCAACATCATATTCATGCGGTGGTCAGCAAAATATTGGAGGATTTCTTCCGTCAGCAACGTTCCGTTCGTCGTTATCCCCCAGTTGATCTGAATATGGCGCGCTCGTGCCGCTTCTTCCGCATAGGGAATGATTTGCTTAATCAAAGGAAATGCGAGCAGCGGTTCCCCACCGATCAAGGTGATCGTGACCTGGGGATAGGCGGCATGGTCCATTAAGAGAACGATCGCTTGGGTAGCCGTCGCAAGGCTCATCCGTTCTTGGGGGTCTTTGTTGTGAACAAAACAGTAGTCACAGGCAAGGTTGCAGTTGAAGGTCAAATTTAATTCCATCGCGGCCATGGGGAGGCGCACTGAAACGCCGGCCGGTTCGGCTACGCCGGAAACTTCGTCGGCTCGGTGCGCCTTAGCAGCAACTTCTGCCGATGGGCACGGTTCCGTCATTACGAAAGTTTCAGCCAATGCCTCAGATTCTTCCGGTGTGAGGCGGAGAAGCGTTTGATCGTCCATGATTAGTTAAGGCACAAATCGTGGGCGACAGGGTGGTGGGCCAAATCGTTCACGGCACGGTGGCGGTGGGCTAAAGCGTTCGCGGCACGGTGGCGGCGGGGCAAAACGCTCACGGCACGGCGGCGGCGGCGGGCCAAATCGTTCGCGGCACGGTGGCGGCGGGCCAAAACGCTCACGACAGGGTGGCGGCGGGCCAAATCGTTCACGGCACGGTGGCGGCGGTGGACCAAAACGCTCACGACAGGGTGGCGGTCCGAATTGGTACTGCGGGCAACCATAAGGTGGGCCGTACTGGTACTGTGGGCAGCCATAGGGCGGGCCGTACTGGTATTGCGGGCAGCCATAGGGCGGACCATATTGATACTGCGGACACCCGTAGGGGCTATACACAAACTGCGGGCATAAATACGGCGGCAAGCCGGGGCGTTGCAAACTCTCATAATCCTGATCGTCACCGCTATTGCCCTGCATCTGAGCCGCCATGTACTCCATGTGCTCTTTGCTCATCACACAGTTGGCATGACCACAAATGGTGGCCACATCACTGTAAGCAACAACGCGCTTGCCTTCCCCCGTTTCCAGGCTAAACACGTTATCGTCAACCTCAACAATTTGGCCAGCCAGCTTCTGCCCATCGATGAGATCCAGCGATACGTTTTGATGCAAGTATGTCTTTACTTGTTCAAACAAAACTGATCTCCCCTTCGGTTTTCTATCCGCTCGCAATGTATGTACGTCCTTCGCTCTTGGTGCTTGCCCATGCCTGTTTGTCCACAAAAAAACCTGCGAATTCTCACTTTTTAGGAGAAATCGCAGGTTTTCGATTTCATTATGGCCTAACGGCCTCATTAACGGTTGTTGCCAATGACGCCATCTTCTTTATCGAGGGACGCCTTCATGGTCTCGGTAAATTGCCCCTTCCGCTCTTCCATCGCCGATGTCGGCATATTCCATGCATCATTATCATCGTAATCGTCATCGCCTTTACGAATCTGCGCCGCCAGATCATACCAGCCTTTTTGAAGCTCCCAAGGAATCACTGTGTCGCTCAGCGCTCCGTCAATGGTTGACTCCAGCGCTTCCCCCTCGCTTCCTGCTGCAATCACGGGCCGCTGCCTTTTGTCTTTCATCGTGATCACCTCCTGACGCTAGCATGCCCCATGGGTTTCTCCCTGATGATCAAGCACGCCGGCATCCGTTGCTCTTCACCGCATGAAGCTGAAAACATTGGCAACACCCATGCGCATAACCCGATCGCGATCATTGAAAACTATTACTGATGCGTTAGTGCCCGGAAAAATATTTTGGCTTATCCCAACCGCAAGCACCGAATTTTCAGCAGATCGATCAAGGCCAACAAAAGCATTGCTCGATCTGCTGATTCCTCGATCTGCCGATTCAATGATGCGACCGGCGACGGTTCGCCAACAGCCGAATTCGTTCATGAAGGAAGGAGGTGAAAAATGATGCTAACCTTAGCTCCTCATGAAACGCTGGAACTGCATGAACTGTTGCGCAGTGAAGTGCTGACGGCCAAAAAACTCAAGGCGACCATTCCCATGATCCAAGATCCGGATCTGAAAACGGCCACCACGAACTGCTTGAATGCGCGGATGCGTAAAATCAACGACATTCAACAATTCTGCCAGTCCACCGGCATGCTGCAATAACCAACAGGGAGGTGAAACCACATGGGCATCATCGATGAATTGATGGGAAATACTCCGAAAGTTACGGATTTTGATATTGCCAATCAATTGCTGACCGATTCCAAGATGGGCATTACGATGTTGGCCAAAACGCTGACGGAAGTGTCCAATCCGGAACTGCGCATGCTCTTGAGCCGGCACCTGGAAATGGGCCTGCAAGAGCATTTTCAACTGTCCGATATTGCGACCAATAAAAAATGGTATCAGCCCTACTTGAGCCCCGTGGACCAACTGCGCACCGATTTCCGGATCTCGCAGGAGTTGACCTGATCTTGATCTGCATCGCCCCCTATCCGATTACTTTCCGGCGATTGACCAGGTGGTTGACGTAACGGTTGAACTGACTGTTGGCCTGACGTTTGACCTGAAAATGCAAAAAAACTACCCATGTTCAGCGGACATGGGTAGTTTTTTTGATTATTTACTTTCGTTCTGGCACATTAATTTAGTTTGCTCCATAACCACTTCCACCTTGTTTGCAAATTCTAAATTGACTGCCATTGGTAAACCCTCCCATAGGTGTTATGATTCGGGGTGGTGGTGATGGTTGTCCAGGGATGGGGTAGCCAAGGTCGAAATAACATCTTATGGAAATTAAGTGCTCCGTATGCTACAATCAAAGCAAGCGATACTGTTAAGGAGGGATGGTTTATCGACAGTGATGTTCGCATTCCCCAGCAGCATAAAGACATTTCGCTTCGCTCTTTGTCGATGACATTTCGCGGGGAGATTCTCCCGTTTTTCGGGGTGACCCTGCCGAAAGTGATCGATGCTGTCAGCACACAAGCACCATTGATCGAAGTCAAAGATCGGGATATGGATGTTGTATTGGCGTTGGAAGACAATACGTTGCTTCACATGGAATTCGAGTCAAGTGAACCAACAGTGGATGACCAGATTCGCTATGCTTATTATGATTTAAAGCTATTTTCCGAACGCAAGCAGGCGATTCGCCGCATGGTCATTTATGCGGCAGGAGTTCAAAAAACGCCGGAACCGCTGGATATAGGCAGTCTCTTGACACAGCAGCAGGTAATTCACTTGAGCCGGCATTTTGACGGTCATCGTGAGTTGGAAGGAATCCTCACAAAAATTCAGCAACGCCGGCCGTTGGATGCCCAAGACAAGCTGCGGATCATGCTCTTACCGATGATGTTTGAGCAACCGCGTGATCGTTCTCGTGCGGCTTGGGCGGTTACGGAAGCGCTGGACGGGGAAAAAACTGATAATAGTGCTTATCTGATCGGTACAATGTACGCTGCTAACTTTTCAAATATTGTTGAACCGGAAAAATCCAAGATTCTGGAGGTGCTGAATATGTCGCAAGCTTTTCAAGAGTTGTACCGTAGACACGAAGAAATCGGTATCGAAAAAGGGATTAAGCAAGGCATCATGCAAGGTATTGAAAAAACCGCCATCACGGCATTAAAGGAAGGTTTTCCTCTAGAAACTATTGCGAAACTTACGGGTCTTCCTTATGAAAGAATTGTCGAGCTTCAAAGACAACTTAAACTACCCTGAAAGCCATGTCTCCAACTGAGTACTTCTAGGTGATTTTACCCTATCAAGATTGTAACTTTGACATCCCGATTCCCTTCCCGTTGAACTTGTAAGGAATCCTAACAAGTTCAGACTTTAGGCAACGCACCTCCTTTTCTTATCTCCTCCTCCCTCCTACGTTAATTTGGCATAGAGATCGTTTTTGACAGCGGTCCAGCGGGTTTCTGCTTCACTGATCGTTTTTTGATACTGGCACCATTCCTCTGAGTAGCGCCGCACCAGTTCCGCGAAAGACTTCGGCCACTTCTTTGAGTTTAACTTTGGTGCGCTGGGACTGCTGAAATTTTTGCAGGTGTTCATCGTCACCGGCGAGCAGCAGTTCAAAGCGCCAGTCTTCGCGGGTGCGGAATTCGGCGGTGGCGATCGTTTTTTGACCGTTGACCTGGAGGGCGCCGCCGGCAAGTTCCAGAGTACCCAGTTCAGCGGCGGGTGCAGGCCGAGCAGGTATTCCATGGCGATGCCGTCACTGTCACGGGTCAGCATGGGGGTGCTGATATCATCGGCTTTGGCACCAAAGGCAGGTAAAGCGATGATGTGATCGAAGTGCTCGCCGGGCAGGCAGTCGGTGTAGATCGATTCAAAGCGGCTTGTTTGACGATTTCTTCGGTCATATAGGCCGTGAGGTATGCCGGGGCAAGGAGTATATTGTAGAACAAAAAGACCTTGGATCACCAGATGATCCAAGGTCTTTCGCTTTTTTACCGTTGTGCCTGCAGAATTAATGCACATTCCCCGACGGTAAGCCCAAGGCTTGCCGTTTCGCTTCAATTTCATCGAGATAAATCTGCACAGTTTTTTCCGCATCCAGTTCGACGACCACTTTACCGAGGCCCAGCGTGGCCGTCGTTTCCGTTAAGGTTTTAACCACCACTTCACTACCGGTGATCGATGGTACCGGTGCCACATGAACCATCCATCCTAACGCCACCGCCGTGCAGGCGTCGGCAACAGCTTTTTGCTCCAGATATTCAGGCGCACCGATGACCAGCGGCAGCTGGTTCGTATCGACGTTCATCTCATCAGCGATTTCCTTGGCCGTCAGCGTCATCTTACCGATGTCCACACAAGCGCCGAAGTTCAGCACCGGTGGGATGCCCAAGGATTCGCAGACCTTGCGTAGCCCCGAACCGGCATACGCGGCGGCGGCCGGATCGGTCAGGCCCGTGTACTGCATGACCGACGACGTACAGCCGCCGGAGAGCACAAGCACATTGTTTTTGATCAAACCTTCAGTGATTTTATAAATGTTGCTGCCACCCTGACCGTAGCGGGCAGTGGTGCAACCGACGATAGTGGCGATGCCGCGAATATTCCCCTGAGCGATTTGATCGATAAGCGGACGGAAGGAACCGCCGAGGGCAGCCCGCACCGATTCGGTAGAAAAGCCGACCATACACTTTTCGCTAACATACGGCGGAATGAATACCTCACGGTTTTCCGCTTTGCGTTTTTGAAACGATGCAATCGCCATGTCCAGCGCTTTTTCCGCTTGTTCGCGCATCGCTTCCGGACGGAATTCCAACACTTCCGTCCCGGGCATGCGGATTACCGGATCGACGGAAACCATCGTGGTGCCGTAGCGCCGGGCATAGAGCGGTAAGGTCGGCACCGTGCAGTTGTAATCAAAGGTCCAAAGATCGACAGCGCCAGTCGCGAAGAGGTATTCTTCTGAAAGCCATTCACCCTCTTGACCGGCATAGGCAGTTTGATTGTGCACACCGCTGTAGTTGATCAACTGCTGGCCTTCACAGACGTGACCGAGCACTTGCAAACCTGCGGCACCGGCTTCACGGGCTTTGTTTTGCCATTTTTCTTCCGAAGCGACTTCAATCAACACGTGTGCCAGGTGCGGCATATGACCGTTGGTGATGATGTTGACTTTGTCTTTCGCTAGGAGGCCCATGTTTTGCTTTTTCATCACCGGCTGTTGGGTGCCCATGAGGATCTCCTGGATGATATTGAGCAGCAACAAGCCCTGATATTCGTTGGCGATGCCGAGGCGAACAGCCTTTAAAAGGAAGTACACCGGATCGGCGTTTAAATTAGTCATGCACATGGTTTGCGCCATGGCCACTTCGGCGTTGGCGCCACCGGGGAAAAGATCGAGCTTTTTCCATAATTCTTTGCGCTTTGTCGGGGCAAAAGCTTCGGTGGTTTGCGATGGCTCGTAGTGGGGACGGCAGATGTCAGCGATAACCCAGTTGGCGAAGTCGATGGCGAGGGCGTTCGTATCTTTATGGGTATCGAGGCCCGCTAAGGATGCCCAGTGGCGGAGCTTTTCCGGTTCGCGGATTTTGAGGCCCGATTCCGGATGCTCGGCTGCGGCTTTTAAGGTACGGGCCACTTGGTGACAATGATACACATTGGCAGCCGTACCGATGGTGACATGACGGTACATAAAGTTACGGGCCACCATCACATCGGCGTCCACACCGCAGACACCCCGTTGCACTTTATCAGATATCCGGCAAGGGCCGTTGGCACAAAGCTGACAGGAGAGCCCTTCCACACAGAACTTACAGCGAATTTTCTCCTGTTCGGTGAAACGATCAAAGACGTTGCTGAGACCTTGGTCGTGGACCGATTTGTACATGACGCGCATGGCCGGATCAAGAATGACATTCAGCGGGTACCCGGCTTTATCTTGATCGTGCTTTCCGGCGACATGCTCGCGCTGCCATTCATGGACAGCGTGGGCCGGCGGAGCTACTGTTTCGTCAATCATAAAACGTGGTACTTGATCGTGCTGGTCATGATGGTGGGCCGGATCATTCGTCGACGACGATGTGTGGGTAACCGGTGTTTTGCCGCTTGGCATCATCGGATCGGTAGCATGCCGTAGATCCTGGGCCGAGTAACTGCCGGTAGGGGTTGCTTTTCCCTGTTCTTGGTTAGGACCTTGGTTATTGCCCGTCATTATCACAGCGCTCCTTTTTTGTGCTTTCTAAAATTGCGGGAGGCGCTTCTTTATCGGTAACCACGTTACGCCTAGTGTTAAAATTCCCCTACACCGGTCATGGTAATCGACAATATTTTGGTAAGTTATTGTATTTTCTTAGACCAACAATCCTACAAACACGAATAGCCCTTGACTTCCCATACTGTAGGAAATCAAGAGCGGTCATATCACAGGCTATTCAAAAAGCCGCAAAAACCAACCACCGATCAGCCGATCCATGGACCTTGAGCCGGCCTTCGAAAAAAGGGTGCACTTAATAAACATCGTCGATCGTTTGATCGACTATACCGTTCGATTGGCCCATCATTCGCTTCGGTGATTTTTTCTGCGCTGAAGCGGCTTATCGGTCTATGGAGCGATCTCCGGCGCTCTCGCTGCCGTTGTCCCCGGAAGCGCAGCACCAACAGGTACCGATCTATTCATCAAAGCTCTTTGATCCGAAGCGCTTTGTTTTGGTTGTTCCGCAGAACGTCCACCGCCGGGAAGTACTTGCTCATGGCTTGAGCCCGCACTTAACTTGTTCCATGCCGTCGGATCACTGGCAGGAAGATTTTCACGAGCCGGTGGCGGTGGTGGTGGCGCTGCCGCTTCCACGGCAGCCGTATCCGTATAGGAATGGCGAAGACGCAGTTCGGCCCGATCAGACGTCTTGGTTTGCGCAGCGTCGCGAACAGTAGCGGTCCCCGCAGAAGCGCTTGGTGCTGAACTAGCCAAGGGCAAAGGGGTGCCGTTGCTTATCGCACGGTTAGTTACGCCGGTTTTCATGCCCGTTGCGGCCACCGGTTTCTGCGGTTTGCCACCGTGATTGGTTGGATTGCCGACAGCCGTTGCTGTTTTCTTTTGACTACTTACGCTACGGGTTTTCCCAGCAGGGCTGCGCACCGACTCGACGGAAGCCGCTTTATTTTCGCTACGGGCCGTTGTCACGGCAGCGACGGACGAACGACTGGTAGCGCCCGGTGCCTCTGTCCACTGGGCATAAAGCATCGTATCGCCGACACCCACCCGCATCTCTTCATCGGCCCGATAGGACGTTCCGGTGCCATCCATGTTTGTGTTCCACCCGGCAAATCGGTAGCCCTCTTTTTCCAGATCGCCGCTGTTGCCACGGACAACCACATCAGTACCGGGCTCGTACCGTCGATCGTCCCAGGGCACACTGCCGCCGGTATGGCCGTTGCCATGATAGATCACTTTATAACTTCGATAGTCCGATGCAAACTTGATCACGGCATTGGCATCACCAGGGATCATCCAGACATTCCGTCCATCAAAGACGCCGCCATAAAAGGCCATGCTGGTTTGTTTATAACCGCTGGGCCATTGTTCGTGACGCTTCATAATCCCGGTGTCTTTGTCAATCTGGATCACACTGTCGGCATTAAGCGGAATCATCCAGATGCTTTCCCCGTCATAAACGCCGCCCATAAACGAACTGATTTCCTTGTCAAATCCGTCGGGCCAGCCCTTGTAACCAATCATGGCACCGCTGTTGATATCAATTTTAACGACTTGATTGGCCCGACAGGGAATCATCCAGATATACTGACCGTCAAAAACACCACCGGAAAAGGCAATCGTCCCTGGCGTTAATCCGCTCGGCCAACGGTTATACCCGGTCATCGTCCCACTGTCTTTATCAATCTTGACGACCATATTGGCATTGGCCGGAATCATCCAAATATGTTGTCCGTCAAAAGCCCCACCAATAAAGCCATACTCGCCTTTTTCAAACCCGGCGGGCCACGCACTGTATCCGGTCATGATACCGGTATCTTTATCGATTTTCACCACCTGATCGGTACCATAAGGGATCATCCAGATCGATTGCCCGTCAAAAACGCCCCCGGCAAAGGCACCGACATCTTTGGTGAATCCGGCGGGCCAATTGTTGAATCCAGTCATCACGCCGCTGTCTTTGTCAATGTTGATCACCTGATCGGCATTGGCCGGAATCATCCAGATATGCTGTCCGTCAAAAACCCCGCCGATAAAGGCCGTCAACCCCTTGGTAAACCCGGCCGGCCACTGGCGATATCCCGTCATCTCCCCGCTGATGCGATCCATTTTAACGACCTGATCGGCATCATTGGGAATCATCCAGATCGCTTGCCCATCATAGACGCCACCGGAAAAATCCCGTGTACGTTTCACAAATCCACGGGGCCAATCCTTAAAGCTGAGCATGGTTACATCAGCGCCTTCAGTCGTTACCGGCTTTTTACTACCGCCGAAGGTAATATGGAATCCATCCGTCACTGCCACTGCCGGTACAGGGATCACATTAACAAGCATAGCCAAAGCGGCCACGATCGCAATCGCCAACGCGATGAGACTTACCCGTAGTTTGCCCATCTACCAGCACCTCCTAACAGCAACGAATTGAGACCACATCCATGTTGGACATCAACAAAACAGGTTTCCCGTCATTATTTTCGCATTTTATAATTTTTTACAGAAATCGACCTACTTTTACTCGTAATCTTTTCGGCATTTTTCGCTCTTTTCCTTCTTCATTTTAACGCAAAATATTTAATTATGAAGAGTAACGCCTTCTCCAGAAATCAATCCTTTTAGATTTTTTTGGATATAACCATCACGATAGCGCCGTTTTCTTCTCCTTGGCCAGTGTCCGTGTCAAGACCATCGCGACCACCATAAAACCAACAATCATCCAGACAATGCCCGGCCAACCGTACCACGACCAAAGCAAACCGCCCAGCGTTCCGGCCACACCGGCGCCGGTATAATAGAAGAACAAGTACAGCCCCGATGCTTGTGCCCGGTCATGACGAGCCAGCAGTCCCACCCAACTGCTGGCAATCGAATGGGCACCAAAAAAGCCAAAGGTAAACACAGCCAGCCCGATGATCTTGAAAAGCAGTGGCGCCGCCAGCGTCCCGAAGGCGCCGACACCGACAATCAGCAACCCCCACCACAACACGGCCCGCCGCCGGAAGCGCCCGGCGAGTTGTCCCATCCAGGTCGAGCTCACGGTGCCCACGGTATAGACGATAAAAATGCCGCCGACCCAGGCCGGTCGCAGTTCATAGGGCGGTGCGATCAAGACAAAGCCAATATAATTAAACAGCGTAACAAAGCTGCCCATCAGCAAAAAGCCTGTCGCAAACAGACGCACCATCTGGCGATCTTTCAGGTGCTCCGCCATGGAACGACCCAGCGCCGCGAGCGCCAGCGGTCGGGGCCGGAAATTGCGCGACGCCGGCAAGGTCCGCCAAAAGTACAAACTCGCCAGCAAACTAAGTACCCCGATTAACGCCAGTGCCCAGCGCCAAGAGCCCAGATCGGTAAGCAACCCAACGATAAACCGCCCGGCCATCCCGCCGATCGAGTTGCCGCTGATGTACATCCCCATGGCCAGGCCCAAACTGGTTGGTTCCATCTCTTCGCCCAAGTAGGCCATGGCGATCGCCGGCAGCCCGGCCAAGACCATGCCCAGAAGCATGCGCCAGACCAGCAGCGCCTCAAAAGTCGGCGCCAGTGCGGTCGCAATGATCAGCAGCGAAGACGTGACCAAGGTTGCTGTCATCACCGGCTTACGGCCCCATGCTTCGGAAAGCGAACCGACGATCAGCATAAAAACGGCCATGACCGCTGTCGTCAGTGACACCGCCAGCGATGCCGTCGTCGGCGAAACCAGAAACTCTTCCGTAAATTCCGGCAGCAGCGGTTGCACACAGTAAAGGATGGCAAAGTTGACGAATCCCCCGGCAAATAAAGCCAAGTTGGCTTTTTGAAACTGTGTCGTTCCTTGACGTATATACTGCACACCCTTCACCGTCCATCCCTTTGATCAATAAAAAAAACCGGTCCTTGACCGGCCTTTACTGTTCTAGATATTCCTGAAATAACCGCTCCACCTGGGCCACTTGCGTTACCCGGTTCACTTCCAGCCGCAAGCGCGACGCCCCACGCAAGCCTTTTAAGTACCAAGCCAGGTGGGCACGCATTTCCCGCACAGCGCGATCTTCGCCTTTATCGGCCACCTTACGCCGCAAGTGTTCCAGCGCCTGGTCGATCCGTTCTGCGGCCGTTGGCGGCGGCGGCAGTGTCCCTTCGTTAGCCCAACGCATCAACCGCGAGAAGATCCAGGGATTCCCTAGTGCCCCGCGGCCGATCATCACACCAGCACAGCCGGTGGCCGCCAGGAGATGGGCCGCATCGACCGGTTCCCACACATCACCGTTGCCGATGACCGGGATATGGACAGCCTGAACCACCTGCGCAATCCGTTCCCAATCGGCCGTACCGGTATAGAACATTTCCCGCGTCCGGCCGTGCACCGTCAGCGCTTGTACGCCGACCGCTTCCAGCATCGGTGCCAGCGTCGGTGCCACGATCTGATGGCTCGACCAGCCCGTACGCATCTTGACGGTCACTGGCACCTGCACTGCTTTCACGACCGCTTCGGCAATCGCCACGGCCCGCTCCGGCTCTTTGAGCAGGGCCGAACCTTCCCCATTGCGGATAATCTTCGGCGCCGGACAGCCCATATTGATGTCGATGATCGAAGCGCCGGCCGCTTCCACGATCCGCGCCGCTTCTGCCATCACCGGCGGTTCTGAGCCAAAGATCTGCACCACAATCGGCCGCGGCTCGCCGCCGATATCCATTAAATCCAACGTATGCTGGTTGGCATAGGTAAGTGCCTTATCGGAAAGCATCTCCGTCACGACGAGCGGACAGCGGTGATCTTTTAAAACGGACCGAAACGCCCGATCGGTCACACCGGCCATGGGCGCACTGATCAGCGGCACATCCCACCGATAAGGCCCAATCTTCAGCGGCGCCGGCTCCGGCCATGAACAGGCTTCGTTCCGGCTCGGCGACACCACAGTTTCCTGCTCAAAATTCACCGTCATACCCTCACTTTATCGCTGTCGCACGCTGGTAGATGATCGCTAATCCTTCCAGCGCCAAAAGCAGTTCGACCTGATCAATCACCGGCGCCAGCGGCGCGATTAAAGGCGCCATTTCACCCGTAGCGATCACCCGCGTCGGTTCACCGATCTCCGCTTTGAGCCGTTCCACGATCCCTTCCACCTGACCGGCAAAACCGTAGACAATGCCCGACTGCATCGCCGCTACCGTATTTTTCCCGATCACCCGGGCCGGTTTGACGATCTCAATGCGGGGCAGTTTAGCCGCTTTGGCAAAAAGCGCTTCCGTAGCGACCGTTACGCCCGGTGCAATCGCTCCGCCCAGATAGACTCCCTGCGCAGAAATCACACAGTAGCTGGTGGCCGTACCAAAATCGACGATGATCAGCGGGCCGCCATAGCGGGCATAGGCCGCCACCGCATTGACAATCCGATCGGCACCGACTTCATGGGGATTTTCGATCTGCACCGGCATCCCCGTACGCACCCCCGGCCGTACCAAAAGCGGCTCCATCGCCAGCAAGGAGCGGCACATCCGCTCCAGCGTCGGAATCATCGGCGGCACCACACAAGCGGCGATCACCCCACGCAGCATCTTCGGCTCAATACCGTCGACCAAAAACAAACTCCGCAGTAAAATCGCATATTCATCGGACGTCCGCGCCCGGTCAGTTGAGATGCTCCAGTGATGCAGCAGTACCGGTGCCGCTCCATCCATGCGATAGATCCCCAGGTGGGTGGTGGTATTGCCTACATCAATCGCCAAAATCATAACCGGTCCCCCCTTCCGGACGAATGCTCACTTCCCCGCTGTACACCCGGTGGGTAGCACCATCGGTATCAGTAACTAAAAGCGCGCCTTCTTCGTCGATCGACGCCAGGCGCCCTTGCCATTGCCGTTGACCGGCGACGATCTGCACGGGTCGTCCTAACCCGGCGGCTCGCGCCAGCCATTGCTCCCGGATGCTCCCAAAGCCATCGCTGAGCCAGCGGTCATAGTCGGCTTCCAGACAGGCCAGAAAGGCCAGCAACAATTGGGTGCTGTCCACGGTTTTGCCCGCTTCCAGCGCCAGTGACGTCGCCACTGGCCGAACTTCTTCCGGAAAATCGGCCCCTTGATGATTGACGTTCATCCCGATGCCGACAATCAGATAATTGACGGCTTCCATCTCCGCATGAACTTCCGTCAAGATCCCGCAAATCTTTTTCCCGGACAGGAGTACATCATTGGGCCATTTGATCATCGGTTTCAGCCCCGTAACCTGCTCAATCGCCCGGCAGTAACTGACCGATGTCAACAGCGTCACCTGCGCCGCCATCCCCAGGGGGACTGCCGGCCGTAGCACCAGGGACAGGTAAATCCCGCAATTACGCGGTGATACCCAGGCCCGGCCCAGCCGGCCGCGCCCTGCCGTTTGTTCCTCGGCCACCACCAGCGTACCTTCCGGTGCGCCTTGGCGCGCCAGTTCCTTGGCCGTGCGGTTCGTTGACGGCAGCGAGGCAAAAAAATGATAGTTTTGCCCCAGGCGCTTCGTCGTCAATCGGGGCAGCACTTCGCTCGCCAATAGGCGCGGCGACGCACTGCGCAAGCGGTAGCCTAAGCGCGTATGGGCTTCGATTTCATAACCCTCTTGACGCAGTGCCACCACATGCTTCCATACCGCCGACCGGCTGATCTGCAGTTGGCGGCTCAGTTCCTCACCGGATATATAACTCGGGGCATTTTTAATGGCCGCCAGGATCTGTGTTCGCGCCATCACTGCTTCCTCGCTTCATAACTTCCACGTCCAAACTGATATCGAGTGCCCGGGCACTGTGCGTCAGGGCACCCATCGAGATAAAATCAACGCCGGTCTTGGCGATATCGACGAGATTTTCTTCCGTCACACCGCCCGACGCTTCCACCAGGGCAGCACCGTTAATGATCTGGACCGCTTCCCGCATCATTTCCAGGGGCATATTATCGAGCATGATAATATCGGCATTGGCTTCCAACGCTTGCGCCACCTGCTGAAGATCTTCCACTTCCACTTCAATTTTGGCCGTATGCGGTGCATAATGCCGTGCCTGGGAAACGGCCTGGGCGATGCCGCCGGCCAAGCGGATATGGTTATCTTTGATCAACACCGCATCATAAAGGCCAAAGCGGTGATTGCGGCCGCCGCCCACACGAACGGCGTACTTTTCCAGCACCCGCAGTCCCGGAATGGTCTTGCGCGTATCGACGATATGCGCCGGATAGTAGGTCAGCTTTTCGGCACAACGGGCCGTCTTGGTCGCAATGCCCGACAGGTGCTGTAAAAAGTTCAGCGCCACCCGCTCGGCCGTCAATACGGATCGGGCACTGCCGGTGACCTCGGCGATGACGTCACCGCGCCGTAGGGGCTCACCGTCTTTTTTATGGGCCGTAAAGCGCAGTTGCCGATCCATCAGTTCAAAAACCAGCGCCGCCACATCAATCCCCGCCAGTATGCCCGTTTCCTTGGCATGGATAATCCCGCGCGTCGTCGCTTCCGCCGGCACCGTGCTCATGGCCGTAATGTCGCCGGAACCGACGTCTTCGGCCAGCGCCTGGGCAACGATTTTCCGCACCTGCGGATAAAACCATTCGACTTTGCTCATCTCCATGGTGCTTTCCTCCGTTCCTTAGACCGCATGAATAATATGCCGCAGCCAGATATCCCGAGATGCGGGAACATCCACACGGTAATGGCCGCCTCGGCTTTCCGTACGTAAAAGCGCCGAGCAGGCCGTCAACTTACCCAATAAAAGCATGTTTGCCGCTTCCAGCGCCCGGATCAAACTGCCTTGCTCGGCCTCTTTGATCGCGACACGTTCCAGATCAAAAGCAGCCGACGCTAACTCTTCTTCCGAACGCCACAAGCCGACCCGTTCCCACATGATATGTTGAATCGCTTCGGCAATCTTCTGGGCACTGGCCGGATTCGCCCCGGAAGGTAACCCCGCAAAGACCGATGTCATCCCCAGCGGACCATGATCGATCGTTTCATCCATCGCCACATCCAGCCAGGGCCGCCCCGATTCCACAATCCGCGCACCAAAGACCAACCCCTCCAGCAGCGAATTGGACGCCAGGCGATTAGCGCCATGCACACCGTTGCATGCCGCTTCCCCGCAAACAAACAAGCGGGGAATATTCGTCCGTCCCCAGATATCGGTTCGCACACCGCCCATCAAATAGTGGGCCGCCGGCGCCACCGGAATCGGTTCGTTCGGCACATCAATGCCATAAGCCTGACAGTTGCGATAGATATTCGGGAACCGCTTTGCAAAGGATTCTCCCTTAAGATGGCTTACATCCAGAAAGACCGAAGCGGCGCCGGCATCGTCCATCTCCTGCCAGATGGCCAGCGCCACCACATCGCGCGGCGCCAATTCGGCCAGCTTGTGATACTTAGGCATAAAGCGCTGTCCTCGCCCGTTGAGGAGTAGCCCCCCTTCGCCACGAACCGCTTCGGAGATCAAAAAAGGCGGCGCTCCCTCTTTCGTGAGGGCCGTCGGATGAAACTGGACAAACTCCAGATCCATGACCTCCGCACCCGCCCGGAATGCCGCTGCAATCCCGTCACCGGTGGTGACATCGGGATTGGTCGAGTATTTATAAAGCTGCGCGGCACCGCCGGTCGAGACAATCGTCACCGCCGCTTTGAACACGTGGAGGCCCCGCTCCTCATGGCAAGCCAGCACACCGCAGCACTCACCGTCGCGATTACGCAAAAGATCGACCAATTGCGTATTTTCATACACACGGATCCGGTCATGAGTCACGCAGGCTTCCCAGACAGCACGCCGAATTTCTTCTCCTGTCGCATCACCGCTGGCATGCAAAATACGCCGGCGCGAATGAGCTCCCTCCCGCGTCAGCGCCAGTTCCCCTTCAATCGTATCAAACTGTGTACCCAACTCGATTAATTCTTCCACCCGGCTCGGCCCTTCATTGACCAGCACCTGCACGGCGTCCACTTCATTGAGACCGGCACCGGCCTCCAGCGTGTCTTTCAGATGCAAACTTGGCGAGTCGGCGCTGTCGATGGCCGCGGCAATCCCGCCTTGGGCATACTCCGTATTGGAATCACCCACACGGCGCTTCGTCAAAAGGGTTACATGGCCAAACTTGGCCGCTTTCAGCGCCGTATACAAGCCGGCAATCCCGCTGCCGATGATCAGAAACTCGGCCCGGTATTCCGGCAGTTCCGCCGGGGTAAAGGGAAACAAATAACGCGTACGCACGGAAAAGCCTCCTTAAATGCAAGAACAGCTACCGGTAGAGCACCGACAGCTGCTGTTGCCCTGTCCACTTCAACTTCTTTTTCCCGGCAGAGCCTTAAGCCAGCGCCAGCATACGCTCCAGCGAAGCCAACGCTTTTTCCCGGATCGGTGCATCCACGGTGATGCGTGGCTCCATATCCTGTAGTGACCAAAGGATCTTCTCCAGCGTCGTCATTTTCATATTCGGGCAGATCAATTTGGAACTGGCCATATAAAAATGCTTATGCGGCGCTTGCGTGGTCAACGGGTGCAGCACACCGGCTTCGGTGGCCACGATAAAGGAATCCTTAGGCGATTGTACCGCATAATTGATCAAACCGGTTGTCGATGCAACAAAATCAGCCATGGCGACCACTTCCGGTTGGCATTCCGGATGAACAAGCAGTTCGGCTTCCGGATGGGCTTCCCGCGCGGCTTGCACTTCCGCTACGGTTAAACGATCGTGGGTATTGCAGTAGCCCGGCCAAAGTGTCATCGCTCGTCCCGTACGCTTCATCACCCAATCACCGAGATTGCGATCCGGCAAGAAAAGAATCGGCCGATCCTCCGGCAAGGAAGCCACCACCTTGAGCGCATTGGACGAGGTGCAGCAAATGTCGCATTCGGCTTTGACGGCCGCAGACGTATTGACATAGGCCACCACGACCGCGTCGGGCATTGCTTTTTTCTTTTGTACCAGTGCTTCCGCCGTCACCATGTCGGCCATGGGGCACCCGGCATGTTGATCCGGCAGCAGCACTGTTTTTTCCGGTGCTAGAATCGCTGCCGATTCGGCCATAAAATGAACACCGCAAAAGACGATCACATCGGCATCGGTCTTCGCAGCCTGCTGCGCCAGTTGTAAGGAATCACCGGTAAAATCGGCTACTTCTTGAACCTCCGGACGCTGATACACGTGCGCAAGCAGGACCGCCCGACGTTCCTTCTTCAACTGGTTAATTTCTGCTGTCAGTCGCGCTATTGTCTCGACATCTGTCCCTTGTGCGCCCACGTAAGCCTCCCCTTCCCCTTATGCCGCCCCCATATATCCTTTGGCGGATTCTCTATTACGTCGTCCCATCGACGATTTTCGCCGGGACTTTCTCTACTTATGATCAATCTGCAGTCATTCTATCCAGTGCGTTCCCCATTGTCAAGAAAAGGCGTTTTAATGTGTCGACGGACCGCAAGTGCCGGCTTTTTCTTGTTGTACCTGCTGAATGATGCGATTTTGATCATCAACAAAAACGACCTGCGGGCGATAAGTGCGCGCTTTTTCTTCTTCCATCATGGCATAGGAGATGATGATTACACTGTCACCGGGCTGAACTAAGCGAGCCGCCGCTCCGTTGAGACAGATCACGCCGGAACCCGGTTTACCGGGAATTACATAGGTTTCCAGCCGCGCCCCATTGTTATTGTTGACGACTTGTACCTTCTCATTCTCCCAGATATCAGCCGCCGCCATCAAATCCGCATCAATGGTAATCGAACCAACGTACTGCAAATTGGCTTCGGTCACCGTTGCCCGGTGAATTTTCGACTTATGCATGAAACGCAGCATACCTACACCTCCACGACCAAGTTATCAATCAACCGTGTTTTGCCAAAACGCACCGCCAGCGCCAGCAAACAGGCGCCTTCGAGCTTCTCCAGCGGCTGCAAGTTCAAGTTATCCACGATCGCTACATAATCCACTTCTGCCCGCGGCTCCTGGGCGATGAGCTCGATCATCAGCCTGCGTAGCACCGTCGCATCGCGCTCTCCGGCTTCCACCGCCGCTTGCGCTGCCGTCAGCGCCCGGAACAGCACCAATGCCGCTTGGCGGTCCTCCGGCGACAAGTAGACATTGCGTGACGACAAAGCCAGCCCGTCGGCTTCACGCACAATCGGCACCGTAACGACGGTTAAGAGCATATTTAGATCCAGCACCATCCGCCGAATCACGGCCACTTGCTGGGCGTCCTTTTGCCCAAAATAAGCGTTATCCGGTGCGACGATATTCAAAAGCTTACAGACCACCGTTGTGACCCCGCGAAAATGGCCGGGCCGGGCCGCGCCGCAAAGCCCGTCGGTCAGGCCCTGTACTTCGACCGCACTGGCAAAACCGTTAGGGTACATGCCGCGCACCGTTGGCGCAAAAATCACATCGACACCGACGGAAGCCGCCAGCGCTTGATCGCGCGACAAATCCCGTGGGTATTCTTCAAAGTCCTCACCCACACCAAACTGCATCGGATTAACAAAAATACTGACGACCACCCGATCGCAAGCCGCTTTGGCCGTGCGCATCAACGTCAAGTGTCCTTCGTGCAAATAGCCCATCGTGGGCACCAAACCGATCGACAGCCCTTCCCGGCGCGTTGCCCTGGTCCAGGCCACCATGTCTTCGATCGACGTCAATAAAAGCATAACAAAACCTCCCTCTGTTCTTCATCCTTGATGGACGCGACGAAGCAGAAGGAGGTTAAATCCATCCATTCTTTCCCCGACGCCGTCTCGGTCCCGCAGGATCCAAGCGGTTTGGCTTAGCCATACCGGGTATCAATTGATCAATGATGACCTTCGCGATCAGCGGTCTCGATGGCGCTGACCGAGCAGCACTCACCGGACCCATCGCCATGGGTCAACGCATCTATTCTAATCGACTTACGCTCAATATGCAAGACTACGTCGAAATGATCTCGGTGCTCGTCCAGCGCCTGCAGGAGTTCCCTGGTCGTGCGCCCATCGGGAAAGACCCAATCGGGAGCCACTTCGGCCAACGGTACCAGCACAAAGGCGCGCCGACCGATCTCCGGGTGGGGTACCTGCAATCCCGGCGCGTCGATCACTTGATCACCGACGAAGAGAATATCCAGATCGAGCGTACGCGGCCCCCACTTGACTTCCCGCTGGCGCCCAAACTGCTGCTCCACCGCTTGCAACGTCACCAACAACCGCCAGGGCGACCAGCTTGTCCGGAACAACGCCACACCATTGAGAAAAGCGCCTTGGGGGACCGCGCCGACCGGCGCCGTTTCATACCACGACGAATGGGCCAAAAGCGTCAGCCCCGGCATGGTCGCTAAGCACGTGAGCGCCTCGGCCAGCGTCGCCACCCGGTCACCGAGGTTGCTGCCCAGGGCAATGGCCACCGTTTGCTCCGTCGGCTCCGGTTGCGGTTGGCGATAGCGCACAATCTCCACCGCCATCGCCCGGAAAATTCCCGGGACCGGCGCCTTCGGTTTTTCCACGCGCAAACGAATCGCTTCGACCAGCGGAAAATCTTCAAGCACGGCTGCGGCCAGCGCTTCCGCCAGCGCTTCAATCGTTTGATAGCGCTTTGTTTCCACCATCGCGTGCATCCGTGCATAAACTTCACCGTAATGGACGGTAGCCGTCACTGCATCTTGCCGCCCCGCCGGTGCCAGATCCAAAAATAACTCGGCATCAACATCAAAGGGTTGTCCTAAGACGGCTTCTTCCGGCAAGGCACCGTGATAGCCGTAAAAACGCAGGCCATAAAGCCCGATCCGATCACCCTCCGGTACGCGCCGGCTCATCGGTCGCCCCCTCCGGCGTTCATGGCCTCATCCTGCGTGCCGACGCCCATGGGCTCGTCCTTCGCCCCGGTGCGCACGATCGCATCGATCATCGTCGCCACCCGCCGGTTCGCTTGCACATCATGGACCCGGACCAGATCGACACCCCGGGCCGCAGCCAGGGCCGTTGTGGCCAGCGTTCCTTCTAAGCGCTGCTCGACAGGCAAATCAAGCGTATTGCCAATGACGGACTTCCGGGAAGCGCCCAGCAGCACCGGCTTGCCCATGACGCGCAGTTCACCCAAGCGATCGAGCACCGCCAAGTTTTCCTCATGGGTCTTGCCAAAACCGACGCCGGGATCCAAGATGATCGCTTCTTCCGGCAAGCCGGCATCGATGGCACGCTGCACACTATGATCAAAAAAGGCCAGGATCGCGCGCATCACATCGCCCGCTTCCCGTTCCCGGCGATTGTGCATCACCACGACCGGCGCGCCGTAATGGGCCGCTACGGCCGCCATTTCGTCGTCATACTGCAAGCCCCAGATATCATTGATGATATGGGCGCCCGCTTCCAAGGCCCACTTGGCCGTTTTGGCTTTATAGGTATCGACGGAAACCGGCACAGGACAATTGACCACCAGTTCCCGTAAAAAAGGTAACAGCCGTTCCATTTCCTCTTCCGCCGACAGGGGGCGATGATGGGGCCGCGTGGACTCCGCACCGATATCGATCACATCAGCGCCCTCGGCCACCATGGCCTCCATGCGCAAAAGTGCATCGCGCACCGTCGGATAGGATCCGCCATCGGAAAAACTATCCGGCGTCAAATTCAAGATCCCCATGATCCGCGTTTGCCGGCCCAGCACCAGCGACTTGCCCCGACAGTCCAGCACCTGGGCGGCCTTGCTTCGCGAACAAGCCCGGTCATACTGGCGCAGCACCTGCTCGATGCGCTGGCCCACTTCCGCCAATCCAAACGGCTGGCGGCGCAGCGTTTGACAGACCCGCTCGAACTGCCGCAGTGTGCCCATCAGCAACGCATCGGTAGACTCCACCGAAAAAGCACAAGTATTTTTATGGAGCGCACAATCGCCACCTTTGGCCAGCATCTCCTGTTTAAGCAGATTGGCCGCTTGCGGCGTCAACGGTCCTAACCGGAGCAACCGGTGAACCCCTTTGTTGTTCATCACCGCCGTCCCTGCCGGATCACAACCGATCGCCTCTAAGGCGTTACGCACACCATCTCGATCATATATTTCAATCACTTGCACCGGGCTCATGATTCCACCTTCTTATCGCTCAATAAATTAACTGCCCGGCTTTACGATCGGCCCATTTACAGCCTTCCATCGACGGACAATCAAAGCAACGGCGCGAGTAAAAATCAGCCAGCGCCAAAATGCGGCCCAAAAACCGCGTGCTCAACCGTTTTCCCTTATGCCGGTGCTCTTCGATCGCCGCCGCAATCACGGCGATTTCTGCGCTCGTAAAACCGCAATCCGCCAGAACGCCTTGGCACAGTTGGCCACCGACAAGGGCATGATCCTCACCGGTAGCGTACTGGCGCCATTTCCCCATGTCATGAAGCAGCGCTGCCGCATAGACGATTTCTTTGACATACTTTAACTCCGCCGCCGGCTTCGGCTCCTTGGCCGTTCCCACCTGCAGTGCGTCCACCCATGCCTCATAGCTTTCCAGCGGCGGCTTTTTGGCCGGTAGTCCACAAACATACTCCAAGACCATTCCATAAGCGATGCGTGCCACATCCAGCACATGGGCCAGATCATGCCGGCAATAGAGGCGCTCCTGCTCCCAGCGCTGGTTTTGCTCCATACATTGTTGAAAAAAAGCATGTTCAAGAATTCGGTTCACCCGCTCCAGGCCATCCATCCCCCGTCTACCAGCCCCGTTCCCAGACCCGTCACCAGACCCGGACGTGCTATTCTCAGCACTTTGCCTTAAAATAAACCGACGATTTTACCGTCCTCATCAATATCAATTGAACAAGCAGCCGGACGTTTCGGCAAGCCCGGCATCGTCATAATCGCCCCGGTAATGGCCACAAAGAAGCCGGCGCCGGCCGACAAGCGCACTTCGCGCACTTGCACCGTAAACCCTTCGGGACGGCCGATCAGGGCTGGGTTATCGGACAGGGAATATTGCGTCTTGGCCATACAAACCGGTAAATGCCCATACCCCAGTTCGCCAAAGCGGTCCATTTGTTTGCGCGCTTCCGGCGTGTAGCTCACTCCGACGCCACCATACACTTCCCGGACCACCGTGGCGATTTTTTCCTGCAATGACACTTCATCCGGATAAAGCACTTGAAAAGCCGCCGGTTTTGTTTCGATCGTTTCCACAACTTTCTTGGCCAGATCAAGACCGCCGGCGCCACCTTTAGCCCAGACTTCCGATAAGGCAACCGGCACACCTAAGACCCGGCAGCGCTCCTCGACCCAAGCCAGTTCCGCTTCCGTGTCCGTCGGAAAAGCGTTGATGGCAACAACAGCCGGTACACCGAACTTGGCCATGTTCTCGATGTGTTTTTCCAGATTACCAAAGCCCTTTTCCAGTGCTGCCAGATTTTCTTGGTTCAGTTCGCCTTTAGCCACTCCGCCGTGTGATTTCAGTGCCCGTACGGTGGCCACAATCACCGTGCAATCGGGCTGCAATCCAGCCAAGCGGCACTTCAGATTATAGAATTTTTCAGCACCCAGATCGGCGCCGAAGCCGGCCTCGGTGATGCAATAATCGCCTAACTTCATGGCCATGCGCGTCGCGATGACCGAATTACAGCCGTGGGCGATGTTGGCAAAGGGACCGCCATGCAAGATGGCCGGCGTATGTTCCAACGTTTGCACCAAGTTCGGCTTGATCGCATCTTTCATCAACACGGTCATGGCGCCGTGGGCTTCCAGATCGGCCGCCGTCACCGGTTTGCCTTCGTAGGTGTAGGCAACAACGATCTTGGCAAAGCGTTCCTTCAGATCGGTCAGGTTCTGCGCCAAGCATAGAATCGCCATCAGTTCCGATGCGACCGTAATGTCAAAACCGGATTCCCGCGGGACACCTTCCGTTCGGCCGCCGAGACCCATGATGATCTTGCGCAGTGCCCGGTCATTTAAATCGACGACGCGCCGGAACACCACTTGCCGGGGATCGATATTCAACGGGTTCCCTTGCTGCAGCGAGTTGTCCAGCATGGCCGCCAGCAAATTATGGGCCGATGTGATCGCATGAAAATCACCGGTAAAATGTAAATTGATGTCTTCCATCGGTACAACCTGGGCATAACCGCCGCCGGCTGCGCCGCCTTTGACACCGAAGCTGGGACCTAAGGACGGCTCACGCAGCGCAATGACCACCTTTTTCCCTAATTGCTTCATCGCATCGCCCAAGCCCACCGTTGTGGTCGTTTTTCCTTCGCCGGCCGGTGTGGGGTTAATGGCCGTCACCAAGATCAGCTTGCCGTTGGGACGATCCTGTAACCGCTTGAAGGCAGACAGAGAGATCTTGGCCTTATTTTGACCGTAAAGTTCGATCTCTTCCGTGGGAATCGCCAACTGTTCCGCGATCTTCGTAACGGGCCATAAGGTTGCTTCCTGGGCAATCTGAATATCCGTTTTCAACGTTTTTAGCTCCTTTCACTTTCCCACTTGTTTTCTGGAATCAGTATTCGCCGATCACGGGAAATTCCCTGCTGCACGGTCGGCCAGGGGGCGGTCAGTCATCAGGCGCAGCGCTTAACGATCGATCTGGTGCAACGCGGTCTTTGACGTCCACGATCGATCTGGCGTAGCACCCTTCGACGTTAACTCAGCGATAGATCTGGCGCAGCGCCTCCGCGACGTCAGGATAGCGAAATTGACCGCCTAAAGCCAAGTAGCGTTCCGGCACACAGCGCTGTCCCTCAAGCAGCATCTCATCGGCCATCTCACCCAAGGCAATGCGTGCGACAAAAGCAGGCAAGCGCGTCCACGAAGGAGTACCGATCGCTTTGCCCAAGGCATTCATCATTTGCTCCATCGTCACCGGCTGGGGGCTGCAGGCATTATAAGCACCAACCATTTGTTCATCGCTGATCGCCCGTTCAATCATCGTAATCAGATCGTCGCGATGGATCCAAGACATCCATTGTCGTCCGCTGCCGATCGAACCACCGACACCGATCTTAAAGGGAATTGCCATTTGCGCCAGTGCGCCGCCACCCGGGGCAAGGACCACACCAAAGCGCAAAATCACAACCCGTAGGCCCAAATTTTCGTTTTGCCGGGCTCCCGCTTCCCAGCGCAAACACAGATCGGCCAAAAAGCCTTGGCCCACACCATCGGCTTCGGTAAACACTTTGTCCCGATGGACGCCATAGTACCCCGTCCCGGAGGCATTGATCCAAACCTTCGGAATCCGAGCGCCCTGCTCTTGGGCTTTGGCTAGTGCACGAGCCAATTGCCCCGTCACACCAACACGACTGGCCACCAACTGCGCCTTGCGCTCCGGCGTCCATCGTCCTTGACCGATACTTTCACCGGCTAAGTTGATCACACCATCGATATCGGCAAAGCTTGCCGGATCAAGTTCACCGCCGTTCTGGGGTAAGACGATCGTCTTGCTGCCGCTCCGGTCACGGCGCACCACCAAGCGCACCTCATGACCCAACGCCTCTAACCGTTTCACCAAGGAGCGTCCGATAAAACCGGTGCCACCGGTTACAGCAAAAATCATCGCGATAGCCCCCCTTTTGTAAAAAAAAAGCATCGCATCAACTGCGGTGCTTTAAAATAAGTGCAAATGAAAATAATGAATTACTTTTCATCACGTTTGGCTGCAAAAAAATGAACGAGCGGATGCACAAAACCGGCTTTGCGGGCTTTGCGCTCAAATTCTTTGAACGCCTCGATGGCTTCCCGCCGTGCGCGCATGCGCTCGACATCGCCTTTAACGTTGATCATGAAGCCTTCTTCAGTTTCCTTGATAGAAAATTCCCAAGGACCCCACGACCCCGTTTTTTCTTTTCCCTCTGCATTTTCCGCGTCTGCTGTACGGGATTCACTCATTGTTTTCCCTCCTTTCCGTCCTAAAAGGGTCCATTGCGATGAATGGGCTGGTTAGTATTATGGGGACGCCGGGATGATTGCCACATCAACATCAAAGTAAAGAAAATCCCCAGCCCGCCCGTCCAGTTGGCCTCAAAATAAAAATGCTGCGTATAAAATATCGTTGTGCAAATCGCCATCGCCGCGACCATGATCGCTAAGGTAACCCGATTAACCAATTGCGGCTGAAACTGCAGTGCTCGTTGAATATCGCCCAGGTTGTCGACGCGAACATAAATTTCCCCAAGATCGGCTTTTTTTAATGTACGCGACATCAAGCCCGGTAGACCAATGAGTGTGTTGCCGTAATCCTTGGCCCGGCGCCAAACTTCTTGGCCGATGGTACCATCTTCATTGCTGAGCAACTTTTGTAAATACGGTGCGGCTACATTGGCATCGATCTGTGGATCCAGTGCAATCGCCACACCGGTCACTGTCGCTACGGCGCGCCCAACAAAGATCAAATAAGCGGGAATCTGGATCGGTTGATCATAGACCAGTTCACGCAAATCAGCAGCTAAGGGACCGAGGTTTTTGGTCTGTTCCAGTTCTTTCAGCTGTTCCGGTGAATGAAACTGAAAGAAAAACTCCATCGCCCGGCGAATCAAGTTGCGGTTGGCATTGGGCCGCAAAAAGCCCAAGGCGTTCAACGTATTGACCAATTGTTCACTGTCGCGCTGTAACAGCGCAAAAAGCATGTCTTTTATGTTTTCCTTAGTACCGGATGTTAATTCACCGACCATACCAAAGTCAAGAAAGACCAGTGTGCCATCTGCCTGAACATAAAGATTGCCCTGGTGCGGATCGGCGTGATAAAAACCAAAAACGATCACCTGATCCAAGTACGCCTGCATCAAGCGTTTGGCCAATTCGCGCCGGTCGATCTGGTTTTCTTCCAAAAAATCCAGATCATCGATGCGTCGTCCTTCGATAAATTCCATCGTCAGTACCCGACTTGTGGAATAATCGTGATAAATCAGCGGTACAGCCAGCCCTGGTTTGCCGGCGATCAACGCACGAAAACGATCCGCATAGCCGGCTTCTAAGCGATAATCCAATTCATCGCCAAAGGTCTGCCGCATTTCCCGGTAGATCGCATCGAGATCCATTTGCTTTTCAATGTCGGTCAGTTTTTTGGCAAACCACATGGTCAGATGAATCGCATCAAAATCCGCTTGGATGATCTCATTGATGTTTGGCCGAAGAACTTTGACAGCGACCTTTTCCCCCGACGGTAACCAAGCTCGGTGAACCTGTCCTAGCGATGCCGCCGCCAGTGCCTGTTCCTCGATCTGGGGAAATACCTGGAGCAATGGCCTGCCAAATTCTGCTTCGATCGTCTGTTTAATATGTTCGAACGGTGCCGCCGGTACAGCGTCTTGTAAGGTATTTAACTCCTCTGTGATCGCTTTCGGCAAGATATCTACACGGGTGGCAAAAAACTGACCTGTTTTGATCAGCAGACCGCCCATTTCCGTAGACGTCTGGCAAAAGCGCAAGGCCATACGGTGAAAAAGCGCCGACCATTGTTCTTCCATTGCCTTCTGGCCCAGGCGGGCTTCGCGTTTCTTATACCACCATACCCGTACCATGAAACTGAAAAACATGCTGGTTATTCGCCATATACGGTAGTAGCGGTTCATCCCTTCGCTCCTTGCCTATGTAGACCTGATTGTCGATACTCGGTAATGATGATCTTGACGAAAATCGTTGACGAAGATCGACAGATTAAAAACAAGTAGCCGATACTTGTTTTAGGCCATGTCAAAAACTTTAATCAAGCGGGTTAATTCCATAACTTCTTTGGGTACACCTTGCAAGCCCTTCATGGTTACGCCGCCTTGCATCTGACGGGCTCGCTTATGAATCGTTACCAGGACACCTAAACCGGCGCTGTCAATAAAATTAAGCAAACTTACATCGATAACAAAACGGGCGTTGCCTTTTTCAATCTGAGCCAATAATTTTTCACGCAGATCACCAGCATCATTAATCGTTAAACTGCCACTGAGGACAACATTCACCTGGCCTTGATGCGCTTGAATCGCGTCGATCATCGGAAATCCCTCCGCATAATTGTTTGCTTATCTTTAGCTAATAGACCGTAATCAATATAAGTCTACCACAAGCTGACGCCACATCATAGATTTTTTATTCATTGATCTTTAAATCAATCGCCTTCGACTTCATTCACGAAAAAGAGGCGCCTCTATTGAGACGCCTCTTTACCCAATGCTTATTCGGTAATCCAAGGTTGGTTGTTGCGTTCCCAGGAAACAAAATCCTCGGGAGCAAAATAAATCGCCAGTTCCCGCTCAGCCGATGCCGGCGAGTCCGAACCGTGGATAATGTTCCGTCCGATGTCCACAGCAAAGGTACCGCGGATTGTTCCCGGCGCGGCTTTGGCCGGATTGGTGGCGCCCATCAGATCCCGCGAGACGGTGACGATATCTTTACCTTGCCAGCACATGGCCACAACCGGTGCCGAAGTAATGTAGTCGACAAGGCCCGGGAAGAAGGGTTTGCCAACATGCTCTTCATAATGCTTTTCGGCCATTTCACGAGTCAAACGGAGAAATTTCATGGCGACCAGTTGAAAACCTTTTTTCTCCAGTCGAGCGATGACTTCGCCGATGAGTCCCCGTTGTATTGCGTCCGGTTTGAGCATCAAAAACGTTCTTTCCATGGTTATCATTTGCGCCCCTTACTTATTGATTCTAACCGGGGAGTGACCCCAGTAATTTACGCTTCTTTTTGCATCAGTGCAGCAAATTCCGACGCTTCAATGGTTTCTTTCTCCATCAACATTTCGGCTAATTGATGCAGTTTATCCATGTTGCTTTCCAGTTTATGCTTGGCTTTAGCGTAGCACTCATCGATGATCCGCCGTGCTTCTTTGTCAATCGAGAAGGCTACGGCTTCGGAGTAATTACGATCGCGCGCCAGATCGCGGCCCAAGAAGACCGCTTCTTGCTTGTGACCGAAGGTCAATGGACCGACTTCATCGGACATACCGAACTCGGTAATCATCTTGCGTACCAGATCGGTGGCCCGCTCTAAGTCGTTCGATGCACCTGTCGATACTTCCTTGAGAACCAGCGCTTCGGCGACACGTCCGGCCAAAAGCATCGTCACTTGATCAAGGATCTGCGACTTGGTCATGTAATGGCGATCTTCTTCCGGCAGCAGCAAGGTGTAACCGCCGGCACGACCACGGGGAATGATGGAGATTTTATGGACCGGATCGGTGTTCTCCAAAAGCCCGCCCACCAGCGCATGGCCGGCTTCATGATAACTGACCAGTTTTTTCTCAAATTCACTGATCACACGGGATTTTTTCTCCGGACCAGCGATGACCCGCTCAATGGATTCTTCCATTTCACGCATGGTCACGCGTTTTTGGCTGCGCCGTGCGGCCAACAGGGCCGCTTCGTTCACCAGGTTCGCCAGATCGGCGCCGGTAAAACCCGGTGTCCGCCGTGAAAGCACATCCAGGTTGACCGAATCGTCAAGCGGTTTTCCTTTGACATGCACACCGAGAATTTCTTTACGTCCGCGGATATCGGGACGATCGACGACGATTTGACGGTCAAAGCGACCGGGGCGAAGCAACGCCGGATCGAGAATGTCCGGGCGGTTTGTGGCCGCGATAATGATGATCCCTTCATTGGCGGAGAAGCCGTCCATTTCCACCAGCAGTTGGTTCAATGTCTGTTCGCGCTCATCATGACCGCCGCCGAGACCGGCACCACGCTGGCGTCCGACGGCATCTATTTCATCAATAAACACGATACAGGGGGAGTTCTTTTTGGCTTGCTCAAAGAGATCGCGCACCCGGGACGCGCCAACACCGACAAACATCTCCACAAAGTCGGAGCCGGAAATGCTGAAAAAGGGCACGCCAGCCTCTCCGGCGACGGCACGCGCTACGAGGGTTTTCCCTGTGCCCGGCGGTCCGAAAAGCAATACGCCTTTGGGGATCTTGGCACCGAGCTCAACAAAACGTTTGGGATGCTTCAGAAAATCAACGACTTCTTCTAATTCTTCCTTGACTTCATCCGCACCGGCTACATCAGCAAAGGTGACTTTTTTCTTGTCATCGGTATGCAACTTAGCACGGCTTTTGCCAAATTGCATAACCCGCGAACCACCGCCCTGGGTTTGTTGCATCATAAAGAAGAACAACGCCACCAAGACCACGATCGGCAATAACGATGAAAGCAACGAAGTCCACCATGGCGGCTCCGGTGCCGGTTCTTGAGTAAAGGGAATTTGTTTGTCAAGCACCAGATCGGTCACGCGCTTGTTATCAACGGGGCCAATAGTGACAAACTTTGTGCCATCTTTTTTCACACCGGTAATATCGGTGCGATCCCGCTCAGTGACCATGGTTAATTCTTTAACCTGATCGCTGACCAGCATTTGATAGAATTGTGTGTACGATACTTTCTCCTGTACTACCTCGGGCCGCTGTGTGACCCGTAATACGGAAAGGGCCAACAGGACAATGAGGATGTATATGGCAAGGTTTTTGACGATGCGGCTCACGTGTAACCTCCTCCCGCTGAACTTACCCGTCTCGCTGTGAACAAGTTAGCGATGACTGGGGAACGATAAATCCGTGATTTCCATTGTAGCATAAGAATTACTCGCTATCAAATATTTTTGCCATCGATTCCCCACCTTGCCAACGCAGGCAAAGAACGCTGGTGCTGTTCGCCGTTGGACGATAGCGCCCGTCTTTGCGCTGCCCAATCACCCAGATCACTTCATCATCGAAGAGCAGCACGGGGATTTGGTCGCGGGCTTGCCGAGGTACTTTCGCATCAATCAGGAGATCCTTGATTTTTTTTCGACCGCTACCGCTGCCTAAGGCGATACGATCACCGGAACGGCGACTGCGTAACAGTAACGTTCCATCGCGGACTGCCTCCGGCGCGAGAAAAAAAACAAAGCGCTCCTGCGGTTGCGCTTGGAGCTGCCAATGGGCTGCCGGCAAGCGTTCGACAATCAGCGCGCCTCCGGCTTCCGGAACTTCCAAGCGCATCGGTTCATCGCCCAAAGGAAGTGGCACCGGATAGGCAAAATCATTGGCTCGCGGCGGCCATATCGATGCAACCGTTAATTTCCCACGAGAGAGCACCAGCGCGCCCCTCCCCACCGAACCCACAGCTCCTGCTTGTCCACACTGCCGTTGTAGCCTTTGCAGTAAGTCCGTCGTCAATACATAGTCCACATAAGGAAGGTCAACTTGCGCCGCTTGACGTTCCAAGAAGCTGCGCAGCACGCGCCGCTGTAGCGCTACCGGTAAAGCGAGCAAGCCGGCACAGTCTAAGCTGTCGCCCTGCAGGAGCGATCGCTGCGTCTCTTCCGCTAGTTCCTGCATGCACCGGTCTTCTTCACGCAACACGTCAGCCATACGCTGGAGCGTCGCTACCAGATTGGGGTTATACTGACTCATCATCGGAAGCAAGTGATGCCGCAGATGGTTGCGCGTATAGTCATCGCTGACATTGCTTTCATCTTCCCGCCAGGTACCACCGTTCTCACGCACAAAGGTTTCGATTTCCTGGCGCCGAAAGCCGAGCAGGGGGCGGATCAGCCGTCCTCGCCGGACCGGCATCCCCGTCAAACCGCGCAATCCTGTGCCGCGCAGCAGATGAAACACCACCGTTTCCGCTTGATCATCGGCATGATGCCCCAGGGCAATGCGATCAAAGGCTCCCTCATCGGCCACCCGTTCCAGAAAGGCATAGCGCAAACGGCGCGCCGCTTCCATTTTGGTCCCTTGTTCGCGGTGCCACCATCCCTCGTCGGCTTGTTCGACCCAGCAGGGCACACCGGCATCGGCTGCCAGTTTCGCTACAAAAGCCGCATCTTCATCGGCGCTGGCACCGCGCAGCCCATGATGAAAATGGGCGATCCCGAAGGCGACAGGCATCCTTTGCTGCGCCAGTTGATGAAACAATAAAAACAAACATACCGAATCGACGCCGCCCGATACGGCAAGCAGTACCCGCTCTCCCGGTAGCAGCAGTTGATGGTTCACAATCGCGTCATGAAAACGTTGGAGCAATTCTTTCACCTTATTCCTCCGGCTAATCGCCATCGGTTTCTCGTCAAAATCTTTTTGTTCTACAAATGACCATCTTTCCCCTGCTGCTTCGCCTGATATTTTCCCCAATCCCCGGCCAACTCAATCGTCTTGATCATCATCTTCCAGCAACGGCGTTTCCATCACGGCGATCACGACGACGGTGGCATCATCGCCGCCTTGACTGCGCGATGTGGCACGGCTCTCTGCTAAGATTAAATCGGCCAGTGCCTGCGGCTCTTCTGCCGGCACACGGGCCAAGAAGGAAGCCACCCAATCATCGTCGGCCTTTTTGCCATCGAGAATACCGTCACTGATCAACACCAACCGATCACCTTGCATCAACGACACCACGATCGATTCGACTTCAATCGATTTCATAATTCCCAAGGGCAACGAAGAAATTCGTAATGCCTGCACCCGGCGCCCCCGCCGTAGGTAACTTTGCGTTGCTCCGAGTTTGAATACTTCTGTTTCCAACGTCGCTTGATCGATCACCGCCATATCCACAGTGGCAAAAGATTCATCATCGGTAGCCATGGCGATCATGGCATTGACGGCACGGACGGCTTCGTCGACCGGAATGCCCGATCGCGAAAAGTGTTCCAGCAACGATAAGGTCGCGGCACTTTCACGAGCTGCCCGTACGCCCACGCCGGCACCGTCGGACAAGGCGACAACTTGCTGATGACTCGATATTTGCCATTGCCGTACCGTATCACCGCAAACCATATTGCCATGGCGGCCCGCTTGCGCCATGCCCACTTCCAGTTTCCAAGGTTTCTGTGCAACTAACGTAAACGAGCAAGGCTTACCTAACTGACAGCTTCTTTTGCCAACCATCAAAGGAGAACCAAGTACATCCGCCGCCACCGGCGCAATCTGACTGGCACAGTGCTGCGCCCCGCCACAGCCGGTTCCCGTGACGACCACACGCCAGGGATCGGCCTTACGCATGGACTGTATCGTCACACCGTGCTCGGCCAAGGCGTTTTGCAATTGGTCCTCGATCTTACCGGGAGCAAACCACCGTTCACCCTCTTTGACCAGCGAGCCCATCCATGCCGATAATCCACGAAATTGCGCACTGACCAGTCCGCGGCTTTCCTGCATACGCATACGCCAGTATCGGTCCACGGCGAACGTCTCCAACAAGCACTGGATGGTAGCCGCCATTTCGCCTAAGCGTGTACACCGTCGGGTTAATTCCGGTGTGAGCTTTTTAATGGCGCCGGCGCCTTCTTCGTGCACTTGATCGAGGATGGTACGCAGATAGGCTTCTGTTCGTGCCTGATCACGGTCCCAGCAAAGACCGCAACTGCTACAGGGTGCACAAACCCGTTCTTGCAAGGCCCGCAGTAAAAGCGCTTCTACTTGCTCTTTGCCCGGTCCTTCACCGGCTTCCGTCACTTCTTCAAAGGTCTGCGCCAGTTGACCGAAAAGGGAACTCATTTCGTTCAATCGCGGCAAGATGGCTTGTTTGATTTGCGCTGCCGCTGAGGCCGTTTCGCTACGAACATCGCTGCTTACGCCGGCACGTACCTTGCGCAGCATCGCCACAGGCCAGAAGAAAAACATCGTTCCGGCGATGACCGTCTCCATCAAAGCTTGTTTGACAGCGATCTCATTGAACATATAGGCTGATAAGATCACATGACCGAGGATAAACCCAATTAATACACCGATCTTGGCCCATCCCCGCAACAAACCGCCCAGCAATCCTGACAGTGCCATCAAAGCCACCGTGATTGGCGGCTGTAAGGAAGCGAGTACCGGCACAAAACCGGCAAGCACGCCGCTGATCACACCGCCGTAGATACCGCCTGTCCACGCCGCCAGCAAAATCACGGTGCGCAGTGCGATACCTAGCAGCGTAATCTCACCCATGCTGATGTTCGGGATACCGAGCAATACCAGTAAGCAAATCGCGGCGATACCCAGCGTTTCGTTACCCTGCCACCGACCCGGTTCCCGACGCCACGCTTGTTCCCCCCAGGCAAAAGCAACGGCAAACCATCCAGCCAGGAGGCTTTCAAAACCGATAAAAATGAAGCGGTACAACTGTTCCGCCGTGCCCAGCGCTGCGCTCCCCTCGACCAAAGCAATCACAGCGGCCGTCACGGCACCGACTTGCCAGGCCTTCCAATCGGCGCGGTGCCCATAGCGGCCCACCCACGCCAAAAGGCCAATCGCCAGCACCCGCGACAACATCGTCGGCCCCAGCGGATCTTGGATCGTTACACTAGCCATATCCGGAATGATCAAGCGGGAAGCCCACGCCAATAAAACAAGCAGCAGCGTCGGCATCAACATCTGTGGCCGCTTCCAAGCCGTAGCCATGACAATCGCCGGTCCACCCACAAAAAAGCCATCCAACATCACGGCCCGGCCGACCAAAAAGGTGACGACGATCGCCGGGATATTCATCGATGCCCGCATCGTGATCGGTGCGAGCCGTAGCCCTGCCGCTTTTTCCTTCGTCCGCTTGATCTTCGATAGTAATTTTCCTGTCGGCCATGGCCAGGTTACGCCCTTTGCTTCGGGCATCTTTTCTGGTCTAACCCAATCTCCCTCCGCGGCACCTTCACTGGCCACCCTGCGAAAGGGGTACACTTTCGGTTCATCCCACACATGGGTCCCTCGCTTTCGCCACCAACTTAGCACAATGGTATCTTTTACCATTATAGCGAAGGAATCCTGCAAAACTTGTCAACTTAATACCCGGTTGTTCCGATTTTTTTAGATAAATTTGTGAAAAAAAAAGCGATGGCCAAGCCATCGCTTTAAATCGTTCATCTTAATGAGCCGTTGATTGGTGGAGTGCTGTTGCACCTTTCGCAATATTCACGGAAGCCGTACCCCACTCGTTGATAATTTCCTGGGCCACCATCCGACCGGAGACGATCACCACCGGTACCCCGCCACCAGGGTGGGTGCTGGCGCCGACAAAGTAAAGGTTGCTTACTTGATCCGATTGAATATGCGGACGGAAATAAGCTGATTGGAACAACGTCGGCGCCAGACCGAAGGTGGCACCTTGGTAAGTATTGAACTTTTTCTCGAAAATCGGCGGTGTGTAGATCCGCTCAAATTCGATATGCTGGCGTAAATCAGTCAACCCACAGCGCTCCAGTTTGTCCAGCACGCGTTCACGGAACGGTCCCACTTCCTTGGACCAGTCCACATCGGCGGTCATGTTGGGTACCGGCACCAGTACATAGACGATGTGCTTGCCCGGCGGCGCCACCGAATCATCGACCGTCGTCGGTGCGTAGACGTAGATGGCGGGATCATCGGGCATTCGATTTTGCTCATAAATCTGATGGAGTGTTTCTTGATAACTCTTCGTGAAGAAGATGGTATGCGTATGCAAGCAATCGAACTTTTTGTCCGTACCCAAGTACATCATAAAACAGCTACAGGTATTGTGCATACGGGCAAGTTTGGCCGGTGTGTATTTACCTCGGTACGCTTCCGGCACCATTTTATTCATCGTTGTCGGAAAATCAACATTGGATACAACAACATCGGCCCGCATTTCTTCACCGGAAGCGAGTCGGACGCCGCAAGCCCGTCCGTTTTCGATCAAGATCTGGGTCACTTCCTGCTTGCGTAGCAGCTTTCCGCCAAACTCTTCAAGGAGTTTGACCATCGCTTTGCTGATGGCATTCATGCCGCCTTTGGGATACCAAACACCGCTCAAGGCATGTTCCACATAGGCGATGAGCGTATAAATCGACGGGGCTTGATAGGGAGACAGGCCCAGATAAATCGCCTGGAAGGTTAGGGCGATACGCAAACGCTCATCTTTGACAAAGCGGGCAATATCGTCGTACATGTGATTGAGCGTCTTGAGTTGGTACATGCCCCAGAGCGTATCGAAATTCATGAAATGGGTAAGCTTGTGAAGAGGCTTCTCGATAAACTTTTCCCGTGCCACTTGATAGCGTTTGTTGATCTGGGCAAGAAAGGCGAGGTAACCGTCGACATCATCGGGGCTGATCCGACGGATCTCATCCAAATTGGATTTTAAGTCATTACAGGGTTCCAGCACCGAGCCATCGTGATAGACGAGGCGATAGAGCGGATCGACACGAATTAATTCCAGATAGTCTTCCAGTTTCCGATCGACATCCCGAAAAAATTGATGAAAAACATCATCCATCATCAAAATGGTCGGTCCAATGTCAATCGTGTACCCTTTTTCTTCGATGGCACTAAGACGGCCGCCGGCGGTTGCTTCTTTTTCGAAAACCGTAACGTCCCAACCTTGATGAGCCAGATGTACGGCTGTTGATAAGCCCCCCGCACCGGAACCTACGATGAAGACTTTTTTCTTTCCTGCATTTCCGTTTTTCAAATTGCTTCTCTCCAGACGACTCCAGCCCTCAGGCCAGAGCAAAATATGCGCACCCAGTTAAAACCCAGGGGCAGAGCTGTACCATTGAATGTCGAAAAACACAAGAATAATCGAGGGGGAGCACGATCCTGAATATACGGATTATGCTCCCCTTACTGATATTGATTACTGCATGGCACCTTAGCTTATATTATCAACTTTATAGTGAAAACACAAATCTAAAATTAGGCAGGTACACTGACACCTTCGATTTTGTCTTCAATGTCTTGATAGATCTTCATCAGTTGTTCTAATTTTTGTTCGTCAGCATCCCAGAAACCACGGCTGTTCGCTTCCAGCAAGCGGCTGACGATGCCGCGCAGCGCATGGGCATTCAGTTCTTGCAGACGTTGCCGCATTTCCTCGTCAGTGATGTACACTTCGGTAATTTCATCATAGACCCAGTTATCGACGGCTTCCGTCGTGGCACTCCAGCCAAAGGTGTTGTCGACACGCGATTGAATCTCCCGGACGCCTTCGTAGCCGTGTTTGAGCATGCCTTCGTACCATTTGGGATTGAGTGTTTTCGTCCGTGTTTCAAAGCGTACCATTTCGTCGAGATTGCGGATCTGCACCTTCGGTGTCGTGGTGTCAGCCACCAGCACGCTTGGTTTTTCACCGCGGATGCTTTTGACAGCGGCCGACACGCCGCCAAGATATTCATAATAGTGGTCAATGTCGACAATCCCCACTTCGGAAGAATCGACATTTTGGAAACTCGTCTCCACGTTGGACAAAGCCGAACGGTAGATCTCATCGGCCACTTCACCGCGCACTTGCTTCCCATAGGCAAAGCCTTTGCGCTTGATAAAGGTGTCGGCCAGTTCACCGGCTTCTTCCCAGGCGCTGTTTTCGACCATTTGGTTGACGTTGCCGCCATAGGAACCGGGCGCGTTAGAAAAGACCCGTGTGGCCGCGCTTTCAATCGAGATATTCAGTTCCTTCGCTTGCGCCAGCGCGTGCTTACGGATAAAGTTCATCTCGACGGGCTCATCGGCCATGGCGGCCAGCTTGACGGCTTCATCGAGCAACTCCATCTGATTTTGGAACATATCACGGAAGATCCCCGATACGGTGACGACCACGTCAATCCGTGGGCGGCCCAGTTCTTCCAGGGGAATCAGCTTGAGGCGGGTCATCCGTCCCAGATCATCCGGTACAGCCATGGCGCCCATCAGTGCCATCGCTTGGGCGATACCTTCGCCATAGGTCTTGATATTATCGGTACCCCAGAGGACCACAGCGATCGACTCCGGATAGGCCCCGTTGGCTTCATGCAGTTTGCGCAACATCATGTCGGCTACGTGTTGACCGGCTTTGATGGCCACCGACGTAGGGATGGCTTGCGGATCGAGGGCATGGATGTTGCGGCCTGTGGGCAACGTTTTGGGGTTACGGACAGGGTCACCGCCCGGTCCGGGGTAAGCATAATTACCGGCGACAGCGTGGCAAAGACCGTCGATTTCTTTTTCTTGCACCAGATCTTGCAAGACCGACTGCAAATAGAAGAATGTTTTGGCCGCTGCCGTAATATCTAGGGAGGACGCTTGCTTGCCGACGCTGGTCAAGTGATCTTGCATCGCCTTGGCCGCGATGGTTTCCGATTTGGAGCGGAGAAAACGGAAACCGCCCCGTTCGTCTTTAACCATGTATTCGGCGATCATCTTTTCCACGCCCACTTTGATCGTGGCGCGAATCAGTTCGATCAAGCGAATCGCCGTTTCTTCGCCCATTTCCATGCGCCGTTCGATGTCGGCAAATTTCTGCCCCATCGCTTCGGCCAGCAGGGACGACAAGGCCCGTACACCTTGCTCGGGACGGTCAAAAGCGCCAATGGCCGTCAGGTGATCGACCAAGGTCTCTGCCGGCGGTGCTTCACCGAGAACGTGTAAGCCCGTCGGGATCAAGCGGCTTTCCAGTTCGGTCAGGTACGTATAGAGCTTACCGATAAAATCTTGACCGGGTTCTTTGGGCACCGGCACATCACTGTCCAAATGCAGCGCCTGAACTTTTTCGACGATCGTTTCCAGGATCGATTCGCCCCGCGCGTTGCTACGGTTTTCGCCCCACATGCTGATCAAATCTTTTAAATCGCGCAGTTCTTTATAAAGCCCGGCATTTTCCGCCGGCGGCGTCAGGTAGCTGACGGTCGTAGCGGCGCTGCGCCGTTTGGCAATGGTCGCTTCCGAAGGGTTGTTGACGCTGTAGAGGTAGAAGTTCGGCACCGGACCGAGCAAACGGTCAGGCCAGCATTCATCGGTCAAACCGACTTGGTGCCCCGGCATAAATTCTAAGGCGCCGTGAGTACCAAAGTGCAAGAGTGCATCAGCGCCGTAAACGCGATCGAGCCAGCGATAAAAGGCGGCAAAACCGTGGTGCGGACAGGCTGAGCGGGTAAAGAGCAGTTTGATCGGATCGCTTTCATAGCCGAAGGAAGGCTGTACGCCAATGAAAATATTCCCGAAGTGATTGCCATAGATATGTAAATCCTGGCCATCGGTGTTCAAATCACCAGGCGGTTGCCCCCAGGTCTGGGCGATCTCTTCCCAGTAGGGGTTGATCGCTTCATACTCTTCCATCGTCAAGCGTCCGCCCACATGGAGGGCTGCTGACGGCAACATGGATGTTTTGTCTTCAATGATCGATTCCAGCAGCGCTTCTTTCGATGCGGGAATCTCTACCGTATAACCTTCCGCTTTTAAGCGGTGCAGCAAGTTATAGAGCGACTGAAACACGTCAAGATAGGCGGCGGTGCCGATGTTGCCTTTATCGGGCGGGAAGGAGAAAATCACAATGCCCAGTTTTTTATCGGCATTGTTTTTGTGGCGCAGTTCCACCACGCGGCGCATCCGCTCCGTCAACAGTTCAATGCCTGATTCAATGGGAATCGCCTTGGAACCACCGTGGATTTCATAACCGCTGTACACCGTGGGCGCAACGAGACCGTCCAATTCCGGAATCGCTACGTTTAACGCCACCTGGACCGGGTTTAATCCGGACATATCTTCTTTCCACTCTTTGATCGTCTGGAATTCCAGCGGCACTGCCGAGAGATAAGGTACACCCAGCGAGGAAAGTACCTTGACGGCACTTTCGGCGTCGTTGGACGCAGGACCGCCGACCAAGCTGAAGGACGTCAAGGTAATGACGCCGTCGACGGTGGCCTCGCCTTTGTGCATGAACATGTGTTCGACCACATGGCGATAATCCAATCCTTTGGCAATGCCGGGGACAACACCGAGGCCTTTGCGTTCCAGCGAGCGGATTACCGCGTCGTAGTGATCATGGTTATCCGCCAGGAGAGACGTGCGCAGTACAATGAGGCCGATGCGCCGTTTGGACGGTGCATGATGAGCGTACCATTTCTCATAATCAGCCCGCGACGTAAACCATACGTCCGATTCCGGATGGTAAATCCCTTCTTCGGCATACTCCACCGGCGCATCATAGAGAATGGTTTCATCTTCTCGGCTGTAATACTGATTGATCAACATGAGCAACATGTTGCACAGGTTTTTCGGCGATCCGTTGAGCCAATAGAGATAGCAAAGCAGATAACTACGCAGATCCTGCATCTTGCCAGGGATGAATTTGAGCAGTTTCGGCACAGTGCGGATCAGCATCATCATCTGATCCGTTTTCAAAGGTGGTCCGGATTTTTTGGTGGCTGCCGTTTCTTCATCGCTGTCGGACTTCTTAAAGCGCTTGAGCAGCTTCATATATTCACTGGTCTGATCGCTGTCGCCGCCCATTTTAAAGGCGCCCATGCGGTTCAGCTTCATCAGTTCCGGCATCGCGTTGAGGATGACCACATGGGGGACGATTTTTCCTTCGTTGCGGATGATCTCCGCGATCGTACGGGCCACATCGTCTAAAAAGACGTGGGCAATAAAGACAAGGTCCGCCTTGCTTACGGCCTGGCGAAACTCTTCGATCTTATTTTTTTCTTTGAGCTCATGGACACAAAAAGCGGTCGTCTCAATCTGTATCGGATACTCGCCTTTGTTGATCGTTTCGCTGGCATGAGAAAAGGCAGTACAGATCTGACGTTCCAGATAGACATGGACGAATTGCATGGTTCTCTTCGCCATTTGCTCTTCCCTCCTACTTTCTGAGGGCTTGCACACCGCTACGCACGGTCTCTGCCAAGGCCTCGGCCGACATTTTCGGTAAGTAGTAATACTGGCCCCCGGCTGCTGCCGCAATCTCCTTCGCAAAGCCCGTGGAAGTAAAGCGATTGGATGTGTCAATCACCAGCAGAGAAAAGCCGTTCAATAAGACAAGGCGCGCCAGCGACAAAATTTCTTCGTTTAACTGTTCCCGCGTCTTCGGCTGGCCTTCGTTGGGGGTAAGGGGCACATTGCCGCGTCCGTCGGTGATCAAGGTGATCACGACTTGCGATACATCATTGGCTTGGTTACGCACACCAAGCTCGATGGAACTGGCCAAGGCACTAGCCAGCGGTGAAGCACCACCGACGGGCACTTGATCAAATCGTTTCTGTGCCAATTCGACACTGCGCGTCGGCGGCACAATGTTCTCCGCGGCTTGCCCACGGAAAACCGACAAAGCCACTTTATCGCGATTGACATAGGCTTCGTTTAACAACGCCGACACAGCACCTTTGGCGCTTTTCATGCGGTTAAAGGCCATACTGCCGCTGGCATCAACGGCAAAGATGATCAACACACCGGACTTGCGCACAAACTGCTTCACACGCAAATCCTCATGGATCACGATGACCTGGCGATCGCCGTATTTTCCCGACAAGCGACGGTGCTTCTGATAGGGCGCTGCGGCCCGTAACGTGGCATCGACGGCGATCTTGCCGATCTTGCCGGCGGGCGGGAACAAGGCCCGCGTATAGCGGCCGCGCTCCATGCTTTTTTGTTTGCCATGGCTGCCGCCGCGGGCTTGCGCCTGCGCTTTGGCTTGCATGGCCATCAATTCATCATCTATGGCCACTTGCTCTGCCTCAAAGAAAAATTCTTCCGGCAGTTCAAAGGTTTCTTCTTGCTGTTGCGCCTCCGGGGGATCCGGCTTTTGCTCTTGATTCGATTCCGGCGGCGGTGGTGGAGGTGGAGGCGGCGGCGGCGGTGGTGGTGCCGCTTCTTCCTCATCAGGAATATCGACCAGTTGCCGAGGTTTGATCACCAGATCGACGGCGACGGCCAGATCGAGCGGCTCGACGGCTGCGCGATCGTTGAGCGCGGCATGAGCCAGCGCCAAGCGAACCGCAAATAAATCAGCGCGATGGCCCGGCACGGCCCGGCGTAGCGCTTGCCCGGACAGATAGAGGATCTGTTCTTCCGTAATGGCCACCTGCGGCAACCGCTGCCGTGCTCGCTGCACCCGTCGGATCAATTCAGCTTTTTCATCGGCAAACAGTTCATGGAGCGCGTCCGGTTGATCCGTAAACAGTTCCTGACGGCGCATGATCTGTACCCGTGCATCCAAATCATTGATCGGCACGGCCTGCACATGGATGGCAATGCGGTCAGCCAAGTGTCCCCGTAGCGGACCTTCTTCCGGGTCGTAGGTACCAACCAGCAGAAAATCCGAGGGGTACACCACCGAGACGCCTTCACGCTCCAAGCGGCACGTTCCTGACATGGCATCAAACATCGTATTGACGAGACCGTCTTCCAGCAGGTTCAACTGGTCAATATAAAGCACGCCACGGTTGGCTTCGCCGATGAGGCCCGGTTGCCATGCCCGTGAACCGTCGCCTAGCGCTTTTTCCACATCGATGGCGCCGAGCAAGCGATCTTCCGTTGTGCCCAGCGGCAGATCGACAAAGGGCGCCGGCACGGTTTGGGCCGTACGCTCACTTTCCGTACGCTGCCGGCACGATGTACACCAGGTATCTTCCCGCTTCGGATCACAGTGACAAGAACACCCTTGCAGTTGTTCGATCGCAGGCAATAACTCACGCAATGCCCGTGCAAGCACTGTTTTTCCTGTTCCGCGGCCACCGGCAATGGCTACGCCCTTGAGCTGGGGGTCAACGGCGACCAGCGTCAAGGCCAGCTTGACTGGATCTTGCCCGGTAATCGCTGCGAACGGTAAGTTCAGGGCTCTCATGCGCCTGCCATCTCACTTCCGAAGATTTCCTTCGCTTTATCGGCGACACGACGGCCGTTATCCATCGTCGCCAAGGGGTCTTTGCGCAAACGATGGCGCAGCGCCAGCACGGCGATGCGGTACACATCGGCATCGGTCACATCGGTACGGCCTTCAAAGGCGGTCAGTGCTTTGGCCGCACGAGCCAGCACCAGTTCACCGCGGTGGCCGTCGATCTCCAGATCGATGCAAAGCTGCGCAATTTTCACGAGCATATCATCACTGATCGTCACATCATTTAAACGCTCTTGGGCGCTGACAATCTTGTCTTGCAGTTCTTTTTGGGCACCGAGGAACTTCTCCGTAAAGGTATCGGGATCTTGGTCAAAATCGCTGCGGCTACGGATGATCGCCACGCGCCGTTTGGCATCGCGGAGGGTTCGGATCTGCGCATGTAAGCCAAAACGGTCGAGAAGTTGGGGCCGCAGTTCGCCTTCTTCGGGGTTACCGGAGCCGACGAGCACAAAGCGGGCTGGGTGGCGCACGCTGATCCCTTCCCGCTCTACGACGTTCACACCGGATGCCGCGCTGTCTAAGAGCACATCAACGAGGTGATCATCGAGCAAGTTAACTTCATCGACATAGAGAAAACCACGGTTGGCTTGCGCCAAAAGGCCCACTTCAAAGGCTTTGACGCCTTCAGCGAGGGCCTTTTGAATATCAATGGTTCCGCAAACGCGGTCTTCCGTTGCACCTAAGGGAAGATCGACTACTTTGGTCGAGCGATAGACGACAGGGAGGTCTTCCCCTTCCGCCGTCCGCTCACGGCAAGAGGAACACATATCAGCCACTTTTTGAGGATGGCAGCCAAAAGGGCAGTCGGCCACGGTAGGTACTTCAGGTAACAACTCAGCCAGTGCCCGGACAGTTGTCGATTTACCGGTTCCCCGATCGCCCATGATCATCACACCGCCGATGCGCGGGTCGATGACGTTGAGGATCAGAGCCAGCTTCATTTCTTCTTGTCCGATAATGGCCGTAAACGGATAGGTCGGCATGGAATTACCTCCTGTTATCGTACTGCACCGGCTTGCTTTTACATCGCCGGTGCAGCCTGCAGCTAGGATTTACTAAAGTGTGTTTTGGCGGCATAAAGAACTTCTGCCGTGATGACGGAATGACCGCGCTCACTGGCAAAGGTTTCGGTGTTCTTCTGCACTTTGCTCCGCACGAAAAAGGGAATTTGCTTTAATACTTCGACGGCTTCCGCTTCCCAAGGCATGCCTCCGGGCGAAAGCGGCGCCGGTTGATCCGTCGTCGTTGTGGCGGCTACTTCGGCCGCTGCTTGGGCGGCAGGCGCTGTAGCTTCACCCATTGGCTCTTCTTCACCAAACATCTTGACCAGATGCTCTTCCAGTCCTAAGCGGATCGTCCGGTTGATCGTTTCGAGGATTTGAGCCATCCCCTGATAAGCGACAATCGGTTCCGGGAAAATCGGGAAGTTTAAAATATGGGCCGGTGCGCTGATCACCACACAAGGCAATTGAAACCGCTTGGAACTGTGCCGTTCCATTTGCGTACCAAAAACCACATCCGGTGCGGTATCACGGATTTTATGACTGAGCTTTTGGAAATCATCTTCGACAAAAGCTTCTTCCGTCAGTCCGGCTACGGCTTCTTTGAATTCGGCTTCCAGGCCTTTCATATAGGTACCGGCCCAGAGCACAGTAATGCCGATCTCACAGAGCATGTGTGTAACCCCAACAGCATGGCTGTAATCACCAAAAACAACGGCCCGCTTGCCATACAGGGCGGACAAGGAGTCCACTGATTTGACAAAACGTGAAAGCGGTCCTGCCGGTGAAATCTGTTTGGCGATATAGGGCTTTACATCGATCTGGGCCTGCTGGCCGATTGCCTGCAAAAATTTGGCGGTTTGACGCAGACCGATCGGTGTGATCGTGGTATAGGGCATGTTATATTGCTTTTCCAGCATACGGCAAAGCTCGACACCGTACTCGCGGTACAAGCAGACATTCATGTGCGCCCGCGTCAAGGTGCGCAGATCTTCAACCGTAGCACCATAAGGCACCACGGCATCGATTTCGACGCCCACATCAGCAAGCAGGCGACGGATCTCCGTAAGATCATGGAGTTGATGAAAGCCCAGATACGATGGTCCGATCAAGTTGACACTGAACCGCTCCGTTTTTGGCTGTTCCTCCACCAATGTACCGACCAGTTGCGTTAAGAACGCATCCATCGTTTCATGTTCCAGATCACGGAAGGCATTGACTTGCGGAACGATGATTTTGGCTTTGGTTTCTTTACCGAGCGTTCGGGCCACCGAACCGATATCTTCTTGCAACAGCGTCGATGAGCACGTCGGTGTAATGACGATAACATCGGGTTGATGGTCCCGTTCTACACGCCGGACCGTTTCGACCAATCGTGCCCGTGACCCTTGGGCCATTTCCCGCTGCCCGATCGGTGATAAGGTGAACGGCGGGATTTCATGAAACCGTTCCAACATGGAAAACATTACATTGATATATCCGTCGCCGCGGGGACCGTGGATCACCGTATGTACCCGTTGCATACTGCCGGCTACACGAGCGATCCCGGAAAGCGCCGTTCCTTCGTACATCCAGTAGGCTAGTTTCACAGCGCCATGCCCTCCATCCCCCAGCCGTTTTCGGCCAGCGTTTGTTTCTTAAACAACGGCTTGGTGAACATCTTGATCAAGTCAACAGCACTGCCAAAGCCGTGAATCGGCGCAAAGGTAAACTCAATCGACCAAGCGGTAGTGAAGCCCCGCGCCTCCAAAGGATTACAGATACCCAACCCGGCAATGATCAAATCCGGTTGGTATTCTTCAATCCGTTGTAGTTGCTTATGAAAATCAGGATTTTCGACGATCGGGATCTGCCGATCGGTGAGCAATTTTAATTCCGCTTGCATATCCTTACGGTGCACATAGGGAATACCGACTTCCACCACGTTTGCACCGCAAGCGGTCAAAAAGCGCGCCAAAGAAAGCTCCAACAGATTATCTCCTAGGAACATGATTTTTTTGCCGCGCAAGAAGTTCACATATGTTTCTAAGTCGCCCCAGGCTTCTGCTTCCCGCTGATACACACGATCGATCGGCAGATCAAAACGTTGGCAAATATCCCGGAGGAAATGTGCCGTACCGTCCGGTCCGATCGGGAATACCGTGGAGAGCACTTCCGCACCGCGTTGGCGACGGATAGCATTGATCGTTTCGTTCAGGTAGGGCTGCAGCGGTACCACCACCGTCTTTTCATGGATCGGCGGCATTGTTGACAGATCAGCCGAAGGAAACACATCCACTTGGGGAATCCCCAGGCGGTTCAGTTCCCAAACCAGTTGGCGGATCGTAATATCGGGGATCGCACCGAGCAAGACCAAATTCGGTTTTGGCTCGGCCGGTACTGCCGTCGGTGCTGCGACCGGTGCCGGTGTTTCCGGTTCGGATTTGCCCAAGGAGAACCACTTTTTCTTTTTTTCCACTACCGGTGCTTCCGCCGGCACAGGAGCCGGAGCCGGGACAACGGGAGCTTCTTGTGGGGAAAAGGGCAACAACGCCTTCAATACGGCATCTTCACCTTGCGTAAAGGTACGATCGATGCCGGATGTTGACGCTAATAGGATCGGAAACTCATGGGTCTTACTTAATTCTTGACAGGAGACTTGCAGATCCACTTTGAGGATATCGATGCTGCAGGTGGTCATGACAAAAATCACTTTGGGATGCCATTCGTCAATGACTTTACGGATCACGCCATCTAAGGGCCCCGTTAAGTTGGCGCTGACCAAATCGGACTCTTCCAGCACGGCAAAGCCAAAGCGGGAATGCGCGTAGACCATAACATCCAAGGCAGTCTGAATAAAGTGAGCACAGGTATGGGTGCCCACAATTAAAAAGAAAGAATCATTAAATTTGCGATGGAGCCAAGCCACACTGGCTATTGGGCAGAAGGTATGGAGGCATCCGCCTTCGCGGCTGATCGTTTCCACGGTAGGTCCTCCCCTCGGAACAGTTCAAACATCTCCCGTGTACCCACCACATCGGGAATCACACCGGGCGGTTTACTGATCAAATGGGCAGCAATGCGTTTAAACTCGGTCGTGAGTTCTTGCACCGGCTCACCCATATCTTCCAGCTCAAAAACGGTAAAGCCTTGCACACGGGATTGACGGATGGTTTCCGCTCGTGGCACAACGCCAAGTAACGGTGATTCCGTGCGGCGAGTAAACGTTTCTAACAGTTCCGTTTGATCGCAACGGTTACCGATCACACCGGCAAACTTTACATCATAGCCGGAAGCATTTTTTTCGACGATGCTCTCACAGATGCGGTTGGCCGCAAAGAGCGCATCAAAATCATTGGAGCTCACCACGCAAGCGAGATCTGCATATTGTAAAGGCGTAGCAAAGCCACCGCAGACTACATCACCAAGCACGTCAAAAAGGATAATATCGTAACTGGTCATCAAGTCCAGTCGTTCCAGCAGCTTAACCGTCTCACCAACGACATAACCGCCGCAACCGCTGCCCGCGGGGGGGCCGCCGGTCTCCACAACGTGGACACCGGCGTAACCTGCAACGACCAGATTTTCAGGTTCTATTGATTCATAATGATAATTGTGAGCATCGAGAATTTCTACAACGGTCGGTATCATGCGCCCAGCAATGGTAAATGTCGAGTCACTCTTGGGGTCACAGCCAATTTGCAGCACTTTCTTGCCGAGCTTAGCCATAGCCACTGCCAAGTTCGAAGTTACCGTTGACTTGCCTACGCCGCCTTTACCATAGACTGCGATGATCATATTTTGAACATCCCCCTGGTTGCTTGATCATCCATGGAATTTTCTTCTTTGTACTCCAGATCACGGGGAGCACCGCAAGCGGAAATGTCGCTCACTTTATTTTCTTTGTATTCTAGATCGCGGGGGGCGCCACATGCCGAGATGTTGCCGACCGAATTGATATCCGGTGTCAAATCGGGGCGGTTTTTCAAGGATGCAATCTGTTCTTGCGATAAGATTTTGGTCTTGTCGAAGCCCAGATCGATCTCCGTTTTAAAGCCTTTTTGCTTGACGCGACCAAGATCGTAAAAACGTTTGTTGGCGGTCATTTTGATAAAGGCTTTTAAGCAACCCATCATATATTTGCGCTTCTTGGGATCTTTGATAAAGGGGTAATCCATGAAGCTTTTACGCAAATAGAATCGTCCGTAGCTGCGTAATACACCCTTGAGTACATCTTCACGATCCATCGCATCGGGCTGCATGATCGGTGTCACGAAGTTGTACTTGGAGTAGTCCCGTACTTGTACTTTGTCACCGAGCTCTTCAAAGAGTTCTGAGAAAGGCCAAGGTGTGTACATGTTCCAGTTGGCCATATCGGCATCCCAATAAAGCGCCAGTTTATAGGTTTCTTCAATGGTCTCAGGCGTTTCATTTTCGAGACCCATGATGAATTGGGCTTCCGCGACCATGCCGTTGGCTTTGAGCATGTCGATGGCTTTTTTGTTTTGTTCGATCGTCGTTTCTTTACGGAAACGGTTTAAGTTCATCTGTGTCGATGCTTCGGTACCGAGCGATACGTGCATCAAGCCAGCTTTACGGTAAAACGGCAGCAACGCTTCATCACGCAGAATATCGGTAACGCGCGTGTTGATACCCCATTGGACATCGATCTTGCGGTCGATCATTTCCTGGCACATGGCGATAAACTTGTCCCGGTTAATCGTCGGTTCTTCATCAGCCAGGATGTAGAAGCCCACTTTGTAATCTTTGACTAAGGTTTCAACTTCATCGACGAAATTCTTAGGGCTCCGCAAACGGTAGGAACGCCAGAACTTCCACTGGGAACAAAAACGGCACGTAAAGGGGCAACCACGGGCAAAGTTAGGTACACCCATCCGTACATTCATCGGAATGTAGATATAGCGATCCCACTCCAGCAAGCTCCAATCGGGCGTCAGGCTGTCCAAATTGGCAATCGGCGGGTGCGCCGGCGTCGCGACGACTTGTTCATCTTCCAAAAAGGCGATGCCTTTGATCTCCCGGCGATCTTTTAGATCTGTGCCCGCTTCGATGGAACGCATCAAATTGACCGTAATCTCTTCACCTTCACCGCGGACGATATAATCGATCCAAGGTGCTTCCGTGAGTACTTGTGTGTACATAAAGGTGGGATGGATGCCACCAAGTACTGTTTTCGCTTGGGGACGTTTTTCTTTTACAATTTTCAGGGTATCTTGCGCTTTGTAAATCATCGGGGTAATCGCTGATGCAAAAACCACATCGGGCTGGTTACGCTCAATGATTTCACCCAAAATCTCATCGGGCATGTCTGCTGCCATGGCGTCGATAAATTTCACATTGGAATATCCGGCTGCTTTTAACGCGCCGCCGATATAGGCTGACCAACTGGGCGGCCAGTTACCGGCGATTTCCGCGCCACCACAATGGTAGTTTGGTTGGATCATCAATATACGCATGCCTTATCCTCCTACTTTTTTGGGTTTACTGGCCGAATCTCCAGCAAGACCGCATTATATATAACATTCGAAAAGAGTTGCTGGCGTGTGATCTGATAACCCAAGCCCTGCAGGATTGTGCGAATATCAGCGATACGGTGTAAATACGCATTGGTAGTGCGTGAGCCTCCGGAAAATCGCTTGCCAATAGCTTTCAACAGTCGAAACAGGGGGGTAGACGGGGCGAACGATATGTATGCTTTTTCTTTGGCACGTGCCAATACATGTTCCAGTAGCGTCGGCATATCCGCCAGCGAGTAGTGGATCAGTACGTCCATCGAAACTAAAATATCATAGTTTCCATGCTCTGACATGAGATCACACACAGCATATTCCACTTTGCCGCTGCCTTGCTTTTGAGCAAGATCGATCATTTTTTCCGAGATATCAATCCCTTTAATGTACGATGCACCGCGATCAACGAATCTTTCTGCCAGCACACCAGCGCCACATCCGGCATCGAGGATTCGCTTTCCTTCTACGGGACCGACCCAATCAAGCACACATTGATGGATCGCCATGCGTCCTTCAATGAGCTTGCGCTGGGCAAAGTTCCGTCCATTACCAGTGCTGATCGCTTCCCACCGCTTAAAGGCATCGCCATCAAAGTAGTCCCGAACATGCTCTTGTTGTTTGTTATACCCGCCGGCCACTCGTTCTACCTCCAAGGATAGTTTTTGCCATTTAAAAAACCCCTGCGCCCCTCAGGGCGCAGGGGTGTCGAGACCTAAGGACTCGGCCGAAAAATTACACCATCATCAGGGTCCACATAGCGACGATCGTCATCTTGTAGAAAATCAAGGTGCCGAATGCTTTACCTTCTTTGAGGGTCAGCGCGCGGTTGTAGACTTTACCGATAGCACCCAGACCAACTTGTTCGTGAGCCCATTTCAGAACCATAGCACCTTCGTCGCGGGATCCACGATATTGGAACAGCATCGAGAAGGAGTATGCCCAGATGAAGTGAGCGCCGAGCAGAGCTTGGATCATGTGGCCGTCATAGTATTTGAACATACGGACGGTTTGCGAAATGATGTAGCTGAAGTAACCTTCGTTGCTCATCACCGAAATGGTGTGCAGGGAGTAAGTGGTGGGGTCAGCTTGGTACGCAGCCAGAGCGGCTTTGTACACATCGGAGGAAGTAGCAACGAACGAACCCATCCAGCAGCCATCAAGCCAGAACCATGCAGGAGCGATGATTTGGAGGCTGAAGAAGATTGCCAGGTAGAATTGGTCAACGAGAGAGATGGAGCAAGTACCGCCGTAAGCAGGTCCTAAGCAGGGGAACTCAGCGTCCCGCTTAGCTTTCATGCCAACTTTGGTCGTCCAGGGAGACACTTTGGAGAAGAACACCATACGCCATACAGGAACCATCGTGAAGTGGATACCACCAGCGATAGCGTGTGCAGCGATGAAGTCAGAAACAGTACCATGGGAACCAAAGATTGCATCATGAATGAAAGGTTTGATATCGATGTAGGCCATTTGCGAGAAGAGACCGGTTTTTGCATTGGCATGGAGGTCAGCAATTGTGTTGTGGGTAGCGATACCATAGGAGATGAAGATCGTCGAGAAAGCGCCGAACATAACCAGAGCCAGGATTTTCTTTTGGAAATCATGGTCGAAGCAACGTTGCAGCATTTTGTAGTTCTTGAGATCTTCAGCAATTTGAGGATCTTTGGTGGCACGGAACAGGTAGTGTGCACCGTGGAACACGCCACCGATCCAGAAGAGGGTACCGAACATGAAGTGACCGAAGATCACTTGTTTCAGCATGTAGCCAGGGTTGGTGGAAGCGATTTCGCGGATTTCAGGAGCAGCAAACTGGGAGAGGGAGTATTGTTGCATGAAGCCAAAACCAACAACGGGATCTTGCCAGTAAACCATGAAACCAGCAACAGTTGCGAAGTGGAAGCCCAGAACTTGAGCGCTGACGGAGAGAACTGCTTCCCAGTCGTTGTTCAAGTGTTTGAACTTACCAACATTGAAGCCCTTGAAGTAGTGGAACACGCCACCGAGGAACCAGAAAGCACCAAAAGCAATGTGGTTACCAGCAACGTTAGAGATGGTAATCGGAGCAAAAGGATCAAAGGAAATAGGCACAGCGCCGGTAGGAAGACCGTCAGCACCACGTAGGCCATACATCGAGAGATGGAGACCCCATGCGGTAGCAACGAGAGCCATGAAGTGAATTTGAGCGACGAGTGCTTTACCCAGGGTAACTTTTTCGAGGTTAAGTTTATCCCATGGGAAGAAGTGGCCGATGGCCCAGCAGATAACTGCTGCTAACAAGTGCAGACGAGCAACCATCAACGCATCAGCGCTGAGCGGCGATGCATCCAGACCGAGATTATAAAGACGAGCATAGAAATAGGTCGAAGGCGGATAAAGTACTTGACTGGCATCCCAATAAAAGTTGTGAACGAGGAAGAAGGAAACCCAGCCTGCAGCCATACCCATATGGTTCGTGTGCGCACGCATCACGTCGCCGCGGGTTTTCGGAACGATATTTTTAGCCCATTCAAGGACTTCTACCTTGAATGTATCGTTTGTTGCCGATGCAACTGCCATTCGAATACCCCCTTAGTTTTTTTCTCTTTCGTTGATCAAAAACTAGCTAATAATAAAGATAATTCCGGTATAAATAAAATTGGTGCAAACCTACCCTTAGGTTGCTTACGTCACCTCCTGGTACCGCCGTAGCGGCAATACTCGGCGCCTACCCCTTTCGCCGGCAAGGAATTCGGAAGCAAAGAACAATAAAAAATTATTTCAGGTAAAACGCAGCCACCATCATTCCTAGAATAAAAAAACTTCCGGCGGTTGCGTTGTACCAGGGGGCCTTGGTTACAGGGTCTTCTTTGACTTTCTTTTGGAAAGGCAACTGAATAAGAAGGAATACGATAAGGATTACGGCACCAACATAACGTCCTTGCCAGGCAAGAAAAAGTGCCGCCAAGAGTTGCGATGTATTGAGCATGGCCAGTGCTAATTTCAATCCGCCGTCAATTCCATACTGAACCACGATGGATTTCAGTCCGGCCATTGTATCGCCTTTTACACTTTTAAAGTCATTAAAGGTCATCATTCCATGGGAACCGATGGCATAGATCGAAGCGACCGTTGCTTGCTGCCAAGTAAAACTATCAAATGCCAGGTTACCGGCAATCCATGGAATCGTTACATAGGTGATGGCACAGGCAGTGTTCCCATACCAGCCGTTTTGCTTTAAGCGCAACGGCGGTGCGCTATATATGTACGCGGTTACCAGTCCAAAGACAACTAACCAGAAGATTTCGATACGAAACATGGTGTAGGCGACAATCAACGATGCCAAGGTCAGCACATAGACATTGGTCATGGCTAGGTGCTTAAATTCCGGAACTTTCGCACAGGGCCGATCCGGTTCATTGATGGCATCCACATCGGCATCACAATAATCATTGATTGACTGCCCCATGCCCAGCACTAACGGTCCGATTAAGACAATCAATAACAAGGCATAACCAAACGTGTGTACACTGAAATCTGCACCTGAAGCTCCGACAACACCGCAAGCCACGGACCATGCCGGTCCTACCCAGGTTAGTGGTTTTGTCAGTTGCAACCGGATTCGCCAAGGGTTATATGTACTCGTTGCGGTACCGGTCTGATTTGCAGGTAAACGATTTTGTTTCAGTTCTACACCCATCGTGACACCCCTATCATTTGACCATTACGCTAGGCCACAAAGCAACAAAATTGCTTTCTTATGTATGTATAGTCTTTAATCGTTGAAAATATTTGCTGCTTGCTCAACGGAATTGAATAAAAAACTCACATTGTTCCTGCCCGGAAGCACGGCAGCTTTTTTCGATTACGTTGATTCGGCTATCGACAAGACACCGCAAAAGGCCCTCAAAGGTGGCGCTATAGAAACTACAAACGGGTGTTTCGGCGACAATATCGCGACTGGTGATGCAGTCTTCAATGATAAACATCGGTTTGGGTTCCGGGTGGAAGTGAAATCTACCGCTTCCGGCAAAGGTCCACGCATGGTTACCGATGGCTGTCATCAAGATTTTCATTCGCATCTTTCGCGGCATCAAGGGAAACAACCATTTCATCGGTTTCGGGATGCGATTAGCCAGCAAATACTCTGCTGTATAATCTCCGGCTTTACTCAACACGAGTTTGGCTTGATCCAATCCCAGCTGATCGCGCAACAGGTGAATCAATTCGAGAAATACGTCTTCGTCGACCATCTCCGCCGGCAGCTTTCCGGCTTGCCAAGGTGATTGGCCCGCTTGCAAGATTTGTTCCGCTTTTTCTCGTCCATAGTATTCTTGCAAAACCCGAATCGTTTGAATGATCGAGTTAGGGCCTATTTTCGAGCTTCCCATCTCTTAACCGCGTCCCATTCTCACTATAATCATAAACTAGCTATTGGTCGATGCTTGAAGTATACCGCACTATCTTCGTTTGATCAACCAATTTGATCATTCAAAGTGGATCAGATCGATGCAAAAATCTTATGTCGCTATGGATTGAGCCACCAAATATAGTAGTTCAACAATCCTTCATAAGCCACACGCACCAGGATGGGTAATAAAAGCACACCGGCCCAGCGCGAAATCTTGAAAAATTTAATCGTCGTGATGAGGACGGCGCCCCACAAGAAAAAGATTTCCAGCATCGCCCAGCCTGGCGACTGCATTTCAAAAAAGAGCCATGACCAAAGAATATTTAAAAATAATTGCAAGACAAAAAAGAGCATCGCGCTCCGGGTTTCCGGCATCGCTTCTTTCTTGCGCCAAACAAGAAAATAAGCGATACCCATAAGGATATACAGTACTGTCCATACCGGTGCAAAGGTTCCATTCGCCGGGTTAAACTCCGGTTTTACCAATGCAGCATACCATACCATTGAATGAATGGTGAAGATCGAACCAGCATAACTGGCCACCTGGCAAAGCAGGAGACTGGAAAGCAGTTTGAGTATATCACTGAGAATTTGCATTACTCAAAAAACCTAATTTCCTTTTTTACTCGACCCCGGTTCTTATCGTAGCGATAAACTCCTTTAAGAATACCGTACCCACCCAGCAAGAGCCCTACAAGACCAGTTATGATCGTCAAGAATCCATTGCCAAGGTTATGGAAGCCAGACATCATCAAATCCATTGAAAAAGCTGCCAAAAGGGCAAAAAGCACCATGCTTATTGGACTCCCCCAGGAGAACCAAGACCGTGTTGTTTTCATCTGCTGTCAGCTCTTCCTTTCATGGGACCATCTGGTTCATGGTTATACTTCCGGGCTGCCTTGGGCTATGCAAAGATCGGAAGCAAAAGGCTGACCCTTTTGCTTCCGACAGGTAGCTTGATCATGAAGCAGTTATTTTTTTGCTTCCGTAGCTTTGGCATCCTCTTTCGCTTCTGCCGGAGCAGCAGCTTTCGTGCGCAAGTATGCAACGATATTATTGATATCCGGCGAATCGGGGTAGGCGATCATGGCGGTACCCGGACGGCCCATGGTGATCGACTTCATAATGAATTGATCCGAAGCCGACGCATGGAAACCGGCATCGTTTAGCGCTGTGCCAATGCCACCTTCAGCATTTTGACCGTGGCAAGCTGCACAGAGGAGCTTGTACTGCGCTTCACCTTTGGCGGCATCACCAACGACCGGATCATTCGTCAATGGTAACGGCGTTATATCGGGACGCCAGGAACGAATGTAGTTCGCAATGTACTTGGCTTGCTCGTCGGGAATCGTCTTTTTGTCAAAAGCCGGCATGGCACCTGCCGGACGGCCATTACGGATAGACGCGGTCAGATACTCATCCGATGCAATCTTTAAAAAGCCTTCGTTATTCAGTGTGGCTGCCTTGACGCCTTTCACGCCTTTACCATCGTCGCCGTGGCAAGACGCACAATGGGTTTTATACATCTCATGGCCCTGTCTCAGCTTACCCGATGCTTGCCAACTTGGTGCAAGCAACAAGCCAACAACCAGTAAGGCCGTCCCGCCAAACATGGTGATTTTGCGGATGTCCAACACGTCTCCCCCTTGTCGTATATGGTTCAAGAACCTTGTCTCTTCTTTATTGCGCTTCGTTCGCTATGCACCGAACGTAACAGTCTTGCCGATGTACGTAAGAATCACCAGAACCACCATCATGACCGAGAACACGCTAACGGCGATCATACGTTTCGAAAGTTTACGTTCGGGGCTCGGCTCCAACCAAGGAACGATGATCAGTGCACCGACCATCAAGCCGGGAACAATAATCCCCATCAATTTGTTCGGGATCATTTCTAACAAGGCAAAGGCCCAGAGAAAATACCACTCCGGCTTCAAGCCGACCGGTGTCACCAGCTTATTGGCCGCTTCTTCCAGCCCCCGCGGCATGACGCCACCAAGGACAAAAAGACAACCTACAAATACTAAAGCAATCGCTAATTCCGTTGTCGCGTGAACCGGCAAAAACGGTATGGTAAACCGTTTGCTCTTTTCCAATGAATTCCCCTCCTTACATCGGGTCGGAAATGCCTTGTACCCGAATCATGATAAAGTGTGCGACCATGAACAGGATCGTGATCGCCGGCAAGACCATCAAGTGCAGCACATAGAAGCGGCTCAGCATTTCGCCGGTAACTTTGATGCCGCCTTGCATCATGATCTTAAGGTCAGGACCGATGACCGGCAACGAACCGGCTGTTTCCGCACCGATAACCGAAGCCCAGTAGGAAAGTTGTTCATAAGGAAGCAGATAACCCGTGAAGGCCAGGCCCATGCTCAAAAGCAACAGGAAGCATCCGGCTACCCAGTTCAACTCGCGAGGCTTTTTAAAGGCGCCCGTGTAGTACACCCGCAGCATGTGCAGAAAGCAAAGCACGATCATCAAGTTTGCTGCCCAGTGGTGCAGCGAACGGACAATAGCACCAAAGCGTACTTCATAGGTGATCATCTGCACCGATGCGTAAGCTTCCGCCACCGTCGGTTTGTAATAAACCGCCAAGAAAATACCTGTAAGTACTTGCACCAAGAACGCGATCAATGTTAAGCCGCCCAGGCAATAGATCGGGTTCAAGGTATGCGAAGGAACCTTATGTTCCGCAATTTCCTTGGCCGCATGGCCAATTCCCGGAAAGCGTTCTTCCATCCAACTCATGTTAAGCAATCCTTTCCTGATAGCGCTTGTTCATGGCTGCCCACCGGTTACGCTAGCTTCTCACTGATGATGATGTCGCCGTTATCGGCGATCTCAACACCAAAAGCCGGCAGCGGTTTGGGTGGAGGGCCACCAACATTGTTGCCCATCGGATCAAACTGGCCACCGTGGCAAGGACAGAACAGTTGTTTATCCTTCAAGTTCCCCTTCGGCACTTCTACGGTGCAACCAAGATGGGTACACTTGAGGGAGTAGGCAACCACTTCTTTTTCGTCTTTGCGAACGAGCAGTCCAGGTGCGTCGTTAAAGTCAAACTTGATCGATTCCCACACGTTAACATCTTTCAAGTTGCCAATTTTTTTCGGTTTGGGCGGTTGTAACAGAGAATCCGGCGGATAGACGAATTGTCCTGCAGCCACTAACGGGGTTCCCAGAGCGCCAATCGCAGGAATCGCCAAAACAGCGCCTAAAAACTTTCTGCGTGATACCGGTGTCGTGTTATCCATTTAGTCTTTGACCTCCTTGTAGCCAATGCCGTCCAATGCGGCCACTCGAAACGAGTATGTAGCGATACCCAGATCGATGAACAAAAAGCCCAAGTACATGGCCGCCCCGTTATAGTCGGCGATCGACCATTGCTTAACCATCAACCCCATTAAGACAAGAGCCACGACGACAAGAATGAACAAGTTAATCATCCCTGCCTGATAATCAGGTTTGTTCACAGCTAACCCTCCCTTGTTGTCTTGTTTCTTCGCACTAGGGACCCATAAACGCTATGGGCGTCACGTTTCCTACGCTGGTATATTATCATGTTCTTCCCGGATTGTATAGATCACGAACATGTATGCAATTAACTGCACACACAGGAAAGGAGCCCCCCGAAGGGGCTCCTTTTCGCTATGTACGTCCTCTGCTGTGGAGGAAGTCCAGCTTATTTGAGGGTAGCCAAGTAAGCAGCAACTTCTTTTTTCTCTGCGTCATTCAGCATGGCAGCAGCGGGCATGGTTGCCAAGAGACCTTGACCCGACGGATCAATCAGGATCTTTTCAAACTTAGCAACATCGCCTTTGTACTTCTCGCCGACTTTCGCCAGATCAGGACCGATCGGTGAGGTACCTTCAGTACCCACTTTGTGGCAGGCTAAGCAGCCACCTTTGCCAGCAAAGAGCTCTTTGCCTTTTGCAGCGTCACCAGCAGCAGCCGGAGCAGCAGCCGGGGTAGCGGCAGGTGCAGCAGCCGGAGCAGCGGCAGGCGCAGCAGCCGGAGCGGACGCAGCAGGTTTCGGAGCTTCCTTCGGAGCTTCAGCCGGTTTGCTCGGACCACCGCAAGCGGTCAAGGTTACCATACTGAAAGCAAGGAGGGCGGTAGCACCTACTAATTTAAGATGTTTCACAATTTCACCTCCTTCGATAGTTTTGCTAACAACTCAATTTTAGTGAGAAGGTTGCAGCACGTCAACTGTTGATTTATGTTTTTTTATCAAAACCAGATATTTTATCGCTGCCCCAGCGCCACCGAGAATGTCTCCATATTAGCCGCGACGAACAACATGCAATGCCGGACTTTCCTTTTCCCGCTTCGCCCGTTGTCCCGGAACATCTAAGGAGAACAGGTTTTGCAACACTTCGGAATAAAGGTGCCCGTCTGGACTGGCTGCATGTTCACGCAATCGAGTGATCGGATCATGCAATAACTGGTTGACGATGGAACTGGCCAAGGACCCGATCAGTTTCTTTTCTTTCTCGGAAAGATGCTTGACTTTACTTAAAGCGCGGGCCAATTCTTTTTCGCGAATTTGCTCGCCTTTTTGCTTCAGGGCCACGATCGTCGGCACCACAAACAGGGAGTTCAACCAGCGCATAAACTGACTGATTTCAAACTCAATGATCTTTTCGGCTTGCGCCGCCGCATTCCGGCGCTCTTCCAGGTTTTGATCAATGACACCTTGCAAATCATCGATGTCATAGAGATGGACGCCAGGCACTTCGCCCGCTTGCGGGTCAATATCTCGGGGCACGGCGATATCAATCAAAAACATCGGCTGGCCTTGACGTTGCGCCATGGCCGCCTCCACCTGGTGCTTTTGCAGCACATAATGGGTAGCGGCTGTGCAAGATATGACGATATCCGCCTCGGCCATCCGCTCATAAAGCGCCGAATAAGCAATCGCTTCGCCACCGCAACTATTGGCCATCGCTTGCGCCTTGTCCAAGGAACGGTTAGCGACGAGGATTTTTTGGACACCATGGGAAAGCAGGTGTTTTAAGGTAAGCTCGCTCATCTTGCCGGCACCGAGGATCAGCGCACAGCGGCCGGCCAACCCTTCGAGCTTCTGCTCAGCCAATTCCACCGCCGTATACGATGTGGATACAGGAAACTGATCGATACCGGTTTCCGTTCGCACACGCTTGCCCACCGTGATCGCTTGCTGAAACCAGGTATTGATGATGCCGTTGCTTACCTGTTCTTCGCAAGCCAGTTGATAGGCCGTTCGTACCTGCCCGAGAATTTGCGTTTCCCCTAAAACCATGGAATCCAGGCCGGCAGCGACGCGAAACAAATGACGGATCGCGTTGTATAGTGTATGCACATAAAAATACCGAGAGAACATCTCTTGCGGCAAGTTGGCCCACCCGGTTGCCAGACGTTTCACGGAAGCAAGACCTTTTTCCATGTCCGTACAGGCTGCATAAATCTCCATCCGGTTACACGTCGAAAGGATACAGCACCCTTCGATTCCCGCTGCTGCGCGCAGCGTCGTCAATGCCTCCTGTACGCGTTCCCCCGAAAACGAGAGTTTCTCGCGGACTTCCACAGGCGCCGATTTGTGGTTCAGTCCTACGACGAAGATAAACAATCGCCCCACCCTCTCATTGCTGTATGTATCGACATCGCAAATGAGCCCCTTGTTGCCACCCTAAATAGCGAGCCCCGAGTCCGATCTTCTCTATATTGTGATCGAGATCACCCTATTCTGTCGCCCTTATTCTAACCGAAAGAAAGCGCTTTGGGAAGCATTGAAATTTGCAGAGTACGTTTTTTTCGGTTTTCTCACCCTATTGCGCAAGTGCTTACCAGGATCACGCACCGACTCAACGAACACAAAAAAACCTTGCTCAAATCAACGAGCAAAGTTTTATGCCAAATTGGTGACCCGTAGGGGATTCGAACCCCTGTAGCCGCCGTGAAAGGGCGGTGTCTTAGACCGCTTGACCAACGGGCCTTATACTTTTGGTAGCGGCGCAGGGATTTGAACCCCGGACACTACGGGTATGAACCGTATGCTCTAACCAACTGAGCTACGCCGCCATCACTTGATCAATCTGAGGCTTGTGCTGATGACGAGCACTCATCATGTTCGGATACGATTATCCCCTAAAAGCGCCGACTTGTCAAGCCTTTTTCTCGCGATGATCGACGATGCAGGAAAAGTGTTATAATAGCATAACGATAGGGGAAGGGAGCTTTTCCCTCCCTTGATCTCATCATGAGGAGGTGCCTCGTTGCTACAGTCCCCGCGTTTTCTCCTGGCTCTCTGGACGGGCAAAGCGGCGATCTGGCTTAATCGTCGCATCGGTCATGGCGGTACGTCCTTCCCGGGAACAGTCAGCCGCAAACTGGCGCCGTCGTTACTCACGGCCCTTGCGCGCCAACTCCCGCAAGGCTCATTGTTTGTTACCGGCACCAACGGTAAAACCACTACGTCCAAAATGATCGCCGCCATCGCGGCCGGCGCTTCCATTCCTGTCACCCACAACCGCGCCGGCGCCAACTTGATCGGCGGCATTACGACCGCTTTTATCGACTCCGCTTCCGCCCTGGGCCAATTACGAGGCCGCCTTGGCATTATCGAAGTCGATGAGGCCACCGTCCCCCAACTTGTCCAAGAAGTGCAGCCTCGTGTGGTGATTGTGACCAACTTTTTTCGCGACCAACTGGATCGCTTCGGCGAACTTGATAAAACGGTACAACTCGTCAGCGACGCATTAGGAAAATTACCAAAAAAATCGGTCGTGCTGCTCAACGCCGATGATCCTTTAGTCGCCCACTTGGGCCGCTTCTTTCCCGGCAAGGTGATTTACTACGGCATGGACGATCGGCATTGCGGTTCCGCCACCATGCAGCAATCAGCCGAGACCCGTTTTTGCCGTGCCTGTGGCCACCCGCTGACTTACGACTGGTACTACTTTGGTCAACTCGGCCATTACCGCTGCACCAACTGCAACCTGGTCCGCCCGCAACCCTCCATTGTCGTGCGTCAGATCGAACTGCGCGGCGAACAGGGCTCCCGCTTTACTGTTGAAACACCGGAACAACGGTTTGATCTGACCCTTTCCACGCCAGGCTTTTACAACATCTACAACGCCCTCGCGGCGGTGGCGCTGGCAGTGCAATTAAAACTACCGGCCCAGGCGATTGAAAAAGGGTTGCAAGGCTATCGCACCAACTTCGGACGGATGGAACAGTTACCGCTGCCGGACAACAAAAAAGCCTTCTTGGCCTTGATCAAGAATCCGACCGGATGTGACGAAGTGATTCGTACCGTCGCGCAACCCACAGGCACCAAACGCCTGTTGGTGATCATCAATGACAATGCCGCCGACGGGCGCGATATCTCCTGGCTCTGGGATGCGGATTTTGAAGCGCTCATACCGGCCCTGCCCTTGATCAAACAAGTACAGACCGCGGGGCTACGCGGCGAAGATATGGCCCTGCGCCTACAATATGCCGGCATACCGGCCGAACAATTGACCTATCAAAGCGATATTGCCCAGGCCATCGCAGGGGCGATTAAGGACACCCAACCTGGCGAAACCTTATACATCCTGCCTACCTATACGGCGTTGCTCGCCGTCAAAACGGCCTTAACCAAACTGGGCTACTCACCGAACTACTGGGAAGAGTAATCCGACCCGATTGCAAGGAGGCCCCCATGTCCAACACAACCCGTCCCTTAACCTTGTTGCACCTTTATCCCGATCTGCTCAATCTCTATGGCGATCGCGGCAATATCATCACCTTGCGCCAGCGCTGCCAATGGCGCAACATTCCCCTGACGGTGCAAACGGCTTCGCTCGGCGATACGGTCGATTTTGGCCCTGTCGACATCGTTTTTATCGGCGGTGGCTCGGACCGTGAACAAACGCTGCTTTTCACCGATTTTCAAAAATACAAAGGCCCTGCGCTCGTGGAGGCCGCCGAGAATGACCTGCCGCTGCTGTCCGTATGCGGCGGCTATCAACTGCTCGGCCGTTACTATCGCGCCCATACCGGCGAAGAAATGCCTGGTCTGGGCTTGTTCGATGCCTGGACCGAAGCCGGCCCGACGCGCTTGATCGGCAATGTCGTTGCCGAAGCCCCCGTACTTGGTCCGGACGTTACCCTGGTTGGTTTTGAAAACCATTCGGGACGCACCTTTTTGGGTACCAAGGATATTCGTCCCCTGGCCCATGTGCGCAGCGGCTACGGCAATAACGGTGATGATCGCCAAGAAGGTGCCGTGTATCGTCACGCCGTCGGCACCTATTTGCATGGGCCGGTCCTACCGAAAAACCCAGCGTTGGCCGACTGGCTGATCCGCCATGCCCTGATCCGCCGTTACGGCGACGATCATCTCCCGGCGTTGCCTGATCGCTGGGAAATGGCAGCCCACCAATCGATCATCCGCCGTTTCAGCCAGTCCGGTTAATCAAGACCATCCCAGAACCGCCCCTGGGCATGACGCAACAGCGCCGCATAGAGCAAATCGGTCTCACTGACCATCAACTGCTCAGCATCAGCGCCGTCCATCAGTTCGACCAAGACGGCCAGACCGGCTGGAATGATATCGGCCCGCTCCGGCTGTAACCCGGCAAGGGAGCGGCGCTCGGTCAGCGGCATCGCCAGCAAAGTCGCCAGCCAACGCCGCGCCGCTTCCCGGGTGACCACCGCGCCATGGATGCGCTCCGGATCATAGACGACCATGGCAGCCTCCAATGCGGCCAAGGTCGTCACCGTACCGCCGACGCCGACGAACTGCATCGGCGCGGTCTCCGCGATTTGCACAAGTTCATTCACGACCGGTCGCCAAGCCGCTGCGATCATCTCGCGTTGCCACCCCGTCTGGGTCAACCGCACGGCCCCCAGAGGTAAACTCCAGCGATGCCAGCGTCCGGCAGGTGCACAGACCACTTCAGCACTGCCGCCGCCAATATCGACGACGATCGCTTGTTTTCCTTGCAGTGGCTCTGCCGTCAAGCCGGCAACGGCCCCTTCATAGCTTAGTTTCCCCTCCGCTTCGCCGGAGAGCACCTGTACCGTCATGCCCAGTTGTTGCGCCACCATCCGGCAAAAGGCTGCGCCGTTACGGGCCTCCCGGACAGCACTGGTCGCCAGCACTGCCACCCGGGCCGGATCATCGAGCCAGCGCTGCATCGTCCGCCACGCCTCGACCATGGCCGCCAGCGTTGCTTCGACAGCTTCCTTCGATAATATCGGTGAATGGGCCATATCTCGTCCCAACCGTGTGCTTACCAAGGAACTCCATAGGGGCTTCATCCCTGCGGGCGTTACCTGTGCCACCAAAAATCGCACCGAGTTGGAGCCAATATCCACGGCTCCCCAACAACCGTCTCGCATCAACGTTCCTCCTCATACAAAAAGCATTTCCCCCGGTACGGGCGGAAATGCTTTTTAATCTTTTACATCATATACATTGACAACGGGCCCCCCTTTGGGCTGCACGCCGACCGATTCCCCGCTACGGGTACGGACCACGGCCACTTCTCCGGGACGAACCAAACCAAGCTGCTGCCGCGCCGCTTGCTCCACATACGCATCTTGCGCGAGCCATTGCTTTTCTTCTTCCAGACGTTTTCTCTCTGCTTGGGCCCGTTCCAACTCCTGCGTAAGCCGTTCGGCTTCCTTGTTCATCTCCACTTTCTTTACCATGGGCGGCACCACCGCACTCAGCACAACGACCAACAAAAGCAAAAGCAATCCCATCTGCTTTGACATTTTCCGGCGTTTGGTTCGCCGTCGTACCCGCCGATTCATCGGTTGCCCCGCCGCTTGGCGTTGTGCTTCCCGCTGTTCCATTGCCTGGCCTCCCCGTCACTCATGGATCCTTACTCAAAGCTTCTACATATAACCGCCAAACTCCTCCCCCTGGCGGTTCTTTTTATGAAGCCGGCGGTTCCTGCGGCGGGCGCCGCCAGCGCGCCGTCCACCGCCGCCACCATTGTCCGGTCTCCCGTTTCCGGCTTCGCCACCAACCTTGGAGGTGCTGCCAACGGGGCCGCACTTGGATACGGAGCCAACCCATCGCTTGCTTCCATTGCCGCCGTCCCCACATCCAGCCGCGGGCCATCATGACAAAGGGCCAGATCAAGGTCCTCATCAGCTTGCGCAGGATAAATTTAATCAGTTCCGTTATGCCTTCCCAGAAGGAACGGATCTCCGGCGAAGCAAAACGAAAATAAATCACTAATCCGCCGACCAAACCGGCAACGCTTTCGACAGAAATTTGGCCTCGGTTCGACCACTGAACGAAGGCAAAAAAAATCAAAGCGCCGATCAACCACATAAGCAGATCGGCAATGGCCCACCACCATGCTCGCCGGCGCCCGCGCAAAAGTGTTCGGTAAAGGTCAACACCCATACCTAACACGCCGCCGGCAACGGCGGCCCAAAAAAAACTTTCCACCTGTTGCGCTAGGGGTGTCACCACGCCGCCCCCTCTCTTTATTTCCAAAGACGGGTCAACAAGTTCTTCCCCCGATGCCGCAAGCTCGGCCCTGCAGTTTCCTCCATATATTGCACTTGATTGATTCGCCCGGCCAGTTCTAAGTACTGCTCATCCAAATTTAACTGGGTGATATGCAGCCCTTCACCACGTAGCAGCAACGGCCCGTCGACCGTCTCCAGTAAAATCTCCACTTCGTCAAACGCACCGACTTGCTTCACACCGCGAACGATCATCTCGCCGCGGGCGATCACTTCAAAGCCGCTTGGCCCACCCGGTCCCCCCGCCATAACCAACGCCTCCTCGACCATTTTCTAGCGCCAGCAAAATAAAAAGACCTCCTTACATAGCTATGCAAAGAGGTCCCTTGTTCATGAATCAGATTCCCCAGAGGTTACCCCTCGAGCGGCTCATCACGAACCACGCGGTAGAGGTCTTTCGCTTCTTCAGCGCGCACCGACTCTTTGATCAAAACCACTTCCACTTCCACCAAGCGGCGCGGAAACTGGAGTCGCACACGGTCACCGATGGCCACTTCACTGCCGGCCTTGGCCAGTCGATCATTGATCGATACACGGCCGCCATCACAAACTTCCTTGGCCAAGGTACGCCGCTTGATCAACCGTGATACTTTGAGAAATTTATCGACACGCATCCCACTGCCTCCATAGCAAAAATCAGGCTCTCGCAAGAACCTGATTTTTGGAGCATTATGGCCCTCGCCGGGCTATTCACCGTTATTTTGCAATAAATCTTTAAATGCTTTCCCAGGCTTAAATGCCGGTGATTTCGATGCTTCAATCTTCATCTCTTCACCGGTTTGCGGATTTCGACCGGTGCGCTCTTTGCGCTCTCGGACTTCAAAGGTACCAAAGCCCACGATCTGCACCTTATCGCCCGCCTTCAGTGCATCTTCTACCGTAGCAAAAAATGCATTAACCGCTTTTTCCGCGTCCTTTTTCGCCAACTGGGCTTTTTCTGCGACAGCGCCGATCAACTCGGTCTTATTCACCGATTACCCCTCCTAGTGATGATTCGCCCTAAGCTTATTCGCTATGGATCCATTATCTCCTTCTAGAATGTTAATATTTTCGACTTCATGAGGAAAAATATACCTCGATTCGAGCCTTTTTAGTGCCGTTGCCGCTCTTCCTGTTTCACCTTATCCCAATACTCATCCAATTGCGCCAGCGTACAGTCTTCCCAGGACCGCTTTTCCTGCCGGAGCAGCCCTTCGATGCCTTGAAAACGCCGGACAAATTTATCAACGGTACGGTGAAGCGCTTCCTCCGGATGCACCTGCAAAAAACGGGCCAAGTTGACGACGGCAAAAAGCAAATCACCTAACTCCTCACGCATGTGGGCTTGATCGTTCCGCTCGATGGCCTCCAGCAGTTCCTGCCACTCCTCCAGCACCTTGGCACGGGGCCCTTCGGCATCGGGCCAATCAAAACCAACGCGAGCCGCTTTGGCTTGGATTTTTTGCGCCCGTTGCAACGCCGGCCAACTGGCCGGGATCTTCCCCAGCACCGATTCCGGCACTGCACCCTTCTCTTGCCGCTTGATCATATCCCAATTGGTCACCACTTCCTCAGCACCGGACACGGTGGCATCGGCAAAAACATGAGGATGGCGCCGGAGCATCTTCTCGGTAATCGCCCGGATCACATCATCCACAGCAAAAGCACCGCGCTGTTCTGCAATCACCCCATGAAAAACAACCTGCAACAACACATCGCCTAACTCTTCCGTCAAATGCTCATCGTTGCCTTCATCGATGGCGTCGAGGACCTCATAGGCTTCTTCCAGCAGGTACGGTTTAAGCGACTGATGGGTTTGCTCACGGTCCCAGGGGCAGCCCTCCGGACCTAACAAACAGCGCATAACTTCCATCAACCGGTTCAGCGGGGTTCCTTGCCCTTGGTCTTGATCTTGTTCTTTATCTTTATCGCTATGATCCTGCCCGGATTCCCATGCTTCCGGTGACCGTTCCCCGGTCATCGCCGCGACCTGAGCCGGGATAAATACACTCGTCAGGTGATCAATCCAGGACAAGCGATCCAGTTCAAAGAGCGCCACCGCACATACCTTTTCCAGTCCGGGAACGCCGGCCGCCCGCACCACCGTAATCGGGTACTCATCGGGATAGACTTCCATCAACGTCAGTTTTAATTCCGATGCTACCGGCCGGGAAAAGACCTGCGTGACCACCGTGTCGTGGCGCGGAGACAAATCCAGCGGGGACAAATCCAACGCGTCCAGTACCAGCAACCCTTGCGACGGATCAACCCCTACCAGCGGATAAAGCGCTTCCAAGAAGCTCAGGCCGGGGATAATCTCTACCGTCACGCCCGCCGCCGATGCTGCTTCTACTAATAATTCTACCGTTTTCTCCCCGACGCAGGGATGGCCCGGCACAGCAAACACCAGCGAACCTGCGCTGGCAGCCTCCATCAACGCCTCTACCATCTGCGGGTACAGTTCAGCAAAGGACGACGCTTCGTCATAGAGATGATCAAACGTTTCAAAATGGATCCCCGCTTGCTGCAAATACGCGACAGTCGGATGTACCTGCGTCCGTAAGATCAATCGTTCTGCCTTTTGGATGGCTTGCCACCCTGCTAAAGTCAGATGGCCGGGATCGCCTGCGCCCAACCCGACCACCTGGATATGTGCACCCATGCGGTACCTCCTCTGCCCCTGCATCGTCTATCTACGATTTCCCCGGATATGAGCAACTCCATTCCGGAAAAACATGCCATCATTGTAACAGCAACCGATCGAATCAGCAAGTTCGCCACCGGCACCGCTTGGCAGTAAAAAAATAAAGCATAACCATAGCTTAGATGGTTATGCTTGCGCTCGGTTAGGGTTCCATTTGTTTGGCTAAAAATCCCGCTGCCGTTTCGGTTAACTTGATCTCCATATCACCCATTTTGACATTAGGATCCTTGGAAGCCAAGATCACCGCACCAATCGGATCCCCTTCTGCAATGATCGGAGCAATCACTTCAGCAGACAGATTGCAATCAGCATCTTCCTCTGTGGAAGGGCAACCCTTACAGTGCGCATGGTCACCTGGCTTCTGAATCAGCACGGATTTGCGTTCTTCCATCACTCGTTCCACAGCTGGACTGATTGGTTTCCCCAAAAACTCTTTTTTCGGGGCTCCTGCGACGGCAATGATATTATCGCGATCGGCAATATAGGCAATATGGCCCGTCGCTTCACTCAGTGAGTCCGCATACTCTTTGGCAAAGTCGCCTAATTCCCCGATCGGCGAATATTTTTTAAGAATAACTTCCCCTTCGCGGTCCACAAAGATTTCCAGAGGGTCGCCTTCCCGTATGCGTAGCGTTCTCCGTATCTCCTTCGGGATGACTACGCGCCCTAGATCGTCAATTCGCCGTACAATGCCCGTTGCTTTCATTCCTTTTTCATCCCTCCCTTGTGGGCCTATATTGAGGGTCCCGGTTCAGTGTTAGTATATATCCGAGCGGGAAGGGTTATTCATTTTTTTCCATTCAACTACCAGTGAAAAATATCCTTCGGTTCCATGGTCCGATAAAAAAAGCCGGACATCGTCCGGCTTCATCTGCTTATTTGCCGGTTCCTTCCGGCGCACCCAACAGGGGTCCCATATCATTCTCGGCCAGCGGCGGCAACTTACGATCAATCGTCGCTTGCGCTTTCATTTCGTTAAACCAATTGGTGAACCGAGTTTCCTTTTTCTCGGCCGGCAAATCGACTTTCAGTTGATCGCGGGCTTCTTCCAGCGTCTGCTGGTGGGGCTCCTTACTGTCGACCACACGAATCACATGGTAGCCAAAAGATGATTTTACCGGTGTTTTGCTGGTATCGCCGCTTTTCATGGCAAAAGCAGCATCGGCAAATTCCTTGACCATATCACTTTGCTCAAAAAAGCCCAGATCACCTTTGTTCTGCGCCGCCGAAGGATCAATCGAGCGGGTCGCCGCTAACTGGGCAAAATCAGCACCCTTTTGCAATTGATCAATGACGTCTTTGGCTTCGGCTTCTGTCTTCAGCAAAATATGCGAGGCGCGAACTTGCTTGCCCGTCTTAAATCGTTCCGGATTGGCTTGATAGTACGCGGCGATTTCATTGTCCGTCACCGCCACATCGGCCGTGACTTGCTCATAGACCGCGAAGGCCATGAGCCGCATCCGCGTCATTTCCTTGACATCGGCTTCCGTCATCTGGCTTTGTTTTAATGCCTCTTGGTAGTCCGTATCAGAAGCAAAGGATTGTTTGGTTTTGGCCAGTTCTTCTTCTACCTGCTGCTCCGTGATCTGAACATTGCGTTTTTTGGCTTCCTGTTCCAGCAACGTTTCATCGATCATGCGATCCAGTTCTTGCTGTTCCAGCATCGCCATCTGCTGCTTACGCGTATCTTCGTTTTCGGCTTGGGCGGCAATATCATTTTTATAACGATCGAGCCGTTTGTCTAATTCTGCCCGTGTAATGGTGTCGCCGTTGACGGTAGCTACTGCTTGCGACTGACCGCAACCGGCCGTCACGAACAACATCACGATGAGCCCTAGCACTCCCGCTTGCCGTATCCACTTCAAAATGGCACCGGCCCCCTTAATTCTTAGTACAGGCATTATACCATCCGGGTGCAAGCAGGAGCAAGTGCACGGGGCTAGGACCGGGGCACCTCCGGGCGCATCCCGCTTGCCGGCATCGGTTTCGCCCGGGGCGCCGGCGCTCCTTGCAAAAGCAACGGCTGCGGTGGCGTCTGTGGCTCCGTTGTCTGGCTGTCCTGGGGCGCACCACCGGCGACGTTGGCACCCAGATCCTGCAAGATATTATCGGCCAGCGCCAAGACATTCATCGCTTTCACCCGCGCGACCTGCACCGCCATTTCCATCACTCCGGCGGCCTGAAACATCACTTTGCGGCCACGCAAATGACTGATCTGTTGCAGATCAGCCGCCGTAACCGGCGAGTGCGGAAAAAAACGAATCCGCAGTTGTTCCTTTTGCCACTGCACCGCCGAAACACCGCAAAGGAGCCCGTTGGCTTTGACCCGCGATAGGCGAACCAGATTCAATACCGGATCGGGGAGATCGCCAAAGCGATCCTCCAATTCCTCTTCCAGTTCATTGACTTGCCCCGGTTCTTTGGCGGCCAGCAACCGCTTGTAAAAATGGACTTTTAACGCCGGATCACCTACATAGTCATCGGGAATAAAGCCATCGACGGCAATCTCCACCAGTGTCTCCTGTACTTCCGGTGTTTTTTCGCCGCGCAAATCCTGCACCGCTTCTTCCAGCATCCGGCAGTACAAGTCAAACCCGACCGATGCTAAGTGACCATGCTGCTCCGCACCAAGCAAATTACCGACACCGCGAATTTCCAGATCGCGCATGGCAATCTTGAAACCCGACCCTAATTCGGTAAACTCGCGGATCGCATGGAGCCGCTTTTCCGCCACTTCCGTCAACAGCTTATCTTTGCGATAGGTAAAATACGCGTAAGCCAAACGATTGGCCCGGCCGACGCGGCCCCGCAACTGGTACAACTGCGCCAGTCCCATCAGATCAGCACCATCCACGATCAGGGTATTGACATTGGGCACATCGAGGCCCGTTTCGATGATCGTCGTGCAAACTAAAATGTCATATTCACCTTCAATAAAATCCAACATGACCTGTTCCAGTTGATCCTCACGCATCTTGCCGTGACCAATCCCGATGCGCACGTCCGGCACCATCTTGGCCAGATCGCGGGCAATGCGATCCAGATCTTCCACCCGGTTGCGCACATAATAAACTTGACCGCCGCGGCCCAGTTCCCGTTTGATCGCTTCCCGGATCAGTTCCGGATTATGCTCGACCACATACGTCTGCACCGGATAGCGGTCATCGGGCGGCGTTTCAATCGTCGACATATCGCGTAGCCCCACCATGGACATGTGCAGCGTCCGCGGAATCGGCGTCGCCGACAAGGTCAAGACATCGACATCTTGCTTGAGCTGCTTGATTTTCTCCTTATGGGCGACGCCAAAGCGCTGCTCCTCATCGATGATCAGCAAACCCAGATTTTTGAACCGGACATCTTGCGAAACCAGCCGATGGGTGCCAATCACAATATCCAGTGACCCCTTCGCCAATTTTTCCAGCGTTACCTTTTGCTCTTTCGCCGAGCGAAAGCGCGAAAGCACCTCGACAGTCACGGCATACCCCGTAAAGCGCTCCCGAAAGGTGTTGTAGTGCTGCTGTGCCAAGATCGTTGTTGGCACCAAAATGGCCACTTGAAACCCTTCGTAAACGGCTTTGAATGCCGCCCGGATGGCCACTTCCGTTTTGCCGTAGCCCACATCCCCGCAGAGCAACCGGTCCATCGGCTTGGGCTTTTCCATATCGCCCTTGACCTCATCAATCGAGCGCGCTTGATCAGGCGTTTCCTCGTACGGAAAGCGTTCTTCAAACTCGCGCTGCCAGGGCGAATCGGCCAGAAACGCATGGCCGGGTCGGTTCTCCCGCTGCGCATAGAGTTGCAGCAGATCACCGGCCATTTCCCGGACCGACTCTTTGACTTTTTGCTTGACCTTCTGCCAATCATTGCCGCCTAGTTTGTAGATTTTCGGCACTACGCCTTCCGAACCAACATACTTTTGCATCAAATGCACTTGATCGGTCGGCACATACAAGCGGTCTTCGCCGGCATAACGGATGACCAGATAATCCTTATGAATACCGCCGACTTCCAACTTTTCGACACCCAGATAGCGGCCGATCCCATGGTTGACGTGCACCACATAATCGCCGGCGTTTAAATCCAGAAAAGAGTCGATTTTTGTACCTGCCTTGGTCGATTTTTTGGGCTTGCGGGGCTTTTTCTCCCGCCCGAAAATTTCCGCGTCCGTCAGCACGATCAACCGCGCCGCCGGTAGCTCAAAGCCGGCTTCCAACGTGCCGACGGCCAAGGTCACCGTCCCCGGCAGCAGCGGGGACTGCACATCGCCGACCACCGTTTCCAGCCCATAGTCACGCAACGCTTCGCGCAGACGCTGACACCGCGTCGGTGTGGAGACAATGATTAAGCAGGCCAACTTGCGTTTGCGCGCCTGCTGCAATTCTTCCGCCAGCGGTTCCAGTTTACCCATAAAAGCATGCATGCTTTTGGCCGCCACCGATACGGCTCGTTCAGCAGCGACACCGTCGATGCGTTTGGGCAGCAACGACAAATAGATGACCGAGTGCCCTGCCAGTGATCCCGTCAGCGCATCTTCCGTCATTAACAAGGCTTGTTGGGATGGCAACAATTGACCGGCGGCCAAGAGGTGCGTAAACATATCGGTCACTTCTTGGCTTCGCGCCCGCATCGTCTCTTGCAAGCGCGACGGCTCATCCATAAAAACGATCGTCTCGGGCGATAGATAATCAAACAGCGACGTACGGTCCGGGTAAAAAAGCTGCTGGTATTGTTCCATCCCTTCCGTCCAGATCCCTTGATCCAACTGTTCCAAGTACCCATCGACTTTTTCCCGCAACCGCGCCGCCGCTTCCCCCTCACCGGCCGTCAGCAGCTTGCCATAGACCCGATCCGCCTCGGCGGCCAACCGTTCGCGACCGGCAGTCATGCCTTCCGCCGTCAGCACGAGTTCCCGTGCCGGACCGACCGTATACGCTGTCGCATTTTCCAGCGAACGCTGGCTTTGCACATCGAAAAAGCGCAGCGAATCGATTTCGTCATCAAAAAACTCCACACGCACCGGCCGCGTTTCGGTGAGCGGGAAAATATCGAGAATGCCTCCACGCAGCGCATATTGCCCGGGCGCCTCCACCAGCGGCAAACGCTGATAGCCCAGTTCGTGCAAACGCCGGCACGCTTCCGTCAGTTCCACCTGCTGCCCCAAGGCGAGGGACCACCGCGCTTGCTTCAGCACCGCCGGCGGCAACAGCGTTTTCATCAACGCGTCGGCCGTCGTTACGACCACCATGGCTTCCCCCAGCGCCAGCGACTGCAGCACCACCATGCGCTGCGCCAACAGCTCATGGCTCGACGCCAAGACTTCATAGGGCATCACTTCCGCAGCCGGAAAGAAACGGACCGGCATGCCGATTTGCCACGCCTGCAACTCTTCGACCAGTTGTTTGGCACCGGCCAAGGACGGCATCACAATCAACTGCGGTCGCTTCGTGACTGACGCCACCATCACCATCAATAGCGTGCGCAGGCCCGCCGGTAATCCAAAAACCGCTTGGGCCCACCGACCCTGCGCTCCCGAACATACCCGTTCCCATTCCGGCATCGCCGCTAAATATGCTAACAGACTTTGATCTCGTACTTGTTCAGACATCGGCACACTCTCTTTCCATCAGGGACTGCTCTTTTTCAACCGGTTCCGCAAGCGTTGCTCCTGCTTGCGCCTGTTGCCAACGGCTAAAAACGCACAAAAAAAAAGCCCTGCCTTTTCGATCACGCGATAAGCGAAGCGCCAATCAACGAATCCCCTACAAAATTAAAGATATCCACTCGTCCTCATTATATGAGTACTCGTTGAATCCGGTCAAGGAAAGGATACCCGCAAGCCGATAGAATCGTGTACAATGTTTGTGTAGGTATTTTGCATTCGTTCCTGCGAGGAGGCTCCCTTTATGGTCTCACCGGTTTGTTCTGATCATCATAACTTACTTGAGCCTACCCATTCATTGCTGCAAAAACTGGCATCCCACAGTCAACCGGCACTGTGGCATACACAAAATGTCGCCCGGAAAACCCGTGCTTTTTTAACCTATCTCCATACGGAACCGGAAAATGCCCTCTTGATCACCTTGGCTGCCCTGCTGCACGATATCGGTTTACTTCGTGTCGATGCGGGAATACTAAACAAACCAATGGCCATTGAGCCCTATGAAGAAGTTCTTTTTCAAGCTCATCCTACCCATGGCGAAGCGATTCTCAAAGAAATGGGGCTCTTTCCCCAGGAGATCGGCATGATGATTGCCCAACATCACGAACAGATGGACGGCAGCGGCTATCCACGCCGGGTGCCATGTGAACAACTTCTCTATGGCAGCCATATCATTCATCTCTGCGATACCTTTGTGAGCCTGCAAGAAGAAACGATTCGCCAGAAAGGCCGGACACCGGAAGAAGCATGGCAACACATGAGTGAAAACGCCCACCTCTTTCACCCGGAACTTTTCCAAGCCTTTGACCGGTTTATCCACAGGCTCGACCATCTGCCGGTTCTTACCCATCCATCCTTTCTCCTAGGAGCACAGCTATGATCAAGCCTTGGGGCGCTCGCACCGTACTTCTTCGGGCCCGCGTCGGCTCCTTGAATTACAACCTGCACGATGCCCTTTCTGATAAGGATTGGAAACTCTTTGTGCTGCCCAGTTTCGACGATCTTTACAACGGCACCCGCTACAGTTATGCCCATACGTCCCCGCAAGAAGACTATACTGTTCATGACATTCGCCGCCTCGCCGATCTGATCCTCAAGGGCAATCCCTACTTTCTCGAAGTGCTCTACAGCCGCGAACTTGCGATTCACAAGCCTTATTACCACCTGCTGGAGCCGCTTTTTCACCAACGTGAGATCATCACCGCCGCCGGGCGCGTTCATCTCTACCGTTCCTGCCTGGGGACCTATCAAGAAAAACGCAAAAACTTACGCAAAGGAACGGCAACGACCGGCACCCTTGTCGAGCGCTACGGCTATGATACCAAAGAAGCCCTCCATGCCTACCGCCTGCTCGACTTGCTCGAACGTTACGCCGCCTGCGCCTGGAACTTCGCCCACGCCTTATCCTACGACGATCCCACCACCAGCATCTTGTGGGCCATCAAGACCGGTATGATCGCTGACGGTGACATTGATGCACTGTTGGAGGGCAAACGCCGGCAGATCACCAGCCTCGCCCCACAGTACGATCAACCGGTTTCGCCGGCCATCGCCGACTTGGTGCGCCAAACCATTCAAACGATTGTTCACCACCACCTGATCCATGGTGATGGTCATGCGTAAAAACCCGCCTGCATCATGCAGACGGGTTTTTTGGTGGCTCCCCTTCACGGTTAAACCGGTTCATCACTTCCAGCATCCCCTGGCGAACCCATAGCTCCGCAGCTTGGCAGGCCTGACCGATCATGGTCTCCACCACCTCGGCTTCGTCGACAGCAAAGTTCTGCAAGACAAAGGCTGCCGAGGAACCCTGAACCGGACGGCCAATCCCCATCTTCAAGCGCGGAAAATTCTCACCGCCGAGATGGGCAATCAGCGATTTCAACCCATTATGGCCGCCACTGCGACCTTTTTCCCGCCCGCGCAAGCGGCCCGGCGGCAAATCAAGATCATCATGGATCACCAAGATATCCTTGGGATCAACCTTAAAAAACCGTACCGCTTCCCCTACGGCTTCACCGCTCAAGTTCATGAACGTTTCCGGCTTGAGCAACAGCACTTTTTGCCCCTCCATCCGGGCTTCCGTGACCAAGCCCCGAAAGCGCGATACAAAGGGGGCACAGCCCCAGCGGTCCGCCAATTCATCAACGACCATAAATCCAATGTTATGCCGCGTCGACGCATACTGCCGACCGGGATTGCCTAATCCAACGATGACTTTCACCAGAGACTCCCCTTTCGCAGGAACAGTTCGTGTTGCCCTGCGAAAAACCCTTTTTCTTCATCATCGCCGCGCTTATTCTTCGGTCTTCGGAGCCTCCTCGGCCGCGTCCGTCGCTCCGGCGGCGCTTGCGGCTTCACCGGTTTCTACGACGGCCCGCGGTGCCACGATCGACAAGATCACCTTATCTTGATCATCGCGTAGCTGCACACCTTCCGGCAACTGCAGATCACCGACGGTCAGCTTCTCATGCATTTCCAACCCGGAGACATCGACGGCAATGTGCGCCGGCAGGTGCTGCGGCAACCCGGAGACACCGACCGTGCGCAGGGCCACCTGCAAGACACCGCCCGTTTTGACGCCCGGCGCTTCTCCGGTGATCACCAGCGGCAGTTCAATATCGACCGGCTGATCCATCGCTACCCGTTGAAAATCCACATGGCGCAGCGTCCGATCAATGGGATGACGCTGCACATCACGGATCATGACCAACTCCCGCTTTTCACCGCCGTCAATGCGCAAATCCACCAAGCCTTGACCGCGGGACGTCAACAGCCGCCCCAGTTCCTTCGCGTCCAGCGACAGTAACATATCCGGTTTGCCTTGACCATAGACGACACCAGGCAACGCACCGCGCCGACGCAATGCTTTGACCAGTTGTTTATCCGCTTTTTCTCGCGTTTGCACACCCAGGGCCATGCGATCCATAGCCATCCTCCTTCAACCTTATACCTATGACCAGTATGCCCCCATTCGGATCAAGTCATACCTGCTTCCGCCAAGGCATACACATCATCAGGAAGAACCTGTAAAGGAGGAATCCAAGCCATGCTTGCCAGCAAAGAACTCCTCCAGCGACCGATCATCACCCTTGAAGAAGGCCAACATATCGGCACCGTCCATGGGTTGATTGTCGATCCGAAAACCCTGGAAGTTCTCGCCCTGCAAGTGGAGCAACGCGGCTTATTTCGGGAACAAAAAGTCATTCCCTACGGAAAAATCCACTCCATTGGCGATGCCGCCATCATCATCGATCGTTCCAGTCATGTGCAACGCAGCACCAACTTGCCTCACCTGTTTCAGCTCATGCGCGAACGCTCGGCCTTGATCGGCAACCGCGTGCTGACCACGGGCGGCCAAAAACTCGGCATCATCGAAGACTATTACTTCGAACCGCAAAGCGGCCGCATCCTTTTCTTTGATATTCGCGGTTCCTGGAAACAAGGCTGGCTCAATGGCAGCGTCCGCATGCCCGCCCGCTGTATTCGCACCATCAGCAGTGAAATGGTCCTCGTATATGAAAACACCCACGAGTACCTGGAGCCGATCAGCAGTCGCTTCAGCCAAACCATCCAAAAAATTCATGAAACCTCCGAAAAAACCTGGGATCGCACCGTCACCTTGCAGCGGCAATGGGGCGATCAGTTTTCCCGCACCATTGAAAAGTTCCGCAATCCTGCATCATCATCTAATCATGCCGGCGATGACTTTCCGCCACCCCCCTGGATCACCCCGGAAGCAGCGGCCGCTCCTACGCTCACCGGTGATTTTCCGGTCAACCCGCCTATGGCACCGACAACAACGACGATCCCATCCCCCGTCGCTCCCGTCGCCCCGCTTGAATCGCCGGCGCCCGATGATCCTCCCATTGCCCCCGTCCTGCCGCTCTCTCCTCCCCCGGCCGATACGCCGCCAGCCGTTGAGCCGCCCGCGCTGGCGGCCCCACCGGCACCAACGGAACCGAAATAACGCCAAAAGCGCCCTGCAGTCAAGCGACTACAGGGCGCCTTCTTTATTTTACGGACGGATAAACGGAACCGCCTTTCCCAGCCAAAACGATGGCACCGGAGCGCTTTAGTCCCGAGCCTCAGTCAAAGAGCTTACTTACCGAAAGATCTTCATGGATGCGAATGATCGCTTCCCCGATCAACGGTGCCACCGAAAGCACTTGAATCTTATCGATGCGCTTTTCCGGCGCCAGCGGGATCGTGTTCGTCACGACCAGTTCTTTCAAACTCGACTTGGCAATCCGTTCAATCGCCGGTCCCGACAACACCGGGTGCGTACAACAAGCGTACACTTCTTTGACCCCGCGATCAAGGAGTGCCTGCGCACCGTTGACAATCGTGCCCGCTGTATCAATGATATCATCAGTCATAATGGCGGTTTTGCCTTCGATATCACCGATGACATTCATAACCTCGGACACATTCGGTTCGGGACGGCGTTTGTCGATGATCGCCAGCGATGCACCAATCCGCTCCGCTAAATCCCGTGCCCGTGTGACACCACCCAGGTCCGGTGATACGACGACGACATCTTGCAGCCCCTTATTCAGGAAATACTCCGCCAAGATCGGTACACCGGGCAAATGATCAACAGGAATATCAAAGAATCCTTGAATTTGTCCGGCATGCAGATCCATGGTCACGACCCGCCGCGCACCGGCTGCCGTCAGAATATTGGCCATCAGCTTGGCGGAAATCGGTGCACGAGCACGCACCTTCCGGTCTTGCCGTGCGTATCCATAATAAGGTAAGACCGCCGTAATCCGCCGTGCCGACGCCCGGCGCAACGCATCGACCATAATCAACAGTTCCATAATGTTTTCATTGACCGGGTAGGACGTGGGCTGTACGACAAAAATATCAGCGCCCCGTACACTCTCGGCAATATTCACATGGATCTCGCCATCGCTAAAATGAGTCACCTTCGCGGATCCCACCGAAACCCCCAGATACTCGGCGATCTCCTCTGCAAGCGCCGGATTGGCATTGCCCGCGAAAATCTTCAACTTACGGTTAAAAAAAGACATAAGGCACCTCCAATTGGGTTTCGGATCAAGCCACGGCTACTGATATTCCCGTATCGCCGTCGGCTCTATGATTATTCGTGCATGGTAGTTTTTTATTGTTTCTTCGTTCGATTCCGAAAGCCATCCACATTCCGTTGTGGTGCCCGTTCAATGGCCAACGCTTCCGGAGGCACATCCTTTGTAATGGTCGAACCTGCACCAATGATCGCTCGTGCCCCCACATGAACCGGCGCAACTAAATTCGTGTTTGACCCGACAAACGCTCCATCATCAATCGTTGTCAACCACTTATTTTCCCCATCATAGTTACAAGTAATCGTCCCTGCGCCGATGTTGACGCCGGTGCCCAGCACCGCATCACCGACATAGCTGAGATGAGGTAACTTGGAACCGGCACCAATCCGTGACTTTTTAACTTCGACAAAATCACCTACCTTGACATCCTCAGCGAGTTCGGTGCCGGGGCGCAAATAGGCAAAGGGGCCTATGGAACAGCCATCGGCAACCTGACTCCCCAACACCACCGAGTTTTGAATCACCACACCATTGGCAATCACACTGTCGCGAATGCGCGTCAGCGGCCCGACAGTGCAGTCCTCACCGATGACGGTCTGCCCCTCCAACATCGTCTGCGGGTAAATCACCGTGTCTTTGCCGATACGAACGTCTGCCGATAACCACACGCTCGATGGATCAAGCATGGTCACACCGGCGTCCATCCAATACTGGCGCAAGCGCTCTTGCATCACCTGTTCCGCTTCGGCTAACTGCCGACGCGAATTGATCCCCAAAATCTCTTGAGTATCCTGCACGATGTGAGCACCGACAACACCGCCACGGTCACGGAAAATCGCCAGCACATCCGTAAGATAATACTCGCCTTGTGCATTGACCGGTCGAATCTCATCTAAGGCGGTCCACAGCGCAGCCCGTTCAAAACAATAGGTCCCTGAGTTGATTTCCGTAATCGCTTTTTGTTCCGGTGTGGCATCTTTTTCTTCTACAATCGCGACTACATGCCCTTGGTCATCGCGCACCATGCGCCCGTACCCCGTTGGTTCGGGAACGACGGCCGTCAGCACCGTCGCCATCGCGCCACTTTGCTCATGGGTTTGCCACAAATCAGCCAGCGTTGCACCGCGTAGCAACGGCGTATCACCACAAAGCACCATCACCGTCGTCACATCATCCGGTATCAGCGTACGCGCCATCATCACCGCATGACCCGTACCCAACTGCTCTTGCTGCCACGCGACCTGTGCACGGTCGCCTAGGCACGCTTGTACGGCATCGCCGCCATGACCGATGACCACCACCGGCGTTTGTACATCACAGGTTTCCACCGCATCCAACACATGCATGACCAGCGGTTGTCCCGCTACCTCATGCAGCACCTTGGGCCGGTTTGAGCGCATCCGCGTCCCTTTTCCGGCAGCGAGGACGATGACCGCCCTTTTTCCCATTGATAAAGCCTCCTGTATCGTCGCCCTGGATCGCTCAAGTTTTCATGCGCTTTTTTATCTCAACCGAAATCAAGAAGTGAAAATTGCGCAATCATCGTCTACTATTCCACATGACTGCGCGGTTTCCTTTCATTCCGACAAAAAATTGTCGGCGAGGTGACTCATTTGGATACGATTCTCCTTCATGCCCACCGGCGCTCCGGTCAGCGCCTGGCGGATGCACTCGGCTGTCCCCATATGACCTCGGTACCGTCCGAAACACCGGATACGCTTATTTGCTTTGGCCGTACCGCCGAAGCCCAAGGGCGCCTGCTCACGCTCAACCCCGTTTCCGTCTTGCAAGATTTTACCCAACAACAAGCCCTCCGGCTTTATCGTATTCATAACGTACCTTTTGACCACCGGGGCAGCGACCGCCGCGTGCTCACGGTCCATATCGTTGACGGACGGATCATCGCTGTGCAAACCCGTAATACACTCACCGCCTCCGAGCGAAAAAAAGCACTGGGAACGGCCATGCGCGCCCTATACCTCAGCGGTGCCGACTTTGGCGCCGTCAAAGTCGCTGTGCCCGTTCGTGGCTATCCTCGGTTGCTCAGCATCCACCTGGCCCCGAACCTCACACCGCGACTGGCACGCATCTATGCGCCGGCCCTGCGGGAATTGATCGTCGAGCGGCTTACACCGTCGCCGGCACCGGAAAATTTGCTGCTCGGTGCCGATCCCGAATTCATGCTGCAGCATCGCCGCACCGGCAAAATGATCGCAGCCCGCCGGCATTTTACGCCGCAAGGCAGCATCGGCTGTGACCAGCGCAGTGTTATCGGCGAAGTGCGGCCCCAACCGCAAAAAAGCCCCCGTGAGCTCACGGACACCATCCGCCGCCTGCTCCTGCGTGTGCATCGCCGCATCGCGCGGTATCCGTTGCGTTTGGTCGCCGGCTCACAGCCCTTTCCTCAATTCCCCATCGGCGGCCATATCCACTTTGGCAATGTGCCGCTTCGCTTCCGCTTCTTGCGCGCTCTCGACCATTATTTGCTGATCCCTCTCTTCCTGATCGAGTGCACCGCCACAGCGAAGCAACGCCGTCGTTACTACGGCGGCATTGGCGACGTTCGCGTGAAAAGCTCCATCCATTTCGAATATCGCTCACCGGCCAGTTGGCTCATCAACCCCGAAATTACCCTGGCCACCTTTACCCTGGCGCAACTCATCGCCACCCATTTTCACAACTTGCCGGCAACGTTTCTCCACAACCCGGCCATTGCCCGGCAGCTTTACCTGGGCAATAAAACCTATTTTCGCGAGCAATGGCCCGGACTGCGCCAAAGCCTCGAAGCATTGCCTTCTTACAGCACCTGTACGGCCGATCTCCAACCGCTATGGCAGATGATTGACGAAGGCCGTGAATGGGATGAGAAACGCGATATCCGTGACGCCTGGGGGATCTGATCCGCACCGGGATCGATGCTAATAAATATAAAAAGAGATGCATCGCATCTCTTTTTTCATTCTAGCTAAAAATATCTGTCATGTTGTGAAGAAGTTCAGGCAATTTCATTGCTAGCCGAATCGGCAATTGCTGTTTGATATGCATCCAGCACAGCAGTTGCGATTATCTCACGGGCATCCGTCGAAATCGGATGAGCAATATCCCGATAATCACCTTCCGTCGTTTTGCGGCTAGGCATGGCCACGAACAACCCCTTTTGCCCTTCCACCACCTTGACGTCATGCACCACAAAGGCATTGTCAAAAGTGACGGAAACGATGGCCTTCATTTTGCCTTCCAGGTTTAGTTTGCGAACTCGGACGTCAGTGATATTCATGGTCTCACCACCTTCCTGAATCCTCTCGTTGTCCTAACCTTGTACTTATTCGACCAATGGCATTAGATCCCTTCATCATAGTAAATAAAATTTAGATAAATATTCTACGTCTTCCTCGTATTATCGCCACAATTCCTTTAGACCTTTTATGTAAAAAAACAAAGCCTCCGCTGCTCTGTGTAGAACAGCCGAGGCAACGTCGTCAGTCCGGCGGCAACCGTTCGGGGCTGCGGGGGGAGACGGACCCGGGGCTGCGCGGAGACAAGGTCCGTTTTCCTTCTCCCGCCGGCTTACGCCCACGAGTCAGTTCTTTAGATACGATCATCTTTAACTGGCCCAGCAATTGCTGCTTGTGATCCATCTCCTGTCCCGCCAGCGCCTGAAACAACACTGACGTTTCGCTTAACCCTTCTTTTTTCGCTTCTTCCGCAAATTTACGGTAATTATAGTAAGCCGCCTGTTCATAGACGAGCGCCTTAAGAATATTTTCCTTGGTGCGCACCATGGCCCACCTGGCCTAACATTCTTTTTCCATGTCTAACTCACCATAGACAACAACGTCGGTAAAACGGGTCAATTTGACGATGACATCGGCAAAGACCAGCACATCCGCCGGTGTTCCTGTGGCGACTGCGCTATCGCCTGGCGTGCAGGTCTCGCCCCGGCGCAACACCACGTCAAAGCGCACATTGCGCACCAGCACTTCGGCATCTTCCACTTCATCAGCCAGCTCCGCTACGGTGAGCGACGGGCAGAACTCATCAAGTTGGATAATTTTCGTGAATGTACCGGGAATCACGTCCACTGCCCGTGTTCCTTCGGCACTCTTCACTAAAAAGACCAGTTCAAAGTTGATGGTGATCGTCACGTTCCCGTTGATATTGACGATGACATCCTCACGGCGGTCAAAGTCAAAAATGATGTTTTCAATGGCGACAATCGGCCTTCCGTTAACATTCTGAAGACAAACCCGTTGCGGAATCACGCGTGGCGGTACCACCGACGTGTCCAGTGAGAAAAAGATCGGCTCATCTTTTTGAATGTTTTTGGCCACCACGACTTGAGCAAACAACTCAATGGTGCCGTTCTTGGTGTCCATGTGCATCCTCCTTCTTCCACATACCCGGTTAAGTTCCATGCTTTTCGGCTCGCCACATACTATGATGCCTGCACCCAAGAGGTGAGCCAACCACATCCTCTTTTTTCCTGACTCAGGGCAGCGATGTAGTACTGCTTCATACTATGATGGAAATGCCCAATACGTGAAAAACCCTGGAAAAAACGTTCCATTCGTTTTTCCAGGGTTTTGCTTATGGTCATGACGGGCTTTTTTTCTTGACGGCGCCCATCGCTTCCAGCATGCTGTTTTCGGCATTCTCAATATGCTCCCACGCCAGCGATTGGGCTAACTGGACGTTGCGGGCCTCAATGGCTTCGACGAGCTTGCGGTGTTCATCGACAGCTTCCATGCGCCGCCCGGGGTCACTGAGCGACGTCGTCCGGAAGCGCCGCAGCTGCTCGCGCAGGTTGTTCGTGATTTGCACCAACCGTTGATTGCGGCTGGCTCGGTACACACAATCATGAAAATCGATATCGGCTTCGACCATCAGATTCAGATCGGCATCTTCCGTCACAGCGGCATAGCGATTGAGCCGCCGTTCCATCTCTTCCGTTTCTTCTTCGGTGATCCGCTCCGCCGCCAATCCCGCGGCCAGCGCCTCCAGGGCGGCCCGCAACTCAAATACATCGGTAATATCCTTGACCGACACACCGGCCACATAAGCACCTTTGCGGGGCACCATCACGACAAAGCCTTCCAACTCCAGCTTACGGATCGCTTCCCGTACCGGCGTCCGGCTGACACCTAACTCTTCCGCCAGTTGAATCTCCATCAAGCGTTCACCGGGCTTAAGCACACCGGCAATAATCGCCTCGCGCAGGTGCTCAAAAACAATATCCCGCAAGGGGCGATAATTATCCAGTTTCAGCGGTACAAATCGACGAGTCATCCTTCGTTACCCTCCTGCTCTGTAAGTGTCTTGGCTACCCATACTCCATATCCCGACCAATAGGCCGACTGTTCGATGGCCTGCGCAGCCTGCCGGGCCACATCCTCGTGCTCGGTAAAGCCCAAGATTGTCGGGCCGCTTCCCGACATGAGTGCCCGATCACAGCCGTGGCGCACCAGTGCTTCTTTAAGCTCCTGCAACTCCTGGTGCCACCCGATCGTTACCTGTTCCAAGTCATTGCCGACGGCCGCGATCAACGCCCCGTAGGACCCAGCCGCCAAGGCCGCCATCACCTTCGCCGTGGCCCCTTCGCGGTGCTGTCCACCTGGATAGGGCGGAGCGCCCAGCGCTTGATACACGCGCGGTGTCGATGCGCCAAAAGGAGGCTTGACCACAACCAACCAAAAGGTGGGTGCCGCCGGCAATGCGGTCAATTGTTCTCCCCGGCCCGATGCCAGCGCCGTACCGCCGCGGATCAAAAAGGGGACGTCCGATCCCAATTCCGCCGCCAGCGCCTCCATCTCGGCCAAGGACCAACCCAAGCCCAACAGCCGGTTCATCAGCTTGATCGTGATGGCCGCATCGGAACTGCCGCCGGCCAGTCCGGCGGCTACCGGAATGTTCTTGACCAGGTCGATCGCCACACCACCGGTTCGTCCGGCTCGCGCCAAGACCAATGCGGCGGCACGATATACTAAATTGCTTCGATCGGGCGGCGCCTCCGAGGAGCCACCGGATAAAAACACACCCGATCGGCTTACTTCCTCAACGTGAACGCGATCAAATAAGGCAATGGTCTGCATCACCATCGACACCTGATGATAACCATCATCACGACGTCCCAGAACATCTAAGGATAAATTAATCTTGGCGGGCGCCAGCATCTGCACCGCAAACCACCCCTCTTTCCCACATCATTTCCGTGCAGATCGTCCATTTACGTATTCCGCAAACAATGCTATTCTCCTTTTTTACGTTATTGATTTCCTGTCCACCTCGATGCTATGAAAAAAGCCGCTTCCACATGAATGTGAAAGGGCAAGAGTAGTTCCCCATCACCATACGGTCTTACCGCTGTTTACAAAGCGCCTTGACTGTCAAGACCGGATCAAGTACCGTCATCCATTCCTGATCCGTCTCCACAACCGCATCGGCACCGGCCGTTCGCAGTGCTTCTGCACAAGATTGACAAGCGCCGGCCACGATTTTTAAATCATTGCCGCTGCGCGCCCGCCGTCGCGCTTCCGCAATCGCTTCAGTCAAGTACTCGGTATGATGCTGCTTGTACGTTCCATCGGGCAGTCGGTAGGCCCCGTCATGGCCTGTCAATACCAAGAAGTCCGCCGGATGAGACTCCAGATAGCTGCCGACCACATCGGCAAACTCTTTTTCCTCATGAAAATAGCCGCACGCTGCGATATTCAGCTTACGATAGGCATCCAGACAAGCCGACAATGCCTCTTCATCACCATCGAGATGAAGAACCCGCCGGGGGCGCCCATCGTCACTGCTCCCACGGGACCGCGCTGCACAAGCGGCCTCAGCGGCGGCCAACCGCTTGTGATGAAGCAACAGCATCCGTTGGCGATAACGAAATACTTCCAGCAGCGGCGGCACCTGCAAATCACTGAGCGGTGCATCCGCTTCTAAGCGCACATCCAATCCCTGTAAACGAGCATCGGGCTCCTCTTCACCCGGTGTAATCTCAACCACACGAAAAAAAATATCATTACCATAGGAGTTGCGGGTTACACTGTCCCCAACTCGAACTTCCCTCATTGCTTACATCTCTCCTATTCACCACGTTTCTCGTCGACGGGGTGAGCCCAACATCTTCGTCGCTACAGCCTATGTCGACCTTTCCACGCAAGTGCCAAAAAGCCAAGACCCTGCCTACCACAGAATATGGCAGGCAAGGCCTTGGTGATCGAAGTTAGAGATGTGGTTGATTCGGCATCGTCACCATCTTCGGCAAACCGGAAGGGTCACTGTTCAAGCTCGTGTGCCCAAAACTACCCCCTTGAACGGCAAAGCCCGCATAGGCCTCTTCACCATGTTGAGTAAGATCCAGCCCCGTGTATTCTTCTTCCGCCGTTGCCCGTGCTTTGGTGATCCCATTGACTGCGTAGTAGATGATAATCGTCGCTGCTGTTGCAAAGGCGTAGCTAGCAGCAACAGCAATCAACTGTTTGATCAGGAGATCCACGTTACCGGAATACAACAACCCGTCAGCACCGGCCGAATTCACCGCTGTTGTCGCAAAAATTCCTGTGGCAATCGCCCCCCAGGTGCCGCCCAGACCATGAATGCCAAAAGCATCCAGTGCATCGTCATAGCCCAACCGGTGCTTCATGAGCACACCCATGTAACAAAGGGGACCGGAAATCAAGCCCATCACAACGGCCGCACCGGGAGTAACAAAACCAGCCGCCGGCGTAATCGCTACCAACCCGGCCACAGCACCGGAAGCGGCCCCTAACAGCGTGGCTTTGCCTTGGCGCATCCATTCCACCATCACCCAGCCAACAACACCGGCCGCCGCCGCCGTATTCGTCGTCACCAAAGCACTACCGGCCAGACCGTTGGCACCCAAGGCGCTGCCGGCGTTAAATCCAAACCAACCAAACCATAAAAGTGCAGCACCGAGGACCGTCAAGGGAAGATGATGCGGCGGCATCGGTATCGTTCCAAGACCGCGCCGTTTCCCCAGCAGCATCGCCAAAACCAATCCGGATACACCGGAAGTAATATGCACGACCGTCCCGCCGGCAAAATCAAGGGCGCCGAGCGTACGAAGCCAACCGCCAACGCCCCAGACCCAATGGGCTACCGGGAAATAAATCACCGTTACCCACAGCACCATAAAAAGCATAAAGAAAGGAAAGCGAATTCGTTCCGCAAAAGCACCGCTGATCAACGCCGTCGTGATAATCGCAAACATCAACTGAAACATGGCAAAGACATTGTGGGGAATCGTCGCTGCATAATCGGGATTGGGCTCACTGCCCACACCGTTAAACAATGCCCAGTCAAAGTTACCGATGAGACCGTGGTTATCAGGGCCAAAGGCCAGGGAGTAGCCATAGAGGACCCAAAGCACCGAAACCATACCAATCATAATGAAGCTATGCATCATCGTACTGAGCACATTTTGTTTGCGGACCATCCCACCATAGAAAAAAGCCAACCCCGGCGTCATCAGCATCACTAACGCTGCCGACATCAAAATAAAGGCTGTATCACCCGTATCGATTCTCAACATCTCGCTTCCTCCTATCTGCAAAAAACAAAAAGCTCCCGAAGGAAGTGCTTCCACTTCCCTCGGGAGCTCCAGTGCTCCTCGTTGCTGTCCCCATTCCGGACAACGTGCTGATGCCGCTACGGGCCGGACGCGTTAACCTGCGCCCCTTAATGGACGATTACAGTGCTTCTTCGCCTTTCTCACCGGTGCGAATCCGCACAGCCGTTTCTACCGGGTAAACAAAGATCTTACCGTCACCGATTTCACCGGAACGGACTTGTGTTGTAATAATATCAAGCAACTGATCGACCATCGCATCGGGTACAATCACTTCTAACTTCACCTTGGGCAACAGATCAATTGAGTACTCGGAACCACGATAAAAACCTTTTTTGCCTTTTTGCAGGCCGCACCCTGCCACTTGCGTCACTGTCATCCCCCGGACACCGGCTTTGTTCAGCGCATCTTTGACTTCATCTAATTTGACAGGTCGAATAATCGCTTCGATTTTTTTCATTAAGTCCCACTCCCTCTCTGGCTTATTCATTGTTCTCCCTTCCGCATGGTGATCAGGAGGACCTTCTCTGAGCAATTCATCTTGTTTCCTGTTAGCCAACCTAAGTACAATCGCTCTCGAAAAAGCTGCAAAAAAAAACAAAGATCATCGATGAGCTACCACCGGACGTCTTTGTCGTATCTTTATTGTAGCGGGGGATTGCCTTTTTGACAATCCCCCTTTTTCAATTTTTTCATTTTTTTAACCAAAGGTTGGCAAACACTTTGATTTGTAAGCCTCAAACAAAGAGATCGGCCACGCGGGCAAACTCCTCCAACGTCAATGTTTCCCCGCGGCGCACCGGATCGATCCCACAGGCATGCAGTTGGTTGTGCAGCGTTTCTTTGGTCCGATCGCCGGCCAGTACACCCAGCGCGTTGAGCAACGTTTTGCGCCGTTGCTGAAAGGCCGCCGCGACAACACGGAAAAAGACAGCTTCATTTTGTACGGTCACTGCCGGCTCAGCGCGGCGGTCCAAGCGAATCACCGCCGAACTCACCTTAGGCGCCGGCACAAAGGCTCCCGGCGGCACGATCGCCACCATCCGGCCCCGGCAACGATATTGCACCGCCACCGATAAGGCGCCATAATTCTTCGTCCCCGGCGATGCCAAGATCCGCTCGGCCACTTCCTTTTGTACCATTAACACCAAGTGGGACACAGGAAAATTACCTTCGAGCAAATGCATCAAAATCGGTGTTGTAATGTAGTAGGGCAAGTTGGCGACGAGCGCGAAGGTATCGCCCGTTCGATAGGGTGCCGTCACGGCACCGTAATCGACTTGCAAAGCATCTTGCCAGAGGACGGTCACTTCCGGACATTGTTGCTGCACGTCGCCGAGTAATTTTTGCAAGCGTTCATCGACTTCCACGGCGACAACCTTCCCGCCGGGGCGAACAGCTTCGGCCAGATCATAGGTCAAGGTAGCCGGTCCGGGGCCAATCTCGACGACCACATCACCGGGCGCCAGTTCTGCCGCTTCGACAATCTGGCGCACGTAACTTCGATCGTGCAAAAAGTTTTGCCCTAACCCTTTTTTGGCATAAATCCCGTACGTCGCCAATCGCTGCTTTAATGGCCCTGTGTTATTGCTCATGCCTTGTCTCCTGCTGCTCAGCCGCTAAGGCGGCCTCAATTTCCTGTCGGCTCAAACCAAAATGATTGATCCGCTGTAAGAACTGCTTGGCATTGGTGCGCCCAATGCCCAATCGTTCCCCCACTTGCTCCCGCCGCGCACCGGCACCGGGCGCCCCATCGAGTCCCCAGTTCCACAGATCGGCTTTGGTAAAGACCTCCTGCACCGCATGCCGGGCCTGAGGCGACCGCGCCGCTTGCAAGGCTTGCCGTATCGCTTCGGGCGAAGCATATTCCACGCCAACGCCACGACCGTTGCGGGCTTGTGCCCGCGGCATGAAGGCATGGCGGACACCGGGGACGGCTTCAGTGACCCAACGGCGGATCCGCTCACCGGGCCCGTCCGGATCGGTAAGCACAATGACGCCGCAGCGCTCTTGGGCCGCGCGAATCGTCGCCAACGTCTTGTCACTTAACCCTAAGCCTTGTGTGATCACCACCGCCGCATCGACAGCGCGTTTGACGGCAACCAGATCATCACGCCCCTCGACAACGATCAATTCGTGGATTTTCTCTTTGCCGTTCATCGTTTCCCCCAACGCCAGAAAAGCCCACCCGAACGGGTGAGCTCCAGCCGGCTTTATTTTAAAACATACACTTTGACATTGCGCTTACCCCAACGTCTAGCTTCCCCGTTTGTCTCCATAAATAAATCTATTTTATCGCCCACGATCGCACCGCCGCGATCCATGGCACGGGCAAAACCATAACCTTCAACATAGAGACGGGAGCCCAAGGGAATGACCGAGGAATCCACCGCCGCCATGCCGACTTCCGGATAAACACCGGAGGCCGTATTGTTACCTGTATGTGTATACGCCGTCGCTGACATGTAACGAGCCTCTTTAATATGTAAATCGAGACCGCCACGCGACACATGATCAATCGTACCCATCGCCACGACTTGGTTGACAGGTGGACGAATGACTTTTTGCTCTACAATTTCCCGCCGAACTTCTTTACCATCTTCATAGGTGATCCGTGCTTTATGTCGTTCCAGCCCGTTTTTGCCACGGGAGACAATTCGACGCAAACCACGTTCCAGGTTGGGATCACTTTGTTGCGCAACACGAAAAGGTATCACTTGCTCCGTCGTAATCTCTTTTTGACGAACGCGAATGACCCGTACCTTCTGTGGTTGATCAACCAGTGTCTCCAACGAGGGCTCAACCCGGTCCAAGGGTTTCACTTCGATCTGCGCTTCGGCCAGCAAGTCTTTGACTACACGAGGTGTCGTCAGTAAAACTTTCTGCTTGCCATCGGCCCAAACGTTGACAGAAAATGCACGAGTCACCTTGATAACTGTGCCATCGGCCAGCTTCGTTTGGGGCTCCGGTTCCAAGCGATCTTTTTCACCTAAGACAATCTCTTTTTCCGCCAAAGCTTCGCTCACTGTTTTTTTGAAGGTCGACACCTTCATCGGATTGCCGTCAACATCGATGATAATTTGATTTTCCATCCAGTGGTAGCCGCCCCAACCGCTGAGCAACAGCAAAACAACCGCTACGATCCAAGCTTTTTGCGGACCACCTTGAAACCATCCGGTAAAATGGGCATACCATGCCCCCGACGGTACGGTACTTACCGTATCGTCACTTACTTCGCCTGCAACCGCTACAGGCATCGTCGCGCCTGGCTCATGCCTGCGAATGGCTGACCCCTCGCGCTTTTGAAATAACGTTGGAATCATCGACCAAGCCCGAGCCCATCCCTCGAAGCTGCGCGAACCGAGTGACTTGCCGAACTCGATCATGTGCTGCATCATTTGTTGAATCCCCGGCCAAATACCATCCGCTAGACTCTTTGCCTTTTGCACGGGTTGAGATAACCTTCGCCGTTGTTCGGTGCCAAACTTACCGTCCGACATAACAGGCCCCCTTCCTCATCGGTGCAATTGTGTTGTTCGTCTTCACGGGACTTTTTCATTGTACCGAAGAGGAAGCAGGTTGTCAAAGCCACGATTGTAGAAATATGGGTTTTGTCACCATAAATGTTTCGACATGTATTTCATCTCTTGGAATCAGGGTACGGGAATTCCAAATAAGGCACACCCGTTGCGCAACGTTTGCTCTGCCAGCACGGCCGGCTCCATGGCCCGCAACTCGGCGATCCGCTCCGCGATTAGGGCCACATTGGCCGAATCATTGCGCGTACCGCGCAAGGGATGAGGCGCCAAGTAGGGCGCATCGGTTTCAATCAGCAACCGTTCCAGCGGCACTTGCCGGGCAATATCAAGCAAGTGCCGCGCATTGGTATAGGTCACGGGACCGGCCAAGGAAATATGAAATCCCAGCTTTAAACAGTGCTGCGCCATCTCCCAACTGCCGGAAAAACAATGCAGCACGCCACCGCGCAGGGTTGGCGCCGCTTCCTCCAAGATGGCCATGACATCGCCGTGGGCATCGCGATCATGGATGATCACCGGCTTGCCGAGACGGCGGGCCAAGTCCAACTGCGCCCGAAACACCTGGCGCTGCTGGTCACGGGGCGAAAGATCGCGATAATAATCCAAGCCCATCTCACCGATGGCCACCACTTTCGGATGGGCCGCCATCTGCTCCAGCTGGGTAAGGACCGTATCATCAACGCCCACCGCATCATGGGGGTGAATACCGACGGCCGCATAGATCGGTTCGTATCGCTCGGCCAGATCGATTGAACGCGCCGACGATACCAAGTCATAACCGACATTGACAATGCGCGTAACGCCGGCAGCGGTGATCTTGGCCCAAAGGGCATCCCAGTCGTCAGCAAAGCGCTTATCGTCCAGGTGCGCGTGGGTATCAAACAAGCCCATCCTACTTCACCCGGCTCCCTGCCGGCAGATCGCTGTCCACCATGAGGACTTCCAACTGATCGCCATGTGAAGCTGCGAGAATCATCCCGTGGGACATAATGCCGCGCAATTTAGCCGGCTTGAGGTTGGCGATGAGGACAACCTTTTTGCCGATCAGTTGCTCCGGACTGTAGTGTTTGGCGATGCCGGAAACAACGGTGCGTTCTTCCGCGCCGACCTTCACTTGCAGCTTCATCAGTTTATCGGTCTTGGGTACCCGCTCAGCCTGCAGGATCTCGGCAACACGCAAATCCAGTTTGGCAAAGTCATCAATCGTGATTTCTTCCGTCGATACGGGCGCAATTTCCGCGGCCGCCGGTGCTTCCGGTGCGACGACCGGTGCAGCGGCCCCTTCCGCTTGCGGTACGGCCGTCGTTGCTTTTTCTGATTCCATCCCCTTGGGTTCCTCCTTCGTATCCGTCGCTTCCTCGAGCAAACTTAGATCAATGCGGGGGAAAATCGGCTCCCCTTTGGCGACCTTCGTTCCCGACGGCAGCAATCCCCAGCCCGTAGCATCCCAGCCCTGCAGATCGGTCCGTTCGGCAATGCCTAACTGACCAAACATATTGGCCGGTACATTGGGCATAGCCGGCTGCAGCAGTACCGTCACGATGCGCAAGCTCTCAAGCATGTGATAAAGCACCGTTGCCAGTTCCGCCTCGGCACCGGGCTTTTTGGCCAGTGCCCAAGGTGCCCGCTCGTCAATATATTTATTCATCCGGCCCACGAGCTTACTGACGGCGCCGTAGGCATTGGCCAGATCAAAGCGGTCCATCCGCTCCTCAAATTGCACCACCGTCGCCGCCGCCAAGGCTTGCACTTCTTTTTCCAGCTCACCTTCGGCGGCCGGATCGGCTGCCGGGATCACGGCGCCGGCAAATTTTTCGACCATCGACAGCGAGCGATGGAGCAAGTTCCCCAGATCATTGGCCAGATCCGTGTTGATGCGCATGGCCAACGCTTCTTCGGAATAATAGGCATCTTGTCCCGACGGCAGTTCCCGCAGCAAGTAGTAGCGCAGTGCATCGACACCGTACCGCTCCAGCAGTGCCAGCGGATCAACCAGGTTCCCTTTGGATTTGGAGATCTTACCGGAAGACAGCAACAGCCAGCCGTGACCAAAGACTTGCTTCGGCAAGGGCTCGCCCAGGGCCATCAGGATGATCGGCCAGATGATCGTGTGAAAGCGCACAATATCTTTACCGACGACATGGATATCGGCCGGCCAGTAGCGGCGGTACTGTTCATCTTGATCGCGGCCGTAGCCCAAGGCCGTGATGTAGTTGGACAGCGCATCAAACCAAACATAGATCACATGCTTCTTATTGATCGGTACGGGAATTCCCCAAGCAAAGGTCGTCCGGGATACGCAAAGATCTTCCAGCCCTTGCTTGATAAAAGCAATCATTTCATTGCGTCGGCTGACCGGTTGGATAAAGTCAGGATTGGCTTCGATATGGGCCAGCAAGCGATCCTGATATTTGGACATACGGAAAAAGTAGCTTTCTTCTTTAACCAGTTCGACCGGCCGCTGGCAGTCCGGGCACAGTTTTTCACCGTTTTCACCCTTCTCCAACTGCCGTTCCAGCCAAAAGGCTTCACAAGGTGTGCAGTACCAGCCTTCATACTCGGAGCAGTAAATATCGCCTTGATCATAGATCTTCTGGAAGATCGCTTGTACGCCCTGGATGTGACGCTCATCGGTCGTGCGGATAAAATCATCGTACTCGATTTGCAAGCGGCTCCAGAGATTTTTAAACGACGCCACGATCGGATCGACGTAGGCTAAGGGTTCTTTCCCCTGCGCCCGCGCCTTGCGCTCGATCTTCTGGCCATGCTCATCGGAACCGGTTAAAAAGCGCACATCATAGCCCCGCAGGCGCTTGTAGCGGGCCATCGTATCACTGGCCACCGTCGTATAGGCGTGACCAATATGCAAATGATCGCTGGGATAATAAATGGGCGTCGTAATATAAAAAGTCGGTTTGGAACTCAAACTGATCGCCTCCTCGCAACGTTGCTGCTATTATTCTTGCCCTTTCAGCGCCAACTGCAGACGATAAGCTTCCCGTTTGGGAATGCCCATCGTTAGCGCTGCCGCTTTCAGTGCTTCCTTGCTGTCCATGCCGGCTTCCCTGCACCGAGCCAGTTCGGCTTGCAGACGTAGCTGACACCCTTCCGGGTCCGCTTCCCAGTCCAGCGGGGCCGCTTCCTCCGGCGGTCGTCCGCCGATGACTAAGGTACATTCGCCGCGCACACCGTCAGCCGTGTCCGCCTCCAAGGTCGCTAAGGTCCCTCGAAGCACCTGCTCGAATTTTTTCGTCAATTCCCGCACCAGCGCCGCCGGTCGCTCCGCCCCCAGCACAGCCGTCAGTTCCTTGAGCGTCGCCGCCCAGTGGTGCGGCGCCACATAAAGAATCATCGTCCGTTCCTCTTGCGCGAGACGCTGCAACCGTTCACGGCGCTCCTTTTTCCCTTGTGGCAAAAAGCCTTCAAAGACGAACCGATCCGTCGGCAAGCCCGATAAGACAAGGGCCGTCACCGAAGCCGACGGCCCAGGCAAGACTTCCAGCGGCAAACCCTGAGCGATGCAGGAGCGGATCAAGTCTTCCCCCGGATCAGAGATACCCGGCATCCCCGCATCCGATACGAGCACCACCGTCTCACCGGCGGCCACCCGCTCCAGCAACAGATTCCCTTTGCCCAGGCGGTTATGCTCATGATAGGCCGTCAAGGGCACATGAATGTCAAATGCACTGAGCAACTTGCGCGTATGCCGCGTATCTTCCGCCGCAATCACATGGGCCTGTTGCAGCGCTTGCAGCACCCGCAAGGTAATATCCTGCAAATTGCCGATCGGTGTGGCGCAAACCAACAACTTGCCTTGCCCTTCAGCCACCATGCAGCACCTCATCATTCCTTATGTAAAAATGTCATGCAAAACAAGCACTCTTCACCGGTGCGCGGTTGCCCGAAATGAACATGGCAAATGTGAAAGCCCTCTTGATACAAGCGGGCCAGGTTGTCGTAGCCCTCCCCTTGCAGCATCCGCGCATTATCTTCCACACGGTTCATTTCTTCCGGCGTTACATTCGCCCGCTGCGCGCGCAGGCGTTGATTTTCCGCTTCTAAGGCATAGGCTTCCATCTTGAGCAATTCGATCTCGGCCAACAACCCTTGAAGATGCTCTTCCAGCGCAATCAGCCGTGTGGTAATTTTTTTCATGCTGCCACCTCCTGGCGATCCAAGCGTTACAGCAGAACGCCCGTTCTTCACGATGGACCTTCAATCATTTCCGCAGGAATCGTATTGGCATCGGACCGTTCCCGGCGACGACAATGTTCTTTGCGTTCATAACAGTCATTTTCAAATTTGAGGCAACACATCAACCGGCCACAGATCCCGGAGATCTTCGTCGGGTTCAAGGACAGGTTCTGATCCTTGGCCATGCGAATCGATACGGGCTCAAAATCGCCGAGAAAAGAAGCGCAACAGAGCACACGGCCACAAGACCCCAAGCCGCCGATCATCTTGGCTTCATCACGCACACCGATTTGCCGCAGTTCGATCCGCGTGCGGAAAATGGCCGCCAGATCCTTGACTAGTTCCCGGAAGTCCACACGCCCGTCGGCCGTAAAGTAAAAGATGATTTTGGACGCATCAAAGGTATATTCCACATCGACCAGCTTCATCGGCAAGCGATGCTGGGTAATCTTTTTTTGACAAACCTCAAAGGCATATTTTTCTTTGACTTGATTTTCTTCAACCTTGTGCGCATCTTCCTCCGTAGCCAACCGCAACACTTTCTTCAAAGTGCTGACCACATCTTCCTCGGCTACATCGCGCGGTGCGATCACCACTTCGCCAAACTCAATGCCCCGTGCCGTCTCGACAATGACCCGGTCATGCAAGGCAATCGTCAAGTCACCGGGGTCAAAATAATAGACTTTACCCGTCTTTTTAAACCGCACGCCTACAATCTTAATCACGGCTTTTCCTCCTCACCGGCGCCGCACGTGCTCGCGCAACGTCATCAACAAATCCTCCACCAACAGCTTGCCGCTGACGTTACTCGTCAGCCAGTTACGCGCTGCCAGCACTTTTTCGACACCATCGAGCAACGCCGCCGGCGGCCAATGGACTAACAACCCGGCGCAGTCACCGTTGACGATCAAGGACTCAGGCACCTGCTGGTTGATCAACAACTGATCGCGCATCAACAAGGCCATCGTGTCGAGCAATTCAGCGATACCTTCTTTATTTTTATCCCACTCTTCGGCCCAGCGAAAGATCGTCACTTCGCCGGCCTGGGGCAGTTCTTTCAGGAGGGCAATCGCTTTTTCCCGGATCGGCGGCGGTCCTTCTTTGGCCAGGCGCGCCGCCCGGTCCCAACGACCTTCCGCCAGCAGCGTGAGCAAAGTCACTTGCGTTTCCGCCACCCCTTGACCTTGTAAAAAGGCGGCAATCGCTTCATCCGGCACAGGGCCAAAAGCCACCGGTAAGCAGCGCGAACGAATCGTCTCTAACAGTGCCTGCCCGCGATCGCTGATCAAGATAAACACGACCGGCCCCGGCGGCTCTTCCAAGATCTTGAGCAGCGCATTGGCCGCCGGCGGTTGCATCGTATCAGCCTGCTCCATGATCACCACTTGGCTCGGTGACTCATAGGGACGATAGCGAATGCGCTGACGCAATCCGCGAATTTGATCAATTTTCAAGGTTGCACCATCGGGTTGCAACCACGTCATATCGGGATGATTGTCCGACAGATACTGACGGCACGACGGACATACGTCACAAGCATCACCGGCTTGGGGCTGCAAGCAAAGAATCGACTGCGCAAAGGCCCGGGCAATCGTTTTTTTGCCGACACCGGGCGTTCCGGAAAACAAGTAGGCATGACCGACGCGCTCATGGATCAACCCTCGCTGCAGCGAACGAATCACCTGTTCTTGTCCTTCCATCGCTGACAACCGCACAGGTCATCTCTCCTCCGTCATCATCTCCCAAACCGGCCATTTTCAACCGTGATCGTCCGTAAAATCCTCACCGGCCGGGAGCAGTTCCGGCGCCCAAGGCCGCAGCGCTTCGATCACACGGCGGTGCACTTGAGCAATCGCGCCGCCGGCTTCGATCAACTGCAAGCGCCGATCCTTCGCAGCCAGTTCCCGAAACCCCTGCTGCACGCGCACTTGAAAATCATAGCCGGCCAGTTCCATACGATCGGCCGGGCGTTGCCCCGTTCGCGCTTGACCTTCCCTGGGGTTGACATCAAGCACCAGCGTCACCTGGGGCCGCAATCCGGCCGTGGCCCGGTCATTTAACAGTTCCAACATGGCGCAGTCCATGCCCCGGCCATACCCTTGATACGCCAGCGTCGAGTCGATAAAGCGATCGCAGATCACGACCTCCCCGGCTTCCAGGGCCGGACGAATCACCTCGGCCACCAGTTGCGCCCGCGCCGCTTCGTAGAGCAGCACTTCCGCTAAGGGATCGACCTGGTACTGCGGATCAAGAAGTAACCGGCGTACCGCTTCACTGACCGGTGTGCCGCCCGGTTCACGGGTCTGTAGCACCTTGCGGCCGCTGCGCCGGAACGCCTCCGCGACTAAGGCGGCCTGCGTCGTTTTGCCGGCACCATCGACGCCTTCGAACGTAATAAACAAGCCGGTCATGGCCACCCACCTTACTGATCATTCATCTAAAATTGCGATCGTTGCCAGCGTCGGATCGGCCGGCCCCTGCCATTGGGCACCGGCTTGTCCCAGCAACGCCACCGCTTCGCATACTTCGGCGGTAAGCACTTCGCCCGGTACCACCAGTGGAATTCCCGGCGGATAGGGGCAGATCATCTCACCGATCACCTGTCCTTGCGCTTCCCGCCATGGCACGATCCGACGCGGCGCAAAAAAAGCCTCCCGTGGTGTGCACACCGCCGGCGGCAAGTGGCGGAATAACGCCGACCAGGATGCACCGTTTCTTCCATCAGCTCCGGAGCCGGGGCTGCCGGCCAACTCCTCCGCCAGGGCCGTTACGGCTTGCTCCAACTTGTCATCGGTACCGGGCGCATCAAAGGGAGAAAGCAGAAACAAAAGATGATCACGGCCGGCCAGTTCAGCTTCGATGCCCCATTGCCGGCGCAACCATTGTCTTGCCGTAAAACCAGTAAACGCCCCTGCTGACCAAGCGATCATCAGGCGCGTTCGATCCAAAATACTGCCTGGAACACAGGACAATATTTCTTCACCCCAGAGGTGAAATCCTTTGAGCCGCTTCAGCTTTTTTCGTAATTGATCGGCCCGGGCCATCGTTCTGGCCCACAGTTCATCGCCGCACTCCTCCAGTTGTGCCCGCGCCAGATCTAACGATGCCATCAATAAATAGGAAGGACTTGTGGTTTGCTGGACCGTCAGGGCCTGGCGAATCCGCAGCGATGCATCGCGCCAGCCTGGCGGATCGTCCGCCCCCAACCGCAAATGCAGCATCGCTGCTTGCGTCAGCACCGGCAGCGTCTTGTGACTGCCCTGGACGACCGCTTGCGCCCCCAGTTCCAGTGCCGGCGTCGGTAACGCCCCGGAAAAGGCAAAGGCTCCGCCATGAGCTTCATCTACCCACAGCGGCACTTGCTGCGCCTGGGCGATCCGGCGCCAGGGGGCGAGATCTTCAGCAATGCCCCAGTACGTCGGCCGCAACGCCAGGCAGGCAGCCAGGGCGGCGGCCGGCTGGGTAGCTGCCGGCTTCATGTCTGCCGACTCCGTAACTACCAGATCCGTAACAACTGATTCCGTAACAACGGACTCCGTAACTGCCGACCAATCGGTCCCGATCGGTAAGCCCGTCCCCGGCTCACAGATGGGCGGTACATAACTTGGCACCGCACCGCTTAGCACCATCGCGCCAAAAGCGGCTCGGTGGCTGGCCCGCGGCAAAAGCACCCGGTCGCCAGGCTTAAGCATCCCCAAAAACAGTGCTTGAATCCCGACGGTCGCTCCCTGGACCAGAAAAAAAGTTTCATCAGCACCAAAGGCCTCGGCCGCCAATTGTTGCGCTGCTTGGATCGGCCCCGTCGGTGCATGCAGATCATCCAGGCCCGGTACTTCCGTCACATCCAGATCGACAGTCAGGGGATGCTTTGCAAAAGCTCGTCCCTGTCCATGGCCCGGCATGTGCAATCCGACGATCCCAGCCTGCCGGTAGGCCTGTAACGCTTGCCAAAGTGGTCGCTCCTTCAATCATGCCGCCCCTTTTTTACCTTCATTGTGCCCAGCCGCGGCCCTATGGCCCCTCCCCCGGGAACGAGATAGCGACGCCAACGCCGGTGATGGCGCCAGCGCTCACGCAGCACCCGAAAGAGTTCGTCATAGACACCTTCCCCGTCCGTGGAAGCGGCGGCCGCTTGCCAGCAGCGATCACAAAGGAAGAATCCACCGATCCACCAACCACCGGCAATACCGCGCTCCGGCGTTTGCTGACAGAGGGCACAACAGGGCGCCACTTTTTGCTCGTTCATAAGCCACCTTCTCTCCAAGACCGCTCACCGGTTGCTCATTGGAATGTATCATATTGCCCAGTTGGCACTGTTGACACCTTTTCCAGCAAAAAACCTCACCGCGGCCTGTCTCTCGCCCTATTTACATCGCCAGCGCCCTCAGGTATAGTGAACATCAGGGGGTGCTTGCATGACGATCAACAGCATCGAACCGATCCGCCAAAAAATCATGGAACAATGTCCTACCTCATCACGCCCGTATGCCGATTTTGCCGCCACCTTAGCGACAACGATAAAAAACCAAGCGCAGATCCCGACGGCGCCAACAGCCCCGCCGATGATGACGTCATCGGTAACGGCGTCACCAGTAATGCCATCGTCAATAACGGCGTCGCCGATGACGGACCGTTCTGCCGCGCTGCCCCTGTCACCGGTCAACGCCGGACAAAAGTCATCCGCCAGGGCCGCTACGCCGGCGGACCCCACGGCCTATGACGACCTAATCCGCCAAACGGCCCAGCGCTATGGCGTCGATCCCACCCTCGTCTGGGGCGTGATCAAAGCCGAATCGAATTTTCAACCAAACAGCGTGTCCCGCACCGGTGCCGCCGGCTTGATGCAGTTGATGCCGCAAACGGCCGCTTCCTTAGGCGTAACCAATCCCTTTGATCCGGCCCAAAACATCGATGGCGGTGTTCGCTACCTGCGCCAACAGTTGGATCGCTTCCAAGGTAATCCCGCATCGGCTCTGGCCGCCTATAATGCCGGACCGGCCAATGTCACCAAATACGGCGGCATCCCGCCGTTTCGGGAAACCACCGCCTACGTACCACGGGTACTGCAGTACCAGCAAAGTGCGCCGTCCACCGTGGCCGGCCCATCGCATCGCTCCGTTACCTGAACCTACTACCGCCGGCAAGTGCCTGGCGGTTTTTTTCTTTTTTCGCTGCTCAAAGCAATCGTTCCATGCCGATTCTCCGGAGAGCCCCGGCAACGCTTTCGCTGGTTACCGGCTGAAAAAGCCCGCCCAGAGCGGCAAATAAACCCACTCGACAAACAAATAGCTGCCGAGACCGACCACACCGCCGACGACAGAACCGTTGATGCGAATCCACTGCAGATCCCGTTCCGATTTATCTTCCACAAAACGGACCAGATCATCCGTCGAAAACGTCGCCAGCACATCTTCGACCAGTTCGCCGACGCGGTGATGATTGGCCGCGATCAACAAGGCCACCGTCGCCTGTAAATGCCCTTCCAACCAATCCAGCAGCGCTTGATCGCCTTTGATTTGCACCCAAAGCAACTCCAACTTGTCCTTGAGCCGCCGATCGTCCTCACCCTCCGGAACGAGCGTTGCCAGGGCTCCACCGATACTCAGCGCATCGATCAACGTCACCTTCCAAGCTTCCACCGCCGCATTCCATACCGGGTCCTCGTCCAGCTGCTCCACTTTATCGATCAGCAACTGCCGCAGCGTCTGCCGCATCGGATGGGCTTCATCACCCATCTCCCGAAGCAATTGCCCCGCTTGCTGCTGAATCGCGGCAGCCGCATCGGCCGGGTTAAACGCATCAGCGAGCACCACCGTCGACAAGAAAAGATCCGCCAGCAACCCGCCGCCACTGCGCTTTGCTGCCACCTGATCATCCACATACCGGCGAATCTGCGCCAGTGCCGCCGGGCTGTCATTCCAGCGCCGCAACGCTTCAATGGCCAGTTCGACCCAGGGCGCTTCCCGGCCGTCGGTCAGGAAGCCCTTGAGCCACACCGTCACCTTCCCAGCCAAGGGCTTGTCGCGCAGTTGCCTCTTGAGCGGTTTTTCCAAAAAACGCAGCGTCTTTTGATAGAGCCGGTCCGATTTCCAGTTCTGCAAATAGTCAGCCAGCCGTTCTTCCAGAAAAGCCAGTACCCCGGGTTGATCGAGCCAGGCGATCAAAATATCGATCAAGCGGACTTGGGCCAGCTTGGCCCGGATGATGTCTGCACTGAGCAAATCCCGTTCAATCATTTGAATGACGGCCCTCGTCACCCGGTCACGGTTGCGCGGTACCAGTGCCGTGTGCCAGGGAAAGCCCAGGGGTTTGCGAAACAGCGCCGTTACAGCAAACCAATCGGCCACGCCGCCGACCAGCGCCGCCTCCGCCGTGATCAAGGCCGCCCGCAAGAGCGCTTGGTCCGGATAGACGCGCGCCAGCATCCACAACACCAGAAAAAGGACAAACACGCCGGCCAGCACGGCGTTGGCTTTCTGATAGCGCATGCGTACGCCTCCTTTCCCATCCCGTCATCACGTCATCACGTCAACTGGGTCAGCAAAAAAATCAGCATCCCCACCAAGCCCCCGACCACCGAGCCATTGATCCGAATCATCTGCAGATCGTTGCCAGCTTTGGACTGCACCAGTTCCACCAGCGCTTCATCGCTGAAACGATTGATATTCTCCCGGATCAATTCGCCGATGGCGCTGTGCTTATCATCGATCCACTGCTCGCCGATTCGCTTCAACAGTTGATCCAGCTTATCCGGTGACGCACTTTGCTCTTTCAGCGCCGCCACCAACCGGACAACGCGGCGCACCGTACGGCGAAACCAAGGGGACTTCGCCAGCGGCACTTGTCCGTCCGGTGATTGCACTTGCTTCAGCAGATCCTGCAAAAGCGCTTCCCAGGCGATTTGGCCGAGTTGGGCTTTTTTCCAGGCTTCCACCTGCGCTTGCAACGCCGGATCATTACGCAGCCGCAGCACCCAATCGCGCACATAAGCGCGCGCTTTTTTACGCCAGTGATGGTCACCGTCACGCAGCGTCGCCAGGTAGTTGCGGGCAGCCCGCTGCAATTGTGCTGCCAGATCATCGGGATCCATCCGCAAGATCAAATCATTGAACAAGCGCCGTCGTGTCAGCGTTGCTTCATAGCGCTTTTTCGTCTGGGCCACCAGACGGGCCAGCTCCTGCCGGATGGCCGAATGCATAACCAATAACTCCGCTTCGTCCAAGGCCAGATCAAAAAGCCGCTCATCGTAGCCTTGCTCCAGCGCCCACGTCAATTGATCGGCCAAAAAAGGCGACAACGGTAGGTCCTCCACAATCGTGCGCACTAACGGTTCCAGCGTCTTGCCCAAAAAATCCGGCGCCGCACCCTCGACGAGGCGCGGCAAGATCGAAGCCAGCACTTCCTGCTCAAACCAAACACCCACATCATAGGCGGCCAGTCGCCTTTGCAGGTAATCCTTGGTCAGCAAATCTTTTTCCACCATGGTGATCATCGTATCGACGATCTCTTGCCGGTTGCGCACCAAGATCTGCGTACCGTAAGGGATCCCCAAGGGCTTACCAAAGAGCGCCGTCACGGCAAACCAATCGGCACAACCACCGACCACAGCAGCGCCAAAACCGCTGCTCAACAAACCACCGGCAAAGGTCCCGGCAAAAGGCACCGTGAGCAAATAGCCGGCTACGGAAACGCCTAAGACCACGTTGGCCATCTGGCGATTGGAGGTTCCGCCTTGTTTTTCATCCATCGTGGCACCACCTCTGGATTGTTACCACCAAAATATCGCGATTTTTCCCTATCGAAAAGAACACTATCTTTCATATTATGAGACAAAGCGCTGTTGTCAAGTCTAAATGAGAAAAGAAGTAGCCGGAAGCACACGAAGGAACTCGCGTGCTTCCGGCTACATTAGTCACCGAATATTATTTTTCGTTGGAAATCGCTTCTTGACCATGCTGCGGAGCAACGGCATAAAACCGCATCTGCTCCCGTGGTACGCCGACAGCGCAGGCAATTAATTTTTCAGCCACAGCCGCTTTTCTGGCCAAGCCTTCCGGGGAGTTGGCCGATAACGCCGATTCCACCAACAAAGAAAAGATCCCATTAATGAAATCAATCGTTTCCGGCAGATGCTCAATGTACATCGACTTTTCCGCCTGGCCTTGCTCCAAGATCGTTATCAGGTAGGGGGTAAATCGTTGTTCACTGTGGCTTTGCAGTTTTTGCCGTAATCCCAAGTATTTTTCTTCCAAGAGAACCTGTAAGATCGTCTCCCCTTGGGTACCGAGATTGCGGAGTACCGAATTGAGCACATCGTTCAGCTTTTGGGGCGCCGTCAAGTTGGGATTCTCGGTAATGCGCTTGGCATCTTCCAGCATGCGTACGATATAGCGCTCCGTGATCGCCTCCAGAACATCCTCTTTCGTCGCGAAGTAGTAAAAAAACGTCCCTTGCGCAACGCCCACTTCTTTGACGATATCACTGACAGCGGTGTGATGATATCCCTTTTTTACAAAGAGACGGTAGGCGGCCTCCAGCAACTCCGCCTTGCGCTCTTCCGGCTTTTTGGTTATTCTCGCCAACCCATTGCCTCCTACTATCGCCATCCATCAACAGACTTTCGCCATCCACCACCAGAAACGCTACGTTGCCCATCGTGATCAAACGATCGGTAGATCTTCATGGGCCTTGGGATCATAATTCGGTTTTACTTTCGCCAATGCCGCATACATGGCCGGCAACACGATCAAAGTCAACACCGTCGCCACGATGAGGCCACCGGCAATCGCCACGGCCATGGGGCCCCAGAAGATACTGGAGGCCAAGGGCACCATGGCTAATATGGCCGCCGCCGCCGTCAGCATGATCGGTCGAAACCGCATGATCGTCGCTTCGATGATGGCCACCCAGGGCGATACACCGTTATGAACGAGGGTTTCAATCTGATCGATCAAAATCACCGAGTTGCGCATGATGATGCCGGCCAGCGCAAGAATGCCTAACTGCGCCACGAAGCCAAGGGGCTTGCCGGTAGCCAGCAACGACAGGCTGACCCCAATCAGCCCTAAGGGCGCCGTCAACAGCACCATGACCATCTTGGACATATTCTGCAGTTGGAACATCAATAAGAACATGATCACCACGATCATCATCGGAATCGTACTGCCTAACGTTTTCGATGCTTTGGCGCTATCCTCGGCCCCCCCGGCCAGTTCCACAGTGTACCCTGCCGGCAGGTTCTCCCGGTATTCTTTTAAACGTTCATAAACCTGGAGCGTCGCATCGTTGCCGGTCGTGCCCGGGAGAATCAGCGCTTGTACGGTGATCGTCGGCTGCAGATTATAGCGCCAGATCAAACCGTCTTCGGCTTCATAGGTGATCTTGGCGATCTGCCCCAGGGGAACCGTTTTCCCGCCACCGATATAGATATTTAATTGCTCCATCCGCGATAGATCCATGCGGTACGGTTCATCGGTGCGGAAGATGATCGCAAACTTTTGATCGCCTTCCCGGAACTCGGAAACAGGCATTCCCGATAGCTGCGCTTGTAAGGATTGGGCTAACTGCTGCTTGTCGATGCCCAGCATCCGGGCTTTTTGCGGATCCACCTGAAGACGAAGAACTTTGTTTTTCTCATACCAGTTAAAATTGACATCGTAGATATACGGATTTTCTTGCATCACCGTGCGAACATGTTCCGCCATCTCACGCACTTTGGCGTGGTCCGGTCCGGAGACGCGCATCATCACCGGATAGGGCGAAGGCGGTCCTAGCGCAATCACTTTCGTATTGATCCGGACATTTTCAAAGTCCTTCCGGCTCAGTTCGGTAATCTCTTGCTGCAGCTGATCACGAGCCGCCAGATCCTTCGTCACGATCACGAACTGCGCCACATTGGACGCATCCAAGACCGGATCGGCGACCAGTACAAAGCGCGGCGCCCCTTTACCGACATAGCTCGTAAAGTTAACCACGTTGGGATGATCTTTGATGTGGTCATTGAGCTTGAGCACCGCTTGTTCCGTCGCTTGCAGGGATGCTCCTTGCGGCAAGGTCATATCGACGATCAATTCCGGGCGCGTAGAGTTCGGAAAAAATTCCGACTTCACAAACCCCATGAGATAAATCGAACTGCCAAAAACGATCACCGTGGCGCCGATGACGCTCCAACGGCGCAAGAGTGTCCATTCCAGGATTCGGCGAAAAGCCCGGTAAAAGGGCGTATTATAAACCTGATCATAATCCTGTTCTTTTTTATGAAAATTAAGCCACTTGTACCCGAGCAACGGGGTCACCGTTCCGGCCACCAGCCACGATAAGATCAGCGATGCCGTAACCACCCAAAAAATGCTGCCGACGAACTCCGACGCCGAGCCGGTGGAAAAACCGACCGGCATAAAGCCGGCACAAGTGACCAGGGCACCGATGAGCCGCGGAAAAGCGGTGGCTGTGAAGGAATAACTTGCCGCTTTGGCTTTTTCCATGCCTTGTTCCAGTTTCACATGCATCGTTTCGATGGTAATGATCGCATCATCGACCAGCAAACCGAGGGCGATGATCAGTGCGCCCAAGGAGATATTGTGCAACTGAATCCCGGTCAGCTTCATAACGACAATCAGCGCCGCGACGACCATGGGGATACTCAACGCGACAATCATGCCGGCGCGTAGACCTAAGCTGATAAAACAAACGACAAGCACGATGACGAGGGCTTCCACCAAGGTATCGACAAACTCATTGATCGACTCTTTGACGACCTCTGGTTGGTCGGCCACTTTATGGATTTCCAATCCCACCGGCAAGTCACGTTTGATCTTGGCGACTGTTTTGTCCAGTTCTTCACCGAGCGTCAGGACGTTACCGCCGGTTTCCATGGAGACCGTTAAGCCGATGGCCGGTTCGCCGTTGTAATACATCTTGGGATCGGACGGCTCGACATAACTGCGCTCGACCGTGGCGATATCGCCAAGACGGAAAATGCGATCATTGGTGCGAATCATCAGGTTGCGGATACTGTCGATATCTTCAAAATAGCCACTGATGCGCAAGTTGACATTATCGGTGGTCGTTTCAATCATCCCGGCGGCGTCCACCGAGTTCTGGTTGCGCAAGCTGTAGGCGATCAGCGCCGGATCGATTCCCAGCTGCGCCAGCTTCGTATTTTCCACCTCAATATAGATGGCTTCGCGCTGCACCCCGATCAGTTCGACCTTACCAACCGCATCGACTTGTAAAAGCGTCTGCCGGATTTGCTCCGCCTTTTGCCGGACTTCTTCCATGGTAAAACCATCGGAGGTCAGGGCGTAGATCGTTCCGAACACATCACCGAAGCGATCATTAAACATCGGGGGGTAAACGCCTTGCGGGAGGGTGCCGGCCATATCATTGACAATATTGCGCACTTCGATCCAAATCGGCCGGACATCCTTTTCCATGACCGTGTCTTTAAGCCGGAGGTAGATGACCGACTGCCCCGGCTTGGAATTGCTGCGAATCACATCCACGTTAGGTGTATCTTGCAGCTTTTTTTCGATTTTATCAGTGACCTGTTGCTCCACTTCCTTCGCCGATGCACCGGGCCAAACGGTGACGACGACCATCTCACGGATCACAAAGTCGGGAAATTCGGAGCGGCCCAACTGGTTGTAGGAGATGATCCCCATCGCGAACAGGACGATCATGAGAAAATAGACCATCTGGCGGTGTTTCAGTGCCCATTCACTGAGGTTAAAGCCTTTGAACCTGTTCATTGCCCGCCTCCCGTAGTCACGCGAACGGCTTGGCCGGGCTGCAACTTATGCACACCGGCCGTAACGACAGTCTCGCCATCGTTCAGGCCCTCGAGAACTTCCACCTTGTTGTCCATGACCGTGCCTACCTTAATCGGCCGCAGATGGACCACATTGTCTTGGACCACCCAAACGGACGAATCATTGCCTGTCTGGTAGATCGATGATAAGGGGACAGTGATCGTCGAAGACGGATTGGCCGGATAAACCTCCACGGTGGCCGACATGCCGTATTTCACTGCTTGCGGCAAGTTAGGGCTGCTGATTTTCACTTGATATGTACGGGTGGCCTTGTCTGCCACGGGGGAAATATCGCGGATCACGCCATCAACCGTCACGTCCGGTAAGGCCCAAAATTTGATTTTGATCTTCCCGGCATTTTGCATGTCGGCTAATTGCCGTTCCGGCACATCGATGGCCACTTCCCGTTCATTGTCCAACACCAGCGTAAGCACATCGGAACCGGGGTGATTGGGGTTGATCACCTGGCCCACTTCCCCGCGGATCGCCGAGACAATGCCGCTCGCCGGAGCCACTAAGCGTCCGTAATGGACTTGATTCTTCGTTCGCTCCAACCCTGATTGGGCTTGTTTCAGTTGTTCAGCCGTAATATCCCGTGCTGTCTGTAAGGAGTCCACTTCCACATTGCTGACCGCACCGCTTTGGAGCAACAATTGATACCGCTGCAGATTCTCTTCGGCCAGTTGCAAGTTCGATTGAATGGCCGCGATGTTGGCTTCTTGAGTGACTACGTCTTGCTGCAAATCGGTGGTATCGATTTCCATCAGGAGGTCCCCGGCCTGGACCACATCGCCGACTTCCACATAACGCTTGGTAATTTTGCCGCCCACCTGAAAGCTAAGGCGGCTTTCATTGCGGCCGATCACTTCACCGGCATAAACGATGGGTGTGCCTTCCGTATTGCTGGCAACCACTTTGGTGCGCACCGGCGGTATTTCTTCTTTGGCGGGAGGTTCTTGCTGGGTACAACCGGCGGCCAAGATACCAAAAACCAGAACGATGGGCATGACTTTTTTCGTGAGCCTTTTCAATGCATTCCCTCCTGATGTTAACCCCAACAGATTCAACGACTGACTGAAGTCAGTCATTGAAAGATTGTACTCGACCCCTTGCCCATCGTCAATAGGGATGGTGACAAATCACCAACGTGACTGGTATAAAAGAAGCTCCGGCAAGCCTTTGGCCCACCGGAGCTTCTTAAACATCATTTGCCGATCGCTGGTTCGTTTCCTTCGTTCCCCGTGGCTTCCCAACCACCTCAGCGCACCAGCCCACGCTCATCGACGGCCAGATTGCCGCCGCGAATCGCCGCCGTGGCTAATTGGTCACAGCGCTCATTTTCCGGGTGCCCGGCATGGCCGCGGACCCAGTGAAACGCCACCTCGTGGCGCTCGGTCTGCTTTAAAAGGCGCACCCAAAGATCGGGGTTCATGGCCGGCTGCTTGCCGTCACGGGTCCAGCCCTTGGCGCGCCAGCGCTGCACCCAACCTTTGGTCATCGCATCGACCAGATAGCGCGAATCACTGTACAGGTGTACCCGGCACGGTTCTTTCAGCGTTTCCAGTCCCACAATGGCCGCCATGATCTCCATGCGGTTGTTGGTCGTGTCGCGATAACCGCCAGACAACTCCCGGCGCTGACCTTGGAACTCCAAAACCACACCGAAGCCGCCGGGACCGGGATTGCCCGAACAAGCGCCGTCCGTATAGATATTGACCGTTTTTTTTACCGCTACCGTTTCCGTCATGATTCCAGGCTCCTCTGTCCCCATTCGCTAACGTTAGCCCTCGTAGGCGCGCAGCAGGATCCCTTCCAGATCCTTGACCAGCGGCATTTGCGGGTTGCTGCCCGTACATTGATCATCAAAAGCCGTCTCGGCCAGCGCCGGCAGCCTATTCAAGAACGCCTGCCGATCGATCCCGCAAGCAGCCAAGTTCATGGGCAAATGCAACTGTTGCATCAACTTGCGCACCGCTTGGATTAGGCTCTGTACGCCTTCTTCTACCGATGACGCCGGCAGCCCCAGGCTACGCGCCAGTTCGGCATACTTTTGATCGGCCACAAAGGTCTCGTAGTTCGGATAAGAAACAAACTTCTTCGGCTTGCCGGCATTATAGGCGATCACATAGGGCAGGAGCACGGCATTGGCCCGCCCATGGGGCAGATGAAACTCCGCACCGAGCGCATGAGCCAAGCTGTGGTTGATCCCCAAAAAGGCATTGGTAAAGGCCATGCCGGCCATCGTCGAGGCGTGATGCATCTTTTCCCGAGCCAGACGATCGTCGCCATGGGCAAAAGCCCGCGGCAGGTAATCAAAGGTCATCTGGATTGCCTTAGCGGCCAGCGCATCGGTAAAGTCTGACGCCAAGACCGACACATAGGCTTCGATGGCATGGGTGAGCACATCCATGCCCGTATCGGCCGTCACCGCCGGCGGCACCGTCATGACAAACTCCGGATCGAGAATGGCCACATCGGGCGTCAACTGGTAATCGGCCAAAGGGAACTTGAGATTTTGCCGCCGGTCACTGATCACCGTAAAGGAAGTCACTTCCGAGCCGGTGCCGGACGTCGTCGGAATGGCCACCATCTTGGCTTTGAGCCCCAGTTTGGGAAACTTAAAGACGCGCTTGCGAATGTCCATGAACTTCAGCCGCAGCGCATCAAAGTCCACATCGGGATGCTCGTAAAACAGCCACATCCCCTTAGCCGCATCCATGGCCGACCCACCGCCGAGGGCGATGATCACGTCCGGCTGAAACTGCGCCATCATGGCGGCGCCTTTTTGGACCGTTTCCAGCGACGGATCGGGCTCGACGTCGGCAAAAATTTCACAATGGACATACTGCTTGCGCTTACGCAGGTAGTAAAGCACCTTGTCAATCATGCCGGCCTTGGCCATGTACGGGTCCGAGACGATAAAGGCCCGGCTGATCTCCGGCATATCCTCCAAGTACTCTGTCGAGCCAAAGCGGAAATAAATTTTTTCAGGAATCTTAAACCACTGCATCTGCGCCTTCCTTGCGGTCATACGTTTGCGGTTGATGAGATTGACTGCCGAGACATTGGCCGTCGTCGAGTTGCTGCCAAAAGAACCGCAGCCCAGTGTCAGCGACGGCATGTTGGTGTTGTAAATATCGCCGATGGCACCGTGAGTGGCCGGCGAATTGATCATGATCCGCCCCGTCTTAATCCGCCGCGAGAACTCGTCGATCACCGCTTGATCTTGCGAGTGAATGACGGCCGAATGACCCATGCCGCCGAACTCGACCATCTCCTCGGCGCGGCGGATTCCATCCACAGCGCCATCGACCACATAGTAGGCCAAGATGGGGCTTAATTTTTCCCGCGATAAGGGGTATTCCGGGCCGACCCCTTCCAACCGGGCCAGCAAGATTTTCGTCCCCTCCGGCACCTTGATCCCCGCCCATTCGGCAATCGTCGTCGCCGCTTGACCGACAATGCGCGAATTGATCTGGCCCCGCGTCGGGTCATGCACCAGTTGCTCTAACTTGGCTTGCTCCTCCGGCGAAAGAAAATAACAGCCATGGGCTTGCATCGACGCTTCAAACGCTTCAGCCAGGACCCGATCGACGATCACAGCCTGCTCCGATGCGCAGATCATCCCGTTATCAAAGGTCTTGGACATGATCAGATCAGTAATCGCCCGCTCCAAGTTGGCCGTCTTTTCAATGTAACAAGGCACGTTGCCGGGACCGACGCCCAGCGCCGGTTTACCGGTGCTGTAGGCCGCCCGGACCATGCCGGAGCCGCCGGTCGCCAGGACCAGCGAAATGCCCCGGTGGTTCATCAGCGCCTGCGTCGCCGCCTGCGACGGCTGTTCAATCCACTGAATACAGTCTTGCGGTGCGCCGGCGGCAATGGCCGCATCGCGGACGATGCGCGCCGCTTCCACACTGCAGCGCTGCGACGAAGGATGAAAACCAAAGATGATCGGGTTACGGGTCTTCATGGCGATGATCGACTTAAACAGCGTCGTCGAGGTAGGGTTAGTCACCGGCGTAATCCCGGCGATCACACCGACCGGTTCGGCCACTTCCACATAGCCGTCAAAACGGTTTTCCTGGATCACGCCGACGGTCTTATCATATTTGATGCTGTGGTACACATACTCCGAAGCGAACATGTTTTTGGTGACCTTGTCCTCATAGACGCCGCGCCCCGTTTCTTCAATGGCCATGTGCGCCAGGTGCCGATGCGCTTCCAGGCCGGCCATGGCCATCGCTTTAACGATGGTATCCACCTGCTCCTGATTGAGTTGCATCATGGCATCGAGTGCTCGGTAGGCATTATCGACAAGTCCCGCCAGATAACGATCCAGCACTGCAGCTTCCGCCGTAGCAGCGTCGGTTCCTTGCGGCGTTCCTTGCAGCGTTCCTTCTGGCTTCTCTTTCGTCACCACGGTTCTTTCTTTACTCAACAAGTTAACCTCCTTCAGCGATCGGCTAGCAACCATCGTGGCGGCTCAACCGCCACCTATCTCCATCGTGCCCCAACATCCCATAAAAAAAGACCGATGCCCGCAAAGTTGCTCGATCGATGTTGCTTGGGTAGAATTAACATCCTTATTATACACAGTCCCGCTTCCAGTGACTACCGTCATTATTCCCGGAACCGTACCGCAAACACCACATCCGCCCACATCGGCCGCTCGGCATCGCCGACAGTTGCCGGCATTTCACGCCACGCCAATTCGTCTGACCGTCATCAAATGACCACCTCCTCTTAACAAATTGGTGATATAATTGACCCAAAGCAATCCATTATTCAGACCCTGTAGCGTGGCTCTCCTTCCCTACACCATACCATACCAAACCAGAAAGGAGCAGTGGCGTGAATTCTTCAGTCAAGCATTCGCCCTCTTCTTCCGGGGAAATCCGTTTAAAACGAATTATTGACCACACGCCGGTCGGTGTCTGCGTTACCGATGAAAAAGGCTTTTTCCGCTCGGTCAATCCGGCCTATTGCCGCATTTACGGGTACAGCCCCGAAGAATTGATCGGCCAGCACTTTACCGTCGTTGTGCCCCCGGAATCAAGGCAACTCTTGTGCGATCTGCATGAACGTTTTATGCATTATGGTTCGGAAATTCGCGGCGAATGGACCGTAATGAGCAAATCGGGTAAACAACTGACCGTCTTAGCCGAGGCGGCCTTGATCCACGATGTGGACGGGCAACCGCAAAAAGCCACCTTTGTCCTCGATATCTCCGATCGTAAACAAATGGAACAAGCATTACAAACCGCCAAAGAAGATGCCGAACGGGCCAACCGCTTTAAATCAGAATTCCTTTCCCATATGAATCACGAATTGCGCACACCGCTCAACGCTATCTTAGGCTACACCCAGTTATTGGACTCCACCCTGGATGTTCCCCCTGCATCGGAAGAGCAGCGCCTGTTTACCCAGCATATTTTAAAATCCAGTTGGCACTTGCTTTCCCTGATCGATGATATACTTGATTTAGCCCGGATTGAAGCGGGCAAACTGCCGATCCAGCTTACCCATATCCCCCTGGAATCGCTGCTTAACGAAGTACTTTCGATGTTAGCAGCCCAACCTAACAGCCACAACGTGGACGTGCAACTCATCCCACCGGGACCGGATCAGCAAGTCTTTGCCGACATGACCCGTCTGAAACAAGTCCTGGTCAATCTTGGTTCCAACGCGATCAAATATAACCGCCCCGGCGGTACGGTCACCTTGCGGTGTGAGCGCCCCGACCCCACGCTCGTCCGTATCCTTGTGGAAGATACGGGCCCGGGAATCGACCCTGCCCAAATGCCCAACTTGTTTCGCCCCTTTGAACGCCTAGGTGCCGAAAAAACAACGATACCCGGTTCCGGCCTAGGCTTGAGCATTACGCAAAAACTCGTTCACCTGATGAACGGTTCCATCGGTGTTGACAGCCGGCTTGGCAAAGGCAGCGTTTTTTCCATTGATTTACCGGTAACAGGAGCTCCCTAGGAAATCTAAAAAAACGGCTCAGAGAACCATTGATTCCCTGAGCCGTTTTTTTATTGCCCCAACAAATAAAGCCGGTTATCTTCCAAACGATACAGCATCGGCGCAACAAGCACCCCGGGGTAGCGCGCCCGCAACCGCCCGGCTTCGCTAAGCACAAAATCCACTTCGTTGCCGATCTCAAACATGCTGGCAAAGCTGTTAAAGTGATCGGCCGCCATCGTTGCATCCCAACCAATATCGACAAGACCCTGGATAAAATCATCTTTTTTGGTCATTAAATGGACCATGCCGCAATGGTTATGCGCAATTAAGGCAATCGCGCGCACCCGCCCAACGCCGATCGCATAAGAAACCTTAAACTCACTGGAGCGCAAGTTCCCACCGCCGGTACGCAGGATATAGGCAAAGTTATCCGGAATGTGCAACTGCTTGCGATTATCCATGCACATACCTACAAGCAATTGCGCTTCGACGTAGCGATCAAAAGGCCGGTTCAAATTATGATATTCCAGCAACCGCCCAATCGGTGTTTCCTGATAATGGGGATAAATGTCTTCGATCTGATTGACTCCAGCTATCGTCGCCATCATTGCTCCACCCTTCTGCATCTTGGGATTGACGTGCTTATGCTTCTATGACAAAAGATCATCCTCCATAAATTCGCGCTGTTCCTGCGCTTTCCTGCTATTCCTCCTCATCTTCTCCCCTATACAGGATTTTGTGCGATGCTGTCGAATTAAGGAAGCATTGAACTAAAGGGGGGGATATCGATGAGCAATCATGCCGTGCCGACTTTTTATGCTCCTGGAGAGCGTGATCCCCAAGAACGGATCGAACAGCAAGCCAAGATCATCGCTAACCTCCAAGGTGTCCAGGCTTTTTTCGATGCTCTCCCTCACATTGTAATTATCGTCAACGAATATTTGCAAACGGTGTTTTGCAATCAAGCGCTCTACGTTCTGCTGAATATCCCGGAAAACACGCCACTTGCCGGTCTACGCCCTGGGGAACTGCTTTGCTGTGTTCATCCTAAGACCATGCCCGGTGGCTGTGGTACCACCGAACATTGCCGCACCTGCGGGTTGATCAACACGGTTCTCCGAAGCCGGTCCGGGCAAACCGTCAAGGGTGAATGCTCGATCACCGTGGAAGAAAACCATCAGGGCAATACGTTGGAGTTTGGGATCACAGCGTCACCGCTGACCGTTGACGGTTATCATTTTACGATCATCTCCTTAAATGACATTAGCGATGTCAAACGCCGGCGTGTACTGGAACGGGTTTTTTTTCATGATATCATCAATGCCGCCTCCGGTCTCAACGGATTCACCGAACTCCTCCGGGAGTATAATTCTTCCGCGGAAGCCCAAAGCATCCTCGACGCCTTGCAGACGGTTGCCAAACAACTGGTTCAGGACATTCAAGAACAGCGTGACCTCCTGCAAGCTGAAACCAACGAATTTCAACCGGTGCTGACCTGGATGTCTTCGTCGGACATCTTGCGGGAAGCGGTAACCCAGATGTCGGCCCATCCAGTGGCGGCCGGGCAAAAAATCATCATTTCTCCCGACAGCGTTGATGTGCTTTTTATCAGTGATATCAGTCTCGTACGTCGCGTTCTCGTCAATATGCTAAAAAACGCACTGGAAGCATCCAAAATAGGTGATATCGTCCAAATCGGTTGCCGCCACAGCGAAAGCATCGTCGAATTCTGGGTAAACAACCCGGCCGTCATGCCTCGCAATGTTCAACTGCAAATCTTTAAGCGCTCCTTCTCCACCAAAGGTACGAACCGCGGTATCGGTACCTATAGTATGAAGTTATTGACGGAACGCTATCTCCGGGGTACCATCGCCTTTTCCGTATCGGAAAGCGAAGGTACGACTTTTTTTGCTCGCTTTCCCCTAGAGAAAGATACCGTACTTCCCTGATCAAAAGGAGGCACAGGAGCCATTCCTGTACCTCCTTTTTCATCCTATCGACCGCGGCATCTACGGTCATGGCCACAGCTACAGTTCTTGCGGGTAATACTCGGTATGCTCTTCGGGCTCATCATTCATAAACTTAATCAAGACTTCGTAATTAAACGGTTTCGGTATATAGCCGTCCATGCCGGCTTGGTAACACATCTCTTGCGCCTGTTCAGTCGTGTGAGCGGTGACGGCGACAATCGTCGTGTACCCTTCTTTCTGGGATTCCAGCGCACGAATCGCTTGGGTTGCTTTGTACCCGTCGAGCATCGGCATCTGACAGTCCATTAAGATGAGTCCATATTCTTTTTCCGCTACCGCTTTGATCGCTTCCAGTCCATTATTGGCGATATCAATATTGGTAATGCCGAGTTTTTGGAGTTGCGCTTTGATGACCTTCTGCGTCGCCACACTGTCTTCCACGAGCAAGATGGGCAACCCGGAGGTCAGACCTCGTTTTACTTCTCGATTGGGTACCACCTCTTGCTGGGTTACATCCATGCATGACAACAAAGGAATGGACACCCAAAAAATTGACCCTTGCCCCAGCTTGGAAGAAACACCGATTTGGCCGCCCATCAAGGTGATCAGTCGCTTCGCCAGGGCTAATCCTAAGCCCAAGCCGCCAAAGCGCCGTGTTAAGGAATTATCCCCTTGCACAAAAAGTTCAAAGATATGGTCATAATTCTCTTCGGCGATACCTACCCCGGTATCGCTGACTTCAAAGCGCCAGTGCGTTTGAGCATTCTGCTCCGCTTCAATGAAACATTTGAGACGAACCCAGCCTTGATCGGTAAATTTTACGGCGTTGCCCAGCAAACTCGTCAATACCTGTTGCAACAACTCCGGATCACCAACATAGGTAGGATCATCCGGCAACGCATAGCTGCGTTCAAACTCCAGGCCTTTTTCGACGGCCATCGTTGCGATGATCTTGGTCGTTTCATCTAATACCTTATCTAAGCGGAAGGGTATTTGCCGTAATTGCACACGCTCAGTTTCAAACTTTGAATAATCAAGCACATCATTAATGAGCTTGCTCAATAAATGGCCCGAATTAAGCATCGAGCGCACACAATTCTTTTCGATCTCGCCCAAGTCAGCTTCCAGCAAATATTCGCCCATGCCGATAATGCCATGCAACGGTGTTTTTAATTCATGGCTCATGTTGGCCAAAAAACTGCTTTTCGCCCGCAGCGCCGCTTCCGCCGTTAGTTTGGCTTTTTCTAGTTGGCGCGTTCGTTCGCGGACTCTTCGCTCCAATCCGTCATTGGCGAGCTGTAACTTTTCTTCCGCTTGCTTGCGCTCTGTCAGATCACGGCCTACGCATTGGATTTCTTTGACCTTCCCGTCAGCATCAAAAATGGCGCGATTGGTCCAATGGAACCAGCGTTCCATGCCGTCGCCCCGGGTGATCTCATTCTCCATCACATGAACTTCGTTATCTTGATCGAACGATGCAATGATATTCCGGACGGTCTCCCGGTGGCGTTCCGCCATCAACGGGTACATGTTCGTCCCTACTAGTTCCTCGCGGCTCTTACCGAAAAACCGGCAATGGGCGTTATTGACAAATACCAACGTTCCATCTGGTTTATAACGCGCGATCAAATCGGGTTGATCATCGACAATGCCGCGATAGTAGATCTTGCTGATGCGCAATGATTCCTCGATCGCAATTCGTTCTTGAATTTCCGCCTGCAATTGCTGATTCATTGCGAACAATTGCGCTGTTCGCTCTTCTACACGCTGCTCCATTTCACTGTACGCTTGATACAACTGCTCTTCCGCTGCTTTGCGCTTGGTTACGTCTTCGATTTGGAGCAAATAGCCCAGCAATCCTTCCGACTGGGCCCGCAACGGCGCTAAGCGGCATTCCAGAAAACGGATCCCCCTGTTCGTCGTGCCATAGCGGTTACTGCGCCGGATCTCATCGAAATCAACCGTCCGGGAAAGTTGGAGCGCCTCACCGCGCTGTAACTTGTCTTTCATCTCGTCCGTCAAGTCAATCAGCGAAAACAAATCGATGCCGACCACATCATTCTGGTCGGAAATGCCAAAGATGTTGCAACAAGCTTGATTCATAATCACTAAATGGCCATGCTGATCATATAATTCGATCCCTGTCGGCGATTGCTGGAACATGTTTTTGAAGATCAACCAATTTTTTTCGATCTCATCTTCTAAACTTTTTTTTTCGGTACGATCAACAAACTGCGCTAAGATAGCTTTTTCATCACGGTAGGTAACGATATGAAAGTAGCCTAATAAATATTTAACTTGACCTTTTTTAGTAATCATTCGGAATTCATAGGCCTCGGGGACGGCTTCACCGGTCAAGCGGCGCTTAGCCGATTGTAACACCTGCGGGCGATCATCAGGATGAAGGACTTTTTCCAAGGGCATTCCCCATAACTCATCGGTTGTATAACCGGTAAGTTCATAAGCTTTCGGGCTTGTAAGCTGAAAACAACCTTGTTGAATAATCCCCATGGGAATTGGCGAAGAATCGAAGAGATCTTGAAATGTAAGCATCGCTTTCCCTCCTACTAAATACCAAGAGATTCTTGCGCCTTGATTGTGAACATCGGATGTCCACCTCCCGCTCATCGCTGCGCTATTAGTGCCCTTGATTTTCGACTAAATTATAATAAAGACAAGGAGATTCTTCAAGATATTGTTATTATTTATATTGGATTTTGTTTTTTTATAATTCAAGTTTTATCTTGATGATGATTTCTTTATTAATTAAAAGTACATCGATACCTTGGATTTCGAACTCATTTCGTTTCCTACAAGGGATTTTCTCCTTATGCTAAATAAAAAAAATCCCCCATCTGAGGATGGGGGATTTGCTTTTAAAATAGAGCATTCATGAATTTCATGATGTTTTGAAACTTAAAGGGCTTTTCCAGATATCCGTCCATACCGGCTTCCAAGCAAAGCGCCCGGACATGCTCATCCAGATGGGCCGTTACAGCCACAATGGTACTGTAGACTTCTTTATGCGCTTCCAGCGCCCGGATCGCCCGTGTTGCTTTAAAGCCATCGAGTAACGGCATTTGGCAATCCATGACGATCAGTCCATAATCCTTTTCGGCAACGGCCCTGACTGCTTCCAGGCCGTTATTGACCACATTCACATTGGTAACACCGGCATTTTTCAGTTGGGCAATAATTGATTTTTGCGTCGATATGCTGTCGTCGACGAGTAAGATCGGTAGGCCAAAATCAATATGACCGTCCCAGGGCGCATGGCGCCGGTTTGCCGGCGGCAAGGTGCTTTTCTCCAGCGGCAGGGTGACCCAAAAAGTAGAGCCCTGCCCGAGTTTCGACTGCACACCGATGAAACCGCCCATCAACGTAACCAAGCGCTTGGCTAAGGCTAACCCCAACCCGATGCCGCCAAACCGTCGTGTCATGGAACTGTCCGCCTGGACAAATATGTCAAAAACCGTATCAAGGGCTTCATCGGCAATGCCGATCCCGGTATCGGTAACCTCAAACCGCCATTGGGCGTGCTGTTCCTGATCGGCTTCCATGGTACATCGCAGGGTGATCGTTCCTTGATCCGTAAATTTTACGGCATTGCTCAGCAAGCTAAGCAAAATTTGTCGCAGCAATCGCGGATCGCCGGTATAGATGAGATCATCGCCGATCGCGTAGTCCTCTTCGAATAAAAGTCCTTTTTTCGCAGCAACCTCTTTGATCGTTTTGGTTGTATCGTCTAACAGCGCCCCTAGATAAAAGGGGATGTTTTTCAGTTGAACTCGTTCCGTTTCACATCGAGAATAATCAAGCACATCACTAATCAGTCGCCCCAGCACATTCCCCGAATAGAGAATGGAATGTAAACATTGCTTTTCTTCACTGGGCAAGTCAGTTTCCAACAGATATTCAACCATGCCGATAATTCCGTTGAGCGGTGTCCGTAACTCATGGCTCATATTGGCTAAAAAGCTGCTTTTGGCGCGCGATGCCGCTTCCGCCGCTTCTTTAGCTTGTTCTAACTGGCGCGTTCGCTGTTGGACCCGACGTTCCAGTTCGTCGTTGGCGCTTTGTAAGTTCTCTTCCGCTTTTTTTCGTGCGGTGATATCGCGACCAACCGCTTGATATTCGGTGAGTTGACCGGCTTCATCGAAGATACCGCGGTTCGTCCAGTGCAGCCAGCGTTCTTCCCCGTCACCACGGAGGGTTTCAAATTCTATTACATGGATCATACGTTGTTGATTGGTCTGCGCAACTGCCGCCCGTATGCGATCCCGATTTTTTTCCATCAGCAAGCTGTGTATATTGGTTCCTAGTAACTCTTCGCAGGTCCGGTTGTAAAAGGTACAGCAGGCATCATTGACAAAGGTCAACGTTCCGTCCGGGAGAAACCGAACAATCAGATCAGCTTGATCTTCCACAATTCCGCGATAGCGCGCTTCACTGATACGCAGTTCTTTTTCCATTTTGCAACGCTCACAGATTTCCGCCTGTAAGCGTTGATTGGCTAGTAGCAGCTGCTCCGTTCGTTCTTGCACATGGCTTTCCAGACCATTGTATTCACGCTGCAAGCACTGTTCAAACTCTTGGCGCTTTTTTTGGCTTTGCTCCTCCATGCGTTTTTTGTCGGTCAGATCAACATATTGCCCGAGCAAGGCTTTTTCGCCATTGTATTCCACAGGACTGAAATAGCCGGATAGATATTTGATATCACCATTTTTGGCAACTGTACGAAACTCATACACCGCTGGTCCGTCTTCACCGTTGACCCAGCGGAGGGCACTCTGAAATAACCCTAGGCGGTCATCAGGATGGACAAGATCGGCTGTATGCATGTTCAACAATTCGTTTGCTGAATAACCCATCAGTTGCGTAAACTGCGGGTTGGTTAGCTGAAAGCGATGGTGTTGAATGATCGCAACTGCAATCGGCGAGGAATTAAATAGTTGGTGAAAAGTCAACATTGGTATTATCCCTCCATGAAATTGCAGTAGTATGTCCGTTGTTTTTCTCCGAGGGCCCCATGCCCAAAGGTGACCGTGTTTACCATTGGTGTTGGCAGGGGCTCCCTTAACATGGTAGAAGTTCCCTTAGCATATAATTTTCATCTAATTATACCATGCACGAGCGGTAATAAAAAAGGCATTGTATAAGCCTGTGCTAAACAAAATCGCCACGACAGCCCGGGATTTTTGCGATTTTGCGGATTGATTACCATTCCTTAATGGGCGGATTTTTGATATGCTTAGATATGTTCACCTTAATCATCGTATACAATACTTGACTTTGCTGTTGTCTAGTTAACGTCAGCATCGCTGATTTGATAACAGGGTGGTCAATGTTTTCTCTGGCGTTTATCGCTACGAGGTCAAGTTTTAATACAATGAACGGGAAGGGTTACTGTGGCAACAATTTTAATTTGTGATGATAATAAATCAAGTATTTTATTGGTATCCAAACTGATCCATCAGCTCGGGCATGTCACGATTCATGCAGCCAACGGTGTGGAAGCGCTGGCTGCTACGAACAAATATAAGATTGACGTGATCATCCTGGATCTCTACATGCCCATATTGGACGGGAAATCGACCATCAAAAGATTAAAAGGAAATTCCAGTACGTCAAAAATCCCGATCATTGTGGTTTCCGGCACGGCCGAGAAGTCGGATGTGATCGAGACCATGGCGTTAGGTGTAAACGGGTTTATTCTCAAACCGATATCTCCGGTAGACTTGTTATCCAGGGTAGCGAAAATACTTGCCAATTGTCCAAAACATCGACAAGGAAAAGTTAATTGGGCTATGGAAGTATAATTGACTATGTTCGCTTTGTCAAAATGTTTGGCACCTCTTTTGCCGGGCAAAATGTAAGCACCTCCTATGATAGTTTTTTATAATTCTATCCTAAGAGGTGTTTTTGTTTTACTGTCCGCTAAGCGGGGTTCACCTATGATGTTTACCGGCGCTTCCTTTCGGAAAACCATTCCCTTGAAACGGTCGTACTGCAACATACAAATCAACGTGTGATTGTTGAATTTCATATCCAACATATACGCAAGTACTGGTCTCATGACGTCGGGTTATCGCTGTATATGCAAAAAACGCGCGAAGCAGTGGATAGTTTTCCCGACACTGCTTCCATCCTCGTAGATACCACTCATCCGGAATTCACTTATTTTTGCTACATCTGCGTATTGGAAGGAACCACGCTCGGTGAAATTCTGGAGAAGGCCGACGCTATCCGTGCGAAAGTTGGAGAAAAGCGGGAACAATTATTGGCAACTTATTTCGCGAAACGATTTGTCAAGCTCCGGGAGCCGGGTCTCGTTCGAGTTATTTAATCGGAAGAAGCAGGGGGGATTCCCTGCTTCTTTTTATTCCTCTATCGCTGTTTCGGGTCCTTGAAGTTGGTACTGATAAAAACTTAAGTCAAGCCATTTGCCGAATTTATATCCAGCTCTCTGAATCGTATCACTACTTCGCCTAGCGCGGACGCCGGAGAATCCCCTTGCTTGTCGCACCACAAATATAATATAATTCAATCGGAAAACATAAGTATAGCTTCTATCAAAAGGAGAAGACAAATGGCGAAATATCGAGAGTCGGGAATGCCTGATGAGCAGACGTGGAATACTTTCTTTCATCCGACCGAAATCATTCAGAAAATCGGCATCGGCGAACAGGTAAAAACGTTACTGGATATCGGATGCGGTTACGGTACTTTTCTACTACCGATTGCCGAAATTGTCAGTCAAAAAGTAATCGGCATTGATATTGACGATCAAATACTCAATATTTGCAAGGATAAGATCAAAGGGCGTACCGATGAGAAAATTCTTTTAGTTCATGGTGATATCTCTGCTGATGCTACAAGAAAAGCTTTAGAAGAGTACAAAGATAAAATTGATTACATAACCTTATTTAATATTCTCCACTGCGAAGAACCGATGGCCCTCCTTAAAAATGCTTTTGATCTGCTTAGCGATTACGGCAGAATCGGAGTAATCCACTGGAAATACGAAAAAACACCGCGGGGACCTTCCATGGATATACGACCGACTCCTACGATGATTATTGACTGGGCGGCCAAAACAGGATTTACTTTGGAGAAGCAAGTCGAACTCCCGCCCTATCATTACGGGTTAGTATTTATAAAAAAGCCCATCGTAAAAACGATGGACTACTAGACTTAATGGTATGGTCGGGCTACGCTCGACCTTTTTAATTTCGTGTAAAATCGGCCGTTGCATCTGGAGTGTGATGTCTATGGCTTCGTTGGCCGAAGTAGTGATAAATCGTTTCGATAAAACTGGATCGCGGCCATACCGATCAGAACTACCGCTCCCACGAGGGCGATGCTCTGCAGCAGACTATATTGCCCATTAAACCCTTCCGGTGAGTTTAAATGTTGATAGATTCCGAAATAAGCCCAGGCAATCGGTAATGGGAATGCAGCATTGCGAATTTTTGAGAGTACCACAGCGACCAAAAGAATTGAGATAATCAGGATCATCATCGCCCAGATCTCATCGGCAATTCCAAAGCCATTCCATTCTAACTTGACCAGCATCGCAGCTATATTAACAACAGTGGCTATGAATAACCAGCCGGTATAGATTCCAAAACTCAAAGGCAACAGCCCGTGCTTTCCGTCGTTAATCTTCAAGAGTTCCCAGCAAATCAAGGACAAGGTAATGACGAATCCGAAAATAAAGAGCACGGAAAGTTCAATCTGTAAATAAGAGAAAGCAACAACCCACGCAATATTAAGCATGCAAGAAATGATAAAAAGGTTGGAAATTTGCTTTATTGCGCGCTCATAATAGGGGTCATCTTTTTTGACGATCATCACAATCACAGAGATCAGCAGCAAGGAATAGATAATACTCCATATACTGAAGGTAGCCGGGCTCGGTGTGATCAGGGTAGCATACATATCAGAAATTTGCTTTTGTGAGAGCCCATTGATTCGTCCTAAGGCGCCAAAGGTATTGATGGCCAAAGTTACTACCAAAAATAATGCATTGACCCATGCTTTTTTCGTTTTATCCATTAGAACCACCCCCCAGTCACGATATTCATACTTGATGAATTCATCCCCAAAAAACCAGATGCTATATTTTCGGGGTACATATCCTTATATTCATGGGTTTCGCCTGCGATGCCTTTAACATCAATACTACTGTCTCAATATGCCCCGCGTTGTCATTATTGATGTCGGCGTTCTTGGGAACAGAACAACTATTTTTTAGGGTTTACGCGGTATGCGGGAACATATCAATCGGCAAATGCCTCCATCAGGTCTCAGCCCAAAGTTCATTCCATGTGCTTCGACACACTGTAGCCGTCCTGCTTATTTAGTCAGGCGAGAAAGTAAAAAATGTACAAAAGATGGCTCAGATTTCGGATAGGCTCCAGTCACTCATCAATAAAAAATAAAAAAGCCCACCGTAAAGACGATGGACTTAAGCTCTTAGGATGGTCGGGATGCACGCCCGGCCTTTCTTAATTTCACCGTAAAATCAATCGTTGGCATCAACCCCGTTTGGGCATCAGCTAAAACCGTCGCCGAAAAAACCCGCAAGCCTTGATTTTACTGGATTTTTGAATGGTGGAGATGAGGGGGATCGAACCCCTGACCTCTTACATGCGAAGCAAGCGCTCTCCCAGCTGAGCTACACCCCCACGTCAAATCACATAAACAATTATAGGATAAAACGGGCCGAAGTGCAAGCACGCCGACCCGTTTGTTATTGGCAAGATGCCCAGCACCCACCAATGGACCTATCAATTCACCTGTTTTTCCTTTTCTTTGCCCTGCTCCTTCGCCTTTGCCAGTCGCTCCACGACAATCGCCGTATCGGGGCAAACGTTTTGGCAGATCCCGCAGGCGATGCACTCCGGATCCTGTTGCACTTCCACGATCGGTGTCCCGTACACTCCTAGGTTATAGGACCACCGGATCGTTTTAGTGGGACACTTTTCGATGCATAACCCGCAACCTTTACATAACCCCGGAAAGACATGATGCTTTCCCTTGCCGCTTTCGATCACATAGGCTTTCCACGTTTTCATTCCGCTCACTTCCCTGCTTTTCATCGCCGGCTTTGTCGTACGCACTGACGTTGTCCTTTGCTTAACTTACACGGTTTCCCCGTCAGCCCTGCGCCAGCCCCGCCACCAGTTCCATCCCCCGGGCCAACGCCTTATGGTTCATCTCTCGCAGCTCCGGGTTTTGCTCAAACTTGTAGCCCAGCTTATTCTCCAAGGCCTGCTTAGCCTGTTCTTCACTGACCACGCGGGTCGCATGAAGCACGGCGCCCATAATGACGATATTAAATACTCGCGGATGCAGCTCATTTTTGGCCACTTCGATGGCCGGAATGGCCAGCACCTGTTTGGCGTTTTTCGGCAGATCATCCTCCACGCCCTGAATCGACTTGTCGTAGACAAAGACCGTCCGCTCGTCCACATATTGTCGGGACCGCAGTACCGCACGGTCCGAAAGCGCGATGACGATATCGGCCTTTTCAAATTTCGGCGAACCAATCTTTTGCTTTTCGGCAATCTGCACAAAGGCGATCGACACACCGCCCCGCTGCTCCACACCGAAATTGGGGATATAAAGCGCCTCTTTGCCTTCTTCGTTGGCCGCTTCCGTAATGATCTCCGCCACCGATTGCACACCCTGTCCACCTTCACCGGCCAAGGCGATCTTGACTTCGTTGGCCATGGTCACCCCTCCTTCGGCGCCGGCACTTTCAGTTCACCGACCTTAAAATAATTGGGCATTTCTTTCTCCACAAAGTCCCACGTCGACTTGGCATTCATGCGCCAGTTCGTCGGGCATGATGCCAGTGCTTCCACAAAGGAAAAACCGCGTCCGTCAATCTGATTTTGCAGCGCTTTTTTCAGCATCGTCGTCAATTGCCGCATGTTAGCCATGGTCCCGCGCGCCACATAAGCATTTTCCTTGGTGATCGCTGCGACCATCTCGGGACCTAAGGTGGGATTACCCATGGCTTCAATATCCCGCCCATACGGACAAGTCTCCGTTTTTTGCCCCGGCAAAGTCGTCGGCGCCATCTGCCCGCCGGTCATCGCATAATTGGTGTTGTTGGCCAAAATGACCGTAATCCGTTCATTGCGCGTCGCCGCGTTGACCAAATGCTGGGCACCGATAGCGTAGCCGCCGCCATCGCCCATGTAAGCAATGCAGATCCGATCGGGCCGCGCCCGTTTGATACCGGTGATCACCGGTGTGGTCCGGCCATGGTGCGCCTGCACCGTATCACACTCAAAAAAATCCCATGCTAGCAGTGAGCAGCCAATATCACAGCCAAAGACAACGCGGTCCTGGATACCCAGGTCATCGATCGCTGTGCCCAGCGCTTTGAGCACATCACCATGGCCGCAGCCCGGGCAAAACTTGTGCGGTTTGGACGCCCGGCGCCAGCTTCTGGGCATCTTCGGTTCCAGCAGCGTTGTCGCAGTAACTTCCATGCATTCACTCATCTTCTTCACCCTCTCCTCAAGCCATGGCTTTGACTTTGGCGACTACTTCTTCCGCCGTCACGCCGACGCCGGGCTTAAAGATGTACTCTATCGGCGTTGTCTCGCCATAGATCGCCTCTTTACAAAGCTTCGCCAATTGACCTTGCGCCGATTCCACGATGAGCATTTTCTTTACCGGCTTGAGGGCGTTACGCAGCGCCTCGACCGGGAAGGGCCGTAAGGTGATCGGCCGGAAACTGCCCACCTTTATTCCGGCTTCACGCAGTTCCCGCACGGCCGCAGCCGTGGCCCGGGAAACCACACCATGGGAAAGAATCAAGATTTCCGCATCATCCGTTTGGATCGCCTCATGCTCGACGATCGACGGGGCGATGCGATCGTATTCGCCCATCATGGCCGTGATGATTTCATAAAGCTCTTCTTCCGTGTTGAAGGTATTGCGCAGGTGCACCGCCTCACGCTCAGTGCCCGGAGCACCAGGCCCGCCGATGATCGGCTCCGTCGGGACCATCTGCACACCACGTACGGCTGGATCGTAGATCGTTAAGGATTCCCGCATCTTGGCTTGGTAGCCGTCGCCTAAAATAAACGTGGGGAATCGATATGTCCATGCCGTATTAAAAGCTTTCAGCGTATAGTCATAGAGTTCTTGATGGTTCGATGGGGAATAGACGATCCGCGCCCCCTCACCGTTCCCACCGTAACAAGTCAGCGTTACTTCTTGCTGCGAGTAGATTACGGTGGCCGTCGACGGGCCGCCCCGTTGCTGAACAATCAAGACAATGGGAATGCGCATCATTTCCGCCATCGACAGCGGTTCTTGCATCAACACGTTCCCCGGCCCGGCCGTCGCCGTAAAGGCTCGCCGTCCCGCCAACACCCCGCCGAGCGTCGAAAAGCCGGCCGAGAGTTCGTCTTCAGTCTGTAAAAAACGGCGCTCGTACTTGGGTGCCAACCGTGTCCAATAATGCATGATCTCATTTTGCGGCGTGATCGGATAGCCGCACATCATCTCCGCACCGGCCGCCAGTGCCGCATAGGCGATGACTTCATTGCCGGTCATAAACATGCGCTTTTCGCCTTGTACCGGTTTTTGTTGGTTGATCGTTTGATCGGTCATTGGTCTCGCTGTGCCCCCTTCGAAGAGATACCCCTTGATGAGCCACGAACTACTTCGTTGCATCATACATCTTTTGCATCTGTTGTTTAAATCATTCATCAAGGCTCTGCTGAGCGATGCTCTTTTTGCCGGGCGCACAAAAAAGAGCGGAGGCTCAAAGTCCTCCGCTCTCGCGTTACCGATATGACGTTCTTGATATTAATTTTGACATTACTGATGTAAAGCTGATTGATTACTGTAAAGGTCAGTTTACCACTCGTACAGGCTAGTTGGCCAACCGTTTGTACGTTTCGTAGCGTTCCTTAGCATCGTTTTCCGCTTTGACAAAGAACTCGGCCGCTACGTCCGGGAACAGTTGCTGCAGCGATGCATAGCGCACTTCGCCAAGCAAGAAGTCTTTGAACGGTGCCGTGGGCTCTTTGGAGTCAAGGACAAAGGGATTCAAGCCTTGCTCTTTGCGGTCCGGGTTGAAGCGGTAGAGGTGCCAGTAGCCCGACTTGACCGCTTTTTCCATTTCTGTCTGGCTGTTATTCATGCCCGACTTGAGGCCATGGCTGATGCAGGAAGAATAAGCGATGATCAGCGACGGTCCTTTGTACGCTTCGGCTTCGCGGATCGCTTGGAGCGTTTGATTGTAATCAGCGCCCATGGCGATCTGGGCCACATAGACGTAGCCGTAGGACATGGCCATCATGCCCAGGTCTTTTTTCTTCGTCCGCTTTCCGGCTGCGGCAAACTTGGCGATCGCCGCTGCCGGTGTTGCTTTCGACGACTGACCACCGGTGTTGGAGTACACTTCCGTATCGAGAACGATGATGTTCACATCTTCACCCGATGCCAGCACGTGGTCAAGGCCGCCGTAGCCGATATCATAGGCCCAACCGTCGCCGCCGATGATCCACTGCGATTTTTTGATGAAGTGATCTTTCAATTCCACGATCGGCTGAAGTGCCGCATCATTGGAAGCTGCCAGGAGCGGCAGGATTTTCGCCGTCGCTGCTTTCGATGCGTCGCCATCGTCTTTGCCGGCCAGCCATTCGTTGAAGGCTTCGGCCAGTTCCGGCGTAACACCGGCTTGCACAGCTTCAGCAACGAGTCCGGCCAGTTTATCGCGCAGTTGATTGACGCCCATCAGCATGCCGTAGCCAAACTCAGCCGGATCTTCAAAGAGGGAGTTGGCCCAGGCCGGTCCTTTGCCCTCGCTGTTGGTGCAGTACGGCACGGTCGGTGCGCTGGCACCGTAGATGGAGGTACAACCAGTGGCATTGGCGATCATCATGCGGTCACCGTAGAGTTGGGTGATCAGCTTGATGTAAGGCGTTTCACCGCAACCGGCGCAGGCACCGGAGAATTCAAAGAGCGGTTGCGCAAATTGACTTCCCTTGACGGTGTCTTTGGACAGCAAGTTATCTTTGATCGACAAGGTCGTAGCAAAGTTCCAGTTGCCCGTTTGCGCTTCCACTTGCGATCCAAAGTCGCGCATGACGAGCGCTTTGGTTTTGGACGGGCAAACTTGGGCGCAACTACCGCAACCCATGCAGTCCATGGGGCTCACTTGCACACGGAACTGTAAGCCTTCCAGTTGCTTGCCGACGGCTTTTTTCATCGCGAATGCTTCCGGTGCCTTGGCCGCTTCTTCGCTGTTGACCAGGAAAGGACGGATCGCTGCGTGCGGGCAAACATAGGAGCAGCGGTTGCACTGAATGCAATTGTCGATGAGGAATTCCGGCACTTGCGAAGCAACACCGCGTTTTTCATACTTCGATGTGGCTACTGGCATGGTGCCGTCAGCCAACTCGGCAAAAGCGCTGACAGGCAGTTTGTCACCTTGTTGACGGTTAACGGGGCGCTGAATATTGGTCACATAAGCAGGTTCATCGACGGTGGCCGCTGCTTCTACCACAGCACCGGCCCAGGATGCCGGTACTTCCACCGCCACCAGCGAGTTCACACCGGCATCGACGGCAGCGCAGTTCATAGCGACGATTTTTTCACCTTTGCGGCCATAGGTCTTTTGGATGCCGTCTTTCATGTAGCCAACGGCTTCTTCGATGGGAATCACTTTGGCCAGTTTGAAGAAGGCTGCTTGCATAACCATGTTGGTGCGGTTGCCAAGACCTAAGTTTTCGGCAATGCTCACGGCATCGATGATGAAGACCTTGATGTTGTTTTGGGCCAGGTAGGCTTTCATGGCCGGCGGCAGTTTTTCTTCGAGTTCTTCCGGTTTCCAAACCGTATTGAGCAAGAAGGTGCCACCCGGTTTCAAGCCTTCCAGCAGGTCGTAAGTATAGCAGTAGGCTTGGTTCGAGCAAGAAACAAAGTCGGCTGTTTTGATCAGGTAGGGCGATTTGATCGGCTGATGGCCGAAGCGGAGGTGCGAGATCGTGACACCGCCGGATTTTTTGGAATCATAGGCAAAGTAGGCTTGGGCATACATGGGTGTGTAGGTACCGATAATTTCCACGGCGCTTTTGTTGGCGCCCACCGTACCATCGGAGCCAAGGCCCCAGAACTTACACTGGATCGTGCCTTTCGGTGTCGTGTCACCCAGGGGCTGCGGTGCCAGCGATTTGAAGGTCAGATCGTCGACGATGGAGATGGTAAAGCCACTTTTCGGCTGATCGGCTTTCAAGTTTTCAAAGACAGCGTTGATGTCGGCCGGGACAACGTCCTTGGAGCCCAGGCCATAGCGGCCGCCAACGATCACCGGTTTCCGATCGGACTCGTAGAACATGGCCCGCACATCGAGGAGCAGCGGCTCACCCAGTGCACCCGGTTCTTTGGTGCGATCGAGAACGGCGATTTTCTTGACTGTTTGCGGCAGGACATCAAAGAAATGTTTGGCCGAGAAGGGGCGATAGAGACGCACTTTGATCAAGCCGACTTTTTCTCCGGCCGCGACCAAGGCGTTGATCGTTTCTTCAATGACTTCGTTGACCGAGCCCATCGCGACGATGATGCGCTCCGCATCAGGGGCACCGTAGTAATCAAAGGGCCGATAGCTGCGACCGGTCAGCTTGCTGATCTCTTGCATATAGGACAAGACAACTTCCGGCACCGCTTCATAGTAGCGGTTCGCCGATTCTTTGGCTTGGAAGAAAATATCCGGGTTTTGCGCTGTACCGCGCACGACCGGGCGCTCCGGATTCAAGCTGCGGGCGCGGAACGCGCTGAGCGCCTCTTGATCGACCAGTTTGGCCAGATCATCATAATCGATCGTTTCGATCTTTTGCATTTCATGGGACGTACGGAAGCCGTCAAAGAAGTGAACAAAGGGCACCCGCGACTTGAGCGCTGCTAAGTGCGCCACGCCGCCCAGATCCATGACTTCCTGCACGCTGCCCGAAGCCAGCATGGCCCAACCGGTCTGGCGAACGGCCATAACGTCGGAATGATCACCGAAAATGCTCAAGGCATGTCCGGCTACGGCCCGTGCCGTCACATGCATCACACCGGGCAACAATTCGCCGGCAATCTTGTACATATTGGGGATCATCAGCAAGAGACCTTGAGAAGCCGTATATGTAGTCGTCAGCGCGCCGGCTTGCAACGAGCCATGAACGGCCGCTGCCGCGCCTGCTTCCGACTGTAACTCTGCAAGCTTTACCGTTTGACCAAAAATATTTTTTTGGCCCTGAGCACTCCACTCATCGGTATATTCGGCCATCGGCGAAGAAGGAGTAATCGGATAAATGGCTGCACATTCCGTGAAGGCATAGGATACATAGGCGGCCGCTTTGTTGCCGTCCATTGTTTTCATGGCTTTTGCCATCTTGTCATCTCCCTACTTATGCTCGGTTTCTTAAATTCTTAACTCGCCATGGAGACCTTCATCCGGTCACCATGAGGGGCCATCAGGCCATCACCAGTAGGCCTTGGCCATCCATCGTTGTAGGTACCGGATCGAATGATTCATCACATCACTGGCATCAAGTAGATGGCGAAACCTTTCATCGACAGCCGTCGCTTCCACCGGCAGGCCCAGTCTTCGGCTTGCTTCCTCCACCAGGCGTGCACCCTCACGAATCACGGTCAGATTCGTCTCATCACCAAGGTGAGTATTGTTCAGCAAGGCATCGACGGGACCCAGTTCCCCGACGTATTCGACGATGTCCTCAACCGACGCCGTCATCGGCCGCGAAGTATTGATCACCGCAATGATCCGTAATTCCGGACAAGCCTCACGTCCTTGGAGCAACTGCAATGTCTTTGCTCCGTCCACGCCGTAGCCAATGTCCAGAATCACATCCCCCTGTTGATGCAGGGCCCAACGCATATCCGCACGCAACAATGAGCCGGCTTCACCTAAGCCGACTGTGTCGACGGTTTCCCAGGCAATGACATGCAACCCCTGCGCTTCTAAGGAACGTTTGATCGGCCGCAGGGTATAAAAAGGCTCCACTGTATCTAAATCCACCAAGGTTACGTCTCGCCCATCGGCATGTAACGCCAAGGCGCGGTTGACTGCATTTTCACTTTTGCCGCTGGCATACTCACCGATGTACGCTTCCACGCACCGTGAGGATTTCGGGGTTGCGATGGGATCTCCACCTCCGTTTTGGCCGGCCCTCGCTGGGCTTCCTGTTTACCAAGCCTGCTTCCTCACGGAAAAAGGGTGTGGCATTTCCTCAACAAACATTAGACAAAATAATCAGATATTTTGCTTGCGATTGCGTCTAATGATCTTCCTAAGGATCGCAGCACCTGTAAAAAAAAGTCCACAAGTAGGATTATACTTAACTTTAGACCCTACGGTCAAGCGTTCAAGCGAATATCCAATATTTCAGAAGAATCAAAAGGGTTAATCCTGGCAAACCAAGAAACCCGGCGATCAAAGCACTGACCGGATTTAGGGGCAAACTGAGCCCGGCCAGTCCGCCGAGCACATTCGTACCGCCCAGAATCAACAAGCCGAACAAAGATCGAAAGGCCACCACAAACAACCAGCGCAACGGACGCCAGAAAAAGTGAATCGCTGCCAACAGGGCCAGTCCCGCTAAGCCCGTTACGACCATCGCTTCCGATGTCATTTTGTTCCCCCCCTGCCCATACCGTAAGCACATCACCCTGAAGGGTTGTCTTCCTTATCACTGTATGCAAGAGAGGAAAAAAATACGAAAAAAAAAGCGGCGTTGCCTCATCGGGCAACACACGCTCCCTTACAATTCCCGGCGCCCTTCCATCGCCCGCCATAAGGTCACTTGATCGGCATATTCCAAGTCGCCGCCAATCGGCAACCCGTGGGCGATACGAGTGACTTTAATTCCCTGGGCTTTAATTTGCCGGGCCAAATAATTGGCGGTGGCTTCACCTTCCACCGTCGGGTTGGTGGCGAGAATCACTTCTTGTACCGGCGAACCCTCTAACCGGGCCACAAGCTCCCGGATGCGCAATTGCTCCGGCCCAATGCCTTCCATCGGTGAAAGCACACCGCGCAAGACATGGTACAGCCCATGATATTCCCGTGTTTTTTCAATGGCCACCACATCGCGCGCATCTTCCACCACGCAGATGACCGCTTGGTCACGGGCTTCATCAGCGCAGATCCGACAAGGATCGCGATCGGTCATATTGCCGCAGATCGAACAGTCGCTCGTTTGATCGCGCGCATCGACGATTGCTTTGGCCAGGGTGACCGCTTCACTTCGCGGCACCCGCAACAGGTGAAACGCTAAGCGCTGGGCCGTTTTCGGACCCACACCGGGCAATTTATTTAACGCCTCGATCAACCGGCCCACCGGCTCCGCATAGTAGTACATGATTAGAACAAGCCAGGAATTTTCATGCCGCCGGTAATCTTCGCCATTTCCGACGCGACCATCGCTTGTGCTTGTTGCAAAGCTTCATTCACGGCCGTCACAACCAGATCTTGCAGCATTTCCACGTCTTCCGGATCAACGGCTTCCGGTGCGATCGTGATCGAAAGCACATCATATTTACCATTAGCCACAACCTTGATAGCGCCGCCGCCGGCCGTTGCTTCCACCGTACGTTGAGCAACCTCTTCCTGCATCTTCGCCATATCGGCTTGCATTTTTTGGACTTGCTTCATCATGTTCTTCATATTTCCGCCATTACCAAACATTGCGTGCCCCCCTTTTCTTACCGACAGTAGTGTACCATAGTTTAAATGGGAGATAAAGTTCCCGTTGATTTTACGTAAAACGGGCATTCTAATCCTGGAGGTGGTGGTAACATGCTTCGCATGATCGCGCGTCTCTTACCCTACGGTGTTCGTGGCTTTTTGATGTACACCGGCGCTCGCATGGGTATTCGATGGGCACTGCGCAACCGTCACTTGCTCCGCTAGTTCCCTGGTCGATGGGCAATATTTGCTCATCGGCCTTTTTCGTTGGCCCCGCCCTCATCATCCACAAAAGTCACCGGCAACCGGGGATCACCAAAGACCTGCCGGATATACTCCGGATCGGATAAGTAGGGTTCCTTCGGCTCACTGCCCGCCGCATTGGCGACGCCGCCGCGCTCACGATTTCCGCCCGATGACGGCTCCCCCGCTACGGCCCCGCTGCGTAGCAACGCCGCTTCTGCCGGCGGCCATGCGGATGAGTGATAGACGGACACCGTCACCGCCTGGCGCAAGCAATCGGTAAACTCGGCTTGCAACACCTGATTGATCTCCTGCAGCTTCGGGTCATCGGTCTGGCGGTGCAGTGGATTGTCATGAACAAGCAAGATGCGCGTTCCGTCCGGTGCCCCCAGGCGCAACTGGTTCCGTACGATCGAGGCCAACCGGGGATGAAGCTTCTCCGTAGCGGCCGCAATCACTTTGGGCCAGCAGGCTTCCACGTCGGGCCAGTGGATCGGGCTCGGTATGGCCGGCGAAGCGGCAGCGGGCGGCGCTGCTTGCGGCTTGACCGGCGCCGTCACCGGTGCCTTGCCCACCGGCGGTCCGACGGACGGTCGCCCGGCGGCCGGTACCGGTTGCTCCATGGCCTGCTCCATTTGCCGGAGCCGGCTTTCCAAGCTTTCCACGCGGCGCCGCAGCGCGTTCAATTCCATATCCGACGTGGTCACCGGGGTTGTCCCGACGCCCGGCGCAAAGGCACTGGTGGCGATCGGCGCCGGTTGCGGTGCCTGCGGTTTGGCTGCTTCCGGCACACTTTCCCATGCCGTCCGTCCCCATTCCCGGCGGGCAATGCGCACAAAAGCCACTTCCAGAAGAATCCGCGGATGGGTCGTCCAGCGCATATCATTCTCAAACTGGCTGAGCAAAGCAATGCACGCCTGCAGCTCTTCCGGCGAATACAGCCCGGCTTGCGCGAGCAGCGCCTGCCCTTGTTCCGGTGCCACCGCTACCAAGTCCTGTGCTTCCGGCAGCGTTCGCAAGATCAAGCGATCACGATAGTGTTCCATCAGATCGCGCAGCAGCGGCCGCACTTCCTTGCCACGGCCGATCAAACCATTGACGGCCACCAGCGCTTCGGCCAACCGGCCTTCCCCCAGCATCTGGCTGATGCTGACCAGCACCTCATCGTCCACCGCACCTAAAATCGCCGTCACATCCTGCACGGTGATCGTCTGCCCGGCAAAGGAAACGGTCTGATCCAAAATCCCCAAGGCATCCCGCATCCCACCTTCGGCCTTGCGGGCAATAAAGCGCAGCGTATCACCAGGCGCTTCGATCTGATGGTGGGCACAGATCTTGGCCAGCCGATCGACGATCTCCTCCGTGCCTAACCGGCGAAAATCAAAGCGCTGGCACCGCGACAAGATCGTCGCCGGCACTTTGTGTGCTTCCGTCGTAGCCAGGACAAACACCACATTGGCCGGCGGCTCTTCCAGCGTCTTCAACAGCGCATTGAACGCTTCCGTCGTCAACATGTGCACCTCATCGATAATATATACCTTAAAGGTGCCCTCTTGCGGCGCATACTTCACCTGCTCCCGCAGTTCCCGGATTTCATCGACGCCACGGTTGGACGCCGCATCGATCTCCAGGACATCATGGGCGATCCCGCTGTTGACCGCCTGGCAATTGCTGCACCGGTCGCAGGGCTTTTGACGGGGATCATCGGTACCGATGCAATTCAGCGCTTTTGCCAAGATCTTGGCCGTCGAGGTCTTGCCCGTGCCACGGGGACCGCAAAAAAGGTAGGCATGGGCTACCCGCTGAAAGCGCAACGCATTTTGTAAGGTCCGGCTCACATGCTCTTGTCCAACCAGATCATCAAAGCCCCGCGGTCGCCACTCCCGGTACAGCGCCAGATAGGCCATCGGTTGCTTCCTCCCTCATCCACGCATCAGTAAAACGCCGCAAATACAGAAAAAAGATGGCCTTCACCATCTTTATTCCTTACCATTTCAGCATCGCGCCAATCCATAGGCGCCGCCTGCAATGTATGGGATTATGATATTAAATGGCCGTGCACTCGCCTTCGAACACAATCTTCCGAGCGTTACCCTGGCAGTTAGCTCGAACCAGGCTACCCTGCGGCACACGAAAGGGCCTACTTACCGTTGCTTCCTTCCGGACCTGGCGGGGTTTATAGGTTTTCGTTGCGCAAGACCCAATTGTCAACACCACTTACCAGGGGCAGACCCCACAAGATCGGCCCTCAATGCGAGCTTCCACCCTGCTACAGCGGATTGCAGGTTACAAGGCACCGCTAACGCCCCGCTTAGCACGACCAAATCTAGCAGAAGAAAAAACTAGTAACCGTTCGTCACATCTACGATTACTAGTTTGGAACTGACTCACTGGCGGAGAGAGAGGGATTCGAACCCTCGAGACAGGTTTAAGCCCGCCTACGCGATTTCCAGTCGCGCGCCTTCGACCAACTCAGCCACCTCTCCGGAACGGTTGCTCTACATGCAGATGTCAGTATATCGGATCCCCTCTTATTTGTAAAGAGGAAAGGTATGGTTAACAAAAAAAATCAGGGGTTTCCCCCTGACTTCCTCCATAGGTACCTCCATGGGCACCCTATGGCCGATTGTGTGGGCATCCAACAAACGATTAGTCTTTGGTGACAAACCAATAAGGAAGATGAACTAAAAGAAACATAATTGCTAATACATGGGCGAAATTAAAGGTCGGGCTGTACATTTCCATCCTTATTCACCTCCTACTTTGCTATGTTCGTCAAGCACTCCGCCACAGAAAAAACCTGCAAGCGAGAACTCGCCTTCTAGTATACCAAATATTCTACATCAATGGTTAGTTTCCTGTATCGTGAAAAGATGAACAATCAACAATTTTAATGATTAAACCTGCGGCGGCTTGCGTCATTTATAGGGCATCGCCGACCTGTTGATACCGTTGTAACTGCTTCCAGGAAAGCACCAGAATCAGCAGCAACGCCAGCGCTCCCGTCCAGTAGGGCAGGGCCGCCGCCACCTCATAGAGGATTCCGCCGGCCATCGGCCCGGCAGCCCGTCCTAAACTATCGAACGATTGCATCCAGCCCAGCGAAGCGCCCTGCCCATCGTCACTGGTTTGCGAAACCAAGGTCGAAATATTCGGCCGAAGGAGCGCTGCACCGGCACTGTAAAGCGCCGTCATGGCCACCATGGCCGGCAACGTCGGCACGACCGCCATCAGCGCCAACCCCGTCATGGCCATCGCCAGCCCCGCCGCCACCAAGCGCACACAGCCAAAGCGCCGGGCCAACCGGTTGACCAAGCCCGCTTGCACGATCACCCCCAGCGTACCTAAGCCGGCAAACATCATCCCCAAGTGCTGCGTCGCAAAGGCAAAGCGTTCGAAGGCAAAAATCGCAAAGGTTCCTTCAAAAAGCGCCATCGTAAAGCTGACCGCAAAGGAAAGCAAAAAAAGCGTGAACTGCCGGTGCCGGCCGATCCGCAGAACGTTATGCCATCGCTGCGGCTCCTGGATCGCCGCCCCCTCCGGCAGCGACTCCGGTAACAGCCAAAAAGCAAAGGGCACCGTGATTAACGCCAGCGCACCGGACACAAAAAAAGGCAGCGCAAAACTGTACCCGCCCAACCAACCACCCAGCGCCGGTCCCAAAATCATCCCTAAGCCCATCGCCGCCCCCAACATCCCCATGGCACCGGCGCGCCGTTCCGGCGGTGTACAGTCCGCCGCATAGGCCATGGCCGTCGGCAAGGTAGCCGAAGAGATCATGCCGGAAAAGGACCGCACCACAAAGAGCATCCACAGTTCCGTCGATAAACCAAACAAGATAAAGGAAATCCCATAGCCGCCGAGGCCCATCAGCAAAAGCGGGCGCCGTCCCAGCCGGTCCGACAACCGTCCCCAGATCGGCGCAAAGAAAAACTGCATGATCGAGTACGATGCCGTAAAAAAACCAAAGGCAACAGCATCACCGTTCAGTTTGAGCACAAAGTAGGGCATGATCGGCAGCAGAATCCCAAATCCAACCATCACCAAAAACAGCGTAACAAAAAGCGTCGCCATCGCCCACCGTTCGCGCCAGGGCCACTTCCCCTTCACCGGATCGCCGCCCCCTTACTGAGCATCATCGCTATGCGCGGGGGACCACACCTGGACACAATTGCGCCCCCTATCCTTGGCCCGGTATAAGGCTACGTCGGCACAGCGCAAGAGATCGCTGAAGGTTTGGCCCGCATCTTCCGGCACGGCCACGCCCACACTGACCGTAACCACTGGGCGTTCACCAGACTCTAATACCATTTCGCCTTCGACCATCGCCCGGCGTAGCCGCTCCGCCACCATCCAAGCTCCGTCACGCCCGCAACCGGGCAAAAGAACAGCAAACTCCTCCCCACCGATCCGTCCGAGGATATCACCATCACGCAAGACCGACCGGAGTCGCTGGCAGGCAGTACGCAATACTTGATCCCCACCGGCATGGCCAAAGCGATCATTGATACTCTTAAAATGATCCAGATCCAGCATCAGCAAGGCCAGCGAGAAATCGGCCCGCTGCGTTTGCCACGTTTGCCACGTTTGCTCCGCCAATTCCATAAAATAACGGCGATTAAAACAGCCCGTCAATTCATCGGTTGTTGCCATGCGACGCAGTTCGTTTTCCATCTTGTGACGCGCCGTAATGTCATTGATGGCCACCAACCGCACCGGCTCCCCGGCAAAGGTGGACACCACGGCCGATAACAGCCCAAAATAAACTTCATCGCGATCATTGCGCATCTGGATAATTCGGTTCTCCACCGCGCCATGCAGCGCCAATTCCTCCAGGATCAACTGCATATCCGCCGATTCTCGGTAATAATCGCGGGCGTTCTTGCCGATGGCTTCCTCGGCAGTCACACCGTACAGTTGGGCCGCTTTGTCATTGATAAAAATGATGCGATGATCGATCATGCTGGTAACGACCAACGGAAACGGCGCGACTGCCACCATGTGCCGGTATTGCTGCCGACTTTCCCGCAATGCCTTTTGCGATTGCGCCAGTGCTTCCACCATCGAGTTAAAGGCTTGCGAAAAGGCCCCCATAAAATCGACCCGTTGGGAAAAGTCCCCCTTGGCGATCATTTGCGTCTGCCACGTCAAGTGCCGCAAATTGCCCTGCAGCATCTTCAGCGACCCTGCCAGTGAGCCCCGCAGGCGGAGACTTTCGGACAATTCACCACCGGCCAGGGACGTGGCAAAATGGCAAATCGTCTGTAAATCTCGGTAAAGACGTTGAAATTCTTCATGGGCTTGCAACTCTGGCGGCATCGCTTCCGTCGCTTTGGTCTCAAAAAAAGCGCGGCGCAAGGTTTTCACAACCAGGTCAAGCCATTCTCCTTTTTCTACATCCCATTCATCCATCGGCTACCTACATTACCCTTCTTCTTTCGCCATAAAACGGCAAACCCGTTCCCCGGTACACCAGCAATCGCTTTCTTTGACAGTGTAAGATTTTCCGCCATAGCTTTCCAGCACCCCGGCGATGAAGCCCTCATCATATTTACAGATCTCGTAATCCAACTCGGGCAAACCGGAACAATCCAGGTCTTCCGCCACGGTGAGCTCAAATTCCCTGCGCACCAGATCGGCCTTTTCCACACGAAAAATCCCAATGCCCATCTCCCGCAAAGATCGCTGCACCTGTTGAATAAATTCATGAAAATCGGTGATTGTGCCCAATTGTTTTCGGCAAAACTCCCGTCCGGCCAACTTACCGGCTTCAAAAAACATCTGGTCCGTTTGCTCCGTCCCCACATGCTGTTCCATCACATCACGAAAAGTAAACTGCATCAACCGGTAGACTTCCACCGGGACCATCCTGCCTAGATTAGGGCGCCCCTTTTCGATGTCCCCGAGCAAATCCCACGAGAACTGATACTTGCGCTCCTGTACCATCCTGGCCCCTCCCCTTTGATGTCCTTATCGATGTTTAGATCGATCCTATCATTCCCCTACCTAAAATACAATCCAATACACCCCAATCCAAAATGGATTCCTGTCTAATTTGATCCCCGCTCCCGGCAGGAATCGTCACCATCAGCGGGAATACTCAATCTCAACAGCCACCGGTGAGTACCGACCACCGGCATAAACGCCAACAGAAAGCGAGTGAGCGAGATGATCATCGACCAGCAAAGCGATTTTGATCGCGTCGAATTATCCTTTGAGGAACTCGACCAGGGATATACACCCCGCCAAGCCATTGCCGAAGCCAAACGCTGCCTCCAATGTGCCAAGCCGGCCTGCCGCCAGGGCTGTCCCGTTGAAAATGACATTCCCCAGTTTATTCGCGCCCTGGCCCTCGGCAACATCGGTGAAGCCAGTGCCATCATCGCTCGCCGCAGCAACCTCCCCGCCGTTTGCGGCCGCGTCTGTCCCCATGAAAAGCAATGCGAGGGCCGCTGCATCCTGCACAAAAAAGGCCAACCCATTCATATTGGCAAGCTGGAGCGCTTTATTGCGGACTTTGACGCCGAGATGGCCATCACTCAGCCGACGGCCTGTCCTGTCCTCAACAAAGGCAAAGTGGCTGTCATCGGCTCCGGCCCGGCCGGCTTAACTGTAGCCGGCGATCTGGCCAAGCAGTGCTTTGCCGTCACCGTCTTTGACGCCCTGGAAGAGCCCGGCGGTGTGCTGATGTATGGTATTCCCGATTTTCGCCTCAATAAAGAAGTAGTTCGCCGGGAAATCCGCAAGATCGAAAACCTGGGCGTTACCTTTCGCACCGGTGTCCTCATCGGCCAGGATCTGACGATCGACGATCTTTTTGCCGACGGCTATGACGCAGTGTTTATCGGCACCGGTACCGCCGTGCCCAAAACGCTCGATGTTCCCGGCAATGAACTGCCCGGCGTCATGCAAGCGGCCTACTTCCTGCGCATCGTCGCCCTCGCCAACGCCGGCAAAGTCAGTCATCGTGAGATCCCCGTCTCCATCGGCGATCACGTCTTTGTCGTCGGTGCCGGCAATGTGGCCATGGACGCCGCCCGTACAGCAGTGCGCGTTGGTGCCGCCCGCGTGACCGTCATCTATCGCCGGAGTGAAGCCGACATGACGGCCCTGCAAAGCGAATACGAATCGGCCCAAAGCGAAGGCGTGCAATTTCGCTGGATGTCATCGCCGACGCAATGCATCGGCGACGACATGCTGACCGGCATCGAACTGGAAACGATGGAATTCACCAATGATGACCGGCGCCGCCTCATCGCTACCGGCCAAAAAGAAACCCTGCGCGCCGATAAAATCATCTTGGCCATTGGTCAGCGGCCGGCCGCCCGCATCATCTCCACCACCGGCGGCATCGAAGTCAACCCGCACGGCTATGTGATCACCCGCGAAAAGCCTTACGGCATGACCACCCGCAAAGGCGTCTTTGCCGGCGGCGACGTCGTCCACGAGCCGGCCACCGTCGTTCTGGCCATGAAAGCAGCTAAAAAAGTGGCCGCTGGTATCGTCATGTACGTGGAAGCCAAGAAGCTCCTTGAAGAGTTGTAATCTAAAAATGCTGCCCTTGATAAGCAAGGACAGCATTTTTTTCATGTCACCGTTATGAAATTGAAATGAAAGACAGCTTACTTCGGCAACTGGAAAGAACTCTTCAGTGAAACGATACGGTTAAAGACCTTCCGCTCCGCTGTCGAGTATTTGTTATCCACATTAAAATAGCCATGCCGGAAAAATTGAAACTTATCCTGCCCCTGCACATCGCGCATATTGGGCTCAATAAACCCTTGCACGACTTCCAAGGACGCCGGATTGACCCGCTCCAAGAAGGACGCCGTCTCCCCGCCGGCTTCCTCATCGAGAATCAGCGGCTCAAACAAGCGAAACTCCGCCGCCACCGCATGGGTCGCTTCGACCCAGTGAATCGTCCCTTTGACCTTGCGCTCTGTAAAATCGAGCCCGCTCTTCGTCGCCGGATCATAGGTGCAGCGCAGCTCCACGACCTGACCGTCGGCGTCCTTGATCACTTCTTCGCAGCGGATAAAGTAGGCGCTTTTCAAGCGCACTTCATTGCCCGGGAAGAGGCGGTGATACTTTTTCGGCGGGTTTTCCATAAAATCGTCTTGCTCAATGTAGATCTCCCGGGAAAAAGGAATCTGGCGCATGCCCATCTCCGGATTTTCCGGATTGACTTCCGTCTCCAACCACTCCACTTGCCCTTCCGGGTAGTTGGTGATCACCACTTTGAGCGGGCGCAGCACACCCATCGTGCGAGGTGCTTTAAGCTTCAGATCTTCCCGGATAAAAAACTCCAGCATCTTGTCATCGACGACGCTGTTGCTTTTGGCTACGCCGATTTCCCGGGCAAAGGCCCGGATCGACTCCGGTGTGTAGCCACGACGGCGGAGGCCGCTGATTGTCGGCATCCGCGGATCATCCCAGCCGTCGACGACGCCTTCGTCGACCAGCTTTTTCAGCCAGCGCTTGCTCATCACCGTATTGGTCAGGTTGAGACGGGCAAATTCATACTGGTGCGGCTGACAGGGCATTTCACACTCCTCGATCACCCAGTCATAAAGGGGCCGGTGATCTTCAAACTCAAGTGTGCAAATCGAGTGGGTAATCCCTTCCACGGCATCTTCCAACGGATGAGCAAAATCATACATCGGATAGATGCACCACTTGTCGCCGGTGTTGTGATGGGATGCATGGGCGATGCGGTAGATGACAGGGTCACGCATGTTGATGTTAGGCGAGGCCATGTCGATCTTGGCGCGCAGTACCTTCTCACCGTCGCGGAATTCGCCGGCCCGCATGCGCTCAAAAAGATCCAGGTTTTCTTCCACCGACCGACCCCGATAGGGGCTTTCCGTACCGGGCTCGGACAAGGTTCCCCGCGTGGCGCGGATCTCTTCGGCCGAGAGGTCACAGACATAGGCTTTGCCTTTTTTGATCAGCAGGACAGCCCGGTTATACATTTCTTCAAAGTAGTCCGAAGCAAAGAAAAGAGCATCCCACTCAAACCCGAGCCAGCGCACATCTTCTTTGATCGATTCAACATACTCTGTGTCTTCTTTCACCGGGTTCGTGTCATCAAAGCGCAAATGTGTTTTGCCGTTAAAAGCATCGGCCATTTCAAAGTTAAGGCAAATCGATTTGGCGTGGCCAATGTGCAAATAGCCGTTTGGTTCCGGCGGAAACCGTGTGACTACTTCCTTGACCCGGCCTGCTTCCAGATCATCAATGATAATGTTCTTAATAAAATTCGATCCGATTGACATCCGGTTCCCTCCCCGACACCCTTCGCTAACCGTTGATTCTTATGTTTCACGCTTGAAGTGCGTTCTCACGATCTGTCCGGGCTTTTTTCGTCTTATTGCCAAGCATTACTGTGGATTATAGGACATTTTATCATAATCGACACCAAAGACCAAACAGTAAGCGCATCACCATCGGACACCACCTCGAATAGACTGGTGCAAAATATGCAATCGAGGTGGCGCCCATGGAACTCCCGGTCTCCCTCATCACCGTACCGATCATGACGGCCAACGTTCAACTTCATTATCCCCAGGTGATCGGATTGCCTAATCCCACGGTACAGCAAAAGATCAATCAAACGATCTTTCGCCAAGTATATGCCATCATCTATCAGCAAGGCTATTACGAAAACCCCACACGGGCTCAGATGGTCGGTTCCTATGAGGTCAAAACCAATGAGCGCGGCATCCTCAGCATGAGTTTCACGAATTATACCTACTTTTATCCGGCCGCCAACGGCCTGACGATCATCCGCTCGTTGACCTTCGATACCCACACTGGTGAAACCTATTCATTACAGAGTTTGTTCAAAGAGGGCAGCGACTATATCACGCCCATCTCCGCCGATATCCAAGCACAAATCAAAGAGCGCCAGATCCAGTTAACTACCGAGTTCACGACGATTCGTCCGGACCAAGACTATTATATCGCCGATAAAGCCCTGGTCATTTACTTTCAGATGTATGAGATCACTCCGCGCCCCTATGGCCTACCGGCATTCCCCATTTCCGTATATGCCCTGGAAAACATCATCGACGAGCAAGGGCCGCTGGGTAAAATGCTGCCTAACGGTTGAGGATCGCTTCCAACTGGGCCGCAAAGCGCTGATCATCTTCGTCCGAACGCGCTTTCGGCCCGCGCGTTCGGCCACCGCCGCGGCGAAACTTGGCTTTGATCTCCCGTTCCTCCATCATAAACTCGATCGTATCGGCCCGGTATTCTCGGCCTACCGGGCTGATACAAGCCGCCTGCTTGCCCAGAACCATCGCCGCCAGGCCCCAGTCCTGCGTGACGATCACATCCCCCTTATCGGTCAAGTTGATGATCTTCATATCGGCTTCCTGCGGACCGTTACCGACGATGACATGGTGATCGGATATAATTTGGTGATTAAAGCTGGCCACCGTCCACACCGGGATGGCGTATTTTTTACCGACGTCCCGGCAAATCTGCAGCACCTTTTTGGGACAAGCATCGGCATCGATCAGCAACTTCAAAACTTCCCCACCTTCCTTGCACCCTTTTCATCAACCTCACCTTTTTCATCTTCCTCATCGTTTTTCGCCAAGGCTTCCCGTTGCCCCTTTTTGCGGTAACTTATTTCTCGACAAGATTATTTGTTGACAATGTTGATATGGTTATATAGAATAGCGGTAATATGAAGCTCACCGGAAACACCGGAGGCGATCAACGGGGCTCTTTCTCCCCTTGGTTACCTCTGCTTTTTTTTATGAAGGAGGCGGTTATCGATGTTTGCACAAGTCAATGGCATCCGTTTATTTTTTGATATCGAAGGAAGTTCCCATGTTGTCCAAGGCCCATCGATGCGGCGCAAGCCGGTTTGCTTTCTCCTCCATGGCGGGCCGGGCAGCGATCACAGCGATTTTAAGCCGTGGTTGTCACCGCTTGCCGAGGACATGCAACTGGTGTACATCGATCATCGCGGCAACGGTCGTTCCGAACGCTGCCACCCCTCCACCTATACCATTGCCCAGATGGCCGATGATGTGGAAGCCTTGCGCCAATACTTAGGTCTCGACGACATTATGCTCTTAGGCCACTCCTTCGGCGGCATGGTCGCCATGGAATATGCCCTTCGCTATCCGCGCCATGCCACCCACCTGATCTTAGCCAATACAACGGCCAACGCCGACTGCTTGCGCCGTGTTGCCGAATCCGCCGCATCCGTAGCAAACCCTACCCAGCGCAATCTCCTGCCCTTGCTTTTTGCCGGCCATCTCAACAGTGAAACGGAATATGAATACTGGTGGGAACAGTGCTTGCCCTTATACTTTCACCGCACCTCCCGGCAAACCATGCAGGAAATGTGCGCCCGTTGCCAAGGTTCCTTCGAAGTGTGCCAGTACATGTTTCGTCACGAAATCCCTCACTTCAATCTGACGCCTCATCTTCATCACATCCAGGCGAGCACCTTGATCGTCGCTGCCCAGCACGATTGGGTAACACCGACATGCTGCGCCATCGATATGGTCAACCGCATTCCTGGCGCCAAGCTGGCCGTTTTTGATGATACGGGGCACATGCCCTTTGTGGAAGCGCCAGAAGAGTTCAACCGCTTGATCAAAGGTTTCATCGAAGCCGGCCTTACGTGCCGCTACCGGATCGCCGGATAACAGACTGGGGAAAGCCAACCCGGGAAAGCAACTCGGGCAAAGCCAAGGCCCGAATTTTCAAAAAAATTTTTCAGAAAAAAATTCCTGCCCCTATCGCTTTTCACCGAAGCCTATGTTATATTCTTGCTAGTGTTCTTCGAGGAAGAACAGCGGGAGTACGATGAGCCGTGTCCCGAGTAGAGTTAAGTTGAGAGAAGTATGAACCCCGATACCCATGGTTCCTGACAATTGCATAGGGAAGGAGTTGAGCCGAGTTGAGTTGAGCCCCGGTCCCCTTTTGCAGGGATAGCGGGAGTTATTGCACTGTTTACTCACGCCAGGCCAATTCGTTGGTCTGGCTTTTTTGCATTGTTGACCCTTTTTCCGTGTCCATTCCCCCATGTATCGCTCATTCGCCCATGTATCGTCCATTCCCCCCATGATGCAAAAAACAGGAGGAAATGATCATGAGTTTAGAACAACAGCCGGCGCTGCTGCCGGAAGAGATCGCTGTAAGTCGTCCGAACGCCGGGCGCAGCAAACAGTTGGCCGTTGTGGCCATGCTGATCGCCATCGGCGCCGTTCTCCGCATGGTGTCGCCGTCGATCTTCGGCATCACCCCCAACTTTGTCATCGCCATGTACTGCCTGTCGATCATCTTGATCCGGCCTAAGCTGGGTGAAGCGCTGGCCATCGGCCTCGTCGGCGGTGCTGTCAGCATGATCTCATCCAAATCGCCCATCCCCTATATTAACCTGATCACCGAACCGGCCGGTGCCATCGCCTGTGCCATCGCTGTTGCTGCCATGGCTCGTGTGAAATTTGGCTCCTTCAACTTCATGCCCCTGGCGGCGACCGTCATCGGTACTCTCGTTAGCGGCACCCTCTACGTCGTCATCAACAAAATCGCCTTAGGCCTGCCGCCGGCCGTCGCCCAAGGTGCGTTTATCAGCGTCGTGCTGCCGGTGACCTTCTTCAACGCGATCATCGCCCAAGCGATTTTTGTTCCTGCGAAAAAACTCCTGCGCCTGTAATTAATCTTAACCCTCGGGAGGTGCCACTTTGCCCAAGATCACCATCGACAACCTTTCCTTTGCCTACCCTGACACCTCCACAGAGGCATTGAAAGAGATTCAACTGACGATCGAGCCCGGTGAATTTGTCGCCATCACCGGCGCTACCGGAGCCGGTAAAAGCACCTTGCTGCGCTGCATCAACGGCATTATCCCGCACTTTCAGCCGGGAACACTGCAAGGCGCGGTCTACCTGGAAACGTCCGCCGGTCGCTCGGCGGTGGGCCGCGTCAGCACCCCGCACCTCGCCCGCTACATCGGCAGTGTCTTCGACGATCCGGAAGGGCAGATCGTTTCGCCCATCGTCGAAGAAGAAATCGCTTTCGCCTTAGAAAATACCGGTGTCGACCCGACCCAGATGGATGAGCGCATCCAGCATGCTCTCGACGATTGCGGCATCGCCCATTTGCGCCAGCACCCTACGAACCGTCTTTCCGGTGGTCAAAAACAACGGGTCGCTATCGCCGCTGCTTTAGCCCTGGCCCCGTCCATTCTCATCCTTGATGAACCCACATCGGAACTTGACCCTGATGGTACGGAAGCGGTGCTGCATGTGCTTTCCGAACTGCACCGGCAACGGGGAATCACGGTGATCATCGTCGAGCAAAAAATCAATTTGCTCGCCCCCCTTTGCGACCGGCTTGTCCTCATGGATCAAGGACGCATCGTTCTGGAAGGCCCGCCGCGGCAGGTCTTGCGCCAAGCCGATGTTTTTACGCAACTGGGCATTGAACTGCCCGTTCCGGCACGCTTGATGCACGCGCTGGTCAAGGAAGGCGCGTTGCCGCCGCTCGATTCTCCCGGTGCGCCGCCGGTCCCCTTGACCGTCGACGAAGCGTATACCCTCAGTCAAGCCTTACTTACTGGCTCCTGATCACCCTGAAAAATACAACAGTGAAGATCACGCTTTTGCTGATCCCTTTGCCGCCCTCTCTGCCGATTTCACCTGCGAAAAACTTCTAACCCCTGCAAGGAGGTCCTTTGATGGACGTGTTCCCCGCCGGTCACCCGCTTCTGCAAGCCCAGCAACTCAAGCACACCTTCCGCACCGGACGGTGTGCTTTGCAATCGGTCAACGTAACCATTCACGCTGGGGAAATGGTCGCCATTATCGGCCGCAACGGTGCCGGTAAAACGACCTTAACCAAACATTTTAACGGGCTCTTGAAGCCGACAGCAGGAACCGTCCTCGTGGGCGGACAAGATACACGCCGTGTTTCGGTCGCTCAACTGGCCCGCACCGTCAGTTATGTTTTTCAAAATCCCGATCATCAGATCTTTCACGGACGCCTTTTTGACGAAGTCGCTTTTGGCCCACGTAACCTCGGCTTAAGCGGCAAGGAACTCGATCAACGGGTGGCGAGCGCCTTGGACGCCGTCAATCTGGCCGCCTACGTCGATCGCGACCCGGCGGAATTGAGCCGTGGCCAGCGCAAACGTGCCACCATCGCCTCCGTACTGGCCATGAAAACGCCCGTGCTCATTCTTGATGAACCGACAAGCGGCCAGGACTACCAAGAATCCCGCCAGATCATGGCGATCTTACAGCAACTGCACCAGCAAGGGCACACGATCTTGCTGATCACGCACGATATGGAGTTGGTCCAGGAACAGGCCCAGCGTGTCCTCGTCCTCGGTGACGGCCAACTGCTGCTCGATGGGTCGCCCGATGAGTTATTCCGGCAAGCGTCGTTGCTCCAGATCGCCGGTCTGCGCCGCCCGCCGATCATCGATCTTCAGCACCGCCTGGAAGAACTCGGGCTGACAGCATCAGTACCCACAGCGGAGTCCCTGGCCGCCGCGCTGGCTAGCCGCATCCAACAAGGCCCATCGGTCCACGTTGATCCAACGCCGGGGAGGAATGCCGCATGTCCCTAAGCATTGAATACATCCCTGCCACCTCACCGGTGCACAAGCTGCATGCCCTGACCAAATTGGCCGGTGCGCTGACCGTGCTGACCTTGAGCATGCTCATGGGTACGCCGGTGCCGCTGGTCATCCTGCAACTGGCCTTACTGGGTATCGCCGCCGTCGCCAACGTCCATCAGGAACTGCTCGGTGCGATGAAAGGCTTGCTGAAAGTGGCCGTCGTACTCATTGTGCTGCAAGTGCTTTTTTATTCGGAAGGTACGGCACTGGTACCGCTTTTTGCCGGTCTTGCTATCACCGATCAGGGGATTCTCTTTGGCGTGACCATGGCTTTACGCATGCTCGTCATCGTCAGCAGTTTCTTGCTTTTTTTGATGACGACGCCCACACGCAGCACCGTTCTTTCCCTCGTGGAATACTTGAAGGTTCCCTACGACTACGCTTTTTTGTTCATCACGGCGTTGCGCTTTATTCCCACCTTCATCGAAGAAGTTCATCTTATCCGGCAAGCTCAGGAAGCCCGTGCCCATGATTTTAGTGGCGGCGCTTTCTCCCGCGTTCGTTCCCTCTTCCCCCTGGCCCTGCCGCTGGTCAGCATCTCCCTTAAGCGGGCCGAACGCATGGCCATGGCCATGGAAACAAGAGGCTTCGGCTTACCGGGACGAACCCACTACCGACTGGAAGCACCGGAAGCGGGAGACTTTTTGATGATGCTACTGATGGTTTTGGCCGTGGTCATCATTTCCTTGTTCCTATAAACCTAACGTAACATAAAAAAGCCGTTCATCCCTCCGTCAGCGGAGTGCGATGAACGGTTTTTTTGCTGCTGCCGGGACGACCTACGCCAAGCTCCCTAAGCGACTGCGCACCTCCGGCAGTCCGGCATCGGTACGCATCACTTACCCCTGCACCTGCGCCCGCAGCTCTTTTTTCAGGATTTTGCCGGTCGCATTTTTCGGCAAGGACGGCACGATCGTGATCTCCCGGGGCAGCTTATAGACGGCCAAGTTGGCTCGCAAGAACTCCATGAGATCTTTTTTCTTGAAGTGGTGGCCTTCGCGGAGAACGACAAAAGCGCCGACGGCTTCCCCGCGCGAGGCATCGGGAATCCCGATGACGGCCGCTTCGGCAATGGCCGGGTACTGGTAAAGCAGTTCTTCTACTTCCCGCGGGTACACATTCAAACCGCCGACGATGATCAGATCTTTGATGCGATCGACGATATAGTAATAACCCTCGGCATCAGCGTAGGCCATATCACCGGTGTGCAGCCAGCCGCCCTGCAGCGCTTTGGCCGTTTCTTCCGGCAGATGATAATAGCCGCTCATCACGTTGGGACCACGGGTGATCAACTCACCGACTTCGCCCGGCGGCAGATCGTTGCCTTGTCCATCGACGATGCGCACTTCTACGCCCTGCAGCGCCGTGCCGATAGAGCCGGGCTTGCCCTTGCCGATCGGATTCATCGTCACCACCGGCGATGCCTCCGATAAACCGTACCCCTCGATCAGCGTTCCGCCGGCTTTTTGCTGGAACTGGTGATAAATCTCCACCGGCAGTGACGCCCCGCCGGAAACAAAGACACGCATCCCGGCAAAATCCTCCGGCGTACCAAGCGAAGTAAAATAGCCGAACATGGCCGGCACACAAAAAGCCACCGTCACGCCAGCCGAACGGAGCGTGGCCATCGCTTCTTTGGGATGAAAAGCTTCCATGATCGTGATCGTGGCGCCATTGAGCAGCGGTGTCAGCACGGCACAAGTCCAGGAAAAGCTGTGGAACATGGGCAACACACAAAGCACGTTGTCCTTAGCCTCCACCGCTCCCAGGTGGGTCACCGCCTGCGCATTGCTGAGCAGATTGGCGTGCGACAACACAGCCCCTTTTGGTCGCCCTGTTGTTCCCGAAGTATATAGAATCACGCAGGGGTTCGACGGTTCCACCGCCACCGCCGGCGCATCGGCGATCTCGGGATCAGCCATTTCCCCGGCAAGCTCCGGCAAGACCAGTTGCGTAACCACTTGCAGCTCATTGTACGAAGCCAGTTCATTCAAGTCGAGCGGGCGCATCGTGACGACGTGCTTCATTTCTGCATCCTGTACGATATAAGTGATTTCCCGCGCCGTAAATTGAATATTCAAGGGCACCACAACAGCACCGAGACTGACAATGGCCAAATAGCTAAGTACAAACTCCGGCGAGTTCTTGTAAAAAAGCCCGACATTATCGCCCGGACGGATGCCCCGATGATAAAAATAATTGCGATACCGGATCAGCAGCGCTTGCATCTGCCCGTAGGTGATCCGCTGTTCCTTGCATTGCAGCGCCACCGCTTCCGTCGCCCCGCGATAGGCTAAATCATGAATGACCAAGCTTCTTGCGCCTCCTCTAAACTCGAACTTCTTCCTACCGTCTAAACTCATTCTCCCTGCTACAGCAGCGCATGATCGACTCTATATTCTTCGATATTCCTTCCGGCAACCCTGCTCTCCAGGAAAATTAATCATTCCACAGTGTAAGCCGACCATCATCACTTTTTTTGAACAACCATCGGGCCGCTCAACCATCGAGCCGAAGAACCATCGAGTCGATCAACCATCGGGCCGCTCAACCATCGAGCCAAAAGCAGGCAGCGACGGCAACAATCACCCGGTCAGGATGTCTTGTAAAATTACAAACATAACTTTATAATGTCTATATTATAGATAGATGTAATAAGGAGTTGTTTGATTTGGGCAACCTGCCGGAACAGTTTTGGCAAGCTTCCCTCGCGGAACTCAAGCAAGGCTTTTGTCATGATCGCACCAGCGATACTTTTCTCTGCCTCCTTTGCGGCCACCGCATTGCTGACGGCGTCATCTATCGCCATGGCGATCAACTCTACGAAGCCAAAAAGTACATGGCGATCCACATCGCCGAAAGCCACGGTTCCCCTTTTCACAGCTTGCTTCAGCTTGATAAAAAACTAATCGGGCTGACCGAGCATCAAAAATCGCTCTTGGAACTCTTTTACGCCGGCCACAGCGACAGCGACGTCGCCCAGGCCTTGCAGGCCGGTAGCACCTCCACCATCCGCAACCACCGTTTTTCCTTGCGGGAAAAACAGAAACAAGCCAAGATCTTTCTCGCGATCATGGAACTCCTGGCGGAACAACCACCGAAAAAGCCAAGCTTCATCGACCTTCCTCCCAGCCATCAGCCGCCCGACAGACGCTTTGCTATCACGGAACAGGAAAACGCCAAGATCCTGGCGACTTATTTCCAGGCCGGCGCCGACGGCCCGCTCGATCATTTCCCCCAAAAAGAAAAAAAGCGTGTCGCCATCATCCGGCAACTCGCCACCCATTTTGCTCCGCAACAAACCTATACAGAAAAAGAAGTCAACGACATCCTCAAGCCGCTTTATCACGATTACGTACTGCTCCGGCGCTACCTGATCGAATACGGCTTTTTGGACCGCACCGCCGATGGTAGCGCCTACTGGCGTAAATCTTAACAGAGCAACGACCGCGAAAGGAGACCGTTCTAATGAACCGACGTAAAGAACTGAAGCGCCTCTATAAAGAAACGCCCCGGCCGATGGGCGTTTACCAGATCAAAAACGGCGTCACCGGCAAAATCTTGGTGGGCAGTTCCACAAACCTGCCCGGCAAATTCAACAGCCACCGCTTTCAGTTGCAAATGCAATGCCACCGCGATCGTGACCTGCAACAAGACTGGAACCGTTACGGTCAGGAGGCTTTTTCCTTTGACATTCTGGAACAGCTTAAAGCGGAAGAAATCCCCCAAGAGGAGTGGCGCGATGCCCTCGACGCCATGGAAGCCAAGTGGCTGACGGCTTTAGCGCCCTACGGTGAACAGGGCTACAACCGGCCCCCAAAATAAGCACTTAATTAACGACGTTGACCGGCTTACCGGCCAGGAATCCGGCGATGATGTCGGCCATCATCCCAATCAAGCGCTGCCGCGACTCGAGCGTCTTCCACCCAATATGGGGCGTAAGAATCACGTTGTCCATGGCGAACAAAGGGTTGTCCGGCGACGGCGGTTCCGGGTTCTGCACATCCAAAGCGGCACCGGCAATCGTGCCCTCTTGGAGCGCTTTGATCAGATCATCTTCTTTGACGATGGGCCCTCGCGCCGTATTGATCAGCACGGCCGTGGGCTTCATCCATTTTAAACGTTCCTCATTGATCAAGTGTTTGGTATCGGGCGTCAGCGGGCAATGAATCGTCACCACATCACTTTGACCCAGCAGTTCACCCAACGATACCTGCCGAACGTGGGGCATCTCCCACGTTTGCGGCGTCCGGTTATAGGTGAGAACATCCATCCCTAGGGCCAAGGCGATCTTGATCACTTGCCGCCCGATGGTCCCACTGCCGATCACGCCCAACATCTTACCCAGGCTCTCTCGGTGCGGCACTTGCAAATGCTCTGTAAAATTGCGGTAATCCTTCCGTTCAATCATGCGCTGCTGCTTGGGCAGCGACGACATGAGGCTGAGCATGAGCGTAATCGTCAACTGGGCCACCGCTTCGGTGCTGTAGCCGGGAACATTGCAGACGGTGATGCCTTTTTCCCGGGCCGCTTTGATATCAATATTGTTATACCCGGTGCCGGCTTCGACGATCAGCTTTACTGAAGGCGGGAACTTTTCAATCAAGTCCCGCCCGACCGGCAGCTCTTTTGTGATCACAATCTGCTGATCCGCAACCCGTTCGATGATTTCCTCGGCACGACTGTCGCTGTAGCTGGTGACCTTGGCCAGTTTCATCAGCGGTGCGAAATCAAGTTGTTGATCAAAATCTAGCTTGGCCAAGTTGAGAAATACCGCGTTTTGCATAGAACTTCCTCCCGTTGCTTCTTAGTACAGATATTCTGCCCAACATCATGCCGAGAATGCGCCAAGGAGACGCCTTCTCTTGCTTCACGGCTTATACAAAACCCGTGGTTTTAATAAAAAATTTACCCGGACCGATGTTTGCCCTTGATAGAATTCAAGGGCAAAGGTAGAATTGTAATCAGATATGTGATTTCAGATGTCTATAATCACATATCTGATTCAGGGCATCAAAAAAGATTTAAGGAGGATTTTTCATGAAAGACAATGGCATGAGTGATTTTAGGGATTTTATCGATTCCTACCCGAAGTACTCCAAGTACACTAACAACGTGATAGCAGAAAAGATCTTTGAATTACTTTCTGATCTTGAAAACGTTAACAAGATGATCTTAACGAGCCAAGCAGATAAACCCGCCCTTTCGGCATGTATTCAGCAGATTGAAGAACTGTTTGGTGAACAAAATACATTTGATTTAACTGATGATTTTACCAAACAAGCATTAGGAACAATGGTTAAAGTCGTTCTACAACCATTCGGTTATGACGCCATAAAGCAAAAAGATATGCCAAAAGGCTTGTCAAAATACGTGCGGTCGGCATCAGTCTACTCTAAAAATAGTTTACCTAAATTAAAACTAGTCACGAAGCTTTCCGTAGAAAAAGTCTTGGATTAGTTTTATGGCCCTTTTGCTTTAATGCAGAAGGGTCTTTCTATTTTCATATATTTTTATAATTAGACGATTTTACACATCACTATCCTGATTTATTGCCTCAATCCAATATCATTTGTATCGCCTTTTGCACCTGACCAAAAGCAATTCGTTCTTGTTCTAACCGAACACCCTTGCCCCATATATTATCTTGAAGTTGGCAAAACACCATTTGCTCTTCTGCCGTCAGTCGAGTTAACCGCCCTATGAAAGGTTTCGATTCTATACTCCATAATTCTTGATGTGCTAATAGAACGTTTTCATTCATCAACATTGATTTTGTTTGCGGCAGAAAACTGCGAACTTGATCAAGCATGGCTAACCCGTGAGTATCGATGTCACCCCAGTAATATATCCTTCTTGTACGTAGCCATGGTACGGACTTCAATAAATCAATTCCATAACCCAGGCCAAAGATAACCACACTATCTTTAACCTCCGGAAAGCACAGTCCATTTATCTCATTTTCCGTAATGAATATTCTGGATGAAGGTAGATCAAACTGTGCCAATTGTTCTACAGGAACAGCTATGTCTGAAATACCATGCAAATACTGTTCAGGATCTAAAAAGCGCAGTCTAATCTGCTTTGGTTTTTCTTTTAGCCCATAACGCTTTTCAAAAGATCCAGCCGTCTTTACGATTGCATCCTCCGGTAAGATGATATCGAGTAATTCCTGCAAAAGATTTTTTCGCTTTTCAATAAATTTGGTATCAATCCCACAAATATCTACTTGCCTTAAATACAAACCACCCGATGGATGCTCTGAAAACCATTTCAACACTGCTAGAATACCGTCCCACTGCTCACCAGCAGTAAGAACTTTGTGCGGATATTTTTCAATCCACTCATGCAAAACAGGCCATTTAGCCAAGATTTCTTTTGCAAGGTGTCTAAATCTTGCCGCTTCGTTTTGCTTCTTCAATAAATACAAAGCATCGTCTACAGTCGGGATTATTGCATGTGTCGGTAATTGATTTCGCCCCAGCAGTCGATGATTGAATTCTTTTTCTTCCAGTTCATAGCCTAGGCTATTAATCTTCTTGCTTTTTTCCTTAAGCAGTTCTATCCATTGAGAAACTTCCACAAAACGCTCGTTCAAATCTGAATTTTGTGGTCTTTTCAGAGGAATGCGTATGGGAAATAATCCGTCATCCTTCAGCAGATATCGTAGAATACGGCCTGATGCCCATTTCCGAGCGACCTCATCTTTTATCCACTTCGGATCTGACCAGTGGGACAAATTAAATTACCTCCCTTGCGCTTGCCGTCCTTGCTCATACTCTTCAATCGAAATATTACGTAGCTTGGAACGATGTTGCTGATCATCATGATGCACAAAGCCCACATGAGAAATGAATTTCGATATGGTGGGTATTTTCAGTAACGGCGTGACAATCAAAAGCTGTAGATCCAGTCTTTTGAACAATTCCAATCCAAATCGGGCTGACTCATCAGAACTTTTTAAAAAAGCTTCATCAATTACAACAAATCGAAAAGAACGGCGCCCTCCCTTTTGAAGCCCTAGGCCAAAGTTGTAGACCAAACTTGCCGCTAAAATCGTATAGGCCAACTTTTCTTTTTGTCCCCCTGATTTGCCACCAGAGTCGGCATAGTGTTCATATTCTTCATCAGTCTCGCGCCACCGCTCAGATGCGGCAAAAGTAAACCAATTACGCACATCAATGACTTTATTTGTCCAACGCGCATCAACTTCCGTTTCACCGGGACGCCCTTTAAATCGTTCTATAATTGCCTTTACCTGCAAAAACTTAGCTTCGGCATATTGTTCATCTTCGGATCCAGTCAATGCGCCTTCCGTACACGCTTTCAATTGCGCCCGAAACTCCTTGATATCAACATCATAGGTTTCCTCATATTCAATCCGGATATAGCGTCCATCATTATAGTCAATGCTGTTTAGCGAAGCATTGATCTGCTCAATACGCTTTTGGATCGTCTGTTGTTCCCGCTTCAATTTACCTTGAAACAAGGCAATTTGATTTATAGTATTTTCGCGCAATAATTCTTTGAAACGTTTTTCGAACTTTGGGAGTCCATCTTTCTCAAGTCGCCCCAAAATACGTTCAAATTCCGGTAAGGAGTTGATAGTAGCATCGAGGTCTTTGGCCTCATCTGGATATTTATTACAATAATCCATCATTGACCGGGTTATTTTAAATGTTATCGAAGTGCTTCGTTGCGATAAGCTTTTACGTTTTTCTTCCAACCAATCCCGATAACTCCGTTCAAACAAGTTGACGTGCTTAACAGTGATCGGTTTTTCCCCTAGAGCAATTTGCTTATGCTTGTCCAGGTAAGGAAACTCTTTGTGCCGCATAGCAACTGAAGCCTTCTCAGCAGTTTCATTTGCGCTCGTCAACATATCCAGACAACGCTCTTTATCTTGTTTTAAGGAAATTACCTTACCTTGCGCTTCTTCAGATGCCTGTTTCTGATTTATACTTTGCACTTCCAATAGTTTTAAATGCTTTTGTAGGGCATGCAAAAGATTGTTTTCTTCTTCTAACTCCTTCTTTTTTTGCTCCTTTTCATCTATTTGTTTCATCTGGGATTCTACATCTATATCGGAAAAATCTCTATGCTGCTCTAATTCATTAACAGCATTTAATCGAACTTGGCTAGCACGCTGTTTTTCCTCAGTTTCATCAATGTCTTTTTGAATTTGCTTAATTGCATCTCTTAAATTTACCGCCAACTCTTCCCAAACAGCGATTTTCTTCTGATTGGAGAAGCCTAATATAAATCGCCGGCGATCATTTAGTTCATGGCGATCGTTTTTTTCATGCCTTTTTCCATTAGTTTTGATTTGACCGGCTTTAGTAATGGCTTGAGTTTCACGGCGAAACTCATTCATATCTTCACAGCAGACATGGGAAAATCTTTGTCGTAGTTCACTGACAAGCCAAGATATATAAGATGAGTCCGGCTTAATCATCAACTTTTCAATCACAGACGATGGGCGAGGCTTTTCAGCGTGAATCCGGACACTTTCCTGTTGCATCCGATAATATACGAGGCGTATACCCAACGATGTTTGTTCCACCCATTTTGCTACGTCCATATAATACTTATCTGGTACTAGCAAAGATAGTCCAAAACTGTTTAGAAGTCTTTCTATAGCACCTTCCCAATTTTCTTCACCTGTTTTTACTTCTATAAGCTCACCCGCAAAGGGTAATTCATCCTCTGATACATTAATACTTTGGCACAGTTGTTTACGTATTTCGATATGCTTACGAGGAATGCTGGACTTTCGAGAACGCAACGATGCTAACTCTGATAATACTTGGTCTAATTCCTCTCTAGATTTTTTTAGCTTTCCTCCATAATCAATCAATTCGTCATATAATATCTTTTGTGTTTTTTGTTCCTGCAACTTAATATTTAGAAGTTCACGACTATTTTCAATAAACAACTTTATATTACTGGGCACAGCCAACCGCAGTTGCTCTGCTTGCACAGAGTATCGTTTTAATGTCTCATATCTTTTTTCTAAAATCTTTTTTTCTTGATTAATTTGTTCTTTAATTTGTTCAATCGCATTTCCACCATTGAGCTGAATTTGCACCTTAGTTGTCGTTATGTTATCTACCGTTTCTTGCAGCCTAGCGTCTGCTTGTTCACGCTGCGCAGTTGCTACTGCTAACTTTTTTTCAATCGCAACAATTTCTTCAGATAAAAGACGAACAATCTTTTCAGCCAACCATGGAACAACCGCCATTTTTACCCTATCCAAAAACTCTATCTGTTCTTGCAGTTCTCTATACTCTTTACCAAGCTCAACAATTGGTTTAACCAATTCAATCTGTGTTCTAGCCTTACAAACTGCATCATGCGCACGATCCAGATCATGAAAGTGAGAAATAAGCTTTTGTACCTCTTCTTCTGTTCCAGGGGGTTCTAACATATTCGTCCGGACAAATCCCGTGAGCGCTTCTACTTTTTTCATCGAAATTGTTTGTTGAAACAGATCTAATGCTTGTTCCTGCTCTATACCAAAGTTTCGCCGGAAGACAGCTGCATATGCAGAATAGTCTTCAAAAACTTGAACAAGCTCAGTTTTTCGCAAGCGCTTTTTTAGATCCTTAATGTCCCGGCCAAACTTGGCAAAATCTTCGGCAATCTGCATCTCTTTTTCGGCTACAACATAAAAACGCGCAGGTGCTTTCTGTGCATCCTGAAACCAAAAAACTTGAGCCAAAGTTACATACCGGTGTAGTCCCCGATCTTGAAACGTAGCCAGCAAGACGGAATAATTATTCACATCCCGCAATGCGTCCGCCTTCCCTGTTCCTTCTTCACTTCGTTTCTGCCCAAAATAACCCCTGACATAGGAGTTCACCGTTCTTTCTTTAGCACTGGAGTCAGCAGCTTTGTTGTAGGTAACTTTCTTCGGAGCCACCAAAAGAGTAGTCAAGGCATCAACTAATGTTGACTTCCCCGACCCTACATCCCCTGTTAATAACGCTGTTTCTCCATTTGGAGACAGTGTCCAGACTTCTTTATCAAAGGTGCCCCAGTTGTATACTTCTAACTTTTGCAAACGGAACCCCTGAGGCGCTGTATCAAATAACAGACCCTGCTTTTCGTCTACAAAGTCAAACAAGTTCATCTAATCGTCTCCTTCCGGCGTTGCCGCTCCTCCCTCTGCATAACGCTTGTATTCTTCAAGCCGATCCTTAAAATTACTTAGCCACTGTGCATCGGCGGCACTCCGTAAAATGCGCTGAACCTCATAAACCCCATCATTACCGCCTTTTAAGTGCCGCAAAAAACCCATCCTCTCAACCCGTTCAATAAGTTTTTCAATCTCCTGGACGAGTTTTGCTTCATTCGTAGTATCTCGCAAAAAAAGCCGCATTTGTTCAACAATTTCTTCTTTTTTCACAACCAGTCGCTGGTCACCATGGGCCGAATCAAACTCTACCAATCGTTTACGCAAGAGAACCAATAGCAAACTAACGGGATAGCTCAAAGGATGCCGTGGAATCAATCGTGGTATTTCTTCTTCATCAGATCCATATGAACGTTGTTTCAGGAACCCATATCCATCCATCTCATCAACGATCAAGGTCAAACCAAGCTTACTTACATAGTCTTCGAGTTTATGTCGTTGTGATAAGATCACTTCCCAGTGTCGTGGTTCCGTTTCCTTATATACCACGTTTTTGCAGAGTGCCACTAAAGCACGAGAAAAGGCCACAGTATCTGAATGACTCATTCTTATCCATGCCCTCCTGCAACTATATTTTCATCAATGATCGAACAAAATTAATCCTTGGAAGTCGTGCTATCCGCACCTTACCGGTTTCATCTTCCCACGAGATTTCCTCTGTTTCATCCTCAATAAAACTTTGTTGGCTTTCGCTCGCAATGACAAAATACGTAACCAGTTCCGCGAGACCTAAATCTAAAGGGAACTTGGCAATCACTTGAGCCAGGCTAACGGAATCCCGCTCCAATAAAAGGCGTTGAATTTGCTCAGCTAATTTTTGTTTATCTACGTAAATCTGAGAGAAAAGCGCTTCTGCTGAAATGTCCCCTAGCCCGATATTAAGACTGTCATCTTTGATTTCCGGTCGCTGGTGCGGTATGAACAATGGCCTGTCCATAGGCAAGTTAAATTCCGGCTTCAACCCATCGATATTTATGAAATATTCCCGGGGCGGATCATTGCGAATCTCTAAAGCGTGGTTTTCTATTTCACGAACCAACTGAATAATCCGCCGTTCTTCGGCCAAGTAGTTCTCATCAACATACCGTCGTAATTGTTGTGACAGCGCGGCAACAGTTTCTTGAACATAAGCCCCAGCATCCATCCATTCGTTGTTGATATCAATAATTTCAGATGCTATTTTTAATTCTTGAACAGGCTTTAAATGTAATACCTTATCAAGAGTATCCCTAAAATCGTCTTGATAAGAAGTTGACATCAAGAAATTCCAAAAAGCTCTAAAACTCTTTCCCTGTTCCGAATTGGAAATACCATCACGTTCCTGAAAAATCGTTTCCAGAAGTTCTCCTTTGCCTCGATCCCAAGTAGCGATGCGTTCACGCATACCTCGATCCAGATCCCTGAAGTTTTGCTCTACAGCCCTAAAATCCGCAAGTATTTCCCGTGCAGTCTTTGTTGCCTGCCAGAAGCGCTCTTTAATCTTAGTCTCATCCATTACATCGATCTGTCCATTTTTTACACGATTGATTTCTGCTTCGATCTCTGCTTTACGCCGCTCCAGTTCAGCGATCCTTCGTTCTGGATCTGTTTCTGCCCCTTCAACGATTTGATGCAAAAGATTAAAAACGGTAATAAGCCGTGATTCTGTTCCAATAAACGCTTGTTGCTGACCTAGACTAATGATCCAATCAATCGCTCGTTGAGCTACTGATGTCAAATCAAAATGAGGTTCATCTTGCCCTGTAGGGTAAAATTTTCGCAACCACCCATGGTCATCATTTGCCCATTCATCAAGGTAATCACGTCCCGAGCGCGGGAACAACGGCTCTTTTCGTCCTTGATTAAGAAAATAAATAAAACTATCCAACTGACCGATTAGTTCTGTCTCAGCGACAGCGCGTCGGTTACTCAAAATAAACTCTTTATAAAGAAAAGCGATAACAAAAGCCGCCTGGTGCGAAACTAACAAACGCCAAGCGGGATTTTTCTTCCGCAAAATCTCCAGGTCTTGATATTCCATATGCCCTAAAGATGCCGTCCCGCCAATGGCCATCCGTCTCCCCCCTTCACTTCTCACAAACTCCGTATAACCTCTTCATCCAGGATCCGCTTCCGCTCTCTCCAATCGGGCATGAGACTCGTCAAAAAATCATAAAAATCCGCATTATGATCTCGATGGATAAAATGCACCAGTTCATGAAGCACCACATATTCAATACAATACTTAGGTGCCTTAATCAGTTCCGAATTAAGCACAATGATTCCCTTATCCTTAATACAGGAACCCCACCGGGCCTTCATCGTTCGAATCATAATTGCTGGTTTCTTTACCCCATATTTCTCAACCACCGGAAAGATCCGCATCAATACTTCCAGAAAAACCTTCTCTTCTTTTTCTCGAAACCATTGCTGGACAAGCAAGGCTTTTCGGTCGACAGCCTGCTTGTCTTGCACGGTGAGTTGCAGGTAGCCCCGGCGATAGCCATCCCCTCCGGCGCCCCTTCCGCTACCTTCAACCGCAACTGTTTGCCCAGATATTTGAACGACTCACCGCTTACATACGCTTTTTCCCGGATCGTTTCCGGCTGAGCATCATGAAAATAAGCGGTTTTATTGAAAATCCATGCGGCCTTGCTGTGGACAAATGCCTGTAAAACCTCCAGCGGTACTCGTTCATTGGCCGACACCATGATGGTCATATCCGGCTTTACATTCAGATTGATATTGCGCACTTTTTTGCGCTGTACTTCAAAGGTGATCGTCCGGCCATGCCAGCAAACTTCTTGTTTTTCCATCATGCATCCCCTAGTATCGTGTACGTGCAACCATTTTCACATTTTCGATGATTTTATCAATTTGATCATAGGAAAGATGCAACCCATGCTGCTTTTCATAGCGGTACATCAGATCATCGATTTCCTGGGCAATTTTGTTGTGCACCTCTGGGTTATTGTGCCAATCCACTTTGGAATGTTTTTCAATGATGCTCGTGATGTCCATGGCCAGCAGTGCTAGGATTTCCGTCCGACCATCGTCAACACTGTATTCGTCCGCTTCTTCACAGATAACGCCATAAAAGGCCTGGGCATGGGAGTTTTGACGGATGCACTCGGGATACTCCACCCCCGTGTAGCCTCGCCGGAAATCCTGCTTGATCTCCATCATGCGCTTGAGATATTCCGCTTCCGAAATGCGTTTGTCCTTATATTCCTGAATCGTTGCTTCAATGCGCTCAGAAAACTTCTTATAGTACGACGGGTTTTCATCCCACTTGGCATTGATGCGTTTGGAGATGCGCGTCATGATGGCATCGGCTTTGGCTCGATCCGAACCAAGGCGCTTGAGCTCTTCTTCAAAGTGTTGTTCATCCAAGATATCCACAGGATGGGTAATGCGGATCACTTCTTCAGCAGCAATATACTGATCCATCAACTTCTGCATTTTCGGTTCATACTCTTTGTGATCGATACTAGCGGAATAGCGCAGCTTGACCGACTTGCGCAACTCTTGCCAAAACTTCATATCTCTTTTATAACGTTCAAGTTCACCGGTCTTGAGCGCATGGTAAATCTGTTCCGACTCCAGCGCAATGGCAAGATGTTTGCCGAAACCACAAAGATACTCATAAAAAAGTTCTCGTTTCTCCACATCTGCCAGCAAAACTTCATATTCTTCTGCGTCTTGATGATTTTTAACCGACGCAAACAACGCTTTGACGCTGGAGTGATAATGACGCAATGTACCGATTATGCTGATCACATCATAAATTGCACCTTTTACATCATGCGGATCAAATTCCTCCAGTCCGCCCTCACCGGAATAGATCCCCAGCGCCTCATCCAGCTTCGCCAGCAGCCCGCGATAATCAACGATCAACTCGTAATCCTTGCCCTCATAGAGGCGATTCACACGGGCAATGGCTTGCAAAAGTGTGTGTTCTTTCATTGGCTTGTCAATATAAATTACCGATGCTCTGGGCGCATCAAAACCGGTTAATAACTTATCTACCACAATCAATACATCCGGTTCATCACCGTTGATAAATTCATTTTTGATCGTATCTTCATACGCTTCCGGCGTGCCATATTGTGCCATCATGCGGTTCCAGAACTGCCGTTCTTTATCTTTGGACTCCTGATCGACAGCCTCGTATCCTTCCCGCTGATCCGGCGGGGAGATCACCACGGCTACCGTCAAATCACCCAATTCCTCAAAGGCTTCCATATACAGGATCGCTTCGGCTTTGCTGTTCGTCGCCAACATGGCTTTGAATTGGATCCCTTCGGTCTTGTAGCTGTTGCGGAAATGCTCATTAATATCAAAAGCAATCAGTTTCAGTCGCTGGTCGCTGGAGGCAATCCGTTCAAAACGACTCCATTTGTTTTTGACTTCTTCCTTTTGCTTTTCATTTAAGTGGCGGCAGATGATCTCCAGTTGACTGTCAATGGCTTTGCGATTGACGCTTTGATCGACCATCTTGCCTTCATAAAGAAGCGGCACGATCGCCTTGTCTTTGACTCCGTCGGCAATGGTGTACTTGTGGATTAACTTGCCGAACTTGACCATCGTGTTTTTTTCCTTCTTCATGAGCGGTGTCCCCGTAAAGCCAAGATAGCAGGCATGGGGAAACACTTTTTTCATTTTGATGTGTAATTCTTTATAGTGGCTACGGTGAGACTCATCGACCAAAATAAAAATATCCTTGGAGAGGATCGGTTGCTGTTTTTCAGCGGCGGCATCAAACTTTTGCACCAGTGTGGTCACTACATCGGCTTGTTGATTGTTGATCAAGGTGATGAGATTCCGCCCCGTTGTTGCCCGGTGGGCTTTCAAGCGAGTGTGATTAAAGGTGCGGTGAATCTGTTTATCCAGTTCGATGCGATCGGTCACCACGAGCACTTTCGGTCGGCAATCCCTCATTTTGGAGAGAATATATTTGGCCACCATCACCATCGTCAACGATTTTCCCGACCCTTGTGTGTGCCAGATCACGCCGGACTGCCGGTTTCCTTGTTTGTCTGTTTGCTGAATGGTTTTGATGATTTCCCGGATGGCAAAAAACTGCTGGTACCGGGTGTTCTTCTTTACAGTGTTGTCAAAGAGGATGAAAAACTGGATCAATTCCAACAACCGCTCAGGATGGAACAGCGAAATCATAATCTCATCTTGTCGGGTACAAAGTCGTCCTCGGACGCTACGCTTACTTTGCGCCTGAAGCCAATCCTGGTCTTCCTCTTGCCAAAGTACTGATCACCTGTTCACAAGCTTGGGTCATCGTCTCCAAAAAATAAATGATCCATGGCGCCAGATCGGGCGGGTCATTCCGTCCATCATAGTAATGGGGCAATAAATTCATCTGTAACGATGAATAATACCGAGGCAAGTCCCGCCAATGATACTCTTCCAACGAATATAATCCTTTAAGGTCATATCCGTCGGCAGCTAAGAGATACGTGGCCAAAGCCCGTGCCGTCCGCCCGTTCCCATCACTGAAAGGGTGAATCGTCAGCAACTGCCACTCAGCAATGGCCGCCCGGATCGGCGTCGGCAGTTGCCCCGATGCATCGGACACCAACCATGCCGAAAAACCCCGCATCAGCGGCGGAACATCCTCGTAACACGGTGGAATGTACTCGATCGCTCCGGTTTCCGAATCACGCACCGCAAAAAGCATTCCCGGCGGCATACTGCCACGATAAGCACTGCTTTTTTGCCGCCGCCCGGCATTACGCACCGCAATCATCGCATGTAATCGCCGGATAAAGGCCTCATTCGGCGGGACATGGCGCCGCTGGGCCTTGTCGATAAAGGTTAAACAGTTCCAATAATTCCGCACCTCTTGCTGTGCTGCCGACCCCTTGCACCCCCGAGGTTTTTGGATCACCGCTTGCACTTCCAATAAGCTAAGCGGATTTCCTTCGATCCCCGTCGAATAGCGCACCGACTTGACTTTTGCTTCACGGCGCATCGTTTGAATCAAATCAGGCGGTACCGCGATGTACTCGACAAGAGCCCGCGCCTGTTCAATCCGTAGCAACAGCTTGACCATTTGATGGGTATAGCCAAACCGAGGTTTAAACACCGTTCTCTCCCTCCTCGCGTACGCGCACCATGTTAACAAGGATATACAAAAGCGATGCATCCCTGCTTTCAACTACGGATCAGTACAGCAAAAGGTGCATCGCTACTTGTATTTTTCTTTTTCCTACCCTTAGATCACCGTCAACGAATCCCTCAAGATCCGCTCCAAATCCCCCACGTTCGGCAACCGCGGCGTTTGGACGGTGCTCTTCGCTTGGCTGGCCTTCTCGGCAAACCAACGAATTTCGGCTTCACTATAGCGCTCGTCGTTCGCCAAAAGCCGGCCCATCCATGCCTGGAAATCATCGATCCCGTCCCGCCCCAACAGGCTCAGCACACGGCCAATCTTCTCGGCAGCCACCGCTTCATTAAAGCGCAAGTATTCGCCCAACAGTAGCCCGTTGGCCCGGCCATGCGGTACGTTATGGAAGTAGGTCAGCGAATAACCCAACGCATGCACAGCCGTCGTGCCCGTTTGGGCGATGACCATTCCCGCCAGCGTCGATGCATAAAGCAGCGCTTCCCGGTCGGCCAGCGTCAACGTTCCTGTTTCCAGCGCTTTCGCCGCCTTCGCCACATAGGCCATCGCCTCCAAGGCCAGGCTGTCGCTTACCGGCATGGCCCGCCTCGACAAATACCCTTCCACCGCATGAGACAAGGCATCGATCGCCGTATGGATCGTCAACTCCCGCGACTGGCTTGCCGTATAGCGCGCATCAAGGAAGGCGACCTTGGGAAAAACGCCCTCGTCGGCAAAGCTTTTTTTCGTCTGCTGCCCAGGATCGGTAAGAATGGAGTACGGCGTCACCTCACTGCCGGTGCCGGCCGTCGTCGGAATCGCCAGCACCGGCAGCGGCGCCACATCAAAGGTACCGTCAAACAATTGATAGCCGCTGATCGGATTGACCGCCAGCGCAGCAATCGCCTTGGCCGCGTCCAACGGCGAACCGCCACCAATGGCGATGATCAGATCCGGTTGCCATTGCCGCGCCGCTTCTCCGCCGGCTTCGACGACCGCCACGGTCGGGTTTTCCTCGATGCAGTCATAGACCGTCCAGGCGATCCCACGCTCGGCCAGCGCCTGCTCCACATCCGGCAAAGCACCACTAACGCGAGCCGATGCGCGTCCGGTCACCACCAACGCCCGTTTGCCCCAGCGGGCAAACTCATCGCTATGTTTACGCACACACTCGGCGCCAAAATAAATTTTTGTCGGCATGAAGAATCGAAAATTCACGATGTTCCCCCTGATGATCTCATTTTTTCCCCTATACCCGTGCTCTACAAGCGAGACCGGCCCCCCAGCCCTTTACCCCGCAACGTGACTGTCGCGAAACGATTCGGCAATCTCCAGAAACCGTCGTTCCAACCGTAAGAAAGACTCGACGATGGCCGGATCAAAATGTTTCCCCGACTCCTCCCAGATGATACCGTGGGCCACTTCATGGGGCATCGGCACTTTGTAGACCCGTTTGCTGATCAGCGCATCATACACATCGGCAACGGCCATCAACCGAGCCGCAATCGGGATCTTCTCGCCGGCCAGGCCTTCCGGATAACCGCTTCCGTCCCAGCGCTCATGATGGGAAAGAGCAATTTCTTTGGCAAAACGTAAAAACGTCTCCGGCTGCTTTAGCAACATTTCGGAGCGAACAATCGCATCACGGCCAATCGTCGTATGGGCTTTCATCAATTCAAATTCCGCGTCGGTCAACCGATCCGGTTTGAGCAAAATATTATCGGGAATCCCCACCTTACCGATATCATGGAGCGGTACCGACTGCACCAACCGGCGGATGTTCTCCGGCGTAAGAAAATCACGAAACCGCTCATGGTAACGTAAATCCAAGGCCAATTCCTTGACATACTGCTGCGTGCGCCGGAGATGCTGCCCCGTTTCATTGTCCCGCGTTTCGGCCAGCGACGCCAGGGCAAAAAGCGATACATCCTGAATCAGGGAAATTTCTTTGATCCGCATGGCCACTTCCGCTTCCAGGTAGGCATTCTTGTCTTGGAGAAAATCTCTGGCCTGTTTGAGCATCAGATGCGTTTTGACCCGGGCAAACAAGGTCGGCGGGCTGATCGGTTTGATAATGTAGTCCACCGCCCCCAGCGCAAAGCCCTTTTGCTCGTCTTCCACTTTGCTGAGCGCTGTCAGGAAAATGACCGGGATGTCGGCTAACCGGGGATTTTCCTTTAAACGCGTGCACGTCTCATAGCCATTCATCCGAGGCATCAAGACATCCAGCAAAATCAGATCCGGCGGCGCGGCGTTGGCGATCGCCAGTGCCATCTCCCCGTTGGTTGCAACTTTAACCTTATATAAGTCTTTTAACAAGCCACTGACCAGCATCAAGTTGTCCGGCGTGTCGTCGACTACCAGGATGACCGGTTTTTCCTCGTTCATAACGGTTCCCCTTCCTCATCCATGCGCTCGAGCAGTTCCAGCGCTTGATCAAATTGAAAGGTCTTCAATGCTTTATCCAGTTTCTCGATCTGATCATGATCATAATGCGTCTTCCACAAACTCCGGACCGAGTCAAAAAAGTCAACCGCTTCGCTGTCAAAATCCTGCAACAGTGTTTTTAATTGCTCGACCTGCGGTGCCAACACCGACCGATCGCCTGGTGTAGGCGCCTCTACCGGATGAGCACCCAGGCTGGCAGCAAGGCCCAACCCTACGGGGGTTTCGTCACCGGGCCCGTCGCCAAGCCCCTCCCCGGCAAAATGGCCTTGGATTCCTGCTACAACCTGAGCCAACTTGCTTGCAAACAGCACCAGCAACGGCGGAAGTTGCTCAACGTCCTCCTCTTTCCCGTACTTGAGGATTTGTTCGATAGCTGCCGCCGCCGCGCTTAGCTCCACCGCGCCCAGATTACCGGCCACACCTTTGATGCTGTGCGCCAACGAAAGCGCGGTGCTATGGTCCCGATCATCCAAGGCCAGGGCTAACCGCTCCGCCCCATCCTGGTGGTTTTCCACAAATTTACGCAAAAGCTTGCCATACAACGTGGTATTGCCGGCCACCCGGCGCAAGCCGTCATCCACCTGAATGCCCGGCAGTGATCCGATGGTTCGCTCAGCCCCACGGACCTCGCCGGTCGGCACTACAGGGGTCGGCGCCAGGGGCACCGTCCCTTCGTTTTTGGGCTGCACAAACTGCGCCAGCGTCGTAAACAGCAACTCCGGGTCAATCGGTTTCGCCACGTGAAGATTCATCCCGGCTTCGAAACAGCGTTCTCGCTCGCTGGCCATGGCCCAGGCCGTCAACGCAATCAGTGGCAAATCCGGTTCCAGCCGCCGGATGGCGCGGGCCGCTTCAAAGCCGTCCATGATCGGCATCTCCAGATCAAGAAGTACCACATCATAGGTTCCACTTCCTGCTACGCTTTTGATCTTTTCCAGCGCTTCCTGGCCATTGTTTACCATATCCACCTGCATGCCCTGGCTTTCCAGTAGTTCGATCACGATTTGCTGGTTCACTTCGTTATCTTCCGCCACGAGCACACGGCCTCCAGCCAATCCATAATTTTGCTCTTGCAGCGGCTGAACCACAGCGCATACTTCTTGTGTCGGCACCAAAACCTGCACGATCGTATCATGAAGGAGGGAATAGCCAATCGGCTTGATTAACACACCTTCCAAACAGGCTTGCTTCGCATGATGGCGCAATTCGTCGCGGTCGAAGGCGCTGATCATGACAATCGCCGGGATGGTCGTCAGATCGGTGTCCTTTTTCAACAGCTTCGCCGCTTGGATGCCATTCATTCCCGGCATCTGCCAATCCATAAAGACGACCGCGTAGGGATCGCTTCCGTCGCACCGGCGTACGGCCGCGATCGCCTCTTCACCGTTCACGGCCACATCGACCCGGAACTGCATGGAACGCAGATATTCCGCTACGATTTCCAAGGCCGCTGGATTATCATCGGCAACCAAAAGATGGAGCCCCTGAAGCCGCTCGGGCATCAAGCGTTGTTGCGTCTGTTGCATTTCCGCCAGGCCAAACCACGCCGTGAAACTAAACTGACTGCCCACCCGGGGTTCACTCGTCACCCAGATCGATCCTTCCATCATTTCAACCAGCCGTTTGCAGATCGACAGTCCCAAGCCCGTTCCCCCATGCTTGCGCGTTGTGGAACCGTCGGCCTGGGTAAAGGGTTGAAACAGCTTATGGGCCTGTTCTTCCGTCAAGCCGATGCCCGTATCGCTGACCTTAAACTTCAACTGCACCTTGTTACCGATTTGCTGCAGCAATTGCACATCGATCGACACATAGCCTTTTTCCGTAAATTTCAACGCGTTACTGACCAAGTTGGTCAACACTTGTCCCAGTCGCAGCGGATCACCAACGAGACTGATCGGCAGATCCGGCGGAATGTGATAGATAAACTCCAAGCCCTTATCGTAGGCCTTACTGCTGTTAACATCGACGACGCCGTTCAATACATCGGTTAAGGAAAAATCAATCTGCTCTAAGGCGAGATTCTGGGCTTCAATCTTAGAAAAATCAAGAATATCGTTGATGATTTGTAATAACGAGGTACCGGCATTGTAGATCTTTTCGACATAATCGCGCTGTTTTGCCGTCAAATCGGTCTTCATCGCCAGGTACGCCATCCCGATGACGGCGTTCATGGGGGTGCGGATTTCGTGGCTCATGTTGGCCAGGAACATCGACTTGGCTTGCGTCGCTTCTTCGGCCACCATCTGCGCCTGCCGGAGCTTTTCTTCTTTTTCTTTTAGATCGCTGATATCAACGACGATGCCCGTCAGCCCGCCAGGCGTACCGTCCGATAAATGAAATCCCGAGATCCAAAACAACACATCATGCACATGGCCATCGGCAAAATGCATGCGCATAGCCCGGTGAAACAGCGAACCTTCGCGAATCACCCGCTCCGCTTGCTCCTTATACTCATCCCGATGCAGATCGGGAAAATGAGGCGTTTCATCAATGCTTTTACCGATCATCATATCGCGGCTCAGCCCAAACGCCGCTTCATAGGCTTTGTTACATCCAAGAAAACGGGCATCGGCATCGCGATAAAAGATGGGGTTGGGAATATCATCGAGCAATTTCGCGGTAAAGGCCAGTTGATCGGACAGTTCTTTTTGGGCTTTCCGCAGTTCCGAGATATCCTCTTGAATCGCCACAAAATGGGTAATCTCACCGGCTTCATTCTTAATCGGCGCAACCACCAGGTTTTGCCAGTAATGCCGGCCGTCTTTTTTCTTGTTCACCATTTCACCATGCCACGGCCGGCCGGCTTTGATCGTCATCCAAAGATCCGTGAACCGTTCCGGCGGTGTCAGCCCTGACTTTAAGAACCGGGGGTTTTCCCCAATCGCTTCCTCAGGCGTATAGCCGGTAACCTTACAAAAGTTGGGGTTCACATATTCGATCGTTCCCTCCGGATCGGTGATCACCACCGTGACCGGACTTTGTTCCACAGCCTGAGAAAGCTTCTGTAACTCCACCGTTCGAGAACGAACTTGTTCTTCCAAGTACTCCGTTGTCTGCTGCAGTAACCGGCGCATTTCTTCGTTCGCATCCGCCAGCCGATTGATCTCGGCCCATCCCGTCTTGGCCACCGGGTTGGGAGTAAAGTCCAGACGGCCAATTCGTTCACTTTGTTCCAACAGTTGCCCTAACGGACGGCTTAACCGCCGGGACAGTTCATTGCTGAGCACAAAGGATAACCCCAATACCGTCATCAGCAAAAGCCCTAAGGCCAAATGCCAGTTCTGCCGATCATGAGCAAATTCACGTTCCGGCGCAAAGACGCCAACAACGAAACGTTTGCCACCAACGGTAACCGGTCGCATCATCGTCAGCCAACCTTCGTCGCCGCTTTTATAGTGCAGCAGCTGATCGAAACTTCCTCCCGCTTCGGACCAGCGCGTAAAGCCGGCTTGCAAGGACGGCACACCGAGCCGTTCGAGCGTAGGCAGCGCCGGTCCCCGGCCGCTGGGGGTGATCGAGAACGGAACACCGGGTAACCCCAGCACGTTGCCGTCTTGATCGAAGATCGCCACATAGCCTCGCTCACCGATCAGCACCGGACGAGTGATCCCCGAAAGATCACGCAACGACACATCCATGGCGATAACACGACGCTTACCGTTTGCATCCACATAATGAAGGGCCGCCGTGATCCCCGGTTCCGGTTTGGTAAAAAACATATACGGTGCGGTCCAAAAGACTTTCCCTGCCGGTAAACCCATGGCACCGATAAACCAAGGCCGCGTACGGCAGTCATAGGTTGTCTTATCTTCCTGCTGTTGAACGAGATTTCCTTCCCGATCCCAATAAGACCAACCTATCCATCCTGGGCGCTCTGCCGGGAATGAGTTGCCCGCTCGCCAGCCGATGTCATCTTTGTATAAGACTACTTCCCGGGAATCTTCATCGGCAAAAATCATCGCTGATAAGGACTGGTTTTGCCGAAGCACCGGCATCACCGCCCGCACAAAGGTAGTCAGTTCACCGTCGCCCCAGACTCCCTTCGCGGCCAATTCCTGGGCGATCAACAACTGACGCTCGACGGTCGAAACAAATTCTTGGACATGGTTATCAGTCTCCGCTGCATACTGACGCAGTTCACTGTCCGCAACATGTTCTATGGCCCGGTTAATGATCAGCTGATTCACGGCCAGTGTAAAGATCACAATCACAATGAACACGGTCATGGACATGCCCGTAAAAAGTCCTGTACGGATTTTTATTGGTTTCATGTCGGCATCCTGCCCCCTTAACGCATCCAACCGGAAATTTACCTTCCTGCAAAATTCCATCGTTAGTCTAACTATTCGTCAAAAGTAGCGATTAGCCTTTGCACATTGTTCTCGAGAAAACAAAAAAAAGTTACCCTGCCAGCGTGGCAACACAGTCTATCGATTTATTTGGCTGTTCCGCAGGCTCTCCGATGGAATCGGCTTTTTTTGTATAAAAAAATCGGCCCGTTTACGGTACAATAGAAGAGACTTTATTTCGCTAAGGAGATTGATCATGCAGTATATCAGCACACGGGGACAAGTATCCCCCATCGGATTCATCGATGCTGTCTTGATGGGACTGGCCGACGACGGCGGTTTGCTCGTGCCGGAACAAATTCCGCAAGTGGCACCGTCAATCCTCAAGCAATGGCAGGAGCTTACCTATACGGAACTGGCCCTGGAGATTTTCTCGTTATATATTGATGACGAAATCCCCCGGGCCGATCTGCAAAAGCTCGTCGAAAGCAGTTATGCCACCTTCCGCCACACCGAAGTGACACCGCTCCAAAAGCTCAGCGACGATCGCTATGTACTGGAACTGTTTCACGGCCCGACCTTTGCATTTAAGGACGTGGCGCTGCAATTTTTAGGCAACCTTTATGCCTATGTCTCCGAGCGGCGCAATTCGGTCATCCACATTCTCGGCGCTACCTCCGGCGATACCGGTGCTTCCGCCATTGAAGGTGTGCGCGGCAAGGAAGGCATCCGCATTTGTATCCTTCATCCCCATGAAAAAGTCAGCAAAGTGCAAGAGTTGCAGATGACCACGGTGGACGACGCCAATGTGCTCAACTTGTCGGTCAAAGGCAATTTTGATGATTGCCAGCGCATCATTAAAGATCTCTTCGCCGACATTGACTTTAAGCACCGCTATCACCTGCGCGCCATCAATTCGATCAACATCGCCCGGATTCTGGCCCAGACCGTTTACTACTTCTACGGCTATTTCCAAGCGGTCAAGCAAGGCAGCCCGGCGAAAATTAACTTCAGCGTCCCCACCGGTAACTTCGGCGACATCTTTGCCGGTTACCTGGCCAAGAAGATGGGTCTGCCGATTCACAAGCTGATCTTGGCGACCAACGAAAACAATATCCTCGCCCGCTTCGTCAATGAAGGCCTCTATCAACCGGGCGATTTCAAGGAAACCTACAGCCCCTCCATGGACATTCAAGTGGCCAGCAATTTTGAACGCTACTTATATTACCTCTACGGCGAAGAGGCCGGCATCGTGGCCTCGCTGATGGCGCAGTTCAAAACGGACGGCCGCCTGACCGTCTCCGGTGACATCCTGGCTCAAGTCCAAGGGGACTTCGCCGCCTACAGTGTGGCGAACGAAGCCTGCCTCGATACGATCAGCGCCTATCATCAGACTTATGGCTATTTGCTCGATCCCCATACGGCCTGTGGCGTCACCGCCGCCGATCAGCTTGCCGCCCCCGGCGAAGCCACCATCACCTTGTCCACCGCCCACCCAGCCAAGTTCGACGAAGCCATTCAACTGCGCCAAATCAAGCAGACCTACCCGCCGCAAATCCAAGCGCTCTTCGCCAAGCCCCAGTTCCAGACGGTTGTGGACGGCACCAATGAAGCGATCCAAGCGCAACTGGAGAAGTTTTTTTAATCAATGCCAACAAGAAAGCAGGACCCATGAACAAAACGTTGCCGTCATCCCGCTGGTTTCTCTTTCACAACCGTGCACTGCTAATCAAAGAAACCGATGAGGGCGCCCGCATCCTGACGGACGATGATCTGTGCACGTTGGATCTGGCCCCCGACGCGCCACAACGGATCGGCTCTTTTGACGGCCGTGACTGTTGGGTCGCCTCGGTCAACACCGGCACGGCCCCGGCAGGCTTTGCCTTCCGCGAATTACGGCAGGTGCATCCACACCTCACCGAAAACGATTTTGCCCTGGCCATGCGGGCCTTCCATATCCTCCATTGGCTAACGACGCACCGCTTCTGCGGCTGCTGCGGCCATCCCCTCCGGATGTCCGTTCAGGAAATCGCCTTACAGTGCCCCCACTGCGGCCACAGCGTCTATCCCCGGATCTCGCCGGCGATCATCGTCGCCGTAACCAAAGGCGATCAGATCCTGCTGGCCCGGGCCAACCGCCATCCGGCCCCGCCCTGGTACAGCGTGATTGCCGGTTTTCTCGAACCGGGCGAAACGCTGGAGGAGTGTGTGCGCCGTGAAGTCAAAGAAGAAACAGGCATCGACGTCGATCACATCAAGTACTTTGGCAGCCAGCCCTGGCCCTTTCCCGATTCACTCATGGTCGGTTTTACGGCCAAGTATGCTGGGGGCGATATCTGTATCGATCCGGTAGAACTTCTCGAAGCCGGTTGGTTTTCCGCTGGTGACCTGCCGGCGTTGCCGTCCGGTTTCAGCATCGCCAAGAAGCTGATCGATGATTTTGTGACCCGCCATCGCCATTGATTCTGCCGCTGCGTAATTACATCAATTCCAAAAGACCTCAACCCTCATGCCGGGGTTGAGGTCTTTTGGCGTTTACCTGCCAATAAGCTGGATATCCACGGATGTTAGCGGTTTCTCCGGCACAAACTACCGAAGAGTGAATCGGCTTCGCCAAAGGAAGATCGTCCGTGAAAAAAAATAACGCTAAAAAAAGCCATCCTTTCACCGGTAAAGTAAAAACCTTTCTGAACGATCTGGTTACGGTCAACCGCAGTGCCGGCGGCAAGGGTTTTTCCTTAAGCCCGTCCTCGCGCCCGCCCCTCCGCCGCCATTTAAGTAGTAACCTGCACCAAAAGCCGATGCCGGAAAAAGAAACGCCCCTGCCGCCGGCCACAACGGAGCTCCAGCAATGGCTCAAGCGCACCTTTCACGTCCGTCGCAATCCCGATTTTGTCCTGCGCACGCTGCACACCCATTGGGGAACGGTCACCCTGGCCTTTTACAGCAGTGTGACCAACTCGCTTCAGATGCAAGAATCCCTTATTGTGCCTCTGTTGCAATACGCCGGCTCAGTGGCGGCCATGACGCCGCAGCAACTGATCGATACGCTTCCCTGCAGTCATCTCACCAAAACCGTCTTCACCGTCGAAACAGCCCTCGACAACATTGTCCAGGGAACCACCTTCCTCCATGTGGATGGCATGGCGTGGGCGCTGGCCGTTGATCTGCGCGATCAAGAAAGCCGGAGTATCGAAGCCCCGCAGACGGAAACGGTCGTTCCCGGCCCTTTTGACTCTTTTGTGGAAGTGGCGCAAAAAAACCTGAACTTGCTGCGCATGCGCCTGGCCGTTCCCGGCTTTATCGCCGAACCCCTGCCGGCCGGCCGCCGGGGGCGCGGCCCCCTTTATCTGCTGTATATCGATGGCCTGACCAATCCCAAACTGGTCCGGGAAATGCGCCGCCGCCTGCGATCGCTCGACGTCGATGTGCTCCTCAGTCTCGGCGTCGTAGAGCAATTTATCCAAGATCGCCCCTACTCCATCTTTTCCCAGGTGCTGCTCACCGAACGGCCCGACCGCACCACCGCCTATCTGCTGGAAGGTTCCGTAGCGGTGCTGCTCGAAGGCAGTCCGCTGGCCCTGATCGCGCCGATCACCTTCTGGAGCCTGCTGCAATCACCGGAAGATATCTATCACCGCTGGCCTATCGGGGTCTTCGCCCGGCTGCTCCGGTTGAGCGCCCTGGTCATCTCCCTCTTTCTTCCCGGTTTATATGTTGCCGTCGTCACCTTTCATCCGGAAATGATCCCTACCGAGTTGATGCTGTTTATCGCCGGGGAACGCGAACGGGTTCCTTTTCCCAGCTTTATGGCGGTGCTTTTTTTGGAATTAGCCTTTGAGTATGTCCGGGAGTCGGCCCTGCGGATTCCCAAAGCGATCAGCACGACTATCGGTATTGTCGGTGCCATCATCATCGGCCAAGCCGTCGTTCAAGCCGGCATCGTTTCCCCGGAGATAATCATTATCATGTCGATCACCATCTTAGCGGGCTATTCCATGCCCCAATACATGCTGGCTAACAGTATACGAATTATCCGTATCTTCATCCTACTATTGGGATCCGTCTTAGGCTTTTACGGCGTCCTGCTGGGCTTGGTGGCGCTCATTCATCATAGTGTCAGCCTGCGTTCGCTCGGGGTGCCTTTCTTTGCGCCCTTTGCACCGCTGCAAAAACATCTTACCATCCCCGTTAGTCGGCCCTTTCCCTTCGTTACGGAAGCTCGTCCCCTGTATACCCATCCCCTCGATCCGGTGAAATCAGGTAAAATCACCCGCCCTTGGGACAAAACCACCCTGTTGGAAGCGGTGGCGCTGCGCCGCACCGCACCGGGAAATCCGCAAAAGGACAAACCGTCATGACCGGCGTGAAACGACAAGGTCATGTGGGATGGCTGCCTGTAAGCATTGTCTTAGGCTCCTTCACACACGTGAAAATGTTCATGACCAGCCCACGATCGCTCGCCCAGGACGCCGGGACGGCCGGGTGGATCGTGCCCCTCCTTTCCGCTTTCGCCATGGTGATACCCTTTTGGGCGCTGGAACGTCTGATCCGCGACCATGGCCGCCGTTCACTGTTGGAAATTGCCGGAACCCTTTGGGGAACGCCAGTACGCCGGCTGTTGGGCATCCTCTATGCAGGCATCTTTCTTCTCCTTTACGCCTTGTATCTGCGCCATTTTGGTGAGTTAGTAGTCGCCACACTGCTGCCGCAAACACCGCTTTTCACCGTGATCACTGCCATGATTCTCTTAAACTTGTATTTAGCCTACGAAGGGTTGGAAAGCTTATCACGAACCAACATGATCATCTTTCCTTTCGTTTTCCTTATTTCTATCGTTGCCTTTACGGCGGCCGCCAGCACCGGCGAGATCTATCGTCTGGCCCCTTGGCTCGGTTACGGTCTTTGGGAAACGGCAAGCGCTGGTTTGGTCTATACAACGCTCCATTCGTGATCGGTTAACCAGTTATTGCCGAAAAATATGAAAATACAGTGGTAAAATAACAGACATAAAGCATACGGGCGTTGCCGCATCATTTCGACCAAGGATCGAGCATGCGTTTTCGGAATACATTCGGATCCACAGCCTCTGCCACAAACATGTCAAAAAGAGGAT